>DATFNZ010000113.1:0-56149 GCA_035266085.1 Thermoanaerobaculia bacterium
ATGTTGCTGACGTAGATGTCGAGGATGCCGTCGCCGTTGACGTCCGCGAAGTCGACGCCCATGCCCTTGAAGGAGTCGCGGCCCAGCACCTTGGAGGCCGGGGTGGCGAAGGTCCGCTGGCCGCTGAGCGGCACGAAGCGCGGATGGCCGGGCGTCGAGACGTTGTGGAGCAGCCGGTCGTTGCCGAAGTCGTTGCCGAAGTAGATTTCGGGGAGCTGGTCGCCGTCGAGGTCCGCGGTGCCCGCGGCGAGCGTCCAGGAGTAGGCGGTCTGGCCGTCGAAGGCGCCGTCGACGTCGGCGAAGCTCACCGTCGGCTCCGGTCCGGCGGCGCCGCCCTGCCAGAGCAGCAGCCGGTTCTTGCCGCCGTTCTCCGAGCGCGACATCGAGCGGTGCATGTGGGCGCTGTCGGTGGCGCGGTTGTCGAGCACCCGCATGCCGTCCGGGAAGTAGTTGCCCACCACCAGGTCGAGGTGGCCGTCGCCGTCCACGTCGGCGCTGGTGAGGGCGTTGGTGTTCCAGATCTGCCCGCCGGCGGCGACCTCGACCGGCCGGAAGGCCGCGGCCGCCATCACTCCGTCACCACCTTCGGCCGCGCGGCGCAGGAAGGCGACGGGCGTCCGGCCCCAGTAGTAGACCAGCAGGTCCATCCGCCCGTCCTCGTTCCAGTCGCCCGGCAGGCAGCCCATGGGCGCCGAGGTCCGGGCGTCGTAGCGCAGCGGCGCGGGATCGAGGACGAACGCCGCGTAGCGGGCGCCGGTGCCCGGCACCGGCTCCACCATCACCTTGTCCACCCGCGGGTCGACCGCGCAGAGGTCGTTCGGCAGGCCGTCGCCGTCGACATCGTTGAGCGCCACACCGGCGCCGACGGTGGAGATCCAGCCCGCGATGTCCTGGAAGCTCGGGTGGACCTCGCGGATCGAGCGCGCGAGGTCGCCGGGCGGCGCCGCCAGCTCCAGGCGGGTGAAGGCGAAGCGGCCGGCCAGGGCCTGGCGTTCGGCCTCGGGAAGGGTGGGCAGGCGCGCGAAGCCGTAGAGGCCGCCGATCAGCGCCACCGCCGTCAGCCGCACGGCGTTGCGGCGGAAGAAGCCGGTCTGCTCGTTCATCGCGTTCATCGATTGACCTCGCGGGAGAAGTGGTCCTGGATGCGCTGGCGCCACACCTCGAAGGCAGGCTCGCCGGGCCGGTCGTCCGGCAGGCCGCGGCGGGCCTCGTCGGTGACCGCGGCGGCGCCGGCGGCGGTGGTGCCGCAGATCACCTGGCAGGCGAGCGTGGTGTAGGCGGTGACGTTGCCGGCCCGCTCGCGGGCCTTGGCGGCGAAGGCGACGCCCTGCGCGAGCTGCGGCACGTAGGGGCCGGCGGCCCGCCGCAGCTCCTCGACATCGGCGCGCGGCCGGCCGCCGGCGTAGCCGCAGGCGAGGCCGGCGCCGCTCCACAGGTCCCCCTGCCGCTCGGGGGCAAAGGTGCCGATCGTCAGGGGGAGGCGCTCGACGTCGGCGCCGTCGACGAACCACAGGCTGCGGCCGAGCCCCTGGTCGAAGCCCCGCCGGGCGTAGCCGCGGACCTTCGGCGGCACCTTCTGGCCGCCTACCGAGCGGGGCCAGTGGAAGAACCCCTCGTGGAAGCCGTAGCCGTCGAGGGCCAGCCAGCGCAGCACCGGGTCGCCGAAGCGCGCCAGCAGCCGCTCGGGGGAGACGGGGAGCCGGCCGAGGACCCAGCCGGCGCCGACATGGACGATGTAGGTCTGGGCGCTCCCCGGACCCGCGAGGAAGCGCGCCAGGCGGTCCCGCCGGCCCGGGATCAGCGCGTCGAGGAGGGCGAGCGCCATGCCCGCGCCCTCATAGGCGAAGCCGCGGAAGTCGCGCGCCACCTCGGCGTCGATGCGGGCCGCGAGCGGCAGCGGCCGGTCGTCGTCGAGGGCGGCGTGGTAGCCCTGCACGAAGCAGCGCCCCACCTGCTCCAGCCGCTCGCGGACCGATCCCGCGTCGACGCCGGGGGAAACGCGGAAGCCGCGGCGGGTGAAGGAGGTTTCCTGGGGCGAGATGCCGAAGAGGGCCCGCCGCAGCATGGCCCCGATCCCTCGGGGCTGGGGGGATACCTGGGACAGGATGGCGCGATCGTCAGTCGAAGTCGTCACGGAAATGCTCCTCACTCTTTCTGGTGCCGGGAAGGCGAGGGAGCGAGCCGTTCTTGGCTGCTAATTTAGAATATTCCTAATCGGGCGGTTTGTGGGCGCTTGCGCGGCTATCCCCGCGGCCCCGCCTGCTCGAGCTCCACCTTCAGCGAGAAGAACCGCAGCAGGTCCTTCAGCGAGAGGATCCCCAGCAGGCGCTCGTCCTCGACGACCATCAGGCGGGAGACGCCGGAGCGGCTCATCCGGGAGAGGGCCTCCATGGCGTCGGTGTCGGCCCGCACGGTGTTCTCGGGGCCGCACCGCTCGGCGACGGAGCCGACGGTCTGGCGGTCCCACTCCTCGCGGGGCAGCTCACGCACCTGGCGGGTGGTGACGCAGCCGAACAGCCGGCCGGAGTCGTCCACCACGGGGAACATCTTGAAGTGGTGGCGGTAGACGTAGTTCTGCACCAGGTCGAGCACCGAGATGGCCCGCGGCACCGTCACCGGATCGGGCTGCATGAACCGGGACACCGGCTCGCCGGCCAGGGCCTGGCGCAGCAGGAGCTGCTGATAGGTCGAGGCGGCGGCGCCGCGCACGAACAGGCCGAGCATGACCAGCCAGAGCCCCGAGAAGGCGCCGCCGGGTATCGAGACGGCGCTGAGCACGCCGAGGACGATGAGCAGCAGGCCGAAGGCGCCGCCGATCCCGGCGCAGATGCGGGTGGCCCAGCGCAGATCCTTTTTCCATCCCCAGAGGAGGGCGCGCAGCATGCGGCCGCCGTCCAGGGGGAAGGCCGGCACGAGGTTGAACAGGGCGAGCGTGACGTTGAGGAAGCCGAGATAGAGGAGGACGGTGGTGGCCGCCTCCGGCCAGCCCGCAAGGCGTCCGATCAAGCCGAGGCCGCCGGTCCCCAGGGCGACGCCGAAGCTCGCCGCCGGCCCCGCCGCCGCGATGACCAGCTCGGCCTGGGGGGTGGGGACCTCGCCCGGCATCTCCGCCACGCCGCCGAAGATGAACAGGGTGATCCGCCGCATCTCGACGCCGTAGGTGCGCGCCACCAGCGAGTGGGAGAGCTCGTGGAGCACCACGGAGAGGAACAGCCCGCAGGCGCCCGCGATCCCCATCAGCCAGTACGTCACCGGCGGTCGGCCCGGAAGCTGGCCGGGGAAGACCACTGTGGCGAAGCTCCCGGTGACCAGGACGGCGATGATGAACCAGGAGGGATCGATCCGGACCGTGATGCCGAAAATCGTGAACAGCTCGATGGGTTTGCCGAACAACGCGCCACGCCTCCCCGGAGGTGTGATTCCCCCAGAGCCATTGTAGCGCGGGGGCCCTCATCACCCCGGCCCTCTTCTCCCAGCCTCCCTCCCCGCCCTCCGGGAGAAGAGGGAGAAGTTTGTCTTAAGAGAGCTGTTTCATTCCCCTTCTCTCCCGGCGGCAGGGAGGGAGGCGGGGAGAGAAGGGGGTAGGGGGTTATGAGGGCCTAGTTCGCCGCTTCCAGCGCCGGGCACACCTCGTCGCGCCGCCGCTCGAGGTCGTTCACCACGGCCCGCCGGAACCCTTTCGCGCCGCCCTCCGCCATGCGGGCGTCGCGGTAGGTGGCGATGTCCACCGCCTCCAGGCGCAGGCGGATCGTCTTGAACAGCCGGGGGAAGCGGTCGCCGGGGGATTGGATGTGGTGCAGGCCGCCGCTGTAGGCGATCAGCATCCGTCCTTCGCCGATCGTCTCCAGGATGTCGGCGATGCCGCCGCGCACCGTCATCGGCTTGCCGTCGGAATCGAGGCCGGTGGCCCGTTTCATCCGGCCCTCGGGGAGGATCAGCACCATGGCGTCGGGATCGATCGTCCGCAGCACCTGGCTCCAGGTCTCGTCGCGCTCGCGGCTGATCGAGATGACCCGCGCCGCCACCAGCCCGTAGAAGCGGCCCACGAGGGCGCGGTCGGTGGTCTTGCGGGCGATCGGGACCACCCCGTGGCGGCCGAGGCGCCAGAGGTAGTGGTTGGGGCAGGCGCTGGCGAACAGCGCCTCGTAGAGGCTGGTGTGGTTCAGGATGGCGGTGATCTGGATGTGCCGCCACGGATCGGGCGGCACGTCGCCGATCCACTTCACGTCGAAGCGGTAGAAGAGACGGGCCAGCACCTTCACCAGCAGAAGCACCAGAAAGACGATGTACGCGCGCACAGGCCTCCCCGTGGTCGGTTCGGTTCGGGACGGCGGGATTCTAGCAGGGGAGACCCTCCGATAGTCTTCCTGATACTCTTCCTCCCCGTATGGCCGCCCCGTCAGAGCCCACCGCCCCCCGTCCCCGCGTGTCGGCGATCGTCACCACGTTCAACGAGGAAGTCCACATCGCCGGCTGCATCGAGTCGCTCCTGTGGTGCGACGAGATCCTGGTCGTCGACTCCTTCTCGACCGACCGCACGGCCGAGATCGCGCGCGGCCATGACAAGGTCCAGTTCGTCCAGCGCACCTACTTCGGCTCCGCCGCCCAGAAGAACTGGGCCATGGACCAGGTCACCAACGAATGGATCCTGATCTTCGACGCCGACGAGCGGTGCACTCCGGAGCTCCAGAAGGAGATCCAGGAGCTGCTGGCCGCGGGCCCCTCCCATGAGGCGTACACCATCCACCGCCGCGTCTACTTCCTGGACCATCTGATCCGCTTCTCCGGCTGGCAGAACGACCGCGTCGTCCGGCTGGTGAAGACCGGCTCGGCCCGCTACCCCAACCGCCGGGTGCACGCCGACATGGTCACCCGCGGGACGGCGCCCGTGCTGCGCAGCTCCATGGAGCACTACATGACCGATTCGCTGGACGAGTACATCCGGCGGATCGAGAAGTACAGCTTCTGGGGCGCGGCCCAGAACTGGCGGGAGAAGAAGAAGTCGGGTCCCACGGAGGTCTTCGGCCGCTCCATCTGGCGCTTCTTACGCACCTACATCTTCCAGCTCGGCATCCTCGACGGCATGCACGGCCTGGTCTTCTGCATGCTGCAGGCGTACGGCACCTACCTCAAGTGGGCCCTCCTCTGGGGCTGGCACGTCAACGCCGCCCGCGGCCGCATGCCCGACCTGCCCATCTTCGACGACAGCGAGGAGACCTGGCGCGGCCTCGGCGAAGAGGGCCCGGGGCAGACGGCGGCGGAGTAGGCCCTCATCACCCCGGCCCTCTTCTCCCCGCCTCCCCCCCGCCCGCCGGGAGAAGAGGGAGAGGTTTGTCCAAGAGAGCTTTAGAGCTTCTTCATTCCCCTTCTCTCCCGGCGGCAGGGAGGGAGGCGGGGAGAGAAGGGGGTAGGGGGTTGTGAGGGCCCCGGCGAAGCCGGGCTCTTGACCTCCCCCTGTAACCTTTCCACCCCCTCCCGCGTAGAAGCTCCCGGGAGGGGATTCCATGACATCTCTGTTTCAGGATTTTAGATTCGGCATCCGCATGCTGTTCAGGAGCCCGGGCCTCTCCCTGGCGGCGGTGCTCGCGCTCGGGCTCGGCATCGGGCTGGCGACCGCCATGTTCAGCATCTGCTATGGCGCCATGGTCCGGGGGCTGCCCGTTCCCGAGGCCGAGCGCCTGATGCACCTCGAGAACGCCAATCCCTCCCACGACGATCCCAGCATCGAGGTCTCCATCCACGATTTCCTCGACTATCGCGAGCGCCAGAAGTCCTTCGAATCCTTCGCCGCCTACGACGGCGGGACGCTCAACCTGAGCGGCGACGGCGAGGAGCCGGAGCGTTTCAACGGCACCTACATGACGGCCGCGGGCTTCGACGTCCTGCGCGTCCGGCCGGTGCTCGGGCGCGGCTTCCTGCGCGGCGAGGACGCGGCCCAGGCCGAGCACGTGGCGGTGCTCTCCTACGGCGTCTGGAAGAAGCGCTACCAGGGCGATCCCAAGGTGCTGGGCCGGACGGTGCGGATCAACGGCGATCCCGGCACCATCGTCGGCGTCATGCCGCCGGGCTTCGCCTTCCCGCAGGAGACCGAGGTCTGGACGCAGCGCCGCCTGGACCCCGCGGCGCAAGCGCGCGGCAAGGGCGACACCCTGGAGGTGATGGGGCGCCTGCGGGATGGCGTCTCCCTGGAGGCCGCGCGGGCCGAGATGGGGGCCATCGCCAAGGCTCTCGCCATCGAGTACCCGGCGACCAACAAGGGCCTCGAGGCGGTGGTCAAGCCGTGGATGGAAGAGGCCATGGGCGACGAGATGCCGAAGCTCCTCTGGACGATGCTGGTGGCCTGCCTCTTCGTCCTCCTGATCGCCTGCACCAACGTCGCCAGCCTGATGATGGCGCGCGTCTCGCGGCGCACGCGCGAGATCGCCATCCGCTCCTCCCTGGGCGCCAACCGGACGCGGCTGATCGGCCAGCTCCTGTTCGAGAGCCTGCTGCTGTCGCTGCTCGGCGCCGTGCTCGGCGTGGGCCTCGCCTACGCGGGGGTCCGCCTGTTCAACCGGGCCATCGTCAGCAGCCATCCGCCGTTCTGGATCAACATCAGGATCGATCCCGCGGCGCTGCTCTTCGCGCTCGGCATGACCCTGCTGGCGGCCCTGGTCTCCGGCCTGCTGCCGGCGCTCCAGGCATCCAAGACGGACGTCGGCGAAGTGCTGAAGGACGAGGGGCGCGGCTCCTCCAGCCTGCGCCTGGGCCGCTTCAGCCGCGCGGTGGTGATCGCCGAGGTGGCCTTCTCCTGCCTGCTGCTGGTGGGCGCCGGGCTGATGATCCGCAGCGTCGTCAAGGTGCGCACGCTCGATCTCGGCTTCGATCCCGCCAACCTGTTCACCGCCCGCGTCGCCCTGTTCGAGGCTTCCTATCCGAAGGAGCCGCAACGGCTGGCGTTCTTCGAGGAGCTGCTGGAGCGCGTGGCGAGCCAGCCGGGAGTGGCGGCGGTGGCCGCCACCTCGAACCTGCCGGCCAGCGGCTCCGGCCTCTGGGATTACCGCGTCGAGGGCGGCGCCTATCCGACCGATCAGGACCTGCCCTCGGCCCGCCTCGCCATGGTCTCGACGCGCTTCTTCCAGGTCTTCGGCGCCCAGCCCCTGGCGGGCCGGGACTTCGGGCGGATGGACGTCGCCGGCAGCCTGCCGGTGATCATCGTCAACAAGAGCTTCGCCGCCAAGATCTGGCCGGGGCAGGACCCGCTGGGCAAGCGCATCCGGCTCAAGGAAGAGCCGGACGAGGAGAACCCGCCCTGGCGCACCGTGATCGGGGTCATGCCGGACCTGCAGATGGAGGGCGTCGGCAACACCGACGGCAAGCCGGAAGGCTTCTATCTGCCGCTCGCCCAGCGCTGTCCCGGGTTCGTCAGCCTGGCGGTGAGAACCCGCACCAGCAATCCCATGGCCCTGACGACGGCGGTGCGCCAGCAGGTCAACGCCATCGACCGCGACCTGCCCATCTACTTCGTCTACTCGATGCAGGAGATCCTGACCAACGGCCGCTTCTTCCCCAACCTCTTCGCATCGCTGTTCGCCATCTTCGGCGTCGCCGCGCTGCTGCTCGCCTCGGTCGGCATCTACGGCGTGATCGCCTTCTCGGTCCACCAGCGGACCCAGGAGATCGGTATCCGCATGGCGCTGGGGGCCCAGCGCCGCAGCGTGCTCAGCATGATCCTGAACCAGGGCATGCGCCAGCTCGTCGTCGGGCTGATGGCCGGCCTGGTGCTCGCCTTCTTCGCTTCGCGGATCCTGGCGAACTTCCTGATCGGCGTGCAGCCGAGAGACCCGGCCACCTTCGCCCTGGTCTCCTTCATGCTCGCGGCGATCGCCTTCGTCGCCTGCTGGATCCCCGCCCGGCGGGCGATGCGGACGGATCCGCTGGTGGCGATCCGGTACGAATGATTTCGTACGAAGGGTGAAACCTCCGGGGGGTCTCTTGCGTAGGGTTCTACATTGTAGAACTGCCACTCCGCCGAACGAGACCCAACCACCCATGCCACTCCGCTTCGCCGCCTCTCTGCTTCGCACGCTGCTGCCCGCCGCCGAGCAGGACGAGGTGCTCGGCGACCTGCGGGACGAGTACGCGCACCGGCGCGGTGCGCACGGGCGGGCGTCCGCCGCCTTCTGGCTCTGGCGTCAGGTGCTGGGCTCCGCGCCCGCGCTCCTGCGGCGGAGCTGGTGGCGCGGCTGGACCGGTTTCGAGCCGGCGGCGAACCGACTGCTCCCTGGAGGACCCGGAATGGAAAGCTGGATCATGGACCTGCGCTACGCGGTGCGGCGCCTGCGCTCGCGCCCGACGTACACGCTCCTCGCGGTGCTGACCCTGGCGCTCGGCGTCGGCGGGACCGCCGCGATCTTCAGCATCGTGCGCGGCCTGCTGCTCGAGCCGCTCCCCTACACGCGCGAGGCGGAGATCGCCGTCTTCTGGAACCCCTTCGACTGGACGGAGGAGGAGATGCTCTTCCTGCGGCCGGAGGTGTCCGGCTTCGGCTTCAGCCGCCTGGCCGGGTACCGGAACGAGGACGTGACGCAGGAGCCCAGCGAAGGGCCGGCGCGGCTGCTCCCGGGGATCTCCGCGTCCGCGGAGCTGTTCGAGGTGCTGGGCGCCCGCCCGGCGCTCGGCCGTGCCTTCCAGCCCGGCGACGACCGGCCGGGCGTCGATCCGGTCGCCGTGCTCAGCCACGGGCTGTGGCAGGAGATGGGCGGCGACCCCTCCATCCTCGGCCGGCGCGTCCAGCTCGACGGCATTGCGCGGACGGTGGTCGGCGTGATGCCGCGCGATTTCTGGTTCCCCAATCCCACCGTGCGCGTCTGGCTCCCCGAGCCGCTCGAGGAGACGTCGCGGAGCGGCAATTACACGCTCCTCGGACGCATCGCGCCGGGGCAGAGCCTGGAGGGGGATGGGATGGCCCCGGCGCTCGCCCGCATCACCAAGGCGCTCGGCGAGCGGTTCGACTATCCCGAGCAGTGGGACAAGACGAAGAACGCCGCGGTCAAGCCCATCCGCGAGTACCTGGTCGGTTCCCTGCGGCCGGCCCTGCTGGCGACGCTCGCCGCCATGGCGGTCATCCTCCTCATCGCCTGCTCCAACGTCGCCGCGCTGATGCTCGGCCAGGTGAACCGCCGGGCCGGCGAGCTGGCGGTGCGCTCCGCGCTGGGGGCCGACCGGCGCCGGATCACGCAGCAGCTCGTGATCGAGGCGCTCGTGCTCGGCATCCTCGCCGGCCTCGTCGGCGCCCTGCTCGCCGCGGCAGGCTTCCGGATCCTGGCCGGCGCGCTGCCGCTCGGGGCCTGGGCGGCTAACGCGGTGCTCGACTGGACGCTGTTCGGCGCCGCGATCGCACTCGCCATCCTGGCGGCGCTCGGCATCGCGCTCATCCCGGCGATGTCGCTCTGGCGCGGCGACCTGCGCGACGCCCTGACGCGGGTGCGGACGGCGGCCTCGGGCGGCAGCGGCGGCCGGGTGGAGAGCGGGCTGGTGATCGCGGAGGTCGCGCTCGCGGTGCTCCTCGCCTCCGGCGCCGGGCTGCTCATCCGCACCGTGGTCAACCTGTACGCCATCGATCCGGGGATGGACACCTCTGGCGTCGCGGTGCTCGACGTCGCCGCCGGCGCGGCGATGAAGCGGCCCGAGCGCCAGCAGAGGATGCATACCCTGATCGGCGAGCTCGAGCAGCTCCCGGGCGTCCGCTCGGCGGCGCTCACCAGCAAGCTGCCGCTGCGCGGCAGCGGCGACAACTGGGGGATCACCATCGAGGGACGGCCGGACCTCCCCGACTCGACGACGTACGTCCGCGTCGTCTCCCGCGACTACTTCCCGACGCTCGGCATCAACCTGCGCCAGGGGCGCGGCTTCACCGATGGCGACCGGCCGGGCGGCGAGCTCGTGGTCGTGATCAACGAGGCGCTGGCGAAGAAGTACTTCCCGGGCGTCGACCCGGTCGGCAGGCGTCTGCAGACCGGGTTCGACGGCTGGGAGCGCGTCGTGGGCGTGGTGGAAAACGTCGCCGAGGGGCTCCTCACCGACCTGCCTGAGCCGACGCGGTACCTGTTCTCCGACCAGGTTCCGTACTCGCCGGAGCAGCAGGTGCTGGTGCTGCGCGCGGAGCGGCCGGCGGATACGGCGGCGGTGCTGGAGGCGGCGCGCCAGACGGTGCAGCGCGTCGCGCCCGGCACGGCCGTGCAGGAGACGTCGACGATGGAGCAGGTCTTCGCCAAGGCGGTCGGGCCCGCGCGGCAGATCATGACGCTGCTGACGCTGCTGACCGCGCTCGCCCTGGTGCTCGGCGCGATCGGGGTGTACGGTGTGATCGCGCACCACGTCAGCCAGCGCCGGCGCGACTACGCCATCCGCATGGCGCTGGGGCTCCTGCCGGGACGCGTGGTGCGGCAGGTGGTGGGCCGCGGCACCGCGCTGGTCGGCGCCGGCATCGTGGTCGGCATCGTCGCCGCGGTCGTGCTGGCGCGGTCGCTGGCCTCGCTGCTCTACGGCGTCCAAGCGGCGGACCCCGTGGCGCTCATGGCCGCGACCCTGGCCCTGCTGGCGGCGGGCGTGCTCGCCGCCTTCCTGCCAGCCTATCGCGCCAGCCGCGTGGATCCGGCGAGGGTCCTTCGTGAGCAGTGAGGAGGGAGATTCGGAATGACTGACAGTTCCCCGCTCGGCACGTTCGAGGAGCAGGTGATGCTCGCGGTGCTCCGCACCGGCGAGGAGGCGTATGGCATGAACGTGCGCCGCGAGCTGGAGCGCGTCACCGGCCGCGACGTCGCCATCGGCGCCGTCTACGCGACGCTCGACCGGCTGGAGGCGAAGGGTCTCGTCGCCTCCACCCGGTCGGGGGCCGGCGCCGCGTCCCGGCGCCTCTTCGCCGTGACGGCGCCCGGCGCCCGCGGGCTGGCCGAGTCGCGGACGATGCGCGAGCGGCTGTGGGAGGGCGTGGACCTGCGTCCTCTGCTGGCTCTGCCGGGGGCGTGAGGCCGGTCCTATCGAGGCGAGATCCGCTACCATTCCCGCCCGTGACCGACACCGCCCGCAGCCTCCTCGCCCATCTCCGCGCCTGCCAGGAGGACATGGCCGTCCTCCTGCGCGACCTCGCGCTCCTCGAATCCCCGTCCCTCGATCCCGCCGCCCAAGAGCCCGTCTTCGCGCGCCTCGCCGCGGAGCTCGAGGCCTCCGGGCTGCGCACCCGGCGATTATTTGGGAGACAGCCGGGAAAGCGGTCGGGAGGGCAGCTCTGGGCCGTCCGGCGGGGGAGGCGGCGCGGCGCTCCGGCGCAGCTCCTGCTCGGCCACTGCGACACCGTCTGGCCCCTGGGCACGCTGGAGCGGATGCCCGTCGAGATCCGCGACGGCCGGCTCTCCGGCCCCGGCGCCTACGACATGAAGGCCGGTCTGGTGCAGGGGATCTTTGCCCTGCGGGCCCTGCGCGACCTCGGCCTCGAGCCTGAGGTCGAGCCCGCCTTCTTCATCAACTCGGACGAGGAGATCGGCAGCGCCGAATCCCTGCCGCGCATCGGCAAGCTGGCCCGCCGGGTGCGGCGCGTCTTCGTCCTCGAGCCCTCGCTCGGACCCGAGGGACGCCTGAAGACCCGCCGCAAGGGATCGCTGCGCTTCACGATCAAGGTCCACGGCCGGGCCGCCCACTCCGGGCTCGAACCCGAGAAGGGGGCGAGCGCCATCCTGGAGCTGTCGCGGGTGATCCAGGCGCTTTACGGGCTGGCGGACCCGGAGCGGGGGATCACCGTCAACGTGGGTGTCGTCGCCGGCGGCCTGCGGGCCAACGTGGTCGCTCCGGAAGCCCGTGCCGAGCTCGACATCCGCGTGCTCGCCGTCGAGGACGCCCTGCGGCTCGAACGCACGGTGCGCGATCTCACCGCCTCGACCCCGGGCACCTCGCTGGAGGTTCTGGGCGGCATCGACCGGCCGCCGCTGGAGGCCACGCCCGGCAACCGGATCCTCTGGGAAGCGGCCCGGCGCCGGGCCGCCGAGCTCGGGATTCCCCTCGGCGAAGGCACCGCCGGCGGCGCCTCGGACGGCAGCCTCACCAGCCGCATCGTGCCGACGCTCGACGGTCTCGGAGCGGTAGGCGACGGCGCCCACGCCCTCCACGAGCACGTGGTGCTCGACCGCGGGCCGGAGCGCGCGGCCCTGTTGGCATTGCTGTTGCTGGAGCCGATATAGCAACCATTGGGAATCCCAGATCGCGGGGCGCACTTTTCAGACACCTTTTAGAGGAAGGTATGTAAGATGGTAAGGAGCATCGGTGCGGTGCGGAGATGTCATGAACAGAAATGAAGAAGAATCCTTGAGCACCGGAATTTCGAAGGCCCGAGGGCCGGAGGAAATCGGGGAGTTCTGGGATCAGCACAGCCTGGACGATTACTGGGACCAGACTCTCGAGGCCGAATTCGAGGTGCGGGTCCGAGACGCTGGTCAACCTATGGTTGGCTGAGCGCTTGCATCAGACATGACCGGGCTGTCCCGGATAGCTCCCTCCCGCCCAGAAAAGGCCGGGAGCGGCAATTCGGCTCCGAGGTTCGTATACATAGGAACACTGGGCGCAAGGGGATTTCGATGTCACCGTTTCGTCGTTTCGCTGTCTGTCTTCCCGCTGTTCTCCTGCTCACCACCATTCCCGCCGTCGCGGCCCAGAAGCCGCTGACCAAGACCGATATCCGTCAGGCCGAGCAGTGGCTCTCCGACCTCGGCTTCTGGACGGGGCCGGTCGACGGCGTCTGGGATGGGGCTTCGCGCCACGCCCTGGTCGCCTTCCAGAAGGTCCAGAAGGCCAAGGCCACGGGCACGCTCACCCGGGCCGAATGGAACGCCCTCTCGGTGGCGGCGCCGCCGCGGCCGCGCCACGCGCAGGGGCCCCACGTCGAGGTGGACATCGCCCGCCAGGTGCTCTTCCTCGTCGACGCCGAGGGCAAGGTGGGAAATATCCTCCCGATCTCCTCCGGCAGCGGTAAGAGTTTCCACGAGAACGGCTATCCGGAGACGCGCGCCATCACCCCCTGCGGGCCGTTGGAGGTCTTCTCCAAGGCCTCGGGCTGGAAGAAGAGCCCGCTCGGCGAGATGCACAACCCCATGTACATCGTGGGCGGCATCGCCATCCACGGCAGCCTGGACGTGCCGCCCTACCCCGCGAGCCACGGCTGTATCCGCATCCCCATGTTCGCCTCCAATCTCCTGCCGAGGATGGTGCCGAAGGGCACGCCGGTCTACGTCTACGGCTGCAAGGAAGAGGTCGCCGCCGCGCGGGCGAAGGCGGAGGCGGAGGAGATCGCGGCAGCGCGAGAATGACCCCTGGGAACGAGCGCTACTGAAGCTGTAGATCAAGGACCTGTGGCGGGCGAGGTCCAAAGTCGACCGACGCGCGTTGGCCCTGCGCCGTGCGCTTTTCGACCTCCCCGGCCGGCGGCGGGAGCCCGGCGTCGGCGTTTCGACCTGCGGCGTGTCCCGCCCGACCTCCGGATTGGACCCGTGGCCCCGCGGGTCGAACGGTCTGCCCCGCAGGTCGAGGGAGTGCCGCCGCAGGTCGAGCCCCTGACCTGCGGGGCGAAACCGTGGCCCCGAGGGGCCAACGGGAGACGGCGCAGGTCGGGAACGTGGCCCCGCAGGTCAAGGCGGTGACCCGCGGGGCGAGGTCCCCGACCTTCAGGGCAGCCACCCTGACCTTCAGGGCCAACCGGCCACGCCAGGCCCACCCTGGAACCAAATCCCCACCCCATCCGTCCAATCCCCAAAGAGAGGTACCCCTCCAGCACCGATGACATGATAGAAGGACGCCTCAATAACTCATGCGAATCATCATCCCCGACGATTACCAGGATGCCGTCCGGAAGCTCGCTTGTTTTCCAAAGCTCGCGGGGCATGAGGTGACGATCTTCAACGATACGGTCAAGGAGATCGATGCGCTCGCGGAAAGGTTTTTCAACGCCGACGCCCTGGTGCTCATCCGCGAGCGCACCCGGATCGGCGACGATCTGCTGGCCAGGCTGCCGGACCTGAAGCTGATCAGCCAGACGGGAAAGGGCACAGCCCACATCGACATCGCCGCCTGCACCCGGCGGGGCGTCGCCGTGGCGGCGGGCACCGGGTCACCCCATGCGCCGGCCGAGCTCACGTGGGCGCTGGTGCTGGCCGCCCTGCGCCACATCCCCCAGGAGGTCGCGCGGCTGCGCGCCGGTCACTGGCAGTCCACCATGGGCACGGGCCTGCGCGGACGGACGCTCGGCATCTGGGGGTACGGCAAGATCGGCAGCCTGGTGGCGGGCTATGGGCGGGCCTTCGGCATGAACGTGCTGGTCTGGGGGCGCGAGGGCTCGCTGTCCCGCGCCGGTGCCGACGGCTACGCCCTCGCCGCGGACAGGAATGCGTTGCTGGAGCAGGCCGACGTGCTCGCCCTCCACATCAAATTGACCAAGGAGACCCGCGGCATCGTCACCGCCGCCGACCTCGCCCGCATGAAGCCCGGCGCGCTGCTGGTCAACACCAGCCGGGCCGAGCTCATCGAACCGGGTGCGCTGGAAGCGGCGTTGCGCGCGGGGCGACCCGGCTTCGCGGCGGTCGACGTGTACGAGGAGGAGCCGATCTTCGGGGCGGCGCATCCGCTGCTCGCCCTGGAGAACGCGGTGTGCACGCCTCATCTCGGCTACGTCGAGAAGGACAGCTACGAGTCATATTTCGGCCAGGCTTTCAATCAGGTCGCCGCGTTCGCCGCGGGCAATCCGATCAACGTGATCAATCCGGAGGTGCTGGGGCATTGAGCAACCTGGAGCTCGTCAAGGATCTTTATAAAGCGTTCGGAGCCGGCGACCGGGACCGGATCCTGGAGATTTTCGATCCGGAGATCGAGTGGCTTCAGAACGAGGGCTTTCCCGGTGGCGGCAGGCATACCGGGGCGGAGACGGTCCTGAACGACGTCTTCGCCCGGTTCGGGCGGGAATGGGAGACCTGGCAGGCCGTGACCGACCGGTGGCTGGATGCGGGGGAGGCGATCGTCGTCCTCGGCGAATATCGCGGCACCCGCCGGACGACGGGTAAATCGATGACCGCGGCGTTCGCCCATGTCTATACCCTTCGCGGCGGCCGTATCGTCCGTTTCGAACAGTATGCGGACACCGTGAAGGTGGCCGAAGCGTGCACTTAGAGCCGGGGTTTCTCGACGTCGACGGCGTCCGTCTGGAGACCCTGCGGTCAGGGCCTCCCCCCGCCGCCGCGCCCACCCTCGTGTTCCTGCACGAGGGCCTCGGCAGCGTGTCGCAATGGCGGGATTTTCCGGAAAAGCTTGGCGGCCGCACGGGCTGCGGCGCCCTGGTCTACTCGCGGGCCGGCTATGGGAAATCCGATCCGGTGCCGCTGCCGCGGCCCGTCCGCTTCATGCACGACGAGGCGAAGGTGCTCGGCCGGGTCCTGGAGGTGGCGGGAGTCCGGGAGAGCATTCTGGTGGGGCACAGCGACGGCGCTTCGATCGCCCTGATCCATGCGGGGAGCGGCAAGGCCGCCGGAGTCCGGGGACTGATCCTGGAGGCGCCGCACGTCTTCGCGGAGCCCTCGGGCCTCGAGAGCATCGCCAGGATCGCGGAGGCCTACCGGACGACGGACCTGCGCGAGCGCCTGGAGCGGCACCATGGCGCCAACGTGGACGTCGCGTTCCAGGGCTGGAACGGCGTCTGGCTGAACCCCGAGTTCCGCGCCTGGAACATCGAGGAATTCCTGCCCGCCGTCGAGGTGCCGATGCTCATCCTGCAGGGGGATCGGGACGAGTACGGCACCTGGCGGCAGGTCGAGGCGATCCAGCGGCAGGCCGGCGGGTCGGTCGAGGCGGCGGCCGTTCCGGAGTGCGGCCACACGCCGCACCGGGAGCATCCGGACCAGACTCTCCGGGCCATGGCGGAGTGGATCGAGCGGCTTTTTTCGTAGGAGTAAGATGGCTCTCATGGAAACCACCAAGCCGGACTACACGATCCCCGCGGACACGGATATCGGGCACGTCCACCTCAAGGTGGCCGACCTCGACCGGGCGCTGGACTTCTATCGCGGCGTCCTCGGATTCGAGCTCACCTCGCGGTACGGGCCCCAGGCCGCCTTCATCTCGGCCGGCGGCTACCATCACCACATCGGCCTCAACACCTGGGAGAGCCGGGGCGGCACGCCCCCGCCGCCGGGCCATTCCGGCCTGTACCACGTCGCCATCCGGTATCCGACGCGCCAGGCGCTCGCGACGGCGGTGCGGCGCGTGATCGAGGCGGGCGTCGAGCTTCAGGGCGCCGCGGACCATGGCGTGAGCGAGGCCATCTATCTGGCGGACCCGGACCAGAACGGCATCGAGCTGTACTGGGACCGCCCGCGCGAGGAGTGGCCGCGGGGACCGGAAGGGCAGCCGGCGATGTACACGGAGCGGCTGGACCTCGGGGCCTTGTTGCGGCTGGCGGAGCCCTCCGCCTAGAATCCCTTCAGTACCACCTCACTGGAGGTCTCTTTGCGTTTCATCGTCGGCTTCGGCCTGGCGCTGGCAGGTGCAGCGGTGTGCGGGCTCGTGAGTTACCGGATCGCCCTTCAGGCGGTCGGGGCCGCGGCGCGCGCGTCGGTACGGCTCGCGGCGGCGGGCGTCGCCGCCCTCTGGATGCTCGTGGCGGTGTTCTGGGCGCTGGCGCCGTTCGGCCTGTTTCGAGCGCCGGTCGCCGCGGCCATCTGGGCGCTCGCCGGGCTAGCGGCCCTGCGCGTGGGCGACCGGAGCGGCGTCCGCACACGGCTCGCGGCCGATGCCGCGGCCGTACGCGGGGCGTTCGCGTCGCTCGGCGCCGAGCGCTGGCTGCTGGCCGCGGCGGGTGCGCTCGTCACTCTTTACCTCTTGCGCGGGCTGGTCGCGCCGCCGCTCGCCTGGGACGCGCTCACCTACCACCTCGTGCACGCGGGCCGGTACGTGCAGACCGGCGGCCTCGGGCGCGAGGCCGCGCCGGACGCCTGGGGTTATTACGAGTATTTCCCGGCCGCGGGGGACGTGCTGTGGGCCTGGGCGATGCTCGGGCCGCGGAGCGACGTCCTGCTGGCGCCGGCGGGTGTCGCGGTGGCGCTCCTCGGGGGGCTCGGCGTGTATGCCGGGGCCCGCGAGCTCGAAGCGCCGGTCCGCACCGCCGCGCTGGCCGCGTTCGCCTTCCTGGCTACGCCCTTCGTGTGCATGTACTTGACCAGCTCCTACGTCGATACGCTGGTGGCGAGCCTGTTCGCCCTCGGCTGCGTGTTCCTGCTCCGCGCCCTGCGTCTTCCAAGCGGGGCCGACACGGCGCTGGCCATGGCGGCGTTCGGCGTGGGTGTGGGAGTGAAGCACTCGATGCTGCCGCTCGCCGCGCTCGCGGTGGCCGCGCTGGGGACCGCCGCCCTCGCGCGGCGGCCCCGGAGCCTGGGCGCCGTGGCGTTGGGATTCCTGCCCGGACTGGTGGGAGCCTGCCACTACGCGCGCACCTGGCTCGAAACCGGCAATCCGCTCTATCCGGCAGCCCTCGAAATCTTCGGCCGCCGGTTCGCGGGCAACCCGCAGCTCGAATGGGTGCTCGGCCCCGCGCGCTTCGCGAGCACCGAGCCGCTGGCGGCGTGGGAGCTCGCAGCCAAGATGTTCGCCGGTCCCAGCGTCGCCTCGTCGAATCACCTGAACTTCGGCGCCGGAGGCTTGCCGTTGCTCGCGGGGGCCGCCGTGGGCGCCCTGGCACTGCTCCGGCGGCGCGGTGCGCGGTGGGGCGTGCTCTTCCTGCTCGGTGCCGCGGCGCTCAACGTGGCCCTCGTGCTGGTCCCGGGGACCGCGGCCCTGCGATATCAGTGGTGGTCCGTGAGCGGCCGCCATCTGGGGCCCGCGATGGTGGTCCTGACCCTGCTCGCCGCCGGTTTGCCCGATCGGGACGGGCGTATCCTGCTGGCGCTGAGCATCGTCGGATCGCTGACCGTGACGCTGCCATGGGGGTTCGGTCCGCTCGGCTGGTGGCAAGCTCTGGCCGGCGCGGCAGCCGTGGCGGTGGCGGCGGGCATTGCATGGGGAGCGCTCAGGATTCGGGGCCCTCTGCGGCCCTGGCTGGCGGCGGCCCTGGCGGTGGCCGTGCTCGCCGTCGGTCTGCGCGAGCTCCGCGCGCGGACGCGGTACGCGACCTACGAAGCGGCGCTGCGGCTCGAGACCTACGACATGCACGGGCTGCCGGGGCTCGGCACGGCGGACACGCTGTGGAGCAGGCTCGACGACGGACGGCCCCGCACGATCGCGGCGACGGCGGGGTTCGTGAGGAACGGGCACAACTGGTTCCGCTATCCACTCATGGGGTCGTCGCTGCAGAATCGGGTCATCTACGTGCCGGTCACGCGCGACGGCTCGGTGGTCGACTACCGCCGTGGGGCGGCCCGCCCGCTCGCGGACCGTGCCGCGTGGCTCGCGCGCCTCGATGCCCTGGCCGTCGACGCGGTCGTGGTGATGGCGCCCGTGACCTGCCCCGAGCACGCGTGGATCGTGGCCGACCGCGGGCGCTTCGAGATCATCCCGGCGGGCGGCTTCGCGGACCTGCGCGACGGGTACGTGGCCGTCATCCGCCGGTAATCCGGCCCCTATCCCCGTAGCGCCAGGGGCATGATCCGCGCCACCTTGCCCATCGAAGGGGCCGCTTCGAACTCGCAGAGCTTCGGCGTCAGCTTGTGCGCCGTCTTGTGGGTGGCGAACCAGAGGGGCTTGGGCCAGACGTAGAAGGGCGACCGTATGACCGTCTTCTGGACGCGCGAGAACATCAGCGTGTTGTGCACCACGCCCGTTCCCGACTGGATGTCCTGCGGCGTGTGGCCGGGGAAGGCGCCCCACGGAGTGACGACCAGGCCGTAGCCGATCGCCGCCCAGTGGTTCACCGACACCGTGCCGTAGCGCAGGTTGGCGATCGCCCGCTCGACGGCCAGGGCGGTGGCCGGATCCTCCAGCGATTTGGGATGCACGATCAGGGTGACGTTGAGCGTGCCCCAGAGCGTGTCGTTGCAGAAGGCGACGGCCTGGTCGACGAACTCGGGGACGGTCGGGGCCTCGATCGCCGTCTCGCCGAAGACGCCGCAGAAGGCCTCGGTGGTGAAGGCGATGTCGTCGCTCTTCTTGGGATCGAGGCCGGGGATGAGCATCCAGGGGAGGCGGTCGCCGGCGCGGGTGCCGAAGGCCTCGGCGGTACCGGCATGGGCGGCCTGGAAGGAGTCGAAGCGGTCGGCGGCTCCGGGGTAGTAGGCCCGGCGCAGGGGGATCTCCTTCAGGATGGCGCGGACCCCCGTGAGCAGCTCCTGGCGCTGCTTCCAGGAGGCGTGCTGGATGATCACCCGGCCGGCGTTGCAGTTGAAGCCGGCGTTGTTGGTGAGCATGGTCGCGAGGTTCTCGGCCTGGTACTCGAGGTCGCCCTCGTCCCAGGGGCCGGGCACCACGATGACCGGGCTGACGTTGCCGAGCTCCGAGGTGAACCGCTTGGTGAGCAGCGGCTCGTTGGCAGCCTTGCGCCGCCGCCCCTCTTCGCCGGGTCCGAAGACGATGGCCTCGTAGGTGCGGTCCGAGCCGGTGATGTGGATCTCGTCCACGCCGGGGTGGCGGCAGAGGTAGGCCCCCTCGTCGGCGCCGCCGTAGACGACGCGGAAGAAGCCGCGGTCGACGAGCGGCTGGAACGCCTCTTCCATCAGCGGCCCTAGGTAGACGTTGACCGGGTGGGTCTTGAAGAGCACGACCTGGTCCTCCACGAACAGCTTGTAGAGGGCGTCCATGGGGCCGATCGAGGAGACGTTGCCGCCGCCGAGCACGAGGGCGACGAGCCCCTGGCGCACCGGCGCGTGGTAGGCCACGGCCTGCGTCGCTGGGAGGCTCTTCGCCGTCACGCCGGGCTCCATCCAGACGTCGGCGGTGATGCCGGAGTAGAAGACGCGGTCGTAGAGGTCGATGGGGAAGACCCGGGCCACCACCTGGCCGTCAGGCCGGGTGCGCACGCCCCCGGGGATGCGGGGGCGGCCGTGCGTCTGGATGTCGAGCATCGACTCGCGCAGCAGGCGCAGGTTGCGCAGAATGAAGTAGGGGCCCGCCAGCACCTCCTCGGCGGAGGAGGGGTGCTCGGGGTCGAGCCCCTCGGCCTCGATGGCGAGCGCCGACCAGCGCTCGGTCACGGCCAGGAAGCGCTTCGAGAGATCGGTGAGGATCGCGATGCGCTCCTTGGGGCCGACCTCCGTCCAGGCGCCCTTGTGCTCCTGGAGAACGTTGACGGCGGCATCCATCTCCCCGCGGGAGGAGGCTTGTGCCGAGGGGGTGACGATCTGGGGGGTAAGGGTGGCGGTGGTCATCGGAGCTCCTCCCGTGCGCCGCAATGCGGCAGAGGGAAAGATAGCACGCCGGGCTCTCGAAGCTGGGAACCAAAGACTGCAAAGACTGCAGGGACTACAAGGACTTCTTGCTGTCCTTGCAGTCCTTGAGGTCCTTGCAGTCCTTGGTTTGTATTCCTACACCGGCTCCTTGGGCATCACGGCCCAGAGGACGATGTAGGCGATCGTGCCCGGGAACACGACGGAGAGCACGGAGACCAGCACGTAGGCGATACGCACCACCGTCGGGTCCCAGCCCAGGAAATCGGCGATTCCGCCACAGACTCCGGCGATCATCTTGTTTCTACGAGAGCGGTAAAGCGGCATTTCGTGTCCTCCCCGGCCGCGAAACCGCGGCCTGCCCGAACCGGCATTCTCGCCGGGCCTGCTCCATATTACGAAATTTGTATGAAACGGTTTCTTCTCGGCGATCAATGAGGGGTGAAGCAAGAAGCAAAGAATTCGACTTGACCTCAAAGAGGAGACTCGCATGGATGGTTGTTTCACCCACTCCAATGTCCGATCGTGGTTCCTGGCCATTTCCGCGGCCTTCGTGCTGATGGCACCGGCGAACGGCGTTTCCGTTCCGGAGATCAGGATCGAGCCCACGACCCTCTACTTCGGCGCCGCGACGCCGGGCGAGACGTCCGCTCGTCCTCGAGAGAGCTCGGCGCAAGAAGACCACGTGGGCCTGCCCGCTCCCGGCATCCGGCCTGAGAAGCTCCAGTCGCTGCGGGAGAAGGCCGCCAAGGAGCGCACGGTCCGCGTGATCGTGCGGCTGGCGGCGGCGTTCACGCCCGAGGGGAGGCTCGCGAACGCCCAGGCGGCGCGGGATCAGCGCCTGGCCATCGACCAGGTTCAGGATGTTGTCCTGAAGAAGCTGGAGAAGACGCCGGTGAGGCTGCACGCCCGGTTCGAGTACATCCCCTTCCTGGCCTTGGAAGTGGACTCCGCCGCCCTGGACCATCTGGCCGCACTGCCGGAGGTCGACGGGCTCGACGAGGATG
The DNA here is from genome assembly GCA_035266085.1 of Thermoanaerobaculia bacterium. GTDB lineage: Bacteria > Acidobacteriota > Thermoanaerobaculia > Multivoradales > UBA5704 > DATARR01. Next base: position 21,389 of record DATFNZ010000113.1, read on the forward strand.
TCGCCTCTCGTGTTTCGCTCGCCAGCAGCACGGCGGTGGTCGGCGCCGGCGTGGCATGGGCGAGCGGCTGGACGGGCGACGGGCAGGTCATCGCCGTGCTCGATACCGGAGTGGACAAGGCCCACCCGTACTTCTCCTCGGGAGGCCACAACAAGGTCGTGTCCGAGGCCTGCTACTCGTCCCAGATCAGCGGCACCACCAGCCTCTGCCCGGGTGGGGTGCAGGAGTCCACGGCCCCGGGCTCGGGCGTCAACTGCTCGCTTTCCAACTCCTACTGCGCGCATGGCACCCACGTCGCCGGCATAGCAGCGGGCAATGACGGCACGGGTCCCAACTTCGGGGTGGCTCGGGACGCCGACTTGATCGCCATCCAGGTGTTCTCTAGCTGCGGCGACTTCTGCGTCCTGTCGTGGGTCAGCGATCAGATCAAGGGCCTCGAGAGGGTCTACGCACTGGCGGGAGACTTCGACATCGCGGCCGTCAACATGAGCCTGAGTGAGAACGTGCTGTACTCCAGCCGCTCCAGTTGCGATCAGGACAATGCCGCCCGTAAGGCGGCGATCGACAACCTGCGTTCGATCGACATCGCTACCGTCGCCTCCTCTGGGAACAACGGGTACTTCGGCTTCGTCTCCTCTCCGGGCTGCATCTCGTCCGTGGTCGGCGTCGGGGCCACGGACGACTCAGATCAGGTGCCCTTCTTCTCCAATATCGCGAGTTTCCTGGACCTCCTGGCGCCGGGAGTCTCCATCCAATCGGCGGCGCCCGGGGGCGACACGTTCGTCATGGACGGCACCTCGATGGCGGCCGCCCACGCTGTCGGCGCCTGGGCCGTCCTCAAACAGGCAAACCCCGGGGCGACGGTATCGAGCGTGCTGGATCTCCTGCGCTCGACCGCGGTCCCCGTGAATTATTTCGGCTACGACCTGCGCCGTATCAACCTGGGCCGGGCGATCGGCGTCGGTCCCCTGGACCCCCGGTCGTTCACGATCCACAACGACGGCGGCGCCGTGCTGTCCATCCTGTCGATGCAGCTCCAGGCGCATGTCCCCTGGGTTCGCTGGTCCCCGGAGGCGCCCTTCGACATCCCTCCTGGCGGCGCGAAAACGGTCAAGGTCACGGTGGATTTTGGCGCCGCGCCCGGGGGGGCCAGCGCGAATCGGCTGCTGGTCGGCTCGAACGACGGCGACGAGAGCCCCTATCCGAACGCCGTTCTCCTCGCCATCGACAAGCAGCCATGCTACCCGTTGACCCGCGTCCGCACTGGCAATGGCGGCAACCCCGCGCCGGGTCTCGGGGATTCACCCGGCTGCCCGCTCGGGCAGTACCACGCCGGGCAGCTCATCTCCCTGTCGGCGCATCCGTGGATCGGATTCAGCCTCGCGAGCTGGAGCGGCACGGATCAGGACGGCTCTGTTTCCCTGACCAACTCCCTCACCATGCCGGCGGCGCCCCACACGGTCAGCGTGACCTATCAGCTCGGTTGCTTTGCCCTCGCCTTGGCCCATATCGGGTCGGGCGCCGACCCCGTGGCCTCGCCCGCGAGCTCGGCGGGCTGTCCGGCCGGCCAGTACCACTACGCCGAGCCGATCCAGTTGACGGCCGCTCCGGCCCGGGGCTGGCGAGTGTTGAGCTGGACCAACACGAGTCATGACGACACCCATGACCTGACGAATTCGCTGCTCATGCCGGTGAGCCCCCTGACCGTGACGGTCACCTATCAGGAAGGCCTGCCCGGTGTTCTGGTTGTAGATGCCGGCTTCGGCTTCGACTCCGTAGCGGCCTTTACCAATGCGGTCGCGGCCACGGGCAGGGTCTATGACGTCTGGAACGTCGCGGCGCACGGCAACCCTGACGCCGCGACGCTGGCCGCCTACCCGCGGGTCATCTGGTATCCCGGCGTCTACGGCGGCCTGAGCCCGCTCCAGGAGAGCCTCCTTGCAAATTACCTCAACGGCGGCGGCAGCCTGTTCCTGAGCGCCTCGGATTACATCTACAACTATGGTTACACGGCGTTCATGCAGAACTACCTGGGCGTGGGCGCCTACATCCAGGACCTCAGCTACTACACCGTGACGGGCCAGGGCCCGGTTTTCAGCGGCCTCGGCCCCTACTTCCTGACCTTCACGGCCTACAGCGACCAGCTCTCGCCGGGCCCCGGAGCCGCGGCGGCCTTCCAGTGGCAAGGCACGATCCTCACCGGCTCCGGCGATGCCGCCGTCAGCCACGTCGGGCCGAATTACCGCACGCTCTTCCTGGGCTTTCCGTTCGAAGCCCTGCCCACGCCGGAGGCCCGGCGCGACGTCATGGAGTCGAGCCTCGACTTCCTGGGCACGGTGTTCGCGGACGTCCCGCCCGGATTCTGGGCGAAGAAGAACATCGAGGCGGTCTACCGCAACGGCGTCACCTCGGGCTGCAGCCTGAACCCCCGCCTGTACTGTCCGGGGGGGCAGGTGACGCGCAACCAGATGGCGTACTTCCTGCTGCGCGCGAAGGAGGGCAACGGCTACACCCCGCCGCCGTGCACGACGCAGCCCTTCAACGACGTGCCGGTCTCCGACTCCTTCTGCCCCTGGATCCAGGAGCTGGTGCTGCGCGGCATCACCGCCGGCTGCGGCAATGGTAGCTACTGCCCGTCGACGCCGGTGACCCGCGAGCAGATGGCGTTCTTCCTGCTCAGGACTCTCGAAGGGCCGGTCTACACGCCGCCCGCGTGCACCGATCCCTTCAAGGACGTCTCCCCTGGCAGCTTCTTCTGTCCCTGGATTCAGGAGCTGGCCCACCGCGGCCTCACCGGCGGCTGCGGCGGCGGCAACTACTGCCCGCTCGATCCCGTCAACCGGGCCCAGATGGCGACGTTCCTGGTCACCAGCTTCGGGCTGCCCGTCTTCTGAAGACCCGCTGAAGATCCGCGGGGTGGCTCCGGCCATCCGGAGCCGCCCCGCCTCCCCTCACACTTCCGGAGTCATGTCCTCCGCGAGCCCCTGACCTGCCCCATGGCGCGCCGCCACCACGGCGGCGGTCAGCAGGCCGCAGGTCACGCCGAAGACCACCAGCCCCACCAGCGTCAACCAACCCGGGGTGTCCGCCGGCCGCAGCATCGAGACGAGCGGCGTCACGACGTCGAAGGAGGCGCCGGAGTTGTCCTTGAACGCCTTCAGGGCATCCATCAGGGCGACGACCAGGGCGCCAAGACCCGCCCCGATGACGCCTCCCGTGAGCCCCCGGAGCGCCAGAGTCGCGTTGGTGAGCGGCTCGCCGATGCGCGGCGGCTCGATGCTGAACTCCGGCTCGCGCGCCCCCCAGGGCACGAACCGGGCCAGCATGACCATGCCCGGGATGCCGAAGAAGAGGGTGGCCCAGAAGAAGCTCTCCCAGCCGATGGCATAGACCAGGAAGCCGCAGAGCGGGCCGGAGATGATGCGCGGCAGGCCGAACAGGCTGGAGAAGAGGGCGTACTGGGTGGCCGAGAAGCGCTTCTGCGTCATCCGCAGCATCAGCACCAGGAAGGCGCCGCTGCCCAGGCCGCTGGCGAAGGACTCGAAGAAGAAGGCGGCCCACATCAAGGGCCGGTTGATCCCCGGCTCGTGGGCGACCAGGGCATAGCCCACGTTCGAGAAGATCTGCAGGAAGCCGAAGATCCAGAGCGAGCGGCCGAGGCCCAGCGGCTTGGTCATGAGCCCGCCGATCATGGTGCCCACGATGTTGCCGACCAGGCCGATCCAGAACAGCACGAAGCCGCGGTCGAAGTCGCTGTACCCCTTGTCCACCAGGAACGGGCGCTGCAACGCCTGGCAGAGGTTGTCCGCCAGCTTGTAGAGGAGGACGAAGGCGAGGATCTCCAGGGCCCGGTGCCGGGAGAGGAAGCCCAGGAAGGGGTGCCAGACGGCTTCCTTGATCGTGCGCGGAGCGACGGCCACGCCCGACGGCTCCGGGGCCTTGATCGTCACCAGCAGCATCGGCAGGTACAGGCAGGCCAGGAAGACGTTGACCGCCGGCCAGCCCCACCAGCCGGCCAGGGTGATGGAGAAGCTCCCGGCGAGCTGCATGCCGGTGCGGTAGAGGGCGTTGCGGGCCCCCACGGCCACCGCCTGCTCGTCCGGCCGCAGCACGTCCACGGCGTAGGCGTCGACGGCGATGTCCTGGGTGGCGGCGGCGAAGGCGATCGCCAGGGCCAGGGCGCCGATCACCCAGGGAGCGTCGGGGTGGTTCCCGAGGCCCGCCAGGGAGAGCGTGCAGGCGAAGAGCACGACCTGGGCGATGGCGGTCCACCCCCGGCGCCGGCCGAGCTTGGGCGGCACGTAGCGGTCCATCAGCGGGGACCAGAGGAACTTGAACGTCCACGGCGCCTGGGCCAGCGTGATCAGGCCGACGACGCGGATGTCCATCCCGGACTTGCGCATCCAGTCGGGCATGGCGATCCACACCAGCCCCAGGGGCATGCCGGACGCGAAGGACATCAGCGTCACCGACGCCGTGCGCCACGAGGTGAACGCCTGGCCGAGGCTCCGGAAGGCGCCGGGTTTCTTCGCCGGAGAAGTCGAGGCAGTGCTCAAGCGGTGGGCTCCAATCAGGGTTTCCGGAAGGACTCGAGCACGGCCACATCTGCCTGGTCTTGGGGCCTTCCCACAGCTTTTTTGTTGCGGATCAAATCATCTCTGCCGAGATAGCAGACCTTCGCCTCTCCGTAGGAGTCTTCAACTCTGGACTGCCAGGCATCTTCGAAATTCAGTCCTTTGAGGGACGTAAGGAGATCGATCCGGTTGGGAGGAAAGCCGAGCTGAACGATACGTCCCGGTTCGGTAAAATCCTCCACTGTCAGGTCGAGGCTGCCGAACCCGAAGTCGTTGAGCGCGTTCAGCAGCCGCTGTGCGTTTTCGGGCTCCGGCTCGACCCAGACATCGATGTCTTTCGTATAGCGAGGCTTTGCGTGATAGGCGAAGGCATAGCCGCCGACGATGAGGGCTTTAACTTCCCGGGAGCTTAACGACGCGAGCAACTCTTCGAAGTCCTTCGATACGTTCGCCGGTGATTTTCCACGCATCTTGTCGGAGCTCCTCCAAAGCTTCCACCCGTTCCCTCCCGCTCATCTGCGACCAGAACTCCCGATCGGCTTCCGCCTCTTCCTCGAAGGACGTCCCCTTCCAGATCCACAGCTTCTTCATGGCAGTCTCAGTTTACAGCGATTCGACCCGCGACCGCAGCCGGACCAGCCCCTGGGTGACGGCGTCCAGCTCCCCGCGGGCCGTGGTCAGGTGGTCGCGTTCGGAGCGGACGAAGCGGGTGTAGGGGGCGATCGCCTCGTCGATGCGGCGGAGGCTGCCTTCGATCTCGCGGTCGAACTGGGAGGTCAGGGAGGACATCAGGGACTCGCGCAGGGCGGCGATCTTCTCGCGCAGGTCCTTCTTCGCCTCATGACGGCGGTTGGGGATGATGAAGAAGCCCAGGACGGCGATGGTGCTGGCGGCGAGGATGCCCGTGAAATCCGCCGCGGCGGTGACGGCGAGGTGGGTGAGGACGGCGCCCAGGCCGATCGCTCCCACCTCGGCCAGGGCCGTGCCCGCGACCGCCACCTGCACCGAATCGGCCAGACGGGTGGCCTCGCGCTCCCGGTCGTAGCTCTCGACCGACCGCTGGGCGGCCCGGCCGACGCTGTCGAGCAGACGGGTGCGGTCGTAGTCGAAGTTGCGGCCGACCTGGCCCACGATGCGGTCGGCGTGCTCGTTGCGCCGGCGGGCCAGGTGCTCGGTCACGGCCTGCCACTGGCGCAGCTCGGAGCTGACCAGCCAGTCGATGATCTCCGCCACCCGCCGCTCGGTGAGCAGCGGCAGGTCGGCCACCACGTTGCGCTCGAAGTCGGCTTTCATCTTCGACTTGTTGAGCATGTCGAAGACGCGGGCGATGCGCATGGTGTCGTCGAAGAAGGCCATGCCCCGGTTCTCGAAGTCGTGGAGGACGACGTCCACGTCCGAGAGCCGGAAGCGGAACTCGCGCTGCATGTCCTCCTTGAAGAGGGCCATCTGGCGGTCGATGTCCTCGATCGCCGCGAAGTCTTCCTGGAGGAGGCGGAGCCGGCCGTCGGTGACTTCCAGGTACCGTTTCGCCAGGTGCTCGGCGACGCCCAGGGGGTTGAGCAGCTTGAGACGCACCCGCTCCTTCTCGTCGAGGGTGTCGACGATGAAGCTCTCCAGCGCCTCGAACCGGCTCTGGGCGAGCAGGCCGGAGTCGCCGGTCGTCTTGCCGCGCAGGGCCAGGCGGGCGGCCACGGGGAAGATCTCCGGCGTGACGCCCAGGAGGGCCTTGGAGTTTTCGGCGACGAAGGCGAGGACCCGCTCGGCGTCCTCCGGGGTCTCCATGATGTCGATCTTGTTGATCACCACCACGATCTTCTTCCCCCAGTCGCGGATGCCCTGGAGGAAGGCGCGCTCGCTCTCGGTGAACGGGCGGTCGGCCGAGGTGACGAAGAGCACCATGTCCGAGCGCGGCACGAACTCGCGGGTGATGGCCTCGTGCTCGCGGTGGATGGCGTTGGTGCCGGGGGTGTCGACGATGTTGATGTCCTGCAGCAGCTCCACCGGCGCGGTCACGATGTCGAGCGCGGTCTCGAGGGGGATGCGCTCGACCGCCGGGCCGTACTTGATGACGTGGACGTGGGTGGTGGTGGGGGTGACCCCCTCCTCGAGGATCTTGCTGCCCAGAAGGGCGTTGATGAAGGCGCTCTTGCCGGCGTTGAACTCGCCGGCCACCACGAGCAGGAACAGCTCGTCGAGTTGCAGGGCCGACCGCTTGAGGGTGGCCTGATCGTCGGCCGAGGCGTCGAACCGCGCGAGAGCCGTCTGCAGGTCGCCGAGAAGGCGCCTGTTTTCACCCAGAAGCTCGTCTTGATTTCGATTGAGAATGCGCCGCAGCATCGGTTTCCCCCCGGTTTTCCCCGCCCGGGGGGACGATAGCACGGGGCGTGCCAGGGGGGCTGAACGCTCGCCTCTGGCCCACCCCTTGCTACCTGAAATCTCCGCTCCCGGATCATGGAGCGTCTTGTCGTAACCGTAAATTGCCCGTAGCCGTAATGACCCCTAGCCGTACCCCAATCCCCGCCCCGAGTCTCCCCTGGATCGAAGTCGCTCCCGGAGCGCCCTACTTCCAGACGGAGCATGGCGAGAGCTGGACGCCCATCGGCCAGAACGACGCCATCACGTGGCCGGACCTGCTGGGGCTTTTCCGCCGCCGCGACCTCGCGGGCGCCGAGCGGTACGTGGCCGGCCTCGCCGCCCAGGGCGTGACCTGCATGCGGCTCATGATGGAGTACGCGCAGGGGCGGCACCGCTTCCTGGAAGGGCCGGCGGGCACCTTCCGGCCGGCCATGGTCCAGCTCTGGGACGACCTCTTCGCCCTCTGCGCCCGGCACGGGGTGCGCGTCCTGCTCACCCCCTTCGATACCTTCTGGATGTGGATCAAGTGGAAGCACCATCCGTACAACCGGGCGAACGGCGGTCCGTGCCGCCGCCGCTCGGGGCTGCTGACCTGCCCCGAGACCCGCGCCGCCATCAAACGGCGCCTGCTCTTCGCCACCGAGCGGTGGGGAGGCAGCGGCGCCCTGTTCGCCTGGGACCTCTGGAACGAGATCCATCCCGCCTACGGCGGCGACGATCCCGGCTGCTTCGCCGGCTTCGTCGAGGACCTGAGCGAGACCCTTCGCCGGCGCGAGATCGAGCTCTACGGGCGGTCCCATCCGCAGACGGTGTCCGTCTTCGGCCCCGTGCTCCTCCAGTACTCGGGAGTCGACGAGGCGATCCTCCGCCATCCCCGGCTCGACTTCGCCAGCACCCATTTCTACGAGCAGGGGACGATCGACCATCCCCGCAACACGGTCGAGCCCGCGGTGGGAACCGGCCGGCTGGTGCGGGAGGCCCTGGCGGAGGTGCCCGCGGACCGCCCCTTCTTCGACAGCGAGCACGGGCCGATCCACACCTTCAAGGACCACCACCGCACGCTGCCCGAGGCGTTCGACGACGAGTACTTCCGCCACATCCAATGGGCCCACCTGGCGTCCGGCGGCGCGGGCGGCGGCATGCGCTGGCCCAACCGCAACCCCCATACGCTGACCCGTGGGATGCGCGACGCCCAGAAAGCCCTCGCCGGCTTCCTGCCGCTCATCGACTGGCCGCGCTTCCGGCGGCGCAACCTCAACTTCGAGATCGAGGTCGAAGGCCGGGGCTGCGTCGGCTTCGCCTGCGGCGACCGCGATCAGGCCGTGGTCTGGATCCTCAGGGTCGACCGCCGGGACCGCAAGGGCATGCTGCGCAAGGACGCCGAGCCGGTGAGCCCGACCGTCGCGATCCCCGGTCTCGCGGAAGGACGGTATCGGGTCACCTTCTGGGACACGGTGGCCGGGCGCTGTGCGGGGTGTATCGAGGCCGGGCCGTTCTCCGATGGACGGCTCACCGTGGCGCTGCCGCCCCTGCGCACGGACCTCGCGGTCGCCGTGCGCCCGGCGAAGGTCTCCTGATAAACTGCGCCCCGAACGGCGAAACCCCTCGCCCCGATCGGAGGCCCTCCCATGAGCCCAGCAAAGAACATCCCCACCGTCGACATGAACGATTACACCTCCGGCGATCCCGCGACCCGCGCGCGCCTGATCGAGACGTTGGGCGGCGGGCTCCACGAGTATGGGTTCCTGAACGTCGAGGGGCATGGGATCGATTCGTCGCTGATCCGCGGCACCTATGACCTCTGGAAGCGGTTCTTCGAGCTGCCCGACGAGGTCAAGAGGAAGTACTCCGGGATCGAGGGCGGCGCCCGCGGGTACACGCCGTTCGGGGTCGAGCACGCCAAGGACAACCCCCTGCCGGACCTCAAGGAGTTCTGGCACGTGGGGCAGGAGCCGCCGGAGGGCCACCCCTACCGTTTCGAATATCCGGGGAACGTCTGGCCGGCGGAGCTCCCGGAGGTCCAGCAGCCCACGCTGAGGCTCTACAAGAGCCTCGAGCGGGTGGCCGAGAACCTGCTGCGCGCCCTCGCCGAGTACTTCGAGCTGCCGCGGGACACCTTCTCCTCGATGATGGATGTCGGCAACAGCATCCTGCGGGTCATCCACTACCCGCCGGTCAAGCCGGAGTACGCCCCGGCCGTCCGCGCCGCGGCCCACGAGGACATCAACCTCATCACCCTGCTCTGCGAGGCGACCGATTCCGGCCTCGAGATCCTCACCCGCGAGGGCGAGTGGATGGCGGTCGAGACGGGCCCGGGCCAGATCGTGGTGGACGCCGGCGACATGCTCTCCCGGTTCACCAACGAGGTCGTGCCGGCCACCACCCACCGGGTGGTCAACCCGGGCGAGAACGCCACGCGCGACCGGTACTCGATGCCCTTCTTCGTCCATCCCTACTCGTCGTGCGACCTGACGATCGGAGAGCGCTTCGTGTCGGAGGACAATCCCCCGAAGTACCCGCCGATCACCGCCGGCCAGTTCCTCGAGCAGCGGCTGCGGGAGATCGGGCTGAAGAAGTAGGGGGCTCCGCAACCCTCTTCCCGTTCCGCCGTACCTAGGGGAATGTCTCGATACTGGAGGTGTGTCTGATGCTCTATGCCTTGTCCCCCCGCCGGCGTGCCCTCGCGGCCGTTTTCTTCCTCGCTCTCCTTGGCCTTCCTGGGGTCCTCTCCGCCGCCGCCAAACGGCCCATCACGGAGACGGACCTCTTCAAATTCGTCTGGATCGCGGACCCTCAGATCTCGCCGGACGGGAAGCAGGCCGTGTTCGTCCGCGTCACCGTCAACGACAAGAAGGACGGATATGACACCGCCCTCTGGATCGTCGGCACGGACGGCAGCGATGCGCCGCGCCCGTTCACCAGCGGTCCGAGCGACCGCTCGCCGCGCTGGTCCCCGGATGGCACGCGGATCGTCTTCAGCCGCTCCGCCGAGAAGGACGGCAAGGGCGGGCCGCCGCAGCTCTACCTGATCTCGACCCAGGGCGGAGAAGCCGTGGCGCTGACCAGCCTGGCGGGCGGGGCGAGCTCTCCAGCCTGGTCTCCGGACGGCAAGACGATCGCCTTCGGCAGCGGCACGAACGACAAGGACCTGAAGAAAGCGGCGAAGGAAGGGAAGGACGAATCCGCCAAGCCTGCCGAGAAGGAGAAGGAGAAGCCGAAGGACGGTGAGGAGGACCGGGATAGCGACGTCCGAGTCATCACCCAGGCGGTATACCGTTTCAACGGCGCCGGGTACCGGGACCTGACCCACCCGGGCCACATCTGGACGGTGGCGGTCCCCGAGATGGGAGCCAAGGCTCCGGAGCCGAAGAGGATCACCTCGGGCGATCTCGACGACGGCGAGCCGGCCTGGTCGCCCGACGGCGCGCTGATCTATTTCGTCGCCGACCGCGTCAAGGAGTCCTACTACGGGAACCCGGACAGCGACATCTACGCCGTGCCCGCCAAGGGCGGCGAGGTCCGGCGGGTGATCAGCATCGACGGCCCGATCAACGACTTCTCGGTCTCGCCGGACGGCAAGCGCGTCGCCTTCATGGCCTTCCTCAACCCCCAGGCCGCACGCTCCCACAATCAACCCGACCTGTTCGTGGCCGACGCCACGCCGGGCGCCGCGGCGCGCAACCTGACGGCGGACTATGACTGGGACATCGGCGAGAGCATCGGGGGCGACCAGCACGCACCCCGCGGCGGGCGCCCGCAGCCGATGGTCTGGAGCCGCGACGGCCGTGCCATCTACACCGTGGCCGGCGAGCGCGGCCGGGCCAACCTGCAGCGCTTCGACGCGGCGACCGGCGCCGTGACGCCCCTTACCCAGGGCGACCAGGAGGTCGTCTCCTACACGGCGACGCCGGACGGCGCGCGCATGGCCGTGGTCGTCTCGACCCCGCTCGTGATCAGCGACCTCTTCGCCTTCGACGCCTCGACGGGGAAGATGACGCCGCTCGCCCGGCCCAACCAGGAGCTCTTCGCCGAGCTCGATCTGACGGCGCCCGAGGAGATCACCTACAAGAGCTTCGACGGCAAGGAGATCCACGGTTTCGTCCAGCGGCCGCCGGGCTTCGATGCGAAGAAGAAGTACCCGCTCATCCTGAACATCCACGGCGGTCCCCACACGGCCTACGGCTTCACCTTCTTCCATGAGATGCAGTGGATGGCCGCCAAGGGCTACGTGGTGCTCTACCCGAACCCGCGGGGAAGCTCGACCTACGGGCAGGAGTTCGGCAACGTCATCCAGTACGAGTTCCCGGGCGACGACGCGAAGGACCTGCTGGCCGGGGTGGACGAGATGGTGAAGCGGGGCTCGATCGATCCCAAGCGCCTGGGGGTGACCGGCGGCAGCGGCGGCGGCATCCTCACCAACTGGATCGTCACCCAGACCGACCGCTTCGCCGCCGCCGCCGCCCAGCGCTCGATCGCCGACTGGTCGAGCTTCTGGTACACGGCGGACTTCACCCTCTTCCGGCCGACCTGGTTCCACGGCGCGCCCTGGGAGGACCCCCAGGACTACGCGCGGCGCTCGCCCATCACCCACGTGGCCAAGGTCACGACGCCGCTCATGCTGATCGAGGGCGAGGAGGACTACCGCACTCCGCCCACGGCGGGCGGCGAGCAGATGTTCCGGGCCCTCAAGTACCTGAAGAAGCCCGTCGTCATGGTGCGCTTCCCGGGCGAGAGCCATGAGCTGTCGCGCTCGGGCCAGCCGTGGCACCGCGTCGAAAGGCTGCGGCACATCGTGGCCTGGTTCGACAAGTACCTCCAGGGCAAGAAGATCGATACCTACGACGTGCCGTGAGGTGTTGGGATGGCTGGGAGGCTTGCGGCCCCGGGCTCTGATATATTAAAGCTTGGGAGATCCTGCTTCTCAGAAAAGGCTGCATATTGTTCCGATTCCTGCGCCGCCGGTTTCTCCGGAAGGAGAAGAACGGCCTCGCCCAAGGGGAGAGCCAGGCGCAGGTCCAACGCCTGTTCGATTCGAACATCCTCGGCATCCTCTACGCCGACCGGAACGCGAAGATCACCGGCGCCAACGACGCCTTCCTCTCCCTGATCGGCCGCGGCCGCCGGGAGCTCGAGCGCGGCGAGCTGAATTGGATCGAGCTGACGCCGCCCGGCTGGGAAGAGGCGGACGAGCGGGCGGTGGTCGAGCTCATGGCGTCCGGCGCCTGCGCCCCCTACGAGAAGGAGTACCGGCGCGCCGACGGCGGCCGGGTGCCGGTGCTGGCCGGGGCGGCTCTCCTGCCGCGGACCGGGGGCATGGTGGGCTTCGTGATGGACCTCTCGGAGCGCAAGCAGGCGGAGGGGCGGGCGGCGCTGCTGGCGGAGGCCGGCAACGTCCTCTCGGAGTCCCTCGATTATGAAGAGACCTTGCAGAGCCTCGTGCACCTGACGGTGCCGCGCCTGGCGGACTACGGCCTGATCTTCGAGCTGCAGGAGGGGCCGCGTCTGCGGCTGGTGGCCCTCCGCCACGTCGATCCCTCGAAAGAGGGCGTGCTGCGCCGGCTGGGGCAGGTCTTCCAGGAATCCCCCGAGAATCCCGCGAGCTTTCTCTGGCGGGCCGTGCGTACGGGCGAGAGCCGGCTCGTGCCCGAGGCGGACTACGGGATGGCGCAGCGCGTCACCCAGGATCCCGAGCTCCTGGAGGGGTTTCTGCGCCTCGCCGCCCGCTCGTTGCTCTTCGTTCCCCTGGCCGCCCGGGGCGAGATCCTGGGCGTGATGCAGCTCGCCACGTCTGATTCCGGGCGGCGGCTGGGTCCGGCGGACCTGGAGCTCGCCGAGGGGCTGGGGCTGCGGGCCTCTCTCGCCATCGACAACTCCCGCCTCTACGGCCGGGCGGAGGCGGCCAGCAAGGCCAAGGATCACTTCCTGGCGGCCCTGAGCCACGAGCTGCGCACGCCGCTCACGCCCGTGCTCCTGAAGGTGGCGGCGCTCGCGCGGTCGCCGGAGCTGCCGGAGCGGCTCCGCGCCGACCTGCGGATGATCCAGCGCAACGTCGAGCTCGAGGCGAAGCTGATCGACGACCTGCTCGACCTCACCCGTGTCTCCCGAGGCAAGCTCACCCTGCACTTCGAGGTCACGGACGTGCATGCCCTGCTCGAGCACGTGGTGGAGATCTGCTGCGAGGGCCTCGAGACCCGGCAGCTCCGGATCGACTTCGAGCCGGGCGCGGCCGAGCACCACGTCTGGGCGGACTCCCCGCGGCTGCAGCAGGTGTACTGGAACCTGCTCAAGAACGCCGTCAAGTTCACCCCCGAGGGCGGGGAGATCCAGGTGCGCACGAGCAATCCCGAGCCGGGCAGGATCGAGCTCGCGGTGATCGATCACGGGATCGGCATCGCGCCCGAGGATCTGCCGCGTCTGTTCAACGCCTTCGAGCAGGGTAGCTCCACGATCACCCGCACCTTCGGCGGGCTCGGGCTGGGCCTCGCCATCTCCAAGGCCCTGGTCGATCAGCACGGCGGCACGTTGACGGGCCTGAGCTCTGGCCGGGGGCTGGGGGCTATTTTCACGGTGACGCTGGCCACGGTGACGGCACCCGAGGCCCCGGGGCCGTCCACGGCCGTTCCCGGTGCCGCCGAACCGATATCCCTGAGGCTCCTGCTGGTGGAGGACAACGAGCCCACCCTGGAGGTGATGACGGTCCTCCTGGAGCTCGCCGGCCACGACGTGAAGCCGGCGCCGGACGTGCGCACCGCCCGCCAGCTCGCCGAGACCCACCCGTTCGACCTCGTGGTGAGCGATCTGGGCCTGCCGGACGGCAACGGCTTCGACCTCATGCGGGAGCTGCGGGACCGCTACGGCCTCAAAGGGATCGCCGTCAGCGGCTTCGGCATGGAGGAGGACCTGAGGCGCAGCCGCGAGTCAGGCTTCCTCGAGCACCTGGTCAAGCCGGTGGACATCGACAAGCTGAAGGCGGCCTTGGGGCGGGCGACGGCGCTTATTTAGAGACTCCAAGGACTCCAAGGACAACAAAGACAGCAAAGACAAATTCAGACAACGTTCTTGCAGTCCCTGCGGTCCTTGCAGTCCTTGGAGTCCTTTTCACCCAGCCTCCGCCGCCTCCTCCTCACCTTCGATCCCCGGCCGCCGGATCCCCAGCACTTTCACCTTCTGGTGCAGATAGGTCCTCTGCACGTCGAGCACGCGGGCGGCGGCGGTGAAGTTCCAGCGGGTGCGGCGCAGGACGCTCTCGATATACTCGCGCTCGCACTGGGCCTTGAAGTCCCGCAGCGGGACGATGGGCAGGGTGGCCGAGGAGAGGAGGAGGCCCGTGCCGGTGCCGGTATCGGGCCCGCTGGCCGTCTCGAAGAAGGCGGAGGGGAGCTGGTCCGGCGTCAGGGGATCGGCCCCGAAGACCACCAGGCGCTCGCAGAGGTTGCGCAGCTCGCGCACGTTGCCCGGCCAGGCGTAGCGCTCGAGGTAGGGGATCAGCTCCGGGTCCGCCTGCCGCGGGCGCGTGCGGTGCTGGCGTGAGAAGTGGTCGAGGAAATGGCTGAAGAGCTGGGGGATGTCCTGCCGCCGCTCGCGCAGGGACGGCACCGCGAGCGGCAGGTGGGCGAGGCGGAAGTAGAGGTCCTCCCGGAAGCGCCCGGCCTTGGTCTCCTCCTCCAGCCGGCGGTGGGTGGCGGCGAGCACCCGCACGTCCACCTGACGGTCTTTCGTCTCGCCGACCCGCCGCACCCGGCCGTCCTCCAGCACGCGCAGGAGGCGCGACTGCATGGTGAGGTCCATGTCCCCGATCTCGTCGAGGAACAGGGTGCCGCCGTCCGCCTCCTCGAACAGGCCGGGCTTGGCCGTCTTGGCGTCGGTGAACGCCCCCTTGGCGTGGCCGAACAGCTCGTCCTCCACGAGGTGATGGGGGATGGCCGCGCAGTTGATCTTGATGAACGGCCTCTGGCTGCGGGAGCTCTGCCCGTGGAGGGCGCTCGCCACCAGCTCCTTGCCCGTGCCGCTCTCGCCCACGATGAGCACGCGGGCGTCCGTGGCGGCGGCGCGGGCGATCCGCTGGCGCATGGCCTCGATGGCCGGCGAGTCGCCGAGGATGGCCGGCTCGCCCCGCAGGTCGGCTTTCAGGGTCGCCACCTCGCGCTTCAGCGCGTGATGCTCCAGGGCGTTGCGGATCGAGCGCAGGAGCCGCTCGCGGCTGAACGGCTTCTCGATGAAGTCGTGGACGCCCAGACGCAGGGCCTCGACCGTCTCGCTGATCGACGCCTCTCCCGAGATGATGATGGTGGGCGGGAAGCGCTTCGTCCCCGCCAGCCGCCGCACCAGGTCGACGCCGCTCATCATGCCGCGCAGGCGGACGTCGAGCAGGATCAGGTCCGGCAGGGCGGTGCGGGGCTCCTCGAGGTGGGCCAGGGCCTCCTCGGCCGACGACATGGACTGGGGCGCGAAGCCCTCCTCGCGGAGCTGGAGGAGGAGGCTGGCGCGGATTTTCTCGTCATCCTCGACGATCAGGAGCCGGGTCATGCCGCCGCGTCCTCCACCCGCCGGGGAAAGGTGAGGCGGAAGGTGGTGCCCGCCCCGGAGCTCCCCGCCAGCTCCAGGTCGCCGCCGTGATCGAGCAGGATCTTCTTGGAGATCGCGAGCCCCAGGCCCATTCCCTCGCCCACCTGGCGGGTGGTGACGTAGGGCTCGAAGACCCGCGGCCGGATCTCGGGCGGGATGCCGGGCCCGTCGTCCGTCACGTCGAGCAGGACGTTGCGGCCCGCCTCGCCGGGGCGCAGAGTCACCACGCCGCGCCCGTCGCCTGACGCGCGCAGGGCGAGCGAGCTGTTGTCGCAGAGGTTCACCAGCACCTGGCGGAGCATGTCGCGGTCGAGGGCCGCCGGCAAGGGCCTGCCCGGCGGCTCGAAGCGCAGCGTGAGGTTGGGCCAGGCGCTCGCGAAAGTGCCGACGAACTCCTCGACCACGGCGGCGAGGTCGTGCACCGCCGGCCGGGGCTGGGGCAGGCGGGCGAACGAGGTGAACTGCTGGGTGAACCGGCCGAGCCGCTCGAGCTCCTCGCCGACGCTCACCGCCACCTGCCGCGCGGCTTCCTGCTCCTCGCCTTCGAGGAGGCGCTGGAGGCGCGAGAGCTCCAGGCGGGCGGCGGTCAGGGGCGTCCGCATCTCATGGGCGTGCCGACGGGCCGTCTCCTGCCAGACCGAGAGGTTCTTGAGATAGGCCAGGCGCTTCCTGGCCCGCGCCATGGCCCGGGAAGTCTCCTCGATCATGCCGGCGATCCTGCCCAGGGTGTCCCGGCCGCGGTCGCCGATCTCCAGATCCTCCTGCCCGGCCGAGAGGGCCACGAGGGCGAGCCGCAGCCGTTCGATGCGGGCGTCCAGCCGTCCCTGGTGGACCAGATGAAAGCCGCCGGCCACGGCCAGCACGGCCACGACGGCGGCGAGCAGGATCATCTCCCAGCGCCGGGTGATCTCCTTCTGGTTGTGCTGGAGGATGTGCAGCCGGTTGAGGAGGGTCTGGGTGGACTCGAAGCGCTGGCGGTACTCGGCCTTGCGGCCGGGATCGAGCCGCGCCAGAGCCTTCTGGTCGGCCAGCGATCTCTCCAGGGTGGAGATGACCTCCGGCTGGAGGCCCAGGCGGAACCAGGTGCCGGAGATCTGGCGGTCGAACAGCCAGAGCACGGCGGCGGTGGCGAGCAGCATCCCGCAGAGGGTTACGGCGGCGGAACGGACGTTCATTTCTTCCTTCCAGGGAGATGGACGGGGGGCACGGCGAGCTTCCACTCGTACTCGAGCAGGGCGGTCCTGCCGATCGAGGTGGCCATGAGGAGGTTGAGGACCTGGCTGAAGGATTCCGGCTGGTCCTCCACGGCCTCGGAGACGGCGCCGGCGCTGCCGGACTTCTCGGCCGAGAGCGACTGGGAGAACCAGCGCTGGGCGTCGAGCTGCTCGGCCTGGGAGAAGGGGATGACCCGCAGCCGGACCTGAACGCCGCGGGCGTTACCGGCCGCCGGCGGGCGGAGCACCAGGAGCCGCGCCTCCCGCCACCACTCGCCGAGCCGCTCGTAGGAGGGCAGGGTGGTGCGCAGGGCGCGGCCCGAGGCGTCGATCCGGGTGACGATGTAGACCTCGTCCCACAGCTCGTAGCGCACGTCGACCCGGGCGCCGCCCCGGGTCTTCGCGCCGCGCTCGTCCCGCGCCGTGGTCTCGAAGAGGAAGCTCGTGGTGAGGCCGGTGGCGAGCTGCCGGCGGACCTCTTCCTCCGCGAGGACCGGCGGCAGACGGGAGAGCGCCAGCCCATCGCGGGCCGCCTCGATCGCCGGGGCCTTCTGAACGGCACCCAGCCGGGAGGCCAGGAGCAGCAACAGGGGAGCCCAGCGGATCAGGGCCCGCTTCATCGCTCGAGCTCCCCGAGGTCCAGGTACGTCAGGGTGACTTGTACCCGGCCCCAGGGATTGCGGAACACCAGGCCGGTGTGAACCGAGAAGCGCTCCAGGGGGCTGGGGCCGAGGTCGGGGGAGGTCTTCTCGACTCCGATCTCGACGCCGCTCGCCAGGCGTATGTCGGTGAGGGTTTCCGAGCTCCGGGCGCGGCGCAGCGTGAGGGCGTGCGCCACGCCCGCCGAGCTGCCGTAGTAGTCCGCGTCCACGTGGGACAGAAGGCGGTTCCGCACGGCCAGGTTGTCCACCCGGGACCGCCCCGCCGAGACCCGGCCCTGGATGGACACCGTCTGCCGGGGCGTCACCGGCCAGTGCCGGATGGCCGACACCGCCGCCACGACCTGCTCGGAGCGCAGAGAGGAGTAGGGCGTCGTGGTGGCCTCGTTGGACGGCAGATCGAACTGGAACAGGAACAGATCCCGCGCGGCGAAGCGGGCCGCCTCCACCCCGGCCGAGACGCTGGTGCCGCGGGTGGGCAGGACGGGATCGTCGCTGGTGTCCCACACCCATTTCGCCTCGGCACGGCGATAGGTCAGCTCGCGGCCGGACCCGGAGCGGGGGTTGAGCCCGAAGCCGGGCTCGCGGAGCACCTCGTGCCGGCTGCCGTCGTCGCCGTGGCGCTCGCTCATCGCGAGCTGGAGCGACTGCGGACCGCTCAAGGGGATGGAGACGCCCAGGGAGAGCTTGAGCGAAGTGCCGAACGACCATGACGAGAAGGTCGGGTCGAGGGCCAGGGGCAGCACCTCCGTGACGCAGCACTCGTTGCGGGAAATGCCGGCGCTGGCGAGGATGCCCCGGTGGAAGAGGTCGTACTGCGTGAAGCCGGCCTGGATCCCCTCGCGGCTGTCGAGGGCGCCGAACACCACGCCCGAGCGGCCCACGAACAGCCGGGCTCCCGCGAGGCCGCCGAGGGTCAGGCTGGAGCGGTTGCCCCGCAAGGTCTCATCCTCCAGCTCCAGGGGCTGATCGAACGCGAAGGCGCGGATCCAGTGATCGAAGAAGAACCACCGGGCGGGCTGGACGTCGATGACCAGCTCGTAGGCTCCCCGCTGGCTCCCTTTGCGCAGGGCGAAGCTAGCGTCGAGCACGAACGGCAGACGGTGGATGCGGTAGATCGCCTGCCGGAGCTGCTCCTCGGTATACGTCTCGCCCTCGCGCAGCAGGGTCTCCGCCTGGACGATGTTGGCCGCGGCCTCCTTGGGCCCCGCGACGGTGACCGTCTCGATCAGGAAGCGGGCGGGCGCCTGAGACCCCTCCTCCTGGGCCCGGGCGGGGAGCGCGGCCAGTAACGCGGCCAATAGAAGGAGAGCGATGCTCCAGAGCGTGCGTGTCCTCAAGTGCGGAACCTCCGGCAAACGGGCACGGGCCGCCATGGCGCGTGGCTTGGCGCCCCATCTCCAGCGCAAGGGCGATGCCGCCCCAGCCGAGAGCCGCCGCCGCGCACGAAAGTCCTGGATACGCAAGGAGTTCTCACCGGTTTCCTCAAATCCTCGAGGGCCCTTGAAAGCCCACGGAGTGCGCTCTGTCGCACGGAAGTGTATGGAGGAGCATACACCGGGAGGGCTGTAAGGTTTCGGCGGGCCGGGAGACTACCTCTTTCGAAAGGAGGCAAGCCATGAGAGCTGCGATTTTGACCTGTACCTTCCGGAGGAGCCGGGCGGCGCTCCGTGGGACCGACTGGAGTGCGTGATCCCCGCCGGGAGCCGTGGCCGCGAGCGCACCTTCGTCTTCCGCATCGCCCATAACCGGGCCTAACGTGCGCAGCCGCCGCCCGGCCGCCGCCTGGACGAGGCCGCGGCAGTCACCGATCCGAGTCCCGGTCTCGAGGCCGAGGTCTGGGAGGAGCAGCGGCGGGAACTCTTGCGGGCGGCCGTCCTAGTCAACTTGCCGCTTTGGTCGCCGTACCCGTGAGGTCAACGGCGCCGCTGAGTTCCACCAACGCTCGATAAAGAGCCTCTTCAAGTCTGCCGCAGTAAACGATTTCATAGTTGTCGAAGCCTTTTTCCGATACCAGGAGATAGACGTTGCGCCGGGAGCGCTCATCCTTCACGGCGTCCGCCAGGGCGCTGATGATGCTGGCCCGGATCTCGGAGGGCAAGTGGACGTTGCGCGCAATGGCCGTCAGGAGTCCTGCGGTCGCATAGGCCATGCCCGGGCTCTCCTCGGCAAGGTCGACGAACAGGCGGGGAAGCAGATCCGGATCGATTCGGCGGAAGCGACCGACGCTCTCGAGAACAGTCTTCTGGACGTAGAGACGGTCCCGCATCCCACTTCGAAGAGCCGACAGCGTTTGGGTTGTGACCGTCCGGAGATAGCTGAGCAAGACGATGGCCGCCTGACGACCCGGGTACGAGTGCAGTGAATCCACCACCTCGCACAGCGAACGACTGAGGAGCGGCAAAGTCCTGGCTTTGTTGAGAAAGGTATTCGGAAGCCGCTCCGCCAGTGCCGACACGAGCGAGAGAAGGTCGGACTGGCGATGATCGACCTTACGGCGTGACGAGGATATGCCCTGGCGAAGACTCTGATCCAGCCACTCCAGCAGCACACAAAGGATCTCCGGATTTTTTTCTCCCCTTTCTGCGGCTTGTCGGATGCGTTCGTAGAACTGCGGACCTACGAAGCCGAGGCCGCCGATGGCGGCGAGCACCGTGCGCAAGGTTCCAGGATCCTGCTGGAGGAAGTGGGCGATAGAGATTCCTGCGGAAGCGAACGCTCTCTCGGCGAAGGCGATGCGGTCGGCCGCGTGCGAGCCGCCTCGCGCCAGGACGGCCTCGGCGGCTTCGGTGAAAGCCGCGGGAATGTCGAGAACGATCTTGTGGGTCACCACCTGCGAGGACAGCCTGTGCAGTATGGGTACGGTCCTCCCCCATACGTCATCACTGATCCGCCCGTTGTGCAGCAGTGCGCAGAGGCTGTAAAACAGGGCCTTCTGAACCATCAGATCGCCGGCAGCGAAGAGATCCAGAAAAGTCGGCCACGCGTTGTCGTGGACGAACGCGATCGATCTCAAGAGGACCTCGGACTCGCTCGCACCCTCCCTGCCTGAGGCCAAGAGCTTGGCCCAGCGACTGAGCGCCTGGCCATCGTCATGATGGAGCCGTTGAAAGGCCCAGACCAGGGCCAAGGCAATGGCGGGTTCCCGATCGTGGCGTAGCGCTTCAGAAGCCAGGTAATCGAGGGCGGCGGTGCCCAAAGCGGATGTAGTCCAGGGCTCGTCGTTGCGATTGAACCGGCCGTGCAGAACCAGAGCCGAGCGGTGCCGGAGCCGGTCCACGGGGCATTTGAGCAGGTTCACGAGTTCCGGAAGGGTGCGCACGGAGATCTCGCCGGCTTCGGCGAGGAGCAGATGAGCCGTGCCGCGCAACAGGGGATCCTCGTGGGCCAGCCACCCTTCAATGAGAGGCAGCGTGGCCGGAAGCGGGTTCTGGACGAGAGGCAGGAGTGGCGCCAGAGGAACTGCCCCATGGGTGGCCAGAACCCGCTCAAGAGCCACGGCGGCCTGAAGGTTGAACTGCAGCCCTCGTGACCGGCCCCGGACGGCTAGGACTTCCATGGCCGCCTCCCTGCCGTCCGCCAATGCTACCCAGAGCCCCTCGAGATTGTTCGGTAGAGCTAGCAACAGGCGCAGATCGCTGATCTGGGCTCCGAGAACGATCAGGCCCTGATCGCTGCTTGCTCCCGGGTCGGATGCGAGAAGATCCAGCATCGGACCGCTGAGGCCGCGTGCCTTGGCCCGGTTGTAGGTGTCGTCTCCGAAGGCAGCCAAAACGGCGTTGAAGCGGAGCTGTAATCCGTCCTCACCTGCAAGCAGGGGCCGGATGGCGGTGAGCGTCTCGGCGCGCTCCCGACGATCCTGGATGCGCTCGGCTTCGAGCAGGGCCTGGCGGAGCAGATCCCGTATTTCCACTACACCCGGGAAACGCGAACCGAGGCGGGCGAAGGTCCTCACCCGGTTGACGGCCGAGGGGATCTGGCGTGCGGCGGCGGCGGCCATCACGAGAGCCTTGGGCCTCGAGTCTTGATCGCAAAGGACGGCGAGCTGCTCGAACGCCCATGCCTGCCAGCGTGGCACCTCGATCGCTCTCGCGGTCTGGAACCATTCGTTCCAGAAGGTCGTGTGCAGGTCGCGGAAGTACTCGTGCAGCCGCCAAAGGCAGCGAAACCGGAGGTAGGGATGCTTGATGTGGCGGGCCCGCTCTAGGATGGAAACCGATGGATGGACGTCGTGAAGGAGGCCGAGTAGGTTGTCCCTCTCACTCGATAGACTGCTCAACCCATCCGCGCGCAGGTCCCATGTCGAAAGCCCTAGTGCCACGATCACGGCCTCGGTGAGCAGTCCCTCGCTCAATAGCGGGCGGAGACAGCCGAGGGCCCACAGCCGTACGAAGTCGAACTCGAACGGGATACCCGCGATGGCGTCCAGGGCTGTGGTCAGGACGTCGACGGATTCCTCGGGCACGGGCGCGAGAGGCTCCACGGCCCAACCCCGGCCGCGAGCGGCGCGTCCGTTGACGGTGGTGGCGCTCAGAGCCAGGGCTTGGGCCAGTTTGAAGGGAGGGTTCGAAAGAGCTGGTCCCAGGTCGTCGAGGATGACGGCCGCCCGATAGCGGGGATCGTCTTCCGTACCGGAGAAATGATAGCTCCAAAGCTCGGCGCCGACGATCGGCTTGGCGTCCTCAGGAGCGACGGCTTCCAACTCGGCGATGTCGACCGGCGGGTGCTCAAGGCCGATGGCTGTATCCAGGACGGCGCGCACCATGTCAGCCCAACGCTGAGCGGGACAGGTTGCGGCAAGCCTGCCGAGGGCGGCCAGGGTCGGCGGCAACACATGGGGGACGGCGATCTTGAGGATTTGGGTGATGCGGGAGAGGTGCGCTGCCACATCGGTCGGGGGCGCGCCTCCGGGTTCCAGGGCTGGGCCGAGAGGCTCCCCCAGGGACAGGAGGGCGAGCAGGGCATCCCGGCGCACTGAGGGCTCTGCGGCGGTCCGCCAAAGCTCCCAAAAAGAGGGAACCAGGGAGCGGGGTTGCAGGCCCAAGCGGAGCGCGTTGACGATGAGCGGCGTGAGGCCGGCCGATTCCCTGTGCATGGAAGGAATGGCAAACCACGAGCGGTCCCTCTCGAGTCTCGC
The DNA here is from genome assembly GCA_035266085.1 of Thermoanaerobaculia bacterium. Classification (GTDB taxonomy): domain Bacteria; phylum Acidobacteriota; class Thermoanaerobaculia; order Multivoradales; family UBA5704; genus DATARR01. The sequence continues at coordinate 43,893 of DATFNZ010000113.1, forward strand.
GAGTTTCTCCTCTGCCGTAACCCATTCGGCCTGCGCCTGGAGGAGCGCCTTCTCTCTCACGGGGTCTTGCTTCAGGCTCTCCAATTCACGTATCCGGCGTTTTAGGCGCCCGGCCTCGCCTCGGCCAGCCCTGACGGCTTCCACGTGAGGCTGATCGAGACCACCATAGAGGATGAGGCCGAGGCGAAGCCATTCTGGCTGGGAGAGGAAGACCTTGGCTAGCCCGGGCTCCCGCATCAGTGTCCGGCGCAGGGTGCCCGGAGGACTGGGCAACAGATCGGGATCGTGGCATGCCACGAACCGTAGCGCCCGATCGACGGGCCAGCCCCAGGGGACTCCGTCGAGGTCGATGGCCTCGATCAGAGCCTCGGTGATCTCCGGAGTGAAGTGCCCTACAGCCCGGATAAGGTGGGCTGCAGGGAGCAGGAGAGACGGGCGGTCGGCGCTGTTCGCCGGGAGCAAGGCCTGGAGCAGGATCCGGTCCACCTCGCCGGCATGCTCGCTGGTGATGAGAGAGCGGACAGCGCGCTCGATCTGCTCGGCCAGTGGCGGAAAGCGGTGTACGAGGGCGCGGTTGGCGTAGGTGATGAGGAGCTGATGAGCGGCTTCCTGCAAGGCCCGGACAGGGATCCTCTCCATCTCCGGAAGCGCCGCGACGAGGAGCAAGGCGGCGCGAGGGACCAGATCCCCCAGTGGATCGGGACGGCGCAGCAAACCGAGCAGAAGGGCCTCGAGGTCGGTTTCGGCCATCTCGCTGCTGAGCTGGCCGAGGGCGAGAAGAATCGGCTCGCGCCAGCGGGGTGCCGTCAGCTTCTCGAGCAGACGGGCTCCCGCCTCGGATCGGTCCTGCACCAAGGAGAAGCCGGCCAGGTACTCTTGGAACGTGAGATGGAGGAACCCATAAACCCCCTCGCCACGCGCCGTAAGGAGTCCCACGTCCCTACGGACCACGTCGAGAAAGAGGTCGGCCTCCTGGGGACCAAGGTGATGCTCCAGGCAAGCCCGCAGCTCCGACTCGTCGATGACGCCCACACCCGACCGCTGATGAATGTCGGCGGCCAGGGGGGCGAGAATGGCCCGCACCTCCTGCGCCGAGAGGGGGCTGGCTTTGCGGGCTCGCGCCCGTTCCCGCCAACGCTCGATGAGCATGCTCACCGTGGTGTCGTACAGCTTGGCGCGCTGACGGGGAAAGCTCGCATGGCCGGCGCGGAACACCAGCCCCAGGATCGTCACCAGAAGCGGATTACTCGCCAACTCGCCCGCACCCCGCCGGTGCAAGTCGGCGATGGCCCGTTTGAACACCTCAGCTTCCTGGGCCGCAGCCTTTTCTTCGCGCGGGCTCCAACGGTCGGCTCCGACGGTCGCGCGATTACAGGCGCGGATCCAAAGGTCGCAGAAACGGTCCACCGCCTGAGTGCTCATGGCCTCGACCGTGAAGTGCGCGGCCGATTGGCCGAGGGGAGCCATCTGGTAGCCGACGATGCGGCTGGTCACCACCACCTGATTGCCTCCGGCCTCGGAGGGCGTATCGTTGCGCCGGGCTCGATGTCGCCCGTCGGAGGGGAAAGAGCTTCCCAGACAGTTTCTGAGGAAGGCGTCGATGGCGCGGACGATCTCATGGCGGTCGGCGGGATCGCTGATCTCGTCGAGGCCGTCGAGCAGGACCACGGCCCGCTCTTTGTCCAGGAGATCCCGGAAAAGCTCGCCCAGAGCCTCGACATCCATCTTCCTGCCGGCATCCGGCGGCAAGTGTCCGCCCAGGAAGCCCTCCAGGGTGAGGGAGGCATCGGTCTGCCAGGCTCGGGCGAAGGCCGCAACCCGCAGCAGAAGGGGAATTCGAACGGGACCTAGGTCCACCGGTTCGCTGGCGCTAGGAGTGACCGATGGATCGATCTGGTGAGCCGGCACCGAGACGCGGTCACTGCCGGCGAGGGCTGCCTGAGCCAATCGAAGGGTCAGCCAGCGGACGAGAGTGGTCTTACCGCTGCCTGGATCGCCCAGGATCACCAGGCAGCGCTCCCGGCGGAAGGCCTCGGCCAGGGTCAGCGATCTCTGCTCGCTTCGGCCGAAGAGCGCCGGCCGGTCGCGTTCCTCGATCGATGTCGGGAGTGGATCCTGGGCCACCAGGCTGACCTGGCGCCACGCCATGCGGGAACGTTGCTCGGCTGTGATGTCCTCCACGCTGGCGAGATCCTCCAGTTGCCGCGCCTGCTCGATCAGTGCCGCCTGGCTCTCGGAGCGTTCGAAGGGGCTGACGAGGTCGCCCCGCAGCTCTATGTAGACTGTCTCCAGGGGCACCGACTGCCGCTGGCCATTCTCAGGCAACCCAGGCAGCTCCAGAGATTCGTTCTGGGTGACCAACCACTCCAGGTACACCTTCAGTAGGGAATCGCGGTCTACCGCTGGAGGAGCATGGGAGATAACTTGATCAGACCAGTCGATCTTAGAACCCCTTAGCGCTCCCGGCAGGACACGGGAGAAGAGAACCGGCGTCGCCCATTCCAGGGAGCCTTCTTCCTTGTGGAAGAGAACCTCCTGCCGGCCCTCGGCCACAGCTTCCTCGATGGTGGAGCCCTTGGCGAGACGCTGGTAGAACTCGCCGCAGAAGGCGATGGCGGCCCCGTCGGAAATGCGGAACTGCATGGCGACCACGAAGGGCACGCCGGCATTGACGACCAGCGAGGTCGCCACGCCGGCGAAGGCCTGGCCGGTCCTGGCGTGAGCGGTGAGGCAGGCATTCAGGAACACGAGACGGACGCAGCGTGTCTCGCTGAACAGGAAAGCCAGCGTTTCTCCACTCACTTTCCGGTCCTTCAATACGATATGGCCGCCGCCGTTGGCGGCGAGAGATCCGTGCCCCATGAAGTGGATGACGTTGGGCTTGAGCTTGTCCAGGCTCCTGCGGAGAGACGAAAAGTCAGCGTCGGGCAGAAAGCTCAGAGTGATGCCTTCGATTCCTGACAATGCCTGCTCGATGGCTTGCCGCTCCCATTTTAACTCCAGGGAGTCCGAGCGGTCCGCCATGACTACCAGGATCTTGAGCGGCGGCTTCAAGTCCGCGGGGGCTGGGGCCGTGGGCGAGAGCAGATAGCGGATGACTGGGCTCCAGCGGCTGAGGGCCAGGAAGCTCTTGCCATCAAAGAGCAACTCCCAGGGGACCAGCATGATCTCGGGCAGCGTAGCCAGCTTGAGCGTGATCCGCAGGCTGCTGGTGTCGCCCGCCCGCCCCAAGCTCTGGAAATAGGCTTGGCCGACACCGCCGGTGAAGAGCCGCTCGAACAGGATTCGACCGAGTTCCCTCGGCTGGACTCGGCGCGTTCCGCCGTTGAGAGGAGGTGCCAGGTCCCGGACACCGGCACCGGCGTAGATCACCTGAGCTGCAATGTCTTCCAGTACGCCCGGCAACTCATCGGGAGGGAACGGCAGCTCCAGACACCCCTCCTTTTCCCCATCCCTCGTCTCGGCCACGACTCGGTAATGACCACCCTCAACCCGGTCTTCGATCCGGATCACAAGCTCGTAGGTTTCCATTTCTTCTCCCGGGTCTGCCTTCCGTCTCGAAAGACCCAGTCCCAGGCGTTTTGTTGAGGCTTAACAAAAGGGCCGAGCCCGTGTCTCTTTCCTATCGACAATGCCGGAGACTTCCGGAGAACGGCGGAATACCTGAACAAGGGAGAGAAAATGCTTGGAAGCCTGACATCGATGCCCGTGGCCGAGCTCGTCCAGTCGCTCCACAGCCTCTGGCGGACCCTGCAACCCCATCTCAGTGAGCTTTCGCCCGAGATGCGGGACCAGCTAAAGAATTTTTCCATGGCCTTTACGGGCGACATGGATCGCGACAACGACCAGCGTACCAAGAGCGAGGTCTACGGCATCATCGCCCGCTTCTTGCGCGACCGGTACAAGCAACCGGAGGGGGTCTGCCTGACAGCGGTTCACCGCCTCTGCGGCGAGAAGGAGGACGCAATTCTGCGGATGGCCGACGGGCCTCGCGAGGACGCCCCGGAAGCCGCTGCGGTGGGGGCGTTGGAGGCGCGCCTGCGGAACGCCGTCCTGCTCATCAAGGTCCACTATGAGGAGAGAGCCCAGTTCCACACCTTCACACGGCGGGTGGAGGTCTATATGGATGCCACCGATGCCGGGGTGGATCGGGCCGCCTTCGAGCAGGAACTGCCCTGGGCGTCTATGCCCTCCGACGTGCGCAGCCAGCAGATAAGGAATCCCCAGCCGGCGCAGATTTTCGTCCTCTACAGACAGGAGGCGGACTGATGCTGCCTGTCCTTGCCGCCTTGGCCGTTATGCTCGCCGTGGGCTCGGTGGCAATCTGGTTCTGGCACAACCTGCTGGGCTGGGCCTACGACAGCCTGATCCCGTGGCTGGAGACCTGGAACAGCGAGTTGGCGAGTCTGGCGAAGAATGCCCTCGTGAAGCTCGACCAGGTGGCCGTCGGCGTGAAGCGTGCAGTCAAGCAGGCCTGGGACCGCCTGCGCGAGACCTTGGCCAAGCAGATCATCGAATTCCGTAAAGGCGCTACGGGTTGGGAGGTGGTCATCATCTCTTGGCTGCTGGTCTGGCTCGAATCCGGGGAGCGCCAGGCGTTGAAGCGCGAGACCGTCCAGAGGATCAAGTGGGAAGAAGTGCCCGACGACGTGCGTGCGTCTCACCTTCGTGGAGCCGCCAAGCCCTCGGCGGACATGATCAAGCTTCGAGAGACCGAGCTTCTGGAAGCCGCTTATGACTGACCCGCGGCGTCTGGGAGGGGGCCGCATAACCTGGAGGAGTAAACTCATGACCCTTCGAGCTCTGAGCCTGTTGCTGGGCGGTGCCGTCGCCCTGACTGTAACCGTCGCCGCCCTCGCGCGCCTCTTCGGGCGGCGCGACGTTGGCACCGACCCTGAAATCCGGGATCTGGTGGCCGATCTGGTGGCCGAGATCTTGTCGCCGAAGCTGCGCCGTTCCCGTCTGGATCTCGTCGGGATCCTCACGGGTCGGCATGCCGACTCAGAACTGCAGCGGAAGATCGATGCCGCCCTGAAATCCGTTTATCTGGTGTTCGAACGCCGCGGCAAGACCGGTGCCGGGGCGGAGATGAAAATCGAGATCCGCTGCAAGGACGGCGAGTCCCAGGCCGTGGCCGTCGACCGAAGTTGGGATGAGTTGCCCGACGCCGCTCGCGAGGCTTTCCTGAGGACTGGTCAGAAGGTGGTGACCTTGCCCTGGAGGATGCCCTGGATGGTCCAGGGGTGAGGCGCCATGTACTGGCTTCTATTCTCCATGGGCGCGGCACTCCTCGCCGCTATCTTCGCCAGCGTTTACTGGCAGCAAGTCGCCAGTGAGGTCGCTGGGTGGCTACGTTCCCGAGGGCTCGCCAAGACGGCTCTGATGGACGCCTGGGTCTGGATCGATTACCACATGACGAAAGTGCGCTCCCGGATCTTCATCAAAGACCACCAAGGGCAAGCGATCCAGATCTCCGTGAAGACCTTGAGCCCGGAGCAGGTGGACGATCCGGAGGTGCGGGCGCTTCTCGATCGCCAGGGTTCCGTATACAGAAATATCATGCCAATCGTGCAATAGGAGAGCCCATCATGTCCCTAGGATGGAAAAGGCAGGAGGAGACACCGCCGGTGGAAAAGAGCCGAGCAGCCGGGGGGGAGCCCGCTGAAGCACCCGAACTCAAGACGGTGGAGATGTTCAAGCCCGAGGTTCCGCAAAGGCGTTTCGAAGAGCTGGTCGTGACGCCCAAGGTTCGCTTTCGAATAGAGGCGGCCCTGGCTCGCGTCGTCCACCACGAAACCCTCTACCATCAGTGGAACCTCAAGAAGATCGATCCCCACCGTTCAGGCATGGCCATCAACTTATACGGCCCTCCCGGCACGGGCAAGACCTTCTGTGCCGAGGCCGTAGCCCAGCACCTGTGTAAAACGATCATCAAGATCAACTACGCCGAGATCGAATCCAAGTACGTGGGGGAGACTCCCAAGAACATTACGGCGGCCTTCAACCGGGCCAGGGAGACGGGAGCCGTTCTCTTCTTTGACGAGAGCGACTCCATCCTGGGCAAGAGACTGACCAGCATCGCCCAGAGCGCGGACCATGGGGTCAACGTCAGCCGGGCCGTGATGCTTACCCAACTCGACAGCTTCTCCGGCGTGGTGATTTTTGCCACCAACCTGGTTCGCAACTACGACGGTGCCTTCGTGAGGCGTATCCTGGCCCACATCGAGTTCGAGCTGCCAGACGAGCCGTGTCGTCGGCAACTCTGGAGTTTCCTCCTACCGGCCGAGTTGCCCTGCGAGCCCGATGTGGATCCAGAGTGGCTGGCCCAGGTCTCCGAGGGTCTCTCGGGCGGTGACATGCTCAACGTCGTCGTGGCTTCGGCCAGTCGTGCCGTGAGCCGCGATGGCGCGAACCGCCGCGTTCAACGTGGCGAGCTGATCGAGGAAATCGCGATGGTACGAAGGGCAAAGGCCGCGATCGGAACTGACGGAGAGATCACGCCACCGCCAGCCGAGTCCCGCGTGACGGTCGTCCGTTTCGAAGACCTGCCCGAAGACCTGAGAGACGAATTGGAAAAGGTCCGGATCACCGAGCCTACCCCCGGTTCAGCCACTCCACCGCCTGCTTGATGCCGCCTAGGGTGAGGTCCTCCATGCGGAAGACCTCGCCGATCCTCTTGATCGTGGTGCGGCCGTAGGCCTCCGGCCAGGTCTCCTTCGGGAGGGGGTTCAGCCAGACGGCGTGGCGAAAGCGGTCGCGGAGCTTCTCGAGCCAGCGCAGGCTCGAATCCTTGTCGTCGGCGCCCCAGGTGATGGCGCCGCCGGGGTAGAGGAGCTCCTCGGGGGCCATGCTGGCGTCGCCCAGGATCAGCAGGCGGGTCTTCGGCGAGCGCTGGAGGAGCCGGTCGGTGGGGAAGGGCACGCGGCGCTGCGCGTCCTTGTGGATCGTGCCGTAGATCGTGTTGTGGAAGAAGTAGGTGTCGCGGTGCTTGAAGCGCTCCCGCACCTTGGCGAAGAGGAACTCTCACCGGTTTCCCTTAAATCCGCGAGGGCCGTCGAAAGCCCACGGAGTGCGGTCTGTCGCACGGAAGGTGTATGGGGGACACCGGGAGGAGGGAGCAGGGATCAGAAGGCACGGGGGTGGAAGCCCTCGGGGATCTGGAGCTCGAAGTTGTCGTCTTCATGAATCTGCGCCAGATAGAGGCCCTTGCTCCAAGCCCAGTCTCGGACCCCATCCGAGATCTCCCGGGCAGCAAGCACTCCGTAGATTTTTCTGGCCTTGTGCAGGGGGCAGAGTTCACGGAATTCCTGAAGAATCTGGAGGAACTTTTCGGTTCCTTCTTCGTTGAGGGCGAACTTGACCTTGCCGAGATAGACCTCGGCCTCTGAGTAGGCGTATCCATCCAACGAGATGCCGCGGTCCCAAAACTCTAGCCGCGCTGCACTGATTCTCATCCCGAAATGCTTTTCAAGGAGATTGCGAAACGAGTAGTAGGTCTCAGGCATGGCAAATTATCTCTTGAAGAGTTTTGTCCCCACTGCCAGTGTAGCGTGGTCCGGCGGCGGTTGGTCCACTCCAGTTCGCGCTATGCTCACCGAGGAGAGCCGAACCTATGAACCTCCTCGGAGCCACCTGGGGCGTCGAGCCCGCCGAGACGGCGATCGTCTTTCCCTGCGACCGCCTCGATGGGGGCTTTGAGGCTGACTACTACCGGGGCGTCACCGTCCACGCGCTGCCCGCCACCGTCTTTCGCTGGCTCTGCCAGCTCCGCGCCGCGCCGTATAGCTACGACTGGGTCGACAACTGGGGCCGCCGCAGTCCTCGCAACCTGATCCCGGGGCTGGAGAACCTCGCCGTAGGGCAGACGGTGATGACGATCTTCGATCTGGTCGATTTCGAGTCCGAGAGCCACCTCACGATCCGCATCAAGCCGGACTCCCCAGCTTGGAGGCTCTTCGGGGATGTTGCCGGGAGTTATCTGATCGTCCCAGGGAGCGGTGACGGCTGCCGCCTCCTCGCCAAGCTGCGCGTTCGCTATCCCAAAGGGCTCAAGGGACATCTGATGCGGGCCGTCCTGCCGTCCGGGGATCTTGTGATGATGAGGCGTCAGCTCTTGAATCTCAAAGCCTTGGCTGAAACCTCGTCAGCTCCCGCCGGAGTTCTGTAGATCCGGGGCCAGGGGGCGGCTGGCTCCCGCCGGGCTATCTTTCTCTTCCCAAAGTCCCGAAGGGACGTAGACGATCCGCGGTCCGGAGAGCACCGGCGGCATTGGGTTGCACGTCTTCCCCAGGGCATCGGCCTTCGGCCTCAGCCCTGGGCTGGATTCTGCCGGCCCTTCAGGCCGTCCCGGAGGCTTATCTGACGCAGTCCTCTCCATTGACGAGCCTTAGAAACCAGCATAGGATATTTATGTTTCATAGAATAGCAACATATACTGCTATAGCCAGCGTCACTTTGTCCACCAGCAACCGAAACCAGAAAGTCAGATGAAAATGACCATCAAAATGGCACTCGCTGTCACGACGCTTTCTATCCTCATGCCTTGCGGGCTTATTTGCGCGCAGGCCGCTGGCACGACCAACCGACCCACCGCTGCTGAGCTGCAACCTCTCCAAGGAACATGGGAGGGATTCATGGTGGGCAATGAGGCGCGGGGTAAAATCACCATCACGATCACCGGCGATTCACTCCACTTTCGCCGGGACACGGACTTTTGGTTTGAGACGACATTTACACTGCCTGCAGGCAGATACCCACAGCAGCTACACGCCACAATCAAAAATTGTCCGCAACCGTGCGATGACATCGGTAAAGTGGTCTTCGCCATCTTCAAGATTGAGGATGGGACACTGACCTTGGTCGGGATCCAAGCCAGTGCCGTAGAACCGCCGAAAACCTTTGGCGAAATTCCAGGTCTTGAAGACGATAGGCTTTTTCGCTACGAGCTCAGGAAGGCTAAACCTTCGATTTTTCGCGACGAGCTCAAGAATGTCCAACCTCAAGAGAATGTTACCCAACCACCCAAGGCAAACGCAATCGTTTGAGCGCTACCGTCTACTTCCTATTCAGCCACTCCACCGCCCGCTTGATCCCGCCCAGGGTGAGGTCCTCCATGCGGAAGACCTCGCCGATCCTCTTGATGGTGGTGCGGCCGTAGGCCTCCGGCCAGGTCTCCTTGGGGAGGGGGTTCAGCCAGACGGCGTGGCGGAAGCGGTCGCGGAGCTTCTCGAGCCAGCGCAGGCTGGAGTCCCGGTCGTCGGCGCCCCAGGTGATGGCGCCGCCGGGGTAGAGGAGCTCCTCGGGGGCCATGCTGGCGTCGCCCAGGATCAGCAGGCGGGTCTCCGGGGAGCGCTGGAGGAGGCGGTCGGTGGGGAAGGGCACGCGGCGCTGCGAGTCCTTGTGGACCGTGCCGTAGATCGTGTTGTGGAAGAAGTAGGTGTCGCGGCGCTTGAAACGGTCCCGCACCTTGGCGAAGAGGAGCCGCGTCAGGTCGACGTGGGGGAGCATCGAGGTGCCGCCGTTGTCGATCAGCAGCACCACCTCGATCTTGTCGAGCAGGGCGCGGCGGAAGACGAGATCGATCTCGCCGCCGTTCCTCGCGCTCTCGTAGATCGTGGCGTCGAGGTCGAGCTCGTCGCGCGGCCCCGAGGGCTTGAGGCTCTTGAGCGAGGCCAGCGCCTGGGAGAGGTTGCCGCTCTTCAGGTTCGTGTCGTCCGAGTACTCGATGTAGCGGCGGTCCTCGATCACCTTGAGGGCCGAGCGCCGGCCTCCCTCACCGAACACCCTGACGCCGCCGCTGGCGTTCCCCGAATGGCCGAAAGGCGAGTTGCCGCCGGTGCCGATCCAGCGGCTGCCGCCGTGGTGGGCCTCCGCCTGCTTCCTCACCGTGTCCCAGAAGCGCTTCATCAACTCGTCGGGCGACATCGTCCAGAGCGCGTGAGGCGGCAGCTCGCCCTTGCGGATGGCCGTCTTCAGCCATTCCCGGAACTGCGGCGTGTTGAACAGCTCCGGGTCCCCCTCGGCCACCCGCGGCAGGTCGAGCCCGTAGAAGTGGAAGGCGAACGCCCGCTCGTAGGCGTCCATGTGCTCGACGCGGCGGACGAAGGAGAGGCGGGCGAAGAGGAAGAGCGAGTCGAGATCCGGGGCCAGCCCCCGCTCCATACCCTTGTAGAAGTCGACGGCGTCGGTCATCGAGACCGGCACCCCGTACTCCCGCAGGCGAAGGATAAAGCCGTCGAGGAACACGGCCCGCTTCAGTTCACCCGCGCGCGCTTGCCGCCGGCGCGATAGGAGAGGATGTCCTCCGTGCGCTTGAGCAGCGTGCCCACGTAGGGGATGTTGAGCCGGTCGGGCGTCACCCGGGCGTGGTTCAGGGCGCCCAGCCAGTTGAGCAGCTCACTGGTGGCCGGCGGCTTCTCGTAGCCCCGCCCCCGCAGCTCGTAGAAGATGCCGAGGGCCGAGTCGAGGAGCCCGCGGTCGAGGTCCGGGAAGTGGAGGTTGACGATCTCCCGCATCTGCTCAGGGGACGGGAAGGCGATGTGGTGGCAGTAGCAGCGCCGCAGGAAGGGGTCGGAGAGCTCCCGCTTGGCGTTCGAGGTGAGGATGATCACGGGCCGGATCTTCGCCCGGACCCCCTGGTTGACCTCGCGGATGGTGAACTCGCAGTCCTCCAGCACGTCGAGCAGGTTGTCCTGCACGTCGGACTCGGTCTTGTCGATCTCGTCGAGGAGGAGCACGACCCGCTGGTCGGCGCGGAAGGCGCGGCCGATGGGGCCCCAGATCACGTAGTCGAAGAAGTTGTCGACGACCCGGCCCGTGGTCGAGGTGCCGAAGCGGGCGTCGTTCAGGCGCAGCACGGTGTCCTGGACGTAGCAGGACTCCTCGCCCTTGATCGTGGACTTGCAGCGCAGGGTCTCGATCGGCAGCCCGAGCGAGCGGCTGATCTCGAAGGCGAGCTGGGTCTTGCCGGTGCCGGCCTCGCCGGTGAGGAGCAGGGGCTTCTCCATGGCGATCGCCATGTTGACGATGGCGCCCAGCTCCGGGTCCAGGTAGTAGCGTTCAGTGCCTTGAAACTCCATGGGACGGGAGTCTAGCAAAGCGCCGGCTGAACCCGATGCCTCTGGTCGGCTCGCATTTAAGAATATAAAGCACTATCGATTTTGAGGGGTCGTCCGGCCGCGGTATCGGACCGCGGCGTTCCCCCGTCACGTACTCGATAGGAGAAGAAACATGAAGAAGCTTCACGTCATCTCGAGAGCGGCGTTCATGGCCCTGTGCCTCCTCGCCGCCGCCGGGGCGGTTCACGCCCAGGATCCCTGTTTCGAGCCGGACAACGGCACGGGCACGGTCACGCTGCCGCCCGCGGGCTGCGCCTACCTCACCGCCGATCAGGTCCACATGATCATCGACGGCCTGCCGGCTGACACCCAGATCATCCTGGCGCCGATCCACGAGGACTTCATCTGCCGCAAGCTGGGGCAGTGCGGCACGCCCGGCGGCCCGCTGGGCGGCGAGCTCGAGGACTTCACCTCGACCGCCAGATTCCAGTTGAGCGGCACGGGCCAGCTCGCCGGCTGGACCCGCACGGTGGCCATCCCCTTGGCAGTCCAGACGGCTACCGCCCCCCGCCGCCGCGGCGCCACCATTCAGAGCTTCAAGACCGACATGCGGCGGATCCAGGGCTCGATCACCAACGATCCCGACTTCGACCTTCTGGAGATCGTGGGCGGCACGGACAACGGTTCTTCAAGCCCCGGCACCACCACCCTGACTCGTCAGGCCAACGGCACCTACAGGGTCGACAGCGAGTTCACGGTCGGCTACAAGATCCGGTTCGTGGGCGCCGCCGGCGGCAGGGTTGCCGGCTACAGCGGCACCACGGGCAGCACGGTGAAAATGAAGGCGGTGAAGCTCAAGAAGTAAGGCGCACCGGCTACTCGTGCCTCGGCCGGCCGGCGAAGAAGATCGCCGCCCGGCCCTTTTCCTGCCAAGATCCCCGCGCATGAACCCCCTGTCCCGAGCCGCCCTCCGGCATCCGGTCCGGACGCTGGCCGCCGTGGCCCTGCTGGCGGCTGCCGCGGCGCCGGGCCTCGCCCGCCTCGAGATGCGGACGGACGGCCAGGCGCTCGTGCCGCGCCGGGCGCCCGAGGTGGTCTATGACCGGGAGGTCCGCCGGAGCTTCGACATCCGCGATCCCATGGTCGTGGTGGTGCGCACCGACCACCCGGACGGGATCTTCAACCCGGGGACGCTGCGCC
>DATFNZ010000114.1:0-46795 GCA_035266085.1 Thermoanaerobaculia bacterium
CAGATCTTGTCGCGCCAGCCGACGAGCCGCCCCAGCTCGCGGGCCAGATTGGAATTCAAGAAGCGCATGAAGTTCGAGAGCTGGCGGGCGTCGTCGACGTCGAGGAGCAAGTGAAAGTGGTTGGAGGCGAAAACGAAAAAGTAGCAGCGGATCGGGTACTTGCGTTGGGCCCGGGCCAGGACGCCGACGACGATGTCGTTGAGCGCCAGTCCGGGGCGAAGGAGGAAACGGCTGTGGACGGTGCGGCAGGTGACCTCGACCAGGGCACCGCCTTCGGGGATGTAGCGGAGTCTTCGGCTCATGCCCTCTACAGACGGAAAAAGTGCCTCCGATCTTGCAAGGCCCCGCCGGGCTTGAGTTTGCGAGGGGGGTTTTTGACCGTTTCGATATTTCTAGAAGAGTACCTGAAGCTGGGACCACGAAGCGAGGACGGGGATTTGAGGAGATTGGGGGAGCGGGGGAATCGCCTGGCGCCTCTCGCAGTTGCCGCACCCCTGGCGAAGGACAGATCCTTCTCCTGTTGGGGCGTGACGTTCTCGCGGACCAGCTTCTTGCTCTTTGTCATTTTCCCCTCCTGGAAGAGGCGACTGATTCTACTCCCTCGGCACCGATCGCTTGCCGTGGGGCGACGGTCCGTCATCCCATGACGACGATCTGCCGCAACCGGCGACGCTTCGTCATCGAGGTACGACGGGTTGCCCTTAACTTGCGACGGCTCATCGTCCGGGTACGACGGTCTGCCGCAACCAGCGGCGGTCCGTCGGAAGTTACGGCAGACCGTCGTCACGCGACGACGAAGCGCCGTACCTCTATGACGAAGCGTCGCGGGTTAGGGCAGCCCGTTGTCGCGAAGCGACGAAACGTCGTACGGAGACGATGCTCCGCCGCAAGTTGCGGCAGCCCGTCGTACCTCGATGACGAAGCGTCACAGGTTGCGGCAGCCCGTCGTCGCGAGACGACGAAGCGTCGTACGGAGACGATGCTCCGCCGCAAGTTGCGGCAGCCCGTCGTACCTCTATGACGAAGCGTCGCCGGTTACGGCAGCCCGTCGTCGCGAGACGCCGAAGCGTCGTATGGAGCCGATGGTCCGCCGGAAGTTGCGGCAGCCCGTCGTACCTCGACGACGAAGCGTCGCCGGTTGCGGCAGCCTGTCGTCGCGGGATGACGAAGCGTCGTACAAAGACGGCGGCTTGTCGGCAAGTTAGGCAGAGCGGGGGAGACAGACAACAGCCCGTCGTGGATTTCCGGCAGCACGGCAGCACGAGGTGCCTAGCACTGCACGGCACGGCACGAGGTGCCAGATGACTGGAGAGAGCCTCGGTTTTCTGGGCTGGCATCAGTGTTACCAATGACTGTGCGAGCGGTTCGGACGTGAGGTACATTTCTCCATAGATGACTCGTAGCTCCGCAGCCGTAGAGCCGTTTCGGGTGCTCCCCATTACCGAGGACGACATCGGGGGGTTCCGAGCGGTCGTCGACAGCGTTGCAAGGGAGCGGCAGTTCCTCGCCCTCCTCGAGGCGCCTCCGCTCGAACAATGCGCCGAGTTCGTGCGAGGGAATTTGGCGTGTGGCAATCCGCACTTCGTCGCGGTGGCGGGTGGGCGAGTGGTCGGCTGGTGCGACATCGTCCGCAACGGCCGGCCCGTGCACGCCCATTCCGGCGTGCTCGGCGTTGGCGTCATCCGGCCTTGGCGCGGCAGGGGTGTTGGCCGCAAGCTTCTGACCGCCGCGCTGGACCAGGCCTGGGCGTCGAGCTTTACCCGGGTCGAGCTCACGGTCCGAGAACGCAATGTCGTCGCCGTCGCACTGTATGAGCAACTCGGGTTCACGTTGGAAGGTCGCCACGCGAGCTCAGTTCTCGTTGATGGCCAGTATGAGGCGGTGCTCTCCATGGGCATTCTCAACGGCGCCAGACAAGGTGCCATGTGACTGGAGAGAGCCGGTGCCAGACAAGGTGCCATGTGACTGGAGAGAGCCGTATCACCTGCCGCTTGACCCTGTGAGGCCGGGGTGCTAACTTCTCCGAGACTTCTCAGCCACACACAAAGATCAGCGGGCTCAGCCATCAAGGGCGACCGCAACGCAAAAAAAGTAGGGCTTCTTGCCGCTCCCAAACCACACCGCTCAGGACCCTGGTAAAGGTGCCAGGTAACTAGAGAGAGACCGGCGGCGACCGATTCGGCATGCAGGAGCGTCCGTGGCCGCCGGCCGCTCAAGCGTCAAGCGTTCGCCGACACAGTCACCGCCATCCATTGCCTACGGTCCAGACAGCCCCGGAGGAGCCGAGATGAACCGACTCTCGTTGGTGATTGCATTGACCGCGACTCTGGCTCTTTCCTGTACGTCATCCACTGAGGAGACGACGCCAGCCGTTACCGCTGAGCAAGCGCAGCACCCGGATATCGAACTGGGCGCTGATAAGGACAACGTCCTCGCGAAGTATGGGACGCCACAGGCGTTTTCAATTCAACAAGGCAGTCGCTTGACGCGAGTCCCGCTCGACCGCGACGGCATCCGCCGACTCAGGAAGCGCCAACCTGAAGGTGAGGGGTGGTATTGGCTGTACGAGCACTTCTTCGTCGCGATTTCGGACGGCAAAGTACTGCATGTCGGGCAGGTAGAAAAGCCACAAACGAGCGACTCCCCCCCGGGCGCCGGAGCAACAACGGTGCCCCCGCCGTAAGCCAACAGGTGACATGCATCGCAAAGTGGCTGGCTCGGGGTCTCGGCGGCGCCTTCGCTTGGCATGGGATGTGTCGGGCAGTAAGAGGTGCCAGGTGACTGGAGAGAGTTCTGATCAAGGCGCGCCTCCGAGGGGTATGAACCTCCGTGGCGCATGGCCCTCTTGGAGGTGCCTCGGACCCCTGGTCGCGGCTGCGCACAACAGATGGAGCAGGCCGGCGGAGTTTCTTGCCGCCGCCATCAGCGAGATCTTGTCCTCGACGTACTCGTCTTCCAAGCGGAAGAGCTGAACGGGGCCGCAATCCGGTTGGCGGTTGGGCGAGCTCGGAGCCAAATGGGCCCACGCGGTTTCGAGGGTCGAATGAACGAAGTCGAGATCGGTCGTCTCGTCGATGAGGAGAAGGAACCTGCGCAAGTCGATCTTGTCGATCAACAAGCTGATCTCGTAAATGCAGCCCGCGTTCTGACGGGAGAAGCCGCA
This sequence comes from Thermoanaerobaculia bacterium, assembly GCA_035266085.1. GTDB lineage: Bacteria > Acidobacteriota > Thermoanaerobaculia > Multivoradales > UBA5704 > DATARR01. The sequence goes on from DATFNZ010000114.1 coordinate 3,164, forward strand.
GAGATCCATCAAGACCAGATCGGTGTCTGCCAGCAATTTCGTGACCGCATAGCGCCAGCTTTGATCACCGCACAGCAACATGTCTGTTGAATACATGCACATCCAACGAGACGGAGTCTTGGGAAGCTTGGAGATCCGCGCATCGACGAGCTCCGGGGTGGCCGCGACGAGCTGCGGGGCGCGCCCGCGTGCGGAGCGGAAGACGTCCCCACTCGAGCCGACAAAGGCACCCCCTTGCAGGAGTTGCAGGGGCCCCAGCAGCCGCCAGGTCGCGCCGAGGTTCAGAAACAGTGAATTGACCCGTTCCCACGAGCTGAAGACCCAGAGAAAGAGGAGCCTTAGAGGCGGGTGCGAGAGGACCTCCCGCCGCAGGCGGCCGACGGCGCTGGTCAGGCGGCGGACATAGATGACCGAGGCTACGGTCATGAGGAGGGGCGGCGCGGCCAGGCCGAGATGGAACCGTCCCTCCAGGGCGGCCTTGGCCGCCGTGACGATGCAGGCACCGGCTACGAACAGGGTCAGACACACCCACGTGGCATGGAGAGCAAGCCATCCCAGGTAGGTGAGCGTATTGGGCAATCTCTTGGGATTGGCCACGACCCACAACAGCGGTACCGCCGCCAGGAGATACATCGTCATCTTCACGGGCAACGGCGATCTCTCGCCCGCGGCGAGGGCCAGAAGGGCCACCGTGAGGTTGGTTGCGATCAGGTACAAAATCAGGTTTCGGTGGATCACCACGGCCTGGTAGAAGGTTCGCTGACCTCGCGCAACCAGCTCCGCGGCGGTCGCCGATAGAGCAGGAAGGCGGTCACCGGTCAGAACGGCCAGCGGTGGCATAGGCGGCAAAACGCCAACGGGGTCCGGCACAGACACCTCCGGAGCCGCCGTGGCACCTGGCGATTTCATCTCCTCGACGAGCTTTCGTTGCATGAGCTGCGAGAAGAAGGCAAAGATCATTACCAGCAAGAAGAGCGTGATCACCGGTACCGCGATGGGCGACTTGTAGCTGCCAGGGCCGGGAACCCAGAAGATCAGCCAGACGTCGAGGACGGCCAGGCCGATGGCCAGCAGGAGAAACATCAACGGGGTCGCAGCTTTTTCGTGTTTCCGTGGCATTGGAGCTCACATTCTGCTCGGAACCGGTGCCGAAGAGCGGGGAACGTTGGCCTACGAGCCCCTGTCCTATTTCCATAGGCGCCGACTAGTATGGATGAGTTACGCCACAACGGTGGACGGGACGGATTTCTTGTATCGAGAGTGATGGTGGGGGACGGGAGGGGGGCCAAAAGGCAAAAGGTGCCGCAAAAGGTCCGTGCGGGCGGTTCGGACGTGAGGTACTATTTCTCCATAGATGACTGATAGTTCCGCAGCCGCAGAGCCATTTCGGGTGCTTCCCATTACCGAGGACGACATCGGGGGGTTCCGAGCGGCCGTCGACAGCGTTGCAAGGGAACGGCAGTTCCTCGCGTTGCTCGAGGCGCCTCCGCTCGAGCAATGCGCCGAGTTCGTGCGAGGGAATCTGGCGTGTGGCAATCCGCACTTCGTCGCGGTGGCGGATGGGCGAGTGGTCGGCTGGTGCGACATCGTCCGCAACGGCCGGCCCGTGCACGCCCATTCCGGCGTGCTCGGCATTGGCATCCTCTGGCCCTGGCGCGGCAGGGGGATTGGCCGCAAGCTCCTGACCGCCGCGCTGGACCAGGCCTGGGCGTCGAGCTTCACCCGGGTCGAGCTCACGGTCCGAGAACGCAACGCTGTCGCCGTCGCACTGTAGGAGCAACTCGGGTTCACGGTGGAAGGTCGCCACGTGAGCGCAATGCTCGTCGACGGCCAGTACGAGGCCGTGCTCTCCATGGGCATTCTCAGAGGGGCCGCCGCCCAGCCGGAATGAGCCTCGCGGTCTCCTGTCCTGAGGACTTTCGAGACACCCTCTGAAACCAGCCTGGCACGACGCGTGCTACTCTGGTTTCACGATCTGTCGTAAGAGCGGGTGGACCACGGGCCGGAGCCTTCCGGTCCTTTCACGAGAGGAGCAATGGGATGGACATCCTGACTTGGCTCATCGTCGGCCTGGTGGCCGGCGTCCTGGCATCGTTCGTCGTCGGCGGCGGCTTTGGGTTGCTGGGCGATATCGTCATCGGCATCCTCGGCGCCTTCCTCGGCGGCTGGCTCTTCCGTCAGTTGGGTGTGAGCACACCCTTCGGAGGGTTGGCAGGCACCATATTCGTGGCCTTCATAGGAGCGATCGTGCTCCTCTTGCTCCTGAGGCTGATCCGCCGAGCGCGCTGAGACTCCCTCACTTTGGCATCTCTATTGCTGGCTTAGTATCGTTCCGGCGGTACGCAACGTGCCGCCCGCAGGCCAGCCTAGAGGAGCCCACCATGATTCTGCGGATTGACAAGCTGCCCATCGAGCTACCCCGACCGGAAAATCCTTCACCCAACTCCGCCGCCGCGATCCAAGAATTGCTCGGCGGCAAGTTCGGCGAGATGTCCACCCTGATGAACTACACCTTCCAGTCGTTCAATTTCAGGGGCAGGAAGGAGCTCAGGCCGTACTACGACCTGATCGCCAACATCGCGGCCGAGGAGTACAGCCACATCGAGCTGGTCTCCTACGCCATCAACCTCCTCCTGACGGGCTCCACCAAGCGGGGGACGAACCCCACTTCGACGCCGCTCGCGCCGGCCATCGATGCCCGCAACTCGTACCACTTCCTCTCCAGCGGCCAGACGGCCCTGCCCGTCGATTCGATGGGCAACTTCTGGACCGGCCAGTACGTCTTCTCGAGCGGCAACCTCAAGCTCGACCTGATCCACAACTTCTTCCTCGAGTGCGGCGCCCGGGCCAACAAGATCCGCGCCTATGAGATGGTCGACGACCCCACGGGCCGGGCCATGGTGGGCTTCCTGCTGGTGCGCGGCGGCGTCCACATCGTGGCCTATGCCCGGGCGCTGGAGAAGCTGACCGGGGCGGACCTGACCAAGCTGTTCCCCATCCCTGACATCAGCAACAAGAAGTTCCCCGAGGCCCGCAAGCTCGAGGAGAAGGGCCTGCACCGCATCATGTTCCGCTTCAGCGTGGACGACTACAAGCGGGTGGGCGAGGTGTGGAACGGTCCGCATCCGGAGGATGGGGGAGAGCTGGTGGTCGAGGACGCCATCCCCGCGGGCTTCGCGCCGCCGGACCTCGACGAGGAGCCGCAGCTCACGGCCCCCGGCATCGATCCGGAGATGATCGCGGAGATCGCCAGCCGGCTGCAGGTCAGGTAGGTTGGGTTGCGCGAGGGGAGGGGGAATTCTCCCCTCGCGCCGTGTTTCCGGCCCTGAAGGGGCCCAATTTGAATAGCCCGGCGCTTCAGCGCCGGGTAGGTAGCCCCACCGTTTCCTCGCCCCGAAGGGCCGGTACCCAACTCTCCACGGCTGAGGGGGCGTCGGCGAGAGGCACCGCCCCCTCGGGGCGGATGGGAGGATGGGAAAACCGCCGACCCGGCGCTAAAGCACCGGGCTATTCAAATTGGGCCCCTTTGGGGCCGCGACACTTATTCGTAAGGTACCGCCGTTTTGGGCGACATATGTTTGTCAATCGCTATTCCCTCTCGGAATGGAACGAATATGACCAAGCGTGGATAGCAGAGCCAAGTAGATTGCCTCGGCGTCTTTGTAATCTTGTTCATCCGCCTCGCACACTTCATAGTTGCGAACTTCTTCTAGCTCTTTGTTAATCGGGCCAAGAGCACTATCGTAGTACCCATCGATGATCCGCCCTTCATGGACGCCTTCAACTGAAGAGGCCGCAAGCATCACATATTCCTGTCGTGAAATCTGCCGAGAAATGTAAAGTACATGAGCCAATTCGGCCCATTTTGCGGCTATATTAGGATCTTTCCACGAATCTGGTTCGAAGCTTTTACGCATCTCAGAAAAATCATCGCGCACCTGGGGGAGGATGGACTTTGCAAGATATCGAATATCTAGGCGGTCCAGTGCAGCAATAAGAGCCTTTCGATCAGCAGCGTACTGGCGTCGCCGAGACAGCGGTTTTAGTAAAACTTTCCTCGATTTTTTATCCATGGTTGTGTGATGCACCGCGTCTGGGACCTGATTCAGAGCTCGAACGGCTCACATCCCGCGAACGTCTTCCGCCGCCGGCGAAGCTCTTCGACGTTGGGGACCTGCTCGTAGAGCCGGGTGAGCTGGTCCCACCAATCCGCTCCGGCTTGGGGGCGGTTCTCCCGGAGGGCACGGTTTTCCTCGGGAGTCGTGGCCAGATCCTTGGCGAGTTGGCCGATATCAAGCGTCTTTTTCAAGGTCATCGAAGCGTAGTCCTTGCCGATCAAAGTAGTCCTTGATCTCGTAGCGGTCAACCCCCGGCAGAGTCAATAGAAACCGTATATCTGCCATGTCTTGGAAAGCCCTGCCAGGATCGTTCTTCATGGCCACGACCTTCAGCGCGGCCAGATGCTCGGGTTTCGGCAGGCGGATCGGGAGACCGCGAGGTCCTTCCGCGATGCGGGAGGCGGAAAAGAGATCCTGACTCGTTTCGGGGCCCACATACACGAAATCGATATTGCCCCAGAGGGGATCGGGATGGCTGTGATTCGAGTAGCCCCTCAACCGGTTGACAGTCTTGTAACCCCTGGATTCGAGGAAAGAGATGAGCTCGTCCTGCGCCGAAGACTCGACGATCAGATCGAGATCGAGGGTGGTACGGGGAAGTCCATAAGCGGCGAGCGCCACGCCGCCGATCACGGCATGGCGATGTCCCCTTTCTTCAAGAAAGTCGGAGACGACACCGAGGACGATTCCGAAGTCCAAGGATTGTTAATCCTATCCAATCACCGGCAACACCGGCACCCCATGCTTCGGCGTCAGCCGCCCGGGCTCCATCCCCGCCACCTCCCGCAGGGCCGCCTCCGTGTAGCGCTGCACCATCACCCCGCGCCACTGGGTCTGGAAATCGGTGTTGTCCATGGGTGTGGCCACCTTCCTCGCCAGCTTCGCGGCCTCGGCGATCGTTTCCTCCGTCAGGGTTTTGCCGACGAGGAAGTCCGCCGCTTCCCGCGCGGGAAGGGGATAGGAGGCGACGGCTCCGAGGTGGATCCGCGCCTGGGTGACCGTGCCGCCCGGATTAGTCCAGACGGCGGCGGCCACGGAGAGGACGGCGAAGTCGATCGAGCCGCGGCGGCGGAGCTTCCAGAAGGCGGAGCGGCAACGGCCGGCGGCGGCCTCGGCGGGGAGGTGGAGGCCGGTCAGGATCTCGTCAGGACGCTTGGCGAGGTAGGCGATCCCATCATCGTTATAAAGGTTTTCGAGGGGGATCACCCGCTCGCCGTCCGCCGAGACCAGCTTCACCTCCGCTCCCAGGGCGATGGCCATGGGTGCGGAGTCCGAGGCAGTGTGGGCCCAGCAGCGGGGCGAGCTGGTGGCGACCCAGCAGATCGTCCCCTCTTCCTTCATGCAGTAATCGATCGAGCGCCTCCAATCCTCCGTCTGGTTGTAGTAGGTGCAGCGCGTATCGACGCAGAGGTTGCCGCCGATCGTCCCCATGTTGCGCAGCGGGGGAGAGGAGATGGACTGCACGGCCGCCGCGAAGGCGGGATAGCGCTCGCGCACGGCCGCGTGGCGGGCCACGTCGTCGAGCAGGGTCGTGGCGCCGATGTGGATGCTCCCGTTGACGTCGATCCCCGCCAGGCCGGGGATGCCCATGAGGCTCACGACCGTGTGCGCCTTCTGATGGCGGCGCTTCATGTTGGGCCAGAGGTCCGTGCCTCCCGCCACGAGACGGACGGGCTGGCCTTCGCCGGCGCCCTCTCCCGCGAGAACCGCGGCGGCCTCCTCTAGGGTCCGGGCCTGGTGGAACTGGAACTGTGGCAGACGCAACATGGCTACCTGGCTCCCTTGAGATCGGTGGTCAGCGCGGCGAGCTTCTTCTTCTTGAGCGCCTCCTCGCGGGTCATCATGGTGCCCGAGGCGGAGCGCATGCCGGAGCGGAGCTTCTCGCGATAGTCGTTGATGGCCGTGCCGTCGCCGCCCTGCTCAGGGGTGGGAACGATCAGGTTTTCGCCGTAATCCACGTCCGGGAACCGCTTGGGACCGAAGCGCGCCTCCTGCCCCTTGGCCTTCGCCTCCATGGCCTTGAGCACCATGTGGGGATGGATCGGCACCTGGTCGACCCGCACGCCCACGGCGTCGTAGATGGCGTTCGCCACGGCGGGCATCACCGGCAGCAGCGGCCCCTGGCCGACCTCCTTGGCGCCGAAGGGGCCGCGCGGGTCGGGGTCTTCGATCAGATAGGTCGTCACCGGCGGCATGTCGTGGAACGTCGGGCTCTTGTACTCGAGCACCGAGGGGTGCTTGTGCACCAGGGCGGAGGAGAGGTGGCGCGGCAGGCGGCGGAAGACCTGCTCCTCCATCATCACCTCGCCGAGGCCCATGTAGACGCCGCCCTCGACTTGGCCCATCACCAGCACCGGGTTGAGCGACCGGCCGACGTCGTGGGCGATCCAGACGTGGACGGGGTTCCACATCCCGGTCTCGGCATCGACTTCGACCTCGATCACCGACGCCGAGTAGGAGTAGGCGGGGGAGGGGCCGACGCCCGCGCCCCGGTAGCGCCCCGGCGAGCGGGGCGGGATGTAGCTCCCCGCGAGGGCCAGGGTGCCGAATCGTGCCTCGGCGGCGATGACGGCGTCCTGGAAGGTGAGCCCTTTGTCCGGGTCCCCGGCGTCGAACACCCGGCGCTCCGCGAATACCAGCCGGCCGGCGGGGATGTCGAGCTGCTCGGAGACGGCCTTGGCGATCAATTCCCGCGCCTTCTCGGCGGCCTGGAGGGCGGCGTTGCCCATCATCAAGGTGACGCGCGAGGAGTAGCTGCCGAGGTCGACGGGCGTCAGGTCCGTGTCGGCCACGCAGAGGCGGATATCGGCGAGGGAGACGCCGAGCACCTCGGCCACCACGGCGGCGAGCACGGAGTCGGAGCCCTGGCCGATCTCGGCCTCGCCGCAGAACACGGCGACGCCGCCCGAACGGTCGAGCTTGAGCATCACGCCCGACTGCGGCATGTGGTTCCAGTAGATTGGCAGGCCGGCGCCGCACAGGTACGAGCCGCAGGCGAGCCCCAGGCCCCGGCCTTCGGGGAGCCGGCCCCAGCGCTCGCGGAAGCCGCTGCCCTCGACCACGGACTCGATGCACTTGCGCAGACCCATGGAGCCGATCTTCAGCCAGTTGGCCGTGATCGAATCCGGTTCGGCCAGCATGTCGAGCCGCAGGTCGGCGGGGTTGATCCCCAGCTTGACGGCGATCTTGTCGAGCTGCACCTCGAAGCCGAAGCGCGGCTGGGGCGTGCCGTGGCCGCGCTTGGGGCCGCAGGGCGGCTTGTTGGTGAACGTCCGCACGCCCTGGAACTCGTAGGCCGGGAGCTTGTAGGTCACCGTCTGGAGGGCGCCCGTGTAATAAGTGGAAGCCACGCCGTAGCTGCCGTAGGCACCGCCGTCGAGAGCCGTGCGCAGCCGCTGGGCGGTGATCTTGCCATCTTTGGTGACGCCGGTCGTCATCGCCATCAGCACGGGATGGCGGCCGCGGTGGCAATAGAAGACCTCCTCGCGGTTGAGGGTGATCTTGGCCGGCCGGCCGAGCTTGAGGGCCATCTTCGCCACCACGATCTCATGGTTGAAGGGATCGCTCTTGCCGCCGAAGCCGCCGCCGTTGGAACACGCCACGACGCGGACGCGCGAAGCCGGCAGCTCGAGCACCTTGGCGAGGGCGCGGTGGACGTAGTGGGGCGTCTGGGTGGAGGAGTAGAGGGTCACCCGGTCGTCGTCCTCGGGCACCGCCACCGCCGAGTGCTGCTCCATGGGCAGGTGGGTGTTGCCCTCGTAATAGAAGACGTCCTCGAAGATTTCGTCCGCCTGCTCGAAACCCTTTTCGACGTCGCCGAAGGTCATGGACACGGCCTTGTGGACGTTGCCGTGGTCGCCGTAATCGTGGATCCGCGGCTCGGGGGTGGCGAGCGCCTCTTCGATGGAGGAGATGGTGGCGAGCGGCTCGTACTCGACTTTCACCTTGAGGGCCGCCTCGTAGGCCGCGTCCTCGGTGACGGCCGCCACGGCCACGACTGGATCACCCACGAAGCGCACCTTGTCGGGGCAGAGGGCGTGCTCGTCCTGGGACACGGGAAGGATGCCGAACGGGATTGGCGTCTCCTTGCCCGTGAGGAAGCCCAGGAAGCCCGGCACCTTCGCGGCCTCGGAGACGTCGATCGAGACGATGAGCGCGTGGGGCACGCGCGAGCGCACGAGCTTGACGTGGCACATGCGCGGGAAGGTCAGGTCGTCCGCGAACTTCGTGGCGCCCGTCACCTTGGCGCGGCCGTCCACGCGGCGGAACGGCTTGCCGATGATGTTCATTTCCCGCTGGGGCTCACCCTCGGGCTCGGGTTTTCTGATCGGTTCGGCCATGATCGTTCCTAATCCTTTAGATGGGGCGGACCTCGGGGGGCAGATGGCCGCGGTCGGCCTCCACGCCCCGGATCTGGGCTTTCACTTCACGGGGGCCGGGCCGGGCCGCAATGGAAGGATCGCCGTCTCCGTAAAACACCTCGTTGGGAGGCGTCCAGTCCTCTCCGCGCATCTTGGCGGCGGCCCACTCCACGCCTTCGAGGATCTTGTGGTAGCCGGTGCACCGGCAGAGATTGCCGGACAGGGCCTCGCTGATCTCGTCGCGGTTAGGGCTCGGATTCTCGGCGATCAGCGCCTTGGCGCCCATCAGGATGCCCGGCGTGCAGTAGCCGCACTGGGCGGCGCCGAGGTCGGCGAAGGCCGCCTGCAGGGGGTGGAGCTCGTTGCCGTTCTGCAGCCCCTCGACGGTCTCGATCGCCTTGCCCCGCATCTCGACGGCCAGCGCCAGGCAGGAGAGCACGGGCCGGCCGTCCACCAGGACCATGCACGTGCCGCACTCGCCGAGCTCGCAGCCATGCTTGGTGCCGGTCAGGCCGCACTCCTCCCGCAGCACCTCCAGCAGGGTGTGATGGGTGGGGAAGACCACGGCGCGGTCCTCGCCGTTGATGCGCAGTCTCAGGGTGGTCAGGTCGTCCATATTCGTCATTCGTCTCCAGTGCTCTACGCCAGCAGCCCGCGCACCAGCAGCTCGGCGCACTCGCGGCCGATCTCCCGGGCGCTCTTGCCGCCGTCCGGGCGGAACCACTTGACGGTCCAGTTCACGGCGCCGAGGATGGCGAGGGCGCTCACCTTGGGATCGGCCGGGCGGAAGACGCCGGCGCCGATCCCCTCCTCGACGATCTCGCGGAAGGCGCGCTCGTACTCGTCCCGGCGCTCCTGCACCTCCCGCCGCCATTGCTCGCCGAGCGCCTCCACCTCCAGGTGGGCCAGCGATCCGGGCGTCCCCTCGTTCAGGCGGACGACGTGCTCCTCGATCAGCCGGGCGAGCTTGGCGTCCGCCGGCAGATCGGCCGCCCGCACCCGCGCGGCCAGGTCCAGGAGACCGGTGAGGGCGTCCTCCTGGACGAAGGCGAGGAGCTCTTCCTTGTCCTTGAAGTAGTAGTAGAGGTTCCCCACGGCCATACCCAGCTCCGCCGCGATGTCGCGCATCCCGGTCGCCTGCAACCCCTTGCGGCGGAAGACCCGCGACGCGGCGTCGAGGATGCCGCGCTTCTTCTCGAGGACCTTCTCGCTGGCTTCGGGGCGGCGGGGGCGTGGCGGTGCCTGGGCGGAGATTTGAACCATCGTTCAAATTTTCTCAGGGCGAGAGGCGGGTGTCAAGGCAGGACGGGAGAGGGGAGCTCCATCGGTAAGCGCTAGAATGCCGGCATGGAAGCCATCGAGTTAGATATTGCCGCAATCTCGCGCCTGAACGGATGGGCGCGCCGATGAGCCAGAAAGTGTTTTGGGGTCTGGTCATGCTCCTGGGGCTGGCTGTGTGGAGGGACGCCGGCGTGGCTCAAGCTTCGGAACGAGATCTGGCTTATGGCCCCGATCCGAAGCAGCGCCTGGATCTGTCAGTCCCAGCCGCCAAGGGATTCTCCACAGTGCTCTTCATCCATGGTGGCAGCCTCACGAGCGGCGACAAGGCGGACGAGGACTACCGGGACGTGTGCGCACCGTTTCCCAGTGCCGGTATCGCGTGCGCGAGCTTGAACTACCGGCTGGCGCCGGCGCACGCCTGGCCCGCGCAGGCCGAAGACGTGGTGGCCGCCGTGGCGTGGGTGCGGGCGAATATCGGCCTCCGCGGTGGCGATCCGCGCAAGCTGTTTCTCGTCGGGCACAGCTCGGGGGCCACGCTGGTTGCACTCGCCGGCACGGACGAACGCTACCTCGCCCGGCACGGGCTGAAGACGAGCGACCTGCGCGGCGTCGTCCCGATGGGATCGATCATGTGGGACGACGAGTTGGAGCAGGCCTTGACGCGCTACGGTCGCGGCCGTGTCGAGGAGGCTTTCCGGCGGGACCCCGACAACAGGATGTACGCGAGCCTGGACGCGTACCTGGATCACTGGCCGATCCGCCACGCGCGGGCTGGACTGCCGCCGTTCCTGTTCTTGATCGCCGAGAGCGAGCAGGAACAACCTCCGGTGCTAAAGACGAACAGGAAGTTCGTGGCGGACGCGCGTGCGCTCGGCAACTGGGCCGAGCACAAGGTGCTCCCCGGTCGGACTCACTACAGCGCGATCCGCAATCTCAGCAAGCCGGGCGACCCGGTATTCGCGATCGTGCGGGACTTCGTACGAAAGTTCAGCGGCGTTGGCCCACGATGAGATGGTTTTCGGCCCAGGGCGTAACCGTGGCCCGGTCATAGAGGAGGCTTACAAATGAACCCGGTGAACCTCGAAGAAAAGCTGTCCATGTTTTCCGAGCATTGGCAACCGAGAACCGTCGGTCAGTTCAACGGCCATGACCTCATGGTCGTCAAAGTCCAGGGCGAGTTCGTCTGGCACAAGCACGACGACACGGAGGACTTCTTCCTCGTCCTCAAGGGGCATCTAACGATCGAGATGCGCGACCGCAGCGTCACGCTTGGGCCTGGCGAGCTCTTCGTCGTGCCCAAGGGCGTAGAGCATCGCCCGGTGGCCCAGGAGGAGGTCCACCTCCTGCTCATCGAGCCGACCGGTACGCCCAACACGGGCGACGTGGCCACCGCCGCGGCTCGCCGGGTCATCTAGGGAGGCCGGCTAGAAAAAGCGATCATTCGTGATCCGGGATCGACGGCGCGGGGCTGGCGAAGACGTTGTTGAGCAACCCCGCCAGACGGACTCCGGCCTGCAGGAGCCGGCGCTTGATCACGGGGATTTTCTCGTAGACGTAGCCATAGCTCAGCTTGCCGTCGCCGATCTGATAAACCCTTTCCCGCAGGTCCTTGGATTCCCGGGCCCAGTCGGCGTAGGTTGTTCCCTGCCAGGTTTTGAGCTCCTCCAGAGTCGGGTGATCGATGAACTCTACGAACTCGGAATAGCTCAGCTTTTCGTTCTCGATGATCTGACTGTCCCAGACCGAGTGGAGGTTCGAGGGGGCGGCAAACCACAGGACCTCGACTTTGTTTCCTCCCAGGTCGGCCCGCCGCCCGACGTGCAGGGGCTGGTGGACGTCGCCCACGAAATGGACGAGGAACTTGAGCGCTTCTCTCTTCGCCTGCGGGGTGGCCTGGGGATCGCGCAGCACGGCCTCGAAGCGTTGCAGGGCCTCGAGCACGTCGCCGGCGGGGTTGCGCTCGGTGGTCTCCAGCGTCTCGCCGTCGTCGATGCTGATGAAGTGCCAGGGATCCGCCTTCTTCCAGTCGGGATCGGAGCGGATCTCGTCCGGCCAGGTGCTCACCTGGGCTAGGCTCTCGGGACCGAGCAGGCACTCGACGGCCCGCGCCGCCTCGCCGGTGAGGTGGTTGGCGGCGATGCGGCCGACGATCCGGTGCCCGTTCGAGCCCCAGGCGAAGGCGGCGGTGGGGGCCGCCAGGAGCAGCGCCATCAGAAGCATCCGTGCTCGTTTCACGTCACCTCCTTGATTTCACCGAGTTTATGCCGGTGGACGGCCGGGGCGCCAGCCCGTGGCTAAAAAAAAAAGGGGGGGCCAGTGGGCCCCCCTTTCTCGATGCGCCGGTCTGCCGGCTATGGCTTTCAGCTCACTTGCAGGTCTGCGCCCCGGCCTTCCCCTTGCAACTGTTCGAGCAGCACTGGCTGTTGCTGGTGCAGCTCGCTCCCACGGCTCCGCAGATGCCCGGGTTCAGGAAGGCCGCCAGGGCGGGGTAGCTGGCCGCGAAGGCACCGTCGACCGTGGCATTGCTCGCGGCGTCGCAGACGTCGTTGAGGTTGAAACCGCAGGCGCCGTAGAGCTGGCCGACGATCTGGCCGGAGCCGTTGACGACCGGCGAGCCGCTGCTGCCTCCTTCGGTGGCGCCCAGGGTGTCGCGGCTATAGATGAAGTTGCCGCGCGCCAAGGTGCGGCAGGTGCCCTTGTTGACGTCGACCACGGCCTCGGAGTAGGCCTGCGGCGAGCCCTGGGGATGGCTGACGCGGTAGAGCGCCAGGTTGTTGGTGTTGGCGACCGGCGTGCTCAGCCAGCCCAGGTAGGTGGTGACGCCGTCGCGCGATGCCGGGATCGACGACAGTTGCAGCAGCGTGAAGTCGCTGGTCGAGCCGGTCGCCTTGAGGGTGGCGCCGACGGTATCGCCGGTGTTGTTGTAGGGCTGCGTGCAGTTGGGATTGCTGCAGGTGGTTTCGTAATCGAAATAGGTCTCCAAGCTGGCGGCTTCGCTGCTGCGGCTGATGCAATGGTTGGCGGTGAGGAAGTAGGGGATCACCGAGGTGGTGATGTTGTCCGCGACCAGGCCGCCGGTGCAGATGTAGAAAGAGCCTCCGGATTGGAACAGCATGCCGGCCACCGCATCCTTGGCGAGGTTGACGGCGGTGCTCGACTGGCACGCCGCGTTGACCACGCAGGAGGCGTTGCCAGAGCAGAGGGCCTTGGCCTGGGCGCCGAGATCGTTGGGGTCGAACACGCCCTCGGGCCGGTACCGCGGAGCCTTGAAGCGGGCGCCCATGACGCCGACTTCCGCCAGGGTCAGCCGCGGCGCGCGCGCGCTGTCCGCAGGCGAGTGGATCTGGAGCAGCAGTTGCTCGCCGAAGACGGTATTGGTGTGCAGCACGCCATCGCCGAGGGGGCCGCGGCCGGTGTAGGGCCCGAAGGCCTGGCCCGCGAGGTTGTAGACGTAGAGCCCGGCCCCGGGGGGCAGGTCGACGCCGGTGAGGTGGAGGCGGAGGGCCGTGGCGCCGGGAACCCGCACTTCGGCGGTCCAGACGAAGCCGGCGTCGCCGGTACCGCGGGCAGCGCCCAGGCTCAGGCCGGCGACGCTCTTGCCCAGCGAGCGGGCGGGTGAGAAGTTGATCGTCGTTCCCACCGGCTTGGCCACGCCGACCAGGTACTTTCTTTCGACGCGTCCGGCGTCGTCGATCTGGTGGCGCTCGGCCCTGGTGAGCTGCACCACGATCGGCCGGCTCAGCGCCTTCTCGACCCGGCCAGCGGCCAACCGCTCCTGGAGCACCCGCATCTCCGCGGCGCGCGCGCCCAGATCTCGTGGGGTGCCGACCACTTCCGGGTTGGCCTGCGGCCCGACCGCAAAGAAGTCCGGGGGGGCGGCGATGGCTGGAATGGCCGCCAGGGCCAATACGACGATACCTAAACAGACGATACGCTTCATTGAGAACCTCCTTGGTGCCCCAATTTGAGGATCCACAGGTTTCATCCCGCCCGATAGCCGGGCGAGAGAGATAGGCCGGGCAATCTAATGGAAGCGCCGTGCCAAGCCAGCTTCCCACCCTTTCGAGTGCTCGCCGGCGGGAAATTAGAGACATTCATGAAAAATCTGCGACCGATCCGCGACAAATTTACCAAGGTGGAGCTGAGCAGGCAGCGAAACGCGAGCCTCACACGGCTGCCCTCCTGCGGTATGGTTTCCCCTTGCCCCCGGCCGGCCCCGGGACACGATCTGGAGAGGAGCCCATGCTTACCGCGACAGCCTCGGCCACCGTCACCACGGACGAGCTCCACGAAGCCTGGCGTCTGCTGACGCCCGAGGAGCGCATCGAGAGCTTTGCGCTGCTCTCTTCGGAGGACGCCCAGGACTTCTTCCTCGAGATGAGGCCCGCCGATCAGCTCCTGGTGGTCGGGCAGTCGCCGCCGGCCATCCGCCGGGCGTGGCTCCGCCTGCTGCCTCCGGACGACGCCGCCGACCTGCTGCAGGAAGCGGAGCCGGAGGAGCGGAGCGAGCTGATGGCCCTGCTCGATCCCGTGACCCGCCGCGAGGTCAACGCCCTGCTCGCCTATGAGGAAGACGACGCCGGCGGCCTGATGAGCCCGCGCTACGCCCGGCTGCGGCCCGACATGACCATGGACGAGGCGATCGGCTACCTGCGGATGCAGGCGCGGCAGAGCATCGAGACGATCAACTACGCCTACGTCCTCGACTCCCAGCAGCACCTGCTCGGGGTGCTGTCCCTGCGCGAGCTGTTCACCGCGCCGGGAGACAAGCAGGCCTCCGACGTCATGAACACCGACCTGGTCTCCGTCTCCGAGGACACGGACCAGGAGATGATCAGCCAGCTCCTCGCCCGGCACAACCTGATCGCCATCCCCGTGCTCGACGCCGAGGGGCGGATGAAAGGCATCATCACTTTCGACGACATCGTCGACGTGGTGGAGGAGGAGGCCACGGAGGACATCCAGAAGATGGGCGGCTCCGAGGCCCTTGACGCGCCCTACCTCCAGGTGGGCCTGGCGGAGATGATCAGGAAGCGGGCCGGCTGGCTGTCGGTGCTGTTCCTGGGCGAGCTGCTCACGGCGACCGCCATGACGTACTACGAGAAGGAGATCGCGCGCGCCGTGGTCCTGGCGGTGTTCATCCCGCTGATCATCAGCAGCGGCGGCAACTCGGGCTCCCAGGCGACGACGCTGATCATCCGCGCCCTCGCCCTGTCGGAGGTGCGCGGGCGGGACTGGTGGCGGGTTTTCCGCCGCGAGTTCGTGTCGGGAATGTGCCTGGGCGGCATCCTCGGCGTGCTCGGCTTCGCCCGCGTCATGGTGGTGCAGGCGGCGTTCGGCACCTACGGGACCAACGCGCTGGCCATCGCGTTCACCGTGGCCGTCAGCCTGCTCGGCGTCGTGCTGCTGGGGACCCTGGCGGGCTCGAGCCTGCCGTTCCTGTTCCGGCGGATCGGCTTCGACCCGGCGAGCGCCTCGGCGCCGTTCGTGGCGACGCTGGTGGACGTGACGGGCCTCATCATCTACTTCACGGTCGCGAGCCTGATGCTCGGCGGCACGCTGCTGTGACGGGTTCAAAGCAATGAAGCCTCTGATCTTTTTCGTCCTGCTCCTCGGCCTGACGGCGTGCGGTCAGGCGCCCGGCGGCAAGGCGGCGGCCGGGAAGGGGCCAATCTCTCCGGCCTCGAAGGAGCCGGAGGTGGGCATCGAGCTCCGGCGCGGCCGGGAGCCGCGGGAGCTGGTGAAGATCGGCACCCGAGGCGTAGTCATCGGGCCTGGCGAGGGGCCGCTGGAGTGGAAGTTCTTCGCCGAGCCCCGCCGTTCCGACGACGCCTGGTATTTCCTCAGCACCTACGGGCGCTTCGAGAGGAGATCGCCGGAGGGGGATCTGGTCTTCCGGGGACACGGCAAGGTGAAGCCCGGCCCCGCCGAGCAGCGGATGATCTTCGAGTGGGCGCGCCAGGTGGCCTCCGAGGCGGCGGGCGGACGGGGCGTGGCCGCCTACGGGCTGGTCATCGCCTGGCATCAGGGGGGAGCCTCGGGCTCCTGCCAGGACGTGATCCTCGATCTGACGGGCGAGGCCGACGCCACCGCGTGCGGCTGGGACCGCGAGGTCCGGGGCCGCCTCGATCCCGCGCAGCTCGGGCGTGTTTATGGATGGTTCGACCGTCTGCAGCCTTTCCAGGCCGGGGGCGAGCAGGGGGAGGACTCGCTACGTCCCGGTTCTCAGGAGACGCGCCTGATCTTTGCCGGACGGGGCGCGCGGCCGGCTACGCCAGCGGAGCAGGGGGAGATCCAGTCCTTCGCCGCCGGGCTGTTCACGGAGTTGGCCGCGAGGAGACGGGGTGCCGCCCCGCCCGCGCCTGGAGCTGGCGTGCCGGCGACCTCCGACGCCACGCCCGCACCTCCCCCCCAGCGCCTCCTGCTGCCCGCGAAGACCGCCGTGATTCCGGAGGACGAGATCCGTCTCGAGCTCCCCGACGAGCCGCCGCCGGTGCCGAAGCGGGGACCCTCACTCCCCAACCCCTCTCTCCCCGCCTCCCCCCCACCGGCCGGGAGAAGAGGGCCGGGGTGATGAGGGGCCCGCGGCACCGCCGCGGGCCCAATCTGACAGGGAATCTCAGCCGTCGAGGTGCTGCTTGAGCCCGGCGAGCGCCACCCGCCATTGCGCGCGGCGTTGCTCGACCTGCTCGAGGCCGCCGACGTTCTGGTTGTCCGCGACCACGCTCGCGCCCCCCTTCGGCTTGGCAGTGATGCGGATCTCGACCGTGCTGCCGTCCCAGGGGAAGCGCAGCCAGGCATAGTTGCCCTTGGTCTTCACTTCCCGCGGCTTGGCGCCCTTGAAAGCGGCTTCGATGGCCTCGATGAGCGCGGGGTCGGAGCCCTGCAGCCAGGCGTTCCGATGCTCGGCGTTCCTGAGCGCCTCGGCGACCTCGTCCACGGTGGTGGCCACAGTCTTCGAGACGGAAACCTGGAAGGAGCCGGTGCACGACTGGTTGCGCTCCCGCAGTCCGCGCGCCCGCTCGTAGGCGACGGTGATCCCCTGGGAGTGCCAGCCGGGAACCCCGTGCTCCTGGTGCAGGTAAGCGGCGGTCGCCGTGTGCCCCTTGGCCGCCGCGCCGAACGCATCCAGAACGGCGAACCAGTGATCGAGACCGTGACCGGTCTTCTTGCGGGCCGACTCGTCGTTGACTTCACCCTTGGCGGGCGTCATGGGAGGAGCAGGAGGCTCCGGAATGGCTACGGCAGGGGCGGCCGGAGCGGCGAGCTCTTCTGGAACGGACTTTTCGCGCGCCAGAAGAACCTGCCGGCGCGCGGCGGTATAGCTTTCGCCCGTCTTCTCAGACCGGGCACGGATGGTTTTCTTGAGTTTCTTCTGCAGGGTCATGTGTTCGTCTCCCGGCTACACGATGCCCAGCCCCCGCCTGCACATCGGTGCCAGAAGAAACGAGACACAGGACCCGGGGTTTGGAGACCCCTTTGCCCCGGCCGAGGGTCTCGCGGGGGGAGACCGAGCGGGGTTGGGCGATGGGCCACGCCCTACTATCGAAAGGATGGCAGGAGCGGCCCAGGCCGTCAAGGGCCTAGAACCACCCCCGGCGGCGGAAGTAGACGACCAGCGATCCGCCGACCAGGGCCATCAGCCCGAGGACCATGGGGTAGCCGAAGGGCGAGTCGAGCTCCGGCATCCGGTGGAAGTTCATGCCGTACACCCCGGCGATGAAGTTCAGGGGGATGAAGATGGTCGAGATGATGGTGAGCACCTTCATGACCTCGTTGAGCCGGTTGCTGGCGCTCGAGAGATAGACCTCCAGCAGGCCCGAAGCGAGGTCGCGGTAGGTCTCGATCATGTCGATGACCTGGATCGTATGGTCGTAGCAGTCGCGCAGGAAGACCCGGGTCTCGGGCTTGATCAGATGGGCATCTTCCCGCTGCAGGGAGTTGATCAACTCCCGCTCGGGCCAGGCGGTGCGCCGCAGCACCAGAAGCTCGCGCTTGATGCGGTGGATCTCGGTGAGCGTCTCGGGCTCGGGGTTCTCGATGACCTCGTCCTCCAACTCCTCGACGCGCTCGCCGTAGCTCTCCAGTATGGGGAAGAACTCGTCGACCAGGGCATCCACCAGGGCATACAGCAGATAATCCGGACCCATCTTGCGGATCTGCCCCTTGCCGTGGCGGAGGCGCTCGCGGACGGCCTCGAACGAGTCGCCTGGCACCTCCTGGAGGGTGATGACGTAGTTGCCGGAGAGGAAGAAGCTGATCTGCTCGCTCTCCAGGACCTCTTCCTCCCCCTCCTTCTTCAGGTACAGCGACCTCATGACGATGAAGTGGTAGCTACCGTAGTCCTCGATCTTCGGGCGTTGCCCGCAGTTGACGACGTCCTCGAGGGCGAGGGGATGCAGCCCGAAGGCCTTGCCCAGCTTCTCGATCAACCCGATGTCTTGGAGCCCGTCGACGTTGATCCAGGTTACCGAAGGGGTCTCACGGTAGGCGAAGCACTCCTCGATCTCCGCGATCTGCTTCTCCTCGAAGGAGTCCGGGCCATAGTCGATGACCGTCACCTTCGCCGGGCCGGCGACTGGGGTGTCGGGTGCGCGCAGGGTACCGGGAGCCGTCCCCGGCTTGTGGAACCGTTTTCCCATCATCCGCCTGCCCCGGGTCTCCATGCCTTCCTCCTGCCGCGAGCTGGCGCGGCGCGGGTTATCCAGATATCAGGGGAGGATTATGTCGCAGAGTGCGGATCTAGCCGCACCCGCCGCCGCCCGCCAGGCTCGCTACCGCCGCGCAGGCGTCCACCTGGGCGATGGCGGAGGGGGAGAGGGGGCGGGCGGTTTTGCGGATGACGGCGGCGAGCTGGGCCGGCGTCAGCTTGGGGCTCTTTTCGAGCAGCAGGGCGGCGATGCCGGAGACCTGGGCGGCGGCCAGGGAGCTGCCGGAGAAGAAATCGTAGGAGCCGTGGGGCACGGTGGTGAGGATGTCCACGGAGGGCGCCGCCAGCGTCGAGAGGGTCTTGCCGTCCGCAGTTTTGCCGCTAGCAGACTTGCCTTCCATGGATACTGTGAGGCCGCCCCGGAGATCGTCGCTGCCCATGATGCCGAGCACCCCCTGGCAACTGGCGGGGAAGTCGCGGGACGGTGCGCCGCCGTCCGCCGCCACCACCACGATGCCGCGCGACAGGGCATGGGCGATCAGCCGGCCGAGGAGGGGGTCCGGCGGACCGGCGAGGCTGAAGTTGAGGATCTGGACTCCCTGGGTGATCGCGAAGTCCACCGCCTTGGCCAGCGTGTAGCTGTTGCAGACCGCCTCCCGCGAGGCCGCCGGCTGCTGCCAGCAGGCCTTGAGGGCGTAGATCTCCGCGCCCGGGGCCACGCCCACGATGCCCACGTCGTTGTTGGCCGAGGCCGCGATGAGACCGGCCACGGCCGTGCCGTGGATGTCCGTCGTGAACGTCCGCTCCCCCTGGTCCACGAAGCTCTGGGCCTTGACCACCCGTCCGCGCAGGTCCGGGTGATCGAAGTCGACCCCGGTATCCACCACGCCGATCTTCACTCCTTTGCCCGTGGCCCAGCGGTGGGCCTGGTCGAGGCGGATCGCCTGCGAGCCGTGCTGGAGGTGGGCGTAGGGATCATTGGTTCCCTGGCCCTGGACCTGGACCTGGAAGGTCTCGACGGTCTGGGCCGAGCCGACTCTCGGGTCGGAGGCGAGGCGGCGGACGAGGTCCTGGGGGGACCGGTCGCGGGGGACCTCGAAGACGACGCACTGCTCGCCCAGGGATGCCATGGTCCAGGAGTAGATCGTCCGCAGGCTGTAAGTTTGCGCCAGGTCCGCCGTGGTGCGGGCCCACAACTGGGGCGGGCCCGGCGGATAGGTGATCATCACCTGGCGCTCCACCGGCGGCGGGGCGGCGCCAGTGTCCGCGGGCGGCGGAGTGGTCTCCGCGCAGCCCAGCAGGAGCAAGGCTCCGGCGAGAGCCGCGGCGCGCGGGAGCTTCATCGGCCTCCCTGCCGGGCCGCGGGGGCGTCGCCCACGGCCGGTTCGGCGAGCACCACCTGGGGCTCCGAGCGCAGCCGGGCGAGCACGGCCTGCATGGAATCGCTGCCCGCCGGGACGGCGAGGGTGTAGACGCCTAGAGGCGAGGGGCCGCCCGTGATCTCGCCCCGCACGCCGAGGAGCAGGTCGCGGATCTGCCGCTCCGTGGCCGTGGGCGAGAACATCACCCGCAGCCGGAGGGCGGGTGACGGTGGGGGAGCGGGGTCCGAGAGGGTGTGGTAGACGACCGGTGGCGACGGGACAGTCTCCGGACCGGACCGCAGGGGCCAGACGAGCACTCCGACCAGCACGATGACGATGGCGGCCTGGGCCGCCAGGGCGCCCCGCAGGGGGCGTGGCGTGGCTTGGATCAAGGCATGAAACGGGGCCGTGAGCCGCCATGCGCCGGCCCGCGCCGGCTCCTCGCGCTCGGCCTCGTCGACGTGCGCCAGCACGCGCTGGAACTGCACCGGATGGGGGGTCGGGGCCGCCTCGCCCACACCCTTCACCGCTTCGGCCGTGCGCCTGCAGGCCTGCTCCTCCTCCCGGCAGCGGCGGCAGCCCGCGAGATGGGCCTCGGTCCTCTCCCGCTCCTTCTGGGAGAGCGAGCCGTTCACGTACCAGGGGAGCAGCTCCCAGACTCTCTGATGGGTCCTTTCCCCGCGATCCTCCCGCTCTGGCATGGTCCTTACTCCTAGCCCGTGTGGCTCGAGATGCCCAGGCCCGGCAGCAGCTCCCTGAGACGGCGCCGGGCGTGGAACATCCGCGTCTTCACGGTATTGACGGGGCAGCCCAGGATCTCCCCGATCTCCTGATAGGCGAGCCCGTAGTAATAGGTCAGCTCGACGACGGCCCGCTGCTCCGGCGGCAGGGCGCCGAGCGCGCGTCCCAGCACTCCCGCCAGCTCCCGCCGCGCCGCCAGGCTTTCCGGCTCGTCGCGGTCCACCGGCTCGGGCCCGCCCGCCTCTTCGTCCGGCTCCTCCGGCCGCCGGGCCAGAGCCTTGAGCGCCTTGTGGTACGCGATGCCGAAGATCCACGTCGAGGGCCGGGACCGGCCGTCGAAGCTCGCCGCTCCCTTCCAGATGGCGAGCATGACGTCGTTGAGCACCTCTTCCACCAGCTCCGCCCGCCGGGTGATCTTCAGGAGGTAGCCGAACAGGCGGCGGTAATACAGATGGTAGAGGGCCTCGAAGGCCTTCCGGTCTTTGGCGGCCACCCGCCGCAGCAGTCTGAGATCGTCGTCCGGTGGCATTCCTCAGAGTATGTCCCCGAATCGGGGCGGAGGGTTCAAAGCGGAGCGAACGTAGAGTTGGTAGGGGAGCCCCCGAGAACCTTTTTCCACCCTCCAGGAACCTACTCCCTGAAGCTGGATCGAAAGATCCATATTTTCGGCTACGCTGAACGGCGGCTGAGAATGGAAACAACTTTTGAGGAGGAGAACCGAATGGACCGCCGCGCCCTGAAGCTCGTTACGCTGGTCTTCGCCGCTGCTTTCGTCGCTGCTCTGCCCTTGCGGGCGGCGACCCACAACGTCACCGTGGGGCCCGACACGGCCTTCCACCCGCCGACGCTCACGATCGCCGTCGGCGACACCGTGACCTGGACCAACGCCGGCGGCACCCACGACGTCCGGGCCGACGACAACAGTTTCTCCACTCCCGCCTCGGGAGCGGCCTGGACCTTCTCCCACACCTTCACGGCGGCGGGCACGGCCGGTTATCACTGCACGATCCATGGCGCTCCCAGCATAGGCATGTTCGGAACGATCACCGTTCAGGGCTCCGGCGGCGGCAATCAGCCCGGCACCCTCCGCTTCAGCCTGGCCTCCTACACGGTCAACGAGGGAAGCGGAACGGCGAACATCTTCGTCCAGCGCGTCAACGGCGACGACGGCGCCGTCTCCGTGCAGTACAGCGCCACGGGCGGCACGGCCACGGCGGGTCAGGACTTCACGGCCGCCACCGGCACCCTGAGCTGGCCGGCGGGCAACGACGTCAGCCGCAGCTTCACCGTGCCGATCGTCAACGACGGCGCGCAGGAGGCGGACGAGACCGTGCTCCTCACGCTCTCCAATCCCACCGGCGGGGCCACCCTGGACGGCGCTCTCAGAAACGCGACCCTCACCATCGACGACAACGACTCGGGAGGGACCAACGAAGGCTTCCTCACCACCGCCGCCTTCCCGGACTTCCGCTTCCGCCTGCGCATCTTCCAGCAGGGGGGCCAGTTCATCTTCGGCCGCAAGGAGAACGCCTGCCTCCCGGAGACGCTCTGCGTGAGCGGCGCCGTGGCCGGCCGGTCGGAGGTCTTCGTGCGCATCATCGGCCCGCGGCCGAACGGCTTTCTCTGGCCGACGATCGTCCGGTTCACCCCCGCGCGCGTGATGGTGGAGATTCAGCAGATCAGCACGCAGATCACCAACACCTACGACCTGCCCGCCGTGCCGCCGGACTCCGACGAGCTCTCCGGACTGCAGGACCGGACGGGGTTCCGGCCTTGACCAGGGGACCGAGGGGGAGCGCCGTGCTCCTCCTCCTCCTGCTTCTCCTGGCATCGGGCTGCGGCACGGTGAAATCCCCTACCGAGCCGCCGTCCGAGCCGGCGGGGGGCGTGGCGTTCACCTTCTCGCGGATCCAGTCGGAGGTCTTCACGCCCACCTGCGCCAAGGCGGGGTGCCATTCCGCGGCGGCTGCTTCGCAGGGCCTGGTGCTCGAAGCCGGCCAGGCCTACGGCTTCCTGGTGGGCCGGCTGGCGACCGGTCGCGGCTCGATCGCCCGGGTGGAGCCGGGCAGCCCCGAGCGGAGCTACCTGATCCTGAAGCTGCGCGGCGATCCGAGCATCACGGGCCAGCGGATGCCGCTCGACGGGCCGCCCTACCTGACGTCCGAGCAGATCGACGGCATCGCCGCCTGGATCCGCGCGGGCGCCCCGAACGACTGAGGAGATGGAATGAGAGCTCCCTTCCCGATTGCCGCGATGACCCTCTTGCTCCTCGCCGGCTCCGCGGTTGCCCAGGAGGGTGCTCAGAAAGGCATCCTCGGCGAGCCCGGACCCTACGCGCCCGTCCGGCGGGAACCGCTGGGCACCCGGTTGATCAACGGCGCCTCTCCCTATCCGGTGCCGGCGCGCAAGGTGGAGGTGCTGTTCACCCACCGGTTCCATCAGCCGGTCAACGACGGCTCCTCGCACGACCTGTGGGGGCTGGACAGCGGCGCGGACACGGGGATTGGTCTGGCGGTGGGGGTGACGCCCCACCTGGACCTCTCCCTCTACCGTGTCTCCTTTCAGGAAGACTACGAGCTGGCAGGCAAGTTCCTGGTCCTCGAGCAAGCCGCCCGGGTGCCCCTGACCCTCTCCGTGCGAGCCGGCGCCGACCTCGTGCGGCGGCCGGGAGTGGCGGATTCGAGCCGCCCGTTCGTGCAGCTCCTCTTCGCCCGGCGCCTGCGGCCCGGGGTGAGCGTCCTCGTCTCACCCTCCTGGGTGGCGGACACTCCGAGCCTGAAGGACGCCTTCAACGTCCCCCTGGGGCTCACCTTCCCCCTGCCCGGCGACCAGCTCGTGGAGCTGGAGTACGTGCCGGCCAACCGCGACCTCGACGGCAGCCGCGCCTCCTGGCACGCGGCCCTTTCCAAGGCGGTCGGCGGCCACGTCTTCGAGATCGTGCTGGGCAACTCCCGGGCCACTACGGTGGACCAGATGCTCGGAGGAGACTCCGCCGCCGGCTTCGAGAAGAAGGACGTCCGTCTCGGCTTCAACATCGTGCGCGACTTCGGTTTCTGAGGAGGCTATTCATGTCCCGAACCCCCTTCATCCGTCTTCTCGGCCTGTCGCTCGCCTTGCTCCTCGCTGCCTGCGCCGCCTTCCAGGCTCAGCATCAGGGGGCCGCGCCGTCCCACGATCACGATCATGCCCACGCCGCGGTGATTCCCCCTCCGGGAGAGTTCAGCGAGCTCGCCGAAGACGGTCAGATCGCCCGCATCCGCGGCGAGGTGGAGGAGGTCAAGGCGAACCTCGCCCGCCAGGGCCGCTACTCCTGCTGCGTCCATCCCGCCTGCAACGAGTGCCTCCTCAAGTATGGTCAATGCCACTGTCGCGACGTCGTCCGCGACGAGGGCCCCTGCTGCGGAGAGTGCACCGAGGCCTGGATCGAGGGCCGGGGAACCGTCGAGGGCGTCAACGCCTGGGACCTCCTGGAGCGCAAGAAGAAAATGCTGGACGACGCGAACCGGAAGGGCAGCGGGCAGGGTGGGGGAGAGAGTGAGGAGCGGCCTCCGCACCGGCATCATCACTGAGGCCGATCCGTACCTCGATCGCGACGGAGGACCGGGAATTTCATTGCGCCCCTCGGAGGGCAGTCATCGCCCTCCCAAGTTTTCTTCCCGCCCCCGCGAATTTCCGTTGCGCCCCCGCGAGTTTTCGTTGTGCCCTCGCGAATTCTCCTTGAGCCCCCGCGAATTTTCATTGCGCCCTCGCGAATTTTCATTGCGCCCTCGCGAGGGCGCGTTGCAGTCCCGACGGGGCGGAGAGAAAATTCGCCGGGGCACCGTGGGAATTCGCGAATTCGGAGAGAAAATTCGCGGGGGCTCTCTCAGAAACCGGCGCGTTTGCGATCCCTCAAGGCGAGGGTGGCCCAAGTGGCGTGTCGAGCGCCAGCTACTTGCAGACCTGCCGCTGCGAAACCCGCCGAACCTTGACCTGGCAGATCGCCTGACCGTCAAAGCCGCAGACAAATCCGGAGCCCCGGGCGGAGCAGCGCCAGCCTTGAGCCTCGAAGGATGCCGATAGTAAGCGAAACTCCCCGCTCTTGAAACCCCCGCAGGTCCCGTCCGCCTCGGTCGCGCCGCGGGCCAAGGCGTCGGCACGCGCGGCCCGTTCGCTCGCCAGCGGCTCAAGCGTCGAGCGCACGGTGAGCGGTAGGCGCTGCTCATCCGGGGTCCAGCTCTCGTCCTCGACGGTCACGGCGGCTTGGAGCCTGCGGGCGGCCTCCTCCGCGAAGGCTCCCTTGGGGAATCTGGCGAGATAGGTTCGCAGCCCTTCGCAGTCGCCCGCAACGCGATGGGTCCAGAGAACCTCCTCAGCCTCCGTCGGCAC
Organism: Thermoanaerobaculia bacterium; assembly: GCA_035266085.1. Lineage (GTDB taxonomy): Bacteria > Acidobacteriota > Thermoanaerobaculia > Multivoradales > UBA5704 > DATARR01. The sequence goes on from DATFNZ010000114.1 coordinate 28,044, forward strand.
GCCGCCGAGCCCCCAGGAGGCACACGCCGCATGAACGCCTGGGATCTTACAGAGCGGCGTCTGAAGTCCCGCCAGATCCGACGCGAAGCCGAGGATTGCCACCGCCGCCACGCCGAGCCCGCCGACCCAGGCAGCCAGCCGGCCCGGCGTCATCGGACGCGGTCGCGGCCCACCGGCAACGACCGCCTTGGCGGCAGCGACCAAGTTCCGGAAGCGCCGGGTGCGGCGGTTTCCGCGCCAACCCACCAGATCGAGCGATTGGATCTCCCCGAAGCCGAGCGGCTCCGTAACGCGATCGATCCGCACCGGAATGAGCACGCCGCGAGCCTTCGCCCGTCCAGCCTCTTCCTGGACGAACTCGCCCAGAGGACCGACCGACGTCTTGCTCCAGACGACGATCACACAGCGAGCGGCCTCAAGCTGCTCGCTGATCGACTGCCGCCGGGCCTGTCCAACCGGAAGATCGTGCTCCCACCAGACGGAGAGCCCCGCGCTCCGAAGGCCCTCGACGATCGGGGCGACGCGGGCTTCGTCCTTGCGCTGATAGGAGAGGAAGATGTCGGTCATGGTGCGGCCTTCCCGGCAGCGGCAACCTGCTGCCGCAAGTCCTCAATCATCCATGCGTCCCGCGGAGCTAGGCGGCCCTGGCTCTGAAGGTCGAGGGCGATCCTGAGGGCCTCACTCCAGTGGATCTCACCTCCCGGCAGACTACCGAGCCTGATGTGGTCAAGGATCAGGTCGCGCAGGGCCTCCGCGCTTGTCGGGTTCGCCGCCGCCATGCGCTCGTCGATTTTGAGGCTTTCGTCGAATCGAGCCCTCGCTCTCGAAAGATCCCCCGAGGCGACCAGGACGTCGCCGAGCTTGTTGAGGCTGACGCTGAGGTCTCGCTGAGCGTCTGCGCTGGATGGGTTCGCCGCCGCCAGTCGCTCGTCGATCTTGAGGGACTCCTCGAAACGAACCCGTGCGGCCGTAAGATCACCCGAGGCAACCAGCACGTCGCCGAACTCGGTCCCAGCAGCGGACCGTTCCCGATCGCTCCGTGCATGCTTCAGTGCCTGCTTCGCCGCTTGTCGCGCATCCGGCAAGCGTCCGGCTTCCTGGTAGAGGCGCCGCAACTCGATCCAGCCCCATGCGTAGTCGGCGTCCATGGCCTGCGCCTTTTCGTAGGGCTTGATCGCCTCGGCGGTTCCTATCTCGCCTCGATCCTTCCGGTCTTGGGCGAGCGCGGCGAGCTCTCGCCAGCCGGCGGCCACCGCTTTTGTTTCGGCTTCTTGAATGGCGAAGAGGTCGTCATAGCTTTCAGCGCGATGTCCCTCGGCGTAGCGTTTCAGGGCTTCGCGCTTGCGCGGGTCCGGAGAGTCGGCGATCGAGGCGACCTGCCGGCGGTACTCCTCGATCTCGGCAGCGAACTGGCGGTCGCGGGCAGCGATCTTGTCTACCAGGCGCTGGCGTTCCGCCGTGACCTCTGCGAGCTCGGATTGCGCCGCCTTCCGCGTGCGCAGCTCGGCACGCAGGCGCCGATCCTTTGCGGTGAGTTGGGCGAAGAGCTGCTCTTCCCGCTCGTCGGCGATGCGCTGCACCGAGGCGACGGCCGCCGCACGGTCGAGATAGAGACGCTGAACAAGCGCCCGGTTCTCGGCAAAGCGGTCGGACGGGGGCGCCTGGGCTTGGATCGGGGCGGGCAGGATGCAGCTTGCGATAAGAGTCAAAAGGATGACCGAGGGCCGCATTGCGTGCTCCTTCTGAGTCTGGAGGAGACCAGCCACAGGATGGAAGAGGTATCTGCTGAACTATAAGCATAGCCGAAGCGCGGAGGGCTCCTGGCCGGGCTCATTGGGATTTGACCGCCTTCGTACAAGTACGCGGCCCCGGAGGGGCCCAATCTGAATAGTAGGCGTTCCATCCCGTCCATCCGCCCCGAGGGGGCGGTGCCTTTCGGCGGAGCCGCTCAAGCCGCGGAAGTTGGGTACCGGCCCTTCGGGGCGGGGAAGAGGGGTGGCCTCTTTCCCGGCGCTAAAGCACCGGGCTAATCAGATTGGGTCCCTTCGGGACCAAGCTGCAGGTGGCCTTGCGGCCAGGACGGCCACATAGGGCCGCCCCTACAGGACAGATTCGTTTCCGGCACACCTTTCGCAACGCTTCGGCCCCATGGCCGATCTCCGCCTGAAGGTCATGTCCTACAACATGGGCGGGCACAGCGCCCGGTGGTCGCGGCGGCACCTCGACGGGATCGCTCGCGCCATCGGCGAGGCCGGGCCGGACGTGGTGGGGCTTCAGGAGGTCCACCGCGAGACCAAGCACTCGCGCCTCGAAGACCAGGCCGAGGCCTTGGCGCGGCTGACCGGCCTGTCTGTGCAGTTCGGCAAGAGCTTCGCGCTGGGCCGGGGCGAGTTCGGCAATGCCGTGCTCACCAGCGGTGAGGTGCGGGCATCCCAGATCCATACCCTGCCGGGGCCGGGCGAGCCCCGGACTCTCCTCCACACGCGCATCGCCGTGGCCGGATCCGAGATCCATTTCTACGTCACCCACCTCGCCGCCTGGGGACGCTGGGGGCGGGCGGCACGAAGTGTGCAAATCGCAGGTTTGGTCGATCGGCTCAGGCAGGCCAGCGGGCCTTTCGTTCTGGTGGGGGACTTGAATGCCCCTCCAGGCGCCCCCGAGATCGGGAACCTCATGGCGGCCGAGCTGTTCCGGATGTGCGGCGACGATGTCGGCTGCACTCACCGCTACATGCGTCAGCGGATCGACTACGTCTTCGCCGATCCGGGCTGGATCACCGATTCCTATCAGGTTGTGCGGACCGGGCCTTCCGATCACTGGCCCGTGCTGGTCGAGCTGCACCGGAGGAGAGCGAACGATGAACCTTCCCTGGAAGAAGGCGGATAGCGGTAACGCAAAGAACAAGCCGCGGAAACCCCACCTCGTGTTCGAGATCTCGCTCGGAGGTGCGATCGTCTATGTCCTCATCATCGTCGTCCTGTTTCTGATCATCTGGTCCACGCAGCGCGAGCGCGAGTCGCACGTCCGCGTGCCCGACTTCAGGAGCTTCGAGCAGGCCTTGCCGTCGATCGCCAACCTCACGGGCGCTCCCATCCTCGCCGGCAACTCCGCCGAGGTGCTGCAGAACGGCGACGGGTTCTTTCCCCCTCTCTTCGACGACATCGCGCAGGCGAAGGAGAGCATCCACTTCGAGACCTACGTCTGGTGGAAGGGAGAGATCTGCGACCGGCTCGCCCATACCCTCGCCGCCAAGGCCCGGGACGGAGTGGAGGTGAGGATGACGCTCGACGCCACCGGCTCCAACAAGGGCGACGACGAGCTGTTCGAGGAGATGGAGAAGGCCGGGGTCAAGATCTCCTACTACCACCCGATCCGGATCCAGGACATCGGCTTGATCAACAACCGCACTCACCGCAAGGTGGCGGTCATCGACGGCAAGGTCGCTTACGTCTTCGGCCACGGCATGGCCCAGGAGTGGACGGGCAACGGCCAGGATGAAGAGCACTGGCGCGACACCGGCGTGCGTCTCGAAGGGCCTATCGTCAACGCCGTCCAGGGCACCTTCGCCGAGAACTGGGTGGAGATGACGGCCGAGGTGGTGGCGGGGGACAAGTACTTCCCCCGGCTCGCCGCCGCCGGCGACGTGCGGGCCCACGTGACGGCGACCTCTCCCAACGGCGGCGTCGCCCGGCTCGAGCTGCTCTACAAGCTGGCCATCGCCAGCGCCCAGAAGGAGCTCATCATCGCGAACCCCTACTTCATTCCCGACCAGGAGCTGGTGGACCTCCTGGGCCGCGCCGTGAAGCGGGGGGTGGACGTGAAGGTGATGGTCCCCGGCAAGGTCACCGACAGCAGCGTCGTGCGCCACGCCGGCCATGCCCAGTTCGAGCAGCTCGTGCGCAGAGGGGTAAAGATCTTCGAGTATCAGAAGACCCTCAACCACCAGAAGATCATGATCATCGACGGCATCTGGTCCCAGGTCGGTTCCGCCAACTTCGACGACCGTTCGCTCGACATCAACGACGAGGCGAGCGTGGGCCTGATCGATTCGTCCGTCGCCGCACAGCTCGAAAATGCCTTCGAGAAAGACCTGCGGGATTGCACGCAGGTCGACCTCGAGACCTGGAACCAGCGCTCCCTCTGGCACAAGCTCGAGGACAAGTTCTCTTATGCGATCAACGAGCAGCTCTGAGCCATGATGGAAATTCCGATCTGGGTGTTCGCGCTGATGATCCTGAGCATTCTCGTGCTCGGGACGATGCTGTGGACGAACCTGCGCGAGCGGAGGTTCCACGTCAGCGTGCCCGAGCTCGACTGCTTCGAGCAGGCCCTGCCCTCGATCGCCGGCATGACCAAGGCGATCATCCTCGAAGGCAACAAGGCCGAGATCCTGCAGAACGGCGACGGCTTCTTCCCGGCGCTGCTCGAATCGATCGCCAACGCCAAGGAAACGATCAACTTCGAGACCTACGTCTGGTGGTCCGGCGGCATCTGCGACGAGGTCGCGAACGCCTTCGCCAAGCGGGCCCGCGAGGGCGTCGAGGTGCGCGTCATGGTGGACGCCATGGGCGGCATGAAGATGAAGAAGTACCTTCGCGACCTCATGACGGAGGCCGGCGTCAAGCTGGTCCGCTACCATCCGCTCCGCCTGATCGACTTCGGCCAGCTCAACAAGCGCACCCACCGCAAGGTGGCGGTCTTCGACGGCAGGGAGGCGTTCATCTGCGGCCACGGCATCTCGCGGCTGTGGACGGGTAACGGCCAGGACAAGGACCACTGGCGGGACACCGGCGTGAAGCTCCACGGGCCGGTCGTCAACGCCGTGCAGTCGGTGTTCGCCGAGCACTGGATCGAGGAGACGGGGGAGGTGCTGGTGGGGGAGAAGTACTTCCCGGCCCTCGATCAGGTGGGGGAGCTGCGGATGCACGTCCTGGCCGGGGCGCCGCTCGGCGGCGTCTCCGACCTCGAGCTGATGTTCAAGATGGCGATCGCCACCGCCCAGAAGGAGCTGCTCATCCAGAACCCCTACTTCATCGCCGACGGGGAGACGGTCTCCCTGCTCAAGCGGGCGGTCAAGCGGGGCGTGGAGGTCAAGATCATGGTGCCCGGCAAGATCACCGACAGCCCGATCGTCAGCCACGCCGGCCACCACCACTTCAGCGACATGCTCCACTCGGGAGTGCGGATCTTCTGCTTCGAGCGGACGCTGATCCACCAGAAGATCCTGGTCATCGACGGCGTCTGGTCGCACGTCGGCTCGACGAACCTCGACTCCCGCTCCTTCGACATCAACGAGGAGGCCGGCGTCGGCATCATCGACGAGGGGATCGCCGGCGAGCTCAAGGCGGCCTTCGAGGACGATCTGAAGGATTGCGAGGAGATGAAAGCCGAGAGCTGGGACCGCGGCTACCATCTCTGGCACCGCGCCTTCGACCGGGTGTGCTACATGCTCAGCGACCAGCTCTGAGAATTCGCCCATCCGCTGAGTGAAATGGATGGCGGGCCGCCGTCACTCATGAGCGATGACGGGCGAAAAGAGCGAGATGAGCGCATGGCCGTATCACCGGGACCGGGACTGGAAAGCCCTGGCGGAAGGAGACCACGCCGTCAATGGCCACCCGTACCGTCTGCGGGTGGTGGACTGCGGCGAGATCTTCCTGCCCAGCGGCCGCCTCGCCGTCTGCGATCCGTTCGCGGGCATGCGCCGGGGCGGCAATTCCATCATCGCCGTGCCGCCGGGCCGCCACCGGGTCCGCGTGACCCTCGCCGACGCCGGCGCTCACCTGTGCTCGGCCTATGCCTCGCTGCTTCTGTCGAGCGTACCTGAAGCGCGGCGCGAGCCCCTGGCGCCCAGCTTTCCGGTCGATTCGGGAACCGCCTGCTTCGTCGACGACGAGGCCCTCTCGTATGGGATGCCGCCGGAGGAAGACTGGTATCTGGAGCTCTTCGAGACCGGCAGGCCCGGCGCGTGGTTCGCCAGCAAGGAAGACCCCCGGCACATCCGGGAAGGGATCGCCAACCTCCCCTTGCCGCTCGGCCGGGACGGCTCGAACCTCGTCCTCTTCCCCTCGGGCTGGGGCGACGGCGTCTACCCGGTGATCGGCGGCTATGACGCCGAGGGCGGCTTGGTGGCCGTCCACGTCGACTTCTCCGTGATTCCCATCACGGAAGAGAGGGATGCCGTGCGGAACTGGATCTATCCGGCCTCCCTGGAGAGGCGGCGGAGGGGTGAGGGTTCGCGGACGATCGGTGAGGGTTCGCGGACGATCGGTGAGGGTTCGCGGGCGATCCGTTAGACTTCCGGCATGCCGCAACGCTTCGTCCTGCTCCTCTGTCTGGCCCTCGCTGCTCCCGCCATCGCCCAAAACCCTGAATCCCTGCGCGACGACTACGCCCGCCTCCAGCAGTGGCGTTTCCGCGCCGAGCCCATCGCCGTGCCGGCCGGCGGCCTGAAGTGGACGGTCGAGGGCGCCACGTGGACCTTCGACTCCGGCCGCATCTGGCTCGAAGAGCCGACGTCCGGCGGCGCCGTCACCGGCCTCGTCTTCGAGGGCAAGGGGCGCTTCCAGATGGCCGTGCCGGACGAGGGCGAGCTGGTGCAGCTCCGGCGCTTCGCCAGGCGGCCCGACCTCGCCGGCCTCGACGAGCCGTTCTCCGCGCTCGTGCTCCGCACCTCCGGCGAGCTGCCGCTGGATCGGGACGCCCTCCCGCCGGCTGGCAGCTCCGTCGAGGTCAAATTCGTGGTCAACAAGCTGGCCCTCGAGCGCCACGAGCACTGGCTCACCCAGCGGTTCTTCGACGCCGACTCCCGGATCATCCAAGCCCTCGCCACTCCCGGCGAGCGCTACCTGCGGGCCGATATGAAGACGGACGGCCTCGGCTGGCTGACCTGGGACTACGATGGCCAGCGGCTGGAGGAGATCCGCGTCGAGAGCTTCAACGCCAGCTTCCCCGCCGTCGAGGTCTGGCTGAGCCTCGACCGGGCGGCGGAGCGCGACGAACGCGGCCGGCCCACCAGCCGATGGCACCGGGAGACCGGCCCCGAGATCGACATCCAGCATGTGGACGTCGCCGTGGACCTCACCCAGCCCGGGCGGGAAAAGGACTGGGCGAAGGGGCGGTTCAAGGTGGGCCTCCGCTTCACCCAGCAAAGGGACGGCGGCCGCGCCGTGCAGCTCTACCTCGACAACTTCGCCGACGTGAAGTCCGTCAGCGAAGGCGGCCGTGCCTTGCCGTTCCTGCGCGACCACATCGGGGGCCGCCGGCGAGGCCTCGACAACCGGATCTATGACGCCTCCCTGATGGTGCTGCTCGATCAGCCCCTCGCCAAGGGCGCCGAGCGGCGGCTCGATCTCGAGTATGAGATGGACGTGAAGAACTACGCTCCGGGCCGGTCGTGGTATCCGAGCGCGGACGGCGACGAGACCATCCTGCCGGACCCGCACACCGCGCGCCTGGAGATCACCGTGCGCAAGAAGTTCGAGGTCCGGGCCGTGGGCCGGCGGGAGGAGGGGAGCGGAGCGGACGACGGCAGGACCTCGACCTCCGTCTGGATCGTGGACCAGCCCGCGAAGATGCTGACTTTCTCCTTCTCCGACCGCTTTCACGAGGAGCGGCTGCAGCTCGCGGGGGTGCCGGACGTCATCTGCTTCGGCTCCAAGGTCGAGGTGAGCGGCAAAGGCAAGTTCCGCGAGGTCGGTCAGGACGTCATCGACAGCCTTGGCTGGTACCAGCAGCTCTTCGACGCCCGGCTGCCGGAGACGCCGATCTACGTCACCAGCATCGATGCCAGGCATGGCCAGGCCTTCGACGGCTTCATCCAACTCGCCGAGCAGAGCTTCGACATCCTGGGCCCCGGCAGCGGCGAGCTGTTTCGGGCGCACGAGGCCGGCCACCAGTTCTGGGGCGTGCTGGTGGGTGCCGCGAGCTACCGCGACGCCTGGCTGGGCGAGGCGTTCGCCGAGTACTCGGGGATGATGTTCGTCCAGGCGACGATGAAGAACGGCCAAGGGATCTTCGACGAGATCCTGCGCGCCTACAACGACGAGCTGAACGGCTCGATCAAGTCCGGCTTCAGCAAGTTCAGCCGCATGAACGTCAACCTCCTGAACCGCTCCTACGGCGACCGCATCGGCCCCATCGGCCACGGCTGGCGGGCGAACACGGGGGAGGTGCCCAGCGCCTACAGCTCCCAGGTCTACGCCAAGGGAGCCCTCGTGCTCCACATGCTGCGCGGCCTGCTGCGCGACGAGACGGGCGGCGACCAGGCCTTCACCGACGTCCTGAGTGACTTCGTCCGCACCCACCGCGGCGGTCTGGCCTCGACCCAGGACTTCGAGGCCGCCGTCGCCCGCCACGCTCCCGGCGACTGGTCCTGGTTTTTCGACGAGTGGGTGAGGGGCACGTCGATCCCCGCCTACCGCTGGAGCCACACCGTCGCGAGCTCGCCCGACGCCGAGGGCAAGTACGTGGTTCATCTGAAAGTTCGCCAGGCAGACGTGCCCGCCGGCTTCAAGATGTCCGTGCCGGTCGCGGTCGAGCTCGCCGGCGGTAAGACGGAGCGCCGGCGGGTGATGGTGGACGAGGCGGAAGAGACGTTTACGCTGGCCTTCACCGAGAAGCCGAAGAGGCTGGCGTTCAATCCGGACTCCGAGGTGCTGGCGAAGATCCGGCGCGAGTAGCTTCCGCTTTTCGAGGGCTTCAGCGAAAGTAACCGAGATGGGTCAACGCATCTCGAAGGTCACGTTCCAGCTCTTGAAAAGCTCCGGCTTGCCGAAGACAATCCAGGCGGACCCGCTCGGCGATCGCGCTGAAGAAGTTTGTCGTTTTTTCTTTCCTGCGGCGCCTGCGTCCGAGCACTTTTGAATAGGCGTCCTCGAGGGATCGCTTTGGATCAACGATACCTTCAACGTCTCGGGGTTTCGCTGGAAGCCCCAGATCAGAGTCTTCGAGCACTGTACCGAAAGCGTTTCGGAGGGCCTCTCCGTCCATCAGTGTCCAAGCTTCCATCTCGCGGACCGGGATGACCGCGACACTACGTGATGCTCCAAATTCAGACTGTTGGCTCATCCAGAGTGCCAGAGGATTGAATTGGGTGATCCGAGCATTTTCCGGATCGCTTCCTCCGTCTGCATGGATGAAGAGCACATTGAAAGTTCCTCCCACTTCCAAAAGGATGTTTTGGACGCGTTCCGTCCGGTTCTCCGGCTCCCGGGAGGCGATGCGTAAAGCCGTGAGGTCCAGTACCTCGTCTTCCACTTCGACCTGCCGCTGGGCATGGGTTGCGCACAGATCAATGGTCAGCCGGCGTAACACGACGGGTAGGAAGAGATGGTCGCTCGTCCCCTCCGCGAGCAGAGCCAGCCGCAGGTAATGCATGACGCTCTACGCCTCAGGGAACTGCACGGTGGACAAATATCGATTGACTTCGTGGCGGGTAACCATCGTCTCCGGCTGCTGCACGAGAAGAGCATCCAGTTGAATGGGGCGTATCCGGGTCCTCCGGTTGACTCCGTTGCGGCCACCTTCCACTTCTGCCGCGCTGACCGTATCGGCGAACATGACCTCCCCTTCCTTGAGGCTCAAAGATGAGAGGACGACTGGAGAATGGCTGTTGACGAGGAGTTGGGTAAGGGGCTCCGGCTCCTCGAAGTCCTCGTCCCCGGGATCTGTGACCAACTCGTGGAAGCGTTGGATCATGGACTTGAGCCGGACCGGATGAACTCCGTTCTCGGGTTCTTCGAAGCAGACGAGACTCCGGTGCTTGGGGTCATGGAGGATCGTCAGCAGTGCAAGGACTCGCAAGGTTCCATCAGAGACCACCCGGGCGCTGAAGGGAGGGCCGTCACGCATTTCAAGATCTATTCTGTATTCCCTGTTCTTCTCATCCTCGTTGACGGACAGGCCTGTGACTCCCGGAATCAGCGTGGCAAGATCGGCGGCGACGTCGGCCAGGATGCCTTTTGGTCTCTCCTTGGTCGAGGTCTCTGCCTGGATGCGCGCCAGGACGGTTGCGAGATTGCTTCCATCCGGCTCCAACTCTATGGCCGCGAAGACTGGGCTCGGCTTCCTCAACGCAGTAGGATCCAATTGCAGGAAGCGCCAGGATCGCATCTCGGCCTTCAAGGCATAGAGATGAGGAAACTCGGCACTGGTGACTCCTGACAGGACAGTAGCTTCGGCGGCCTCCGCGGGGCGTGTTCGGCCTTGATGACCATCCTGACTGATTCTAAAACTGCGTGGCTTGCCCTCAGGCGATTCCGTGATGAGCCAGGGTGTGCGCCGGCTGCTCTTGATATAGGTATCGGCAAACGACCTGGAAAGCTTCTGGCTCCAGGAATCTTCTTTTTTTAGAAGCGGGGTAGCTTGCTCGCGTACGACGACGAGTCGCTCGATCCCTTGTTGGTCCCGGCGTCTCTCGATTTCGACTTCATACCGGACACGGGAGTGCTTGATCTCGACTTCCGTTCCCCAAGGGTCCCGAACGTTCGGCTCGAGCAGCACTTCGACGGCAAAGGACATCCGCTTCCCGTACTCCCCGCTGGACTTTCTGCGAAAGAGCTCAGTCGGCTCGCCGCGCATTCCTTGCACGGCGCTCCTCAGGTCCGAGTCTGCCAACTTCGAGAGGAGTCGGATGGCATCGAACAGGTTGGATTTGCCCGAGGCATTCGGACCGAGGATGACGACGAAAGGGCGGAGATCGAGCTTAAATTCCTCGAACGTTTTAAATCCGTCGATTTCGATTCTGGTAAGCATGGGTAGGGTGCCTGGAGGAGTCTATCGCAGTGTTCGCCTATACCCCAAGGCTGGTCAGCGCGCCCGCAACGCCCGGGTGAGCACGCGGTCGAGCGCCGCCGCGAAGGCCTGCTTGTCCTTGGGGCCGTAGGGCCGGGGGCCGCCGGTCTCGATTCCGGCTCCCCGCAGGCTGTCCATGAAGTCGCGCACGGCGAGCCGCTCGCCGACGTTCTCCTCCGAGTACTCCTCGCCGCGCGGGTCGATCACCAGGACCTGGGATTCGACCAGGCGGGAGGCGAGGGGGATGTCGGCCGTGATGGCGACGTCGCCGGACTCGGCGTGCTCCGCGATGTAGCGGTCGGCCACGTCCGGACCGCCCTCCACCCGCACGGTGGCGACGAAGGGGTTGCCGGGAGGCGCGGTGAGCCACTGGTTGGCGACCTGCACGGCCTCCACCTGGAGCCTCCTGGCGGCCCGGAAGACGATCTCCTTGACGTCGCGGGGCGCCGCGTCCGCATCGATCCAGATCTTCACCGTTTGATCTCATCCCCATATTTCAGCGGCTCGCCGGTCTCCCAGGGCCGGTACTGGTTGCAGAAGTCGATGCGCTCGCCGAGCGGCGGGTGGGAGGAGCGCCACAGCTTGTAGAGGAGGCCGGGCCGCGGATTGCTCAGGTTTTCCGCCTGCAGCTTGACGAAGGCCGTGGCGCAGGCGTGATTGTCGTGGGTGATCTCCAGGCCGAAGCGGTCCGCCTCGTGCTCGTCGTGCCGGCTGACGGCGAAGATGGCCGGGGTGACGACCAGGGAGACCAGGCTGAAGAGCAGGGCCACGAGGGGCAGGGAGGCGATGTCCGAGAGCTCCGAGAAGCCGAACCGGTCGTGGTAGCGGGCGATCAACCCGCCGGACGTGCGGTGGACCACCCACAGGCAGAGCAGGATCACCGCCGACCCCAGGGCGATGAGCTGGGGCGTGTGTCCCAGCACGTAGTGGCCCATCTCGTGCCCCATGACGAGCAGGACCTCCCGACTGTCCATCTTCTTGAGGATGGTGTCCCAGAGGACGATCCGCTTGGTGTTGAGGAAGCCGGTGACGTAGGCGTTCACCGTCTTGGTGTCGACGCTCTTGTCGACCTCGTAGACGCGGCTCCCCTCGATCCCGGCGCGGTCCGCCAAGGCCAGGATCTGGGCCTCCAGCGCCTTGTCCTTCATCGGCCCGAACTTGTTGAACAGCGGCTCGATCCAGATCGGCGTGATGAACAGCAGCACGGCCAGCAGGGGGATGCTGGCGAGGCCCGTGTAGAGCCACCAGCGGCGGGGGCTCTTGCGCAGCAGCAGATAGGGGAGCCAGAGGGTGAGGGCGAGGAAGACGCAGCCGATGACGAGCGAGATGAGCTGATCGCTCCACCACTTGCCCGCGGCCTGGCTCGACAGGCCGTAGGCGTGCTCGCGGACGAACCCGTCGTACCAGGCGAGCGGCAGGTCGAGGATGAACGTCACCAGGGAGAAGAGGATGCCGTAGATCGCGATGGTGAAGAACCGGTTGCGGCCGATCTTCCGGGCGACGTCCCGCAGCCGCGCCGAGAAGCCGGTGAAGAGCAGCAGGGCCAGCACGGCGATGCCCCAGAGCGTGTTGACGACCCAGAGCACGTTGCCGCTCCGGTAGTAGCGCATGGCCTTTTCGCTCGGCTGCGGCACCGCCACGGGCTGGGACGAGGCGCCGGCGGCGCTCGCTTGCGGGGACGACGGGGACGACTCCGCAGCGGGTGTGCTCGCCGCCTGCTGGGCGCCGGTCGCCGGAACGCAGAGGAGAGCGAGGGTCAAAAGCAGGACGGCGAAAGCGGCATGGCGCATCGAATCCCTCCTGTCGGGTCTGGGTCTGCCACAGAAGAGTACGCCAAGGGGCGGCAAGAGTTACGCCCCGGCACTTGCCGAGGGCCGGTGGAGCCGCTAGCATCTGACGGTTCTCGGGACTCGAAAGGAAGGAAGCATGAGAGGGAAGCGCAGAGCGCATCATCTGTTCGCCGCCGGGGTCGTCGCGCTTTTCTCGATGATCTCCTGGCCAATGCCGGCGCTGGCCGCCGCCGCCGCCCAGTCCGGAGTCGTCACCGGCCACGTCCAGGACGCTCAGGGGCAGCCCTTGCAGGGAGCCGCGGTCATGCTGCTCAAGGCGGGAAAGGAAATCCCGCAGCAGATCTCCGGCGCGGACGGCAACGTCCGCTTCGAAAGCCTGGCCTCGGGGGTCTACTCCGCCTCGGCGACCTTGGAGGGGCACGCCGCGGTCAACTGCCCGGGAGTCCGCATCGTCGCCGGCCTCACCCGCCACCTCGAGATCAAGCTCATGCCCGAGGCCGAAGGGGGACCGCCGTCGACCTGCGCGGTCGTCGATTCGCCGTAGCCATGAAGAAAAAGAAGGCCCCGAAGTATCTGCAGGAGACGGTCCGCCTTCAGGACGGCCACGGCTGGTCGGCGAGGGAGGGTTGCAAGGTGTTCGTGGCGGACCGCGGGGCCGTGCGCTTCGACTATCCCAGGAAGTGGATCGTGCGGCCCGATCCGGACAGCATCAAGTTCCACGACCGCAAGCCGCCCGACGACGACTGCGTGATCGGCGTCTCCTATCTGCGCATCCCGCCGATCGACTGGACGGGCCTGCCGCTCTCCCGGCTGATCGAGGAGGCGATTCAGGGGGACGAGCGGCGGATCGTGGCCTGGGATCCATTCGTCACGGCCCGCCGCTTCGACCTCGAGCTGGCCTGGCGCCAGGGCCACTTCGTCGATGCGCGGGAGCAGCGCGCCGCCCTGACCCGCATCTGCCTCGCCCGCCGCAAGACCGTCCAGTCCCTCCTCACCATGGACTTCTGGGAATCGGACCTGGAGCGCTTCAGCCCGGTGTGGGACCTCGTCCTGGAGACGCTGGAGCTCGACGAGCCGATCGCGGACCCTTCGATCGGCCCTCGCATCATGTAGCCGGTCCTGGAGCAGGTGCGAGCTCCATGCCGAGCAGCTCGCGGTCGATCCGGTCGAGCACCTCACAGTCCACCTCGAAGTCGAACTTGCGGGCGAAGTGGTAGCCGCCGGCGGCCAGCATGGGGATGTCGGCGGCAGTGAGGACGCGCGGCGAGCCCTTCCGGGCCTGCGCGTAGTCGATGTAGCGCTTGTCGTCGTTCACCAGGTCGAAACGGCCGCTGTTCAACAGCACCGTCTGCACGATCGACTCCTCGGGCGTCACGGTATGGCGGTAGTGCTCCGCCACCTCCGGACGGGAGGCCAGGAAGTCGCGCAGGTAGAGCACGGTGGACCGGCGCAGCGAGAACCACGCCCAGCCGCCGAAGCAGCGGAAGCCGTCGTGGAAGGGCGTACGCCAGCGGCGCACGCCGACCAGCGGGCCGTAGTCGAGGTAGAAGTGGAGGGGCAGCACGCGCGTCAGGAACCGCAGGGCATGGAGCACCCGCTCGGACCCGGCGGGCAGCCGCCAGTAGCGGTGCCAGTAGCGGGCCCGCGCCTTGCGCCACGACCACGGGTTCTCCTTCGACATCACATCCCAGTAGCGGATGAAGCCGTCGCACCGCGCGGCGCCGAGGAAGTCTTCCATCCGCGCAAGGGGAGTGACCGGGTAGTCCTGGCCCGTCAGGCTGACCACCCAGTCGTAGGCGATGCCCTCGCGTTCGAGCCAGTCGATCAGGTCGAGGTAGGGCGCCACCTGGCAGGAGAAGTTCGAGCGGACCTGGGGGGCGCAGCCCTGCAGCAGGTGGGTGTCCGGCAGCTCCGCGAGGGGCGTCCAGTCGAGGCTGCAGGCGGCGGGGTTGTGCTGAACGACGATGGTGCCGTGGGGGCTGCCGCGGCGCAGGTTGCGGACCAGCCGGTAGACCTGCTCGGGATCGCGGTGGGTCTGGATGAAGTAGCAGACTCTGACGCTCATGGCGGGCCGTCCGGTGGCCGCGCGAGGTCGCGCAGCAGGAGCTCGTAGTCGTCGAGCACGCGGTCGATGCGGGTGCGCTCGCGGACGGCGCGCATGCGTTCGAGGCCGGCGTGCCACTCGGCGGAGCCGAAGGCGGCGCGCGCCCGCTCGATGGCGGCCAGGATCGACGCCGGCTCGGGGTCGCAGTAGAACGGGTAGTCCTCGCCCAGGAGCTCGACCGTCGACTCGTCGCGGGTCGTGATCAGGTTGGCCCCGCACGCCGCGGCGGTCGACACCTTGCAGTTGGGCTTGTAGAGGAACTCACGGCCGGGGAGCCGGATCGAGAAATGGCAGTTGAAGCGGGCCGCCTGGTCGAAATACCCGTCGTCGACGTACTCGATGCCGGGAAGCTGGCCCCAGAGCTCGAGCGACCGCGCCAGACCGAGGTAGCCCAGGGCCAGCCGGTCTCCGGGAGCCTGATGGAGGGAGTAGCGCGGATCCCACTGGTGGTAGATGACGCGGTCGAGCCGGTCGTCCCGGCCGAAATCGGCGAGCTGGCGCCGGTTCTTGAAGATCAGCGCGTCGAACAGCCAGCCGTTCTTGATCCGGCGTTTGAAGACCACCGTGTCCTGGACGTCGAGCGCCAGCCGGTTGCCCCGGGCGCGGGCGAGCAGCAGGTGATCGAGGCGGGAGGTCTTGATGAAGACCAGGATGCCTCGCCGGATCCCGCGCAGCTCGCGGACGGGGATCGAGCGGGCGTTCCAGCCGCGGGCCGCCAGGCCTTCGGCGATCTGATCGGCCCCCATGACCGTCGAGCCCTTCTCGTAATACTTGACGAAGGCGACGGGGACCGGCGGCGTCAGGGGAGTGATGGTCATAAGGTGGACGTTGGAAGTCTACAATGATGCCTCCTTCAGGAGGACTCCGAGAATGAGAACGCCTTTCATGGGCCGAGGTCTGCAACTCTTCGCCGCCGTCGCGCTGCTGCTCGCCGGCGCCTGCGCCACGGCTCAGCCCCCGGCCGTCGCCCCCCGCGCGGCCGTCAAGCACCAGATCCCCGCGGCCGACGGGCATCCTCTCGCGCTGTGGGAGAAGCGGCCGGCGAAGCCTGTGGGCACGATCCTCTTGGTCCATGGCCGAACGTGGAGCTCGCTGCCGAACTTCGATCTCCAGGTCGCGGGGGAAGAGCGGTCTTTCATGGATGCCCTCGTGGCCCGGGGGTATGCCGCCTACGCTCTCGACCTCCGCGGCTACGGCGCCACCCCGCGCGACGCCACCGGCTGGCTGACCCCGGAGCGCGCCGCGGGCGACGTCGCCTCGGCCCTCGACTGGATCGGCCGGCGCGGCGGGCGTCCCGTGCTCCTCGGCCTGTCGCGCGGGGCGAGCGTCTCGGCCTTCGTGGCGCAGCGGTATCCGGAGAAGCTGTCGGCCGTCGTCCTGCTCGGCTTCCCCGCCGACGTCGACGAGAAGTTCCCGCCGACTCCGCCCGGCCAGACGCCGGCCAGGAAACCGAACACGGCGGAGAACGCGGCCTCCGACTTCATCACGCCGGGAGCGATCCCGCGGCAGGGGGTGGACGCGTTCGTCGCGGCGGCCCTGGCCGCCGATCCGGTGCGGGTCGATTGGCGCGACGAGGATCAATTCAACGCCTTCTCGCCGGCGGCCGTGAAGGTCCCGACCCTGCTGATCCATGGCGAGCACGACCCGCTGGCGACCCTGGAGATCGGGGAGAAGCTGTTCACGCGCCTCGCAGCGGGCGACCGGGAGTGGGCCATCATCGCCGGCGCCGATCACGCCGTGCACCTGGAGGACGCGCAGGTCCGGCTCGCGCGGGCCGTCACCGATTTCATCCAACGGATTTCATCGAACGGCTTACAGTGAACGGCATCGTCTATAATGCCGCCCACCATGCGCCTAGTAACTCGCGGTGACCTCGACGGCCTGACGTGTGCCGTTCTGCTCTCCCTGAACGAAGAGATCGAGAGCATCTCGCTCATCCATCCCCAGGACATCAGCGACGGCCGGGCCGACATCCGGCCGGGGGACGTGATCGCCAACCTCCCGTACCATCCCGGCTGCGCCATGTGGTTCGACCACCATCTGCACACGGCGACCACCAACGTTCCCCCTGAGGCGTTCCGGGGCGCCTTCGCCCAGGCGCCGTCGGCGGCGCGTCTGGTCTACGAGTACTACGGCGGGGAAGAGGCCATGCCGCAGTTCGCGGAGCTGGTGCGCGAGACCGACCGCCTGGATTCCGCGAACCTGACGCCGGGCGACGTCCTCGATCCCCAGACCTACATCAAGCTCGGCTTCACCATCGACGGCCGGAGCGGCCTCGGCACCTTCGAGCGCTACTTCCTGCACCTGGTCGAGCTGCTGCGGGGGGAGACGCCGATCTCGGCGATCCTCGACGATCCCTCCGTCAAGAAGCGTTGCGACGTGCTGGAGAGCGAGAACGAGCACTTCTGCCAGGAGCTGCGCAGCCAGAGCCGGGTGGACGGCAATGTGGTCGTGACCGACTTCCGCGGCCTCGACCACACGCCGGTCGGCAACCGTTTCATGGTTTACGCCCTCTTCCCGGAGGTCAACGTCTCGGCCCGCATCCACTGGGGCCCGAACCGCAGCTTCCCGATGCTGCTCCTCGGCCACAGCATCTTCCGGCGGACCTGCAAGACCAACGTCGGCGAGCTCGCCGCCCGCTACGGCGGCGGCGGTCACCGGGGGGCTGGCAGCATCCCGCTGATGGATGATCCCGAGCAGCAGATCGCGATGGTGATCGGCGAGCTGAAGGCGAACGGCTGAACGGCTAATAGACTGGCAGATCGCCGGTCGCCACCACCACGTCGAAGGTCCCATCCTCCCGGCACGGCACGATCAATCCCGGCTGCCAGGTCGTGTCGAGCCGTGGGCGGACCGTGGTGGCCAGCTCTTCGGGATCGATCTGATCCAGGAACCAGCGGAGCGCGCTCTTGTAGGCGCTGCAACGCGCCCTGACCGTGTCCTCGGCATCCGGGGTGAACGCGGCCACGGGCTGGACCCGCTCGCCGTCGACGTACCCGAGGACCGAGTGATGGACGACCTCGCAGTTGAGGTAGTCCCGGTAGCTCCTGAGCCTCATCTCGCGGTCCAGGGCCTGGAGCTCCGCCCGCTTCCCGGGATGCTTCTTGAGCAGCCGCTCGTACGACCGGTACCAGAACGTTCGGATGATGCGCATCTTGGACAAGCCGGACACGGTTTCCCCGGCGGCGAACAGGCTGGCGGCGAGGAAATCGAAGATCTGCTCGCGCAGCTCTTTGGGGAACTGGAACTGGTAGAGGGCATCGAAGGCGAGGTGGCGATGGACGTCGCCCTCGAAACCCTCGCGGGCGGCGAAGCGGCTCAAGGCCAGGTCGAACAGCTCGTGAGCCGCGGAGTCGGTCTTCTCCCGAAGCTCCTCGACGCGCTTCCTGAGCTTCTCGGCCTGGAGGTCCGGAACCTTGGCGAAGAAATCCTGGGCCATCTTCGCGACGGCCGTCGTGATCAGCAGGGAATCCCGGTCCTTGAGCACGCTCAGGGGGAAGGTGAACGTGGCAAACCGGGGGGGCTCGACGCCGAGCACCCTGAGGAACGCCAGCGGCGTCACCTCGAAGGCCGGCAGGCCTCCAGCCGGCGAGAGACGGTGACGCTCGAGCGACGTGCGGAAGCCGTCGAGCGCGGGCGTCCGTCCTGGGCCGCACAGGAGGCGGAACAGACGGGCGTCGAGCAGGTGACGGAAAGCGGTAGGGGAGTTGGGGTTCACGGCCGGCGCATGATACCCGTTGCCGAGCCCGCGCGGGCATCAATGCCATGCCATTTCCCACAAATTTGGCCTTCGGGCCCGTTCTGCCCTCCGGCGACCTCACCCCGGCCCTCTCCTCCTGAGGAAGAGGGCCGATTTCGAGCCGAGATCCGGCGCCGCCCGGGCATGAATGCCCGGGCTAGGTAAAACAGCCGGCTGAAGCCGACTGAGAGGCTGTGAAGAAATCTCGCCTGGGGGTTTTCAAGGTCACGTGCTCATGAGATACTTTTCTCATGAGCGATACTTTGTTTCCTATCCCCACGCCGGAAGCGGAATCGAAGCCTGAGCCACGGGCGGTGAAAGGGAA
>DATFNZ010000115.1:0-20779 GCA_035266085.1 Thermoanaerobaculia bacterium
TTCCCTTTCACCGCCCGTGGCTCAGGCTTCGATTCCGCTTCCGGCGTGGGGATAGGAAACAAAGTATCGCTCATGAGAAAAGTATCTCATGAGCACGTGACCTTGAAAACCCCCAGGCGAGATTTCTTCACAGCCTCTCAGCATTCCGCGGCCTGAGCGGCTCCGCCGAGAGGCACCGCCCCCTCGGGGCGGATGGACGGGATGGAACGTCTACCCGGCGCTTAAGCGCCGGGCTAATCAGATTGGGCCCCTTCGGGGCCGCATACTTGTGTGTAAGAGGGGGCCTAGCTGGCTGGAGGCGGACCCTCTGCTTCGGGCGAGAACAGCGACAGCACCGGCAATCCCAATCGCCTGCGGAGGGCCTGGCGGGCCAGACGGTCGCGGGAGCGCTCCAGCTCTTCGGCGGGCAGGCGCCCGCCGAGCGTGGCCAGGGTCTTCTCCACCGTCTGGCCGATCTCGTTGCGAGCCTCGCCGTCCAGCCCGGCCATGACGGCGTCGAGCATCTCCCGGTCGAGAGAAGAAAGCTGGTGCTCCACCTGCTGGGGATCGCCTTCGAGGACGGCGATGCTCTGGGCCAGCGCTTCACGTCCCGGAAGGCTGGCGGGCAGGGCGGCGGCCAGGGCGGCCAGGCGCGGCCGGACCTCGAAGACCGGCGCCTCGGCGCGCTGGCCGGGAGCGGTGAGCTCCCGCAGGTCGGCCCAGGCCGCCTCGACGGCGGGCGCGCAGTAGCGCAGGCTGGAGATCTTCCCCTTGGCGCCCCGCTCCTTGCGCTTGGCGAAGACCTCCTCGAGGGTCCGCTTCACCAGGTCGAGGGGCACGCCCTCCTGATGCCAGCGGCGGGCCACCTGCCAGTCCGTCGGGGAGAGCAGCAGCGGCGCCCCCCGCAGCTCCACGAAGATCTCTTCGACGGCCTGGAAGTAGGCGTGGTCCGAATCCTCGGCGGCGTCAGCGGTTTCGCTCATAGATGAGCTTCAGGCCGGTGAGCGTCAGATCCGGGTCCACCTCGCGGATGTACTTCGATCCGGAGGCGATCAGGGGGGCCTGGCCGCCGGTGGCGACGATCCCCTTGACGCCGGGGATCTCCGCCTGCAGGCGCTCGAGGATGCCGTCCACGAGGCCGATGTAGCCGTAGTAGATGCCGGCCTGCATGGCGGACGCCGTGTTCTTGCCTACCAGCTCGGAGGGTTTGCGTACGTCCACCCGGTAGAGCCGCGAGGCGTGGGCGAACAGGGCCTCGGCGGAGATACCGATGCCTGGCGTGATGATGCCTCCCACGTACTCCCCCGCCGCGTTGACCACGTCGAAGGTGGTGGCGGTGCCGAAGTCGACCACGATCACCGGCGAGCCGTAGCGCTCCCGCGCGGCCACGGCGTTGACGATGCGGTCCGCCCCCACCTCCGCCGGGTTGTCGTAGCGGATGGGCATGCCGGTGCGCACCCCCGGCTCGATGAACAGCGGCTTCTTGCCGAAGTAGCGGCGGGCCAGGCGGTCGAGCGTCAGGTGGAGCGGCGGCACCACGGAAGAGATCACCACCGCCTCGGCCGTCACGGGGTCCACCCCGCGCAGCGAGAAGAGGGGGAGCAGGAGCGCGCCGTACTCGTCCGCCGTGCGCTCGGTGTCGGTCGAGAAACGGAAGCTCTCGACCAGCTCGTCTCCCTGGTAGATGCCGAAGACCGTGTTGGTGTTGCCGACGTCGACCAGGACCAGCAGTCCGCCCTCGGCTTGCTTCTCCTTCTTCATCCTTCGGTGACCTCCCCCGCTTCGATGAGCTCGCCAGCCGCCGTGGAGATCCGCTCTCCCCCGCTTTCGATCTGCAGCCTGCCGGTGTCGTCGAAGCCCACGAAAGTCCCTTCGACCACGGCGTCTCCTCCCGTCCGGAACACGATCCTCTCGCCCGGCTGGTGGATGGCCAGGCCGCGATAGGCCTCGACGGCGTAGGCACTGTCGCCAAGATGCTCCAGTTCCGCCTCGACCCCCTCGACCAGGTCCCAGGTGAGGTCCGCGAGGCTCACGGCAACGCCCCCCAGCAGGCTGATCGAGGTCGCGTTCTCCGGCAGCTCGCCAATGCCGTGAAGGTGGTTCACGCCGAAGCCGACGATCGCCTGGACCGCCTCGCCCGGCTGCACCGACGCCTCGATGAGGATGCCGCCGATCTTCCTGCGCTCGCCCGCGGACTCCACCACGAGGTCGTTGGGCCATTTGAGGCGGCAGGGCGACTGAGCAGGCAGATGCGCGGAGAGGGCCCGGCTGAGGCCGATGCCGACCAGCAGAGGCAGCGTCTGGAGGAAGGCGGGGTCCGCCACCGCGACCACCCGCGTGGCGTAGACCCCCTTCCCCGGTGGGCTCGACCAGCTCCGCCCCTGGCGCCCGCGGCCGCCGGACTGCTCAAAAGCCAACACGAGCAGCGGATGAAAATCCTGCGCCTCGCTCTTGTACTCGGCGACGACGGCGCGGGCGAGCGTGTTGGTGGAATCCACCCGCGGCAGGACGACGAGGTTCTCGGGACCCCGGCCGGCCCGCCGCCGCTCCAGCCCTTCGACGTAGCGGTCGAAATCCACGGTTCTACCCTCTCAGGAAAGCCCCAGGCCGGAGCGCAGGGCGGCTTGCCGCTCCCGCATCTCCGCCAGCCGGGCGCGGCCTCCTTCTACCACGTTGGCCGGCGCCTTGCCGAGGAAATCGGGATTGGCCAGCCGCTCCTCGGCGCGGACGATCTCGCCTTCGAGCTTCTCCAGCTCCTTCGCCAACCGTCCCCGCTCCTCGGCGCTCATCTCCTGCTGCTCGACGGCGACGCCGATCTCGACTCCGGCCACGAGGTCGCGCCGCGCTCCCTCGGGAGCCGGGCCGAGGGTCACGGTCTCGACACGGGTCAGGAACTGGATCAGCGGCGCCTGCTCCGCGAGGAGACGGCCCACGCCGGCGTCCGCCGCGTCGAGGTGAAGGTCGAGCTTCGCCTTGGGCGGCAGCCCCATCTCGGCCCGCAGTCCGCGGACGCGGGTGACCACCTGGATCAGCGCGTCCATGCCGGCCTCGGCGTCGGCGTCTTCCCAGGCCTCGACCCGGCCGGGATAAGGCGCCAGGACGATCGTCTTCGGATGCACCGTCTCGTGGCCGGGCAGGCGCTGCCAGAGCTCCTCGGTGAGGAACGGCATGACGGGATGGAGGAGCCGCAGGGCGCGGTCGAGCACCGTCAGCAGCACGTCTCCCACCTGGGGCCGCGGGGCGTCGCCGAACAGGGCAGGCTTCGACAGCTCGATGTACCAGTCGCAGAAGTCGCCCCAGAAGAAGTGGTACAGGCGGTTGCAGGCCTCGTCGAAGCGGAAGATCTCGAGCTGCTCGCTGACCTCCGCCGCCACGCGCGAGAGGCGCGAGAGGATCCACCGCTCGGGAGCGGCGAGCCCCGCCGCGTCGATCTCTTCCCGCACCCGCGCTTCCGCCGGAATGCGCGACAGGGCGAAACGGGTGGCGTTCCAGAGCTTGTTGCCGAACGCCCGGTAGCCGGCGATCTGGTTGCGGTTGAGGGGGATGTCCCGCCCCGGGCTGTCGAGCGACGCCAGGGTGAAGCGCACGGCGTCGGCGCCGTACTCCGCCACCAGGTCCGTGGGGTCCATCACGTTGCCCTTGGTCTTCGACATCTTCACGCCCTCGGCGTCGCGCACCAGTCCCGTCAGGTGCACGGCGTGGAAGGGCACGTCGCCCGTGAAGTGGAGACCGGCCATCACCATGCGCGCCACCCAGAAGAACAGGATGTCGTAGGCCGTGATCAGCACGTCGGTGGGATAGAAGGTGCGCAGGTCGGGCGTGTCGTCCGGCCAGCCGAGGATGGAGAACGGCCAAAGGGCCGACGAGAACCAGGTGTCGAGCACGTCGGGGTCCTGCGTCAGCTGGTCGGTTCCCGCCTGGGCGGCGGCCTCCTCGAGGGAGCGCGCCACGAAGCAGCGGCCGTCCTCGGCGTACCAGGCCGGGATCTGGTGGCCCCACCAGAGCTGGCGGGAGATGCACCACGGCCGGATGTTGGCCAGCCAGTGCTCCCAGGTCTTGTCCCAGGAGTCGGGCACCAGCCGCAGGCGGCCGTCGCGCACCGCCCCCAGCGCCTGGTCGGCCATGCTCCTCATGTCGCAGAACCACTGCGTGGAGACCAGGGGCTCGATGGGCTCGCCGCTGCGCTGGCTGTGGCCGACGTTGTGGGTGTGGTCCTCGATCTTGACCAGATGGCCGCCGTCGCGGAGCCTCTGCACGACCTTCTCGCGCGCCTCGAAGCGGTCCAGGCCGGCGAAATCTTCCCCGGCTTCGGCGGTCATGCGGCCGTCGGGGCCGATCACCGAGATCCCGGGCAGGCCGTGCCGCTTCGCCACCTCGAAGTCGTTGGGGTCGTGGAACGGCGTGATCTTCACCAGGCCCGTGCCGAACTCCCGGTCGACCATGGCGTCGGGCACGAACGGCAGGCGCCGGCCCACCAGCGGCAGGATGGCCGCCTTGCCGTGGAGGTGCAGGTAGCGCTCGTCCTCGGGGTGGAGGGCCACGGCCGTGTCGCCCAGCATGGTCTCCGGCCGGGTGGTGGCGACCACGATCCGCTCGTCGCTGCCCTCCACCTCATAGGTCACGTGGTAGAGCTTGCCGGCCACGGTCTTGGTCTCCACCTCGAGGTCGGAGACGGCCGTGCCGAGGGTCGGCGACCAGTTCACCATGTACTCGCCGCGGGTGATCAGCCCCTCCTCGTAGAGGCGGACGAAGGCCTCGCGCACGGCTTGGGAGAGGCCGGGGTCGAGGGTGAACCGCTCGCGCGTCCAGTCGCAGGAGGCGCCCAGCAGGTCGAGCTGCTCGCGGATGTTGCCGTGGTACTGCTCCTTCCACTGCCACATCCGCTCCAGGAACGCCTCCCGCCCCATCTCCCGGCGGCTGGTCCCCTCGGTGGCGAGGTGGCGCTCCACCATGAGCTGGGTGGCGATGCCGGCGTGGTCCGTGCCCGGGACCCAGAGGGCGTTGTAGCCCTGCATCCGCCGCCAGCGGGTCAGTAGATCCTGGAGCGTCGACTGGAGAGCGTGGCCGACGTGGAGCTTGCCGGTGACGTTCGGGGGCGGGATGGGGATGCAGTACGAGGGCTTGTCCGAGGGCGCCTCGGCCACGAAGTACCCCTTCTCCGCCCAGCGCCGCTGCCACGCCTGCTCGTAGCTCTGCGGCTCGAAGCGCTTGTCCATCTCGGTGCCGGCCATTATTTCCGGGGTTGCTTCCGGGGTTATTTCCGGGGTCGCTTCCGTAGTCGCTTCCGTGCTCAGGCTGGTCGTCTCGCTCACGCCGTCTTCCTTTCCTTCCGATATTCTCTACCCATAACAAGAAGGGAGCGGCTTATCACCGCTCCCCGTTCGCCTTCGGTCCCGCCGAAGGCAGGTGCTACTCGACCTGGGCTTCCAGCTCGCGCAGCCGGTCGCGGATGATCACCTCCGCCATGTCCGGGATCACCTCCCAGGCCACGTCCCGCACGGTGCGGTCGCCGAGCAGCTCGACGACGCGGCGGGCGATGCGGTCCACGTCCTCGTCGGAGAGCCGGCCGTTGGAGCTCACGGCCGCCGCCGGCTGGTGGTACGCCGGTTCATAGGCCGGTTCGGACGGCTCGGCAGCCGCCGGTTCCGGAGACAATTCCTGTTCCAAAGACAGCTCCGGTTCCGGCGGGCTGTAGGCCGGAGCGAAGATCGAGGTCGGCGAAGCGGCCCAGGCGGGCTGCTGCGCGGGCTCGGCCGGCTCCTCCCACACGGCCGCGGCGGGCTCCTCGAAGCGTAGCGGCTCCGGCTCGGCAAGCTCGAACACGGGCTCGGGCTCCGGTTCCACGTAGGGAGCGGGCGCGGAGGCGGCCCAGTCGAAACCGGCGACGGCCGTGGCGCTGACCGGCGAGACGGGCGAGATCGGCTCCTCGGGGATGTAGCGGTCCTGCGGCGCCTCGTCGAAGGACAGCTCGCTGGGGGCTCCGAAGACGTCGTCCCGCACGGCGAGGGACGGCTCGCTGTCCTCCATGGTGAAGACCGGCTCGGAGTCCAGCGAGTAGGAGGGATCGGGCTCCAGGGCGAAAGACGGCTCCCGGTCGAACGGCTCCGGGGCGAATGGCTCCGGGGCGGGCGCCGCGAAAGGCTGCGGCGCGAGCTCCGGCACGGCCTCCAGCTCGAAGCTCCCCCACGACGGCTCCGCCGAGGGCAGGTCGAGGCCCGGCATGGCCGACGGCGCCAGGAAGTCCGGCACGGCCTCGGCTTCGGAAGCCGCCGGCGCTGCGCCGGCCCTGGAGGCCAGCAGCTCCTCGACCCGCTGGAGCAGCTCCTGCGAGTCGAACGGCTTTTTCAGGAAGGAGTCGGCGCCGACGGCGCGGGTCTGGCCTTCGTCGAACGGCTCGAAGGTACCGACGAGGAGCAGCACCGGCACGTCCGGCCGGAGCTGCTTGGACCGCCGGCAGACCTCGTAGCCATTGGCTCCGGGCATGTGCACGTCGGCGATGACGAAGTCCGGATTGACCTCGGTAAGGAGCGCGAGCGCCTCGTCACCGTTGCTGACGGCGCGAACCTCGTAGTCCTCGTCCATGAACGTCAGCTCGATGACCTTCTGGATGGTGACGCTGTCGTCCGCCAGCAAAATCCTTCTCTTCATTCCTCCTCCATCTGTTGTCAACCTAACGTAACACCCCGGCGCCGGGCCGTCAAACCTTTTCTGCGGAAAGGGTTGCGGCCGTTAGGCCGCGGCGAAGCGGGTCTGCAGGTACTCCACGATGGACTTCGTGGAGGTTCCCGGCAAGAAGATCTCGTCGATGCCGGCGGTTTTGAGGGTCACGATGTCCTGCTCGGGGATGATGCCGCCGGCGAAGACCAGGATGTCCTCCGCCCCCTGCTCCTTGAGCAGCCGGATGATCTCGGGCAGCAGGGCGTTGTGGGCGCCCGAGAGGATCGACAGCCCGACGGCGTCCACGTCCTCCTGGACGGCGGCCGCGGCGATCTGCTCGGGCGTCTGCCGCAGGCCCGTGTAGATCACCTCGTAGCCGGCGTCGCGCAACGCCCGCGCCACCACCTTCGCCCCCCGGTCGTGGCCGTCCAAGCCCGGCTTGGCGATCAGAATGCGAAGCCTTCTTTCGTTCATGGGGCGGGATTGTAGCAGAGGGTCTAGAAGACCGCCGGCTCCTCGTAGGTGCCGAAGACGTCGCGCAGGGCGTCGCTGATCTCGCCCACCGTGCAGTAGGCCTTCACGCAGTCGAGGATCAGCGGCATGGTGTTGTCGGTGCCGGCCGCCCCCTTCTTCAGGGCGTCGAGGGTGCGCTCGACGGCGCCCGCGTCCCGCCGCGCCTTGACCTCGTTCACCAGGGCGATCTGGCGGTCGGCGAGGTCGTCGCCGATATAGAGGATGTCGATCGGCTCCTCGTCGGTCATCTGGAAGGCGTTGACGCCGACGATCAGCTTCTCCTTCTCCTCGAACGCCCGCTGATAGGCGAAGGCGGCGTCCATCAGCTCGCGCTGCGGGAAGCCGGCCTCGATCGCCTCCACCATGCCGCCGAGCTCGTCGATGCGCCGGAAGTAGTCGAAGGTGCCGTCGACCATCCGCCGGGTCATCTCCTCGATGAACCAGCTCCCGCCGAGCGGATCGACGGTGTTGATGACCCCCGACTCGTGGGCGATGATCTGCTGCGTCCGCAGGGCCGTGCGGGCGCTGGACTCGGTCGGCAGGGCCAGCGTCTCGTCGAGGGCATTGGTGTGCAGCGACTGGGTGCCGCCGAGCACCGCGGCGAGGGCCTGGAGGGTGGTGCGCACCACGTTGTTGACCGGCTGCTGGGCGGTCAGCGAGCAGCCGGCCGTCTGGGTGTGGAAGCGCAGCATCCAGGAGCGGGGGTTCTTGGCGCCGTAGCGCTCCCGCATCACCTTGGCCCAGATCTGCCGGGCGGCGCGGAACTTGGCGATCTCCTCGAAGAAGTCGTTGTGGCTGTTGAAGAAGAAGGACAGCCGCGGCGCGAACTCGTCGACGTCGAGCCCGGCGTCGATGCCGTACTGCACGTACTCCATGCCGTCGCGCAGGGTGAAGGCGAGCTCCTGCAGGGCCGTCGAGCCGGCCTCGCGGATGTGATAGCCGGAGATGGAGATCGTGTTCCAGCGCGGCACGTGCTGGGCGGCGAAGGAGAACTGGTCCGTGATCAGCCGCATGGACGGCCGCGGCGGATAGATGTACTCCTTCTGCGCGATGTACTCCTTGAGGATGTCGTTCTGCAGCGTGCCCGAGACCTGCTTCCTGACGTCCACCCCCTGCTTCTCGGCGACGGCCAGGTACATGGCGAAGAGGATCGGCGCCGTCGAGTTGATGGTCATCGACGTCGTGACCTCGCCCAGGGGGATGCCGTCGAAGAGGGTCTCCATGTCGGCCAGGGTGTCGACCGTCACGCCGCACTTCCCCACTTCGCCCCTCGACATGTAATGGTCCGAGTCGTAGCCGTAGAGGGTGGGCAGGTGGAAGGCGACGGAGAGGCCCGTCTGGCCCTGGGAGAGCAGGTACTTGAAGCGCTGGTTGGTGTCCGCCGCCGTGCCGAAGCCGGCGAACTGGCGCATGGTCCAGAGCTTGCCGCGATAGCCGGTCGGATGGATGCCCCGCGTGTAGGGGTACTCGCCGGGGATGCCGAGGGTCTCGATGGGATCGACGTCCGCCGTCTGCTCCGGGGTGACCAGGTGGGGCACCTCCATGCCGGAGACCGTCGTGAAGTCCTTCTTCCAGAAGGGGACCTGGGCCTCCGTCTTGGCCTTGGCGCCTTCCCAGCGCTGGCGCGCCTCGGCCATGGTCTCGAGGGCATCCTTTTTGAGGACCGAGTCGGCGGCGGGCTTCGCATCGGTCAGCAGGGTCGGTTCCTGGTCCTTGACGGCCATTCTCAGGGCTCCTTTCGAAGGCGAGCGGGGGCAGGCGCACCCGAGCGCCAAGCGTGACAAAGTATAGACGATGGGGGAGTACCAGTTATCGGCGGTTTATCGGCAGGTTATCGGCGGTCTATCGGCAGTGAAAGAGTTCCCGTAGAGACGCCCCATCCCCGATACGACACCCTCCACGGCGCACGGGGACGTCGGGGCGTCTTTCGGAGGGCATGCCGCTCCAGCCGGCAACAGCCCCATGACGCCGCCGCCGTTCTCGGCATTGCCGTCTCCTAATTGCCGTCTCCTACGGAAACCCGCGCCACCTCTGCTAAAGTCCCCCGCACATCATGCAGCCTGAGCTCACGATCATCCTGGTCGTGGGCGAGCGGCGGGACCGGGCCGTCGGCGCCCTGGCCTCCGTGCTCGCCCAGGACATCGCCGACCGGCTGGAGATCCTGCTGTTCGATCTCGCTCCCGGCGAGCCTCCTCCACTCCCCGGCAGTGCCCATCCCGCGGTGCGGACGATCAGGCGGCCTCCCGACACCCTCTTCTCCGGCGCCAAGGCGATGGGCGTTCGGCAGGCTTCCGCGCCCGTGGTCGTCTTCCTCGAAGAGCACGCCCGCGCCCGGCCGGGATGGGCGGCGGCGCTGATCGAGGCGCATCGGGGACCCTTCGCGGCGGTGGGCGCCGAGGTCCATATCGGCAATCCCGCGGTGCCCCTCAGCCGGATCGTTTCGATCCTCAACTACTATCCATGGCTGGTCCCCGCGCCCCGCGCGGAGCACGCCATGCTCCCCGGCCACAACTCGTCGTTCAAGCGCGACGTCCTGCTCTCCTGCGGCGACGAGCTCGAGGACCTGTTGAGGGCAGAGATCGTCCTCCATCTGCGGCTCCACCGGGACGGCCACCGGCTGCTCCTCGAGCCCGCGGCCAAGTTCGAGCACATCAACGAGAGCACGGTCGCGAGCGCCTGCCTTGGACGCTTCCTCTGGAACCGCTGCTACGGCACCATGCGCGCCCGCACCTTCGGCTGGCCGCTCGGGCGCCGGATCTTCTACGTCCTCGCGACGCCGCTGATCCCCGTCTACTCGCTGGTCCTCCTCATCCGGCGGCTGGCCCGGACGCGCCCGGACCTGCTCCGGCCCGCCCTCGCGGCGGCGCCTCTGATCCTGACCGTTCAGCTCGCCTCCGCCGCCGGCCAGGCGCTCGGCCTGATGTTCGGGATCGGCGATACCGAGGCGCGGTTCTCCCTCTTCGAGATGAACGAGCACCGAGAGCTGGGCCCCGAGTAGATCCTCCATGAGCGACGACGGACCCCGGCCGGCCCTCTCGGTCGTCATCCCGGCCTACGACTCCCACGACACTCTCGCGGGTTGCCTCGAAGCGCTCGAACGGCAGACGTTCCGGAACTTCGAGACGATCGTCGTGGACAGCGGGCCGGACGGCACGAGCGAGCGGATCGTCGCCGAGCGCTTCCCCTGGGTGCGCTTCGAGCGGAGCGCCCGGCGGCTCCTGCCCCACGCGGCGCGGAACCGCGGGGTCGAGCTCGCGCGGGCGGAGCTGATCGTCTTCACCGATCCGGACATCTATGCCCGTCCAGGCTGGCTGGAGCGCCTGCTCGACGCCTACCGCGCCACGGGTGAGGTCGTGGTGGGCGCCCTGGCCTGCCATGGGGACCTTTGGCGCGATCAGGGGATCCACCTCTGCAAGTTCAGCAAGTGGCTGCCTGGCGGCCGGCCCCGCTCCCTGGACATGAGCCCGACGGCGAACATGCTCATCGCCAAGAAACGGCTCGCCGAGGCCGGCGGGCTGCCCGGCGACGAGATGCTCGGCGACGTCGTGCTCTCCCGCGGCGTGCTCGAAAGGGGCGGACGGCTCTGGTTCGAGCCGCGGGCGGTGGTCGAGCACCACCATCTCCAGGGCGTGCGGAGCTACCTGCGCGAGCGCTACACGCGGGGCAAGATGTTCGGCGAGATGCGGGCCGGCTGGCTGGGCGACCGGCGCGGGCGGCTGCTCCTGTACCTCGCCGTCACCGTCCTCCCCGTCCGCTTGGCGCGGATCCTGGCGCTGGTCGGCCTGCACGCCGGGCAGGCCGGGCAGACGGGCCGCTTCGTCTCGACGCTGCCCCTGATGATGGCCGGGCACGGGGCCTCCCTGGCGGGCGAGGCCGCGGCTTATGCCCGGCGGCTCGCCCTCCGGCGGGGGCGGCGCACGGCCTCAGCCGGCGGCCAGGCGTGAGGACAGGGATTGCCCGCGACACGCTGCTCAACCTGATCGGCCAGACGCTGCCGCTGGGCTTGGCCGTCCTCACCGTGCCCGCCGTCGTGGCCGGCCTCGGGACCGAGCGGTTCGGAGTCCTCGCCCTGGCCTGGACTGTGCTCGGGTCGTTCAGCGTCCTCGACCTCGCCCTGGGCCGCGCCGTCACCAAGCTCTCGGCGGAGGCGCTGGGGAGGGGCGAGAGAAACCGGCTGCCGGCGATCGTCTGGAACGCCACCGCCCTCCAGGCCCTCCTCGGCGGCGGCGCGGCCGTCCTCTTCGCGGCGGCGTCGCCGCTGCTCGTCGGGCGCGTCCTCCATCTCCAGGGACCTCTCGCCGACGAGACCCGGGGGACGTTCCTCCTGCTGGCCCTGTCGTTCCCCATGACCCTCGTCACCGGCTGCCTGCGCAGCCTGCTCGAGGCCCTGCGGCGGTTCGACCTGATCAACCTCGTCCGCGCCCCGGCCGGTGCGGCGACGTTCGCCATCCCCTGGCTGGCGGTGCGGGCCGGCTGGGGGCTGCCCGCCACCGTGGGTCTCCTGGTCCTCTTCCGCGGCCTCGTGGCGGCGGCCCATTACCTCCTCTGCCGGCGGGTCCTGCCGGAGCTCGCCGCGCCCATACGGCTGGAGCGCTCCGTCCTGAGGGACCTGGCGCGCTTCGGCGGCTGGGTGACGGCGGCGAGCTCGATCCCGCCGCTGCTCGTCCTGGCGGACCGGTTCCTGATCGGCGCCCTGGTATCGATGACGGCGGTGGCCCACTTCTCCATCCCCTACGAGATGGTCTTCCGCCTCTGGGTGCTGCCCACGAGCCTGGTGGCGGCGATCTTCCCCGTGCTCTCGGAGGCGGCGGGGCGGGGCGACTGGCACCGGGTCGAAACGGTCGTGGCCCGTGCCGTCCGGGGGACGTTCCTGTTGATCGGCGCGCCGGTGGCTATCGCCCTCTTCGGCGCGGGCCCCATCCTCGAAGCCTGGATCGGCGAGGGCTTCGCGGCGGCCGGAGCCCCCGTGCTCCGCTGGCTGGCCCTGGGCATCCTCTGCTCCGCCCTGGCCAGCCCCTTCGCGGCCGTGCTCCAGGCGGCGGGCCGGCCCGACCTGACGGCTCGTCTGCGCCTGGCCGAGCTGCCGGTGGCCGTCGCCTTCATGGCCGGGGCGGTCTGGGCCTGGGGGATCGCGGGGGCGGCAGCCGCGTTCGCGGCGCGGGCGGCGGTCGACTCCGTCCTGCTCTTCGCGCTGACCCGGCGGCGGCTCCGAGGGCGGCATCTCTGGTAGACTGCGCAACCCTATATCCGGCGGCGGTCCGCGGATCCCGCCCATTCGAGGAATCAAATGGCCAACAAGACTTCCCTTAGCCGTCCCCTGCTGTCGCTGGGGCTTTCTCTCCTGCTCGCCGGCTGGGTGGCCTGCAAGCCCGACTCCGGCAAACCGGAGGCCGCCGCCACGGATGCGGGCACGGGCACGACCGCGACCACCCAGCCCGGCCAGACCCCCGCCGCCGGAGACCAGACCGCTCCCGGGCAGCCCGCCGGGAGCACGGCCTCGGCCCAGACGCCCGCCGACCCGGCCGACGCCAAGGTCATGGACGCGAAGGACCTGCCGGCGGTGGTCGCGAAGGTGAACGGGCAGGACATCAAGAAGCAGGATCTCCTGCAGGGAGCCCAGGCGGTGCAGATCCGGCTGGCGCAGGAGGGGCGTCCCGTCACTCCTTCGGTGGACTTCTACCGCCGGGTGCTCGACCAGGTCATCGGCGTCACCCTCCTGCAGCAGGACGCCAAGGCGCAGGGCATGACGGCCAGCGATCAGGAGATCCAGCAGCAGCTCGCCCAGCGCAAGCGGATCTTCCCCAACGAGGAGGCCTACAAGCAGGCCCTCGCCAAGGCCGGCATGACGGAGGCCAAGCTCCGCGAGCAGACCCGGGACGAGATCGCCGTCCAGAAGTATCTTCAGTCCCAGTTGGCGAATGCCGCCGGCGTGACCGATCAGGCGACCCGGGAGTTCTACGACCAGAACAAGAAGCAGATGGAGGCGCCCGAGCGGGTCCACGTGCGGCACATCCTGGTCCGCGCGGAGCAGAACGCTCCGGCGGCGGACAAGGAGAAGGCCCGGCAGAAGACGGAGGCCCTCCTCAAGCGCCTCCAGGGGGGAGAGGATTTCGCCAAGCTCGCCGCGGAGAATTCGGATGACCCCGGCACCAAGGTCCGGGGTGGCGATCTCGGCTGGATCACCAAGGGGCAGATGGTGCCGCCCTTCGACCAGGCCAGCTTCGCCCTGACCAAGCCGAACGAGCTGAGCCCGGTCGTGGAGAGCCAGTTCGGCTACCACATCATCGAGCTCCTGGAGCGACAGGCGGCGGGGACGCTCCCCTACGAGCAGGTCAAGGACCGCATCGGCCAGCTCCTCAAGGAGCAGCAGGCCCAGCAGAAGATCGCCAACCGGGTCCGCGAGCTGCGGGAGAAGGCCAAGGTCGAAGTCTTCCTCTAAGTCTTCAGGATACTTCGTTGGTGAGCAGACCGGGCTCAGGCGGGAGCGGCTCCCCGCCCTCCACGGCCCGGGTGACCTTGTCCACGATCTCCAGGGTCTCGATCTCGTCGCCCCCGGCGGCGCCCATCTCCTTGAAGCGGCGGGCGGCGGGCAGGACGCGCAGCTCGAGCGAGCCGACGGCCTTGTTGTAGGCGTCGACGCTCTGGCCGAGGTTCTTGCCCATGACGCCGATGTGGCCGGCGAAGGTGCGCAGGCGCTCATAGAGGGATTTGCCCAGCTCGCTGATCTCGCGGGCGTTCTCCTCCACCTGGGCCTGCCGCCAGCCGTAGGCCACCGCCCGCAGCAAGGCGATCAAGGTGGTGGGCGTCGCCAGGATGACCCGCTGCTCGACCCCGTACTCGATCAGGGCCGAGTCCTGCTCCAGGGCGGCGCTGAAGAAGGTCTCCCCCGGCAGGAAGAGGACCACGAACTCCGGCGCCGGCTCGAACTGTGCCCAGTAACCCTTCTGCGACAGCTTGGTGAGATGGCTGCGGATCTGCCGCGCATGATCGCGCAGCTTGCTCTTGCGGCCGTCCTCGTCCAGCGCCTCCATGGAGTCGAGATAGGCGTCGAGGGGCGCCTTGGCGTCGATGACGATGTTTTTCCGGTTGGGCAGGCGGATCACCAGGTCGGGCCGCTGCCGCCCGTCCTCGGTATCGACGGAGACCTGGACGGAAAAGTCGCAATAGGCCGACATGCCCGCCATCTCGACCACCCGCTGGAGCTGGATCTCCCCCCAGCGCCCGCGGGTCGTAGGGGTCCGCAGGGCGCCCACCAGCCGGGTCGTCTCGCGCTCCAGGTTGGCCTGGGCAGAAGCCAGCCCCGTCAGGTGGTCGGTCAGGCTCGAGTAGGCCACGGCGCGGGCGGTCTCGATGTCCTGGATCTTCTGGTCCACCTTCTGGAGCGACTCCTTGAGCGGCTTGACCAGATCGCCGATCGCCTGCTGGCGCAGATCGAGGTCGCCGCGGGCCGTCTCCTGGAACTTCTCCAGGGTGGCCTTGGCCAGGTGCAGAAAGCTCGCGTTGTTGTTCTGCAGCGCCTCGGCAGAGAGAGCCTTGAAGGCGTCCGAGAGCCGGGCCTGCGCCTCGTCGAGAAGACGGATCTTCTCGGCGGCTGCCTGACGCTCCTTGTCGATGGTGGTCTCTAGGCGGGCCACCTCGGAGTGAAGGGAAGACCGCTCGTCGCGCAGCCGGAGGACCTCCTTCGCCTCTCCTTCACGAGCCCGCAGCCGCTCTTCCAGCACGCCGCGCTGCTGGCGCGCGATCAGCCAGAGGACGAGAGATCCCAGTAGGAATGCCAGGGTGTGAGTCAGGACATCTTGTGGCACTGAAAAAAGATTACCACAAGATGTGGTGTCTCTTTACTTCTGCAGGAGGTGGCGCGCGATCACCAGCCGCTGCATCTCGCTGGTGCCCTCGTAGATCGTGGTGACGCGCACGTCGCGGTAGAGGCGTGAGATCTCGTAATCGTCGTGGAAACCGTTGCCGCCGTGGATCTGGAGGCTCTCCTGGCAGGCGCGGTTTGCGGCCTCGGAGGCGTAGACCTTGGCCTGGGCGGCGAGCCGGCCGGCCTGGGAGGAGTGCTCCATGGAGCCGGCGTAGTGGGTGAGCGCCCGGGCGGCGGCGAGCTCGGTCGCCATCTGGGCGATCTTGAACTGGATGGCCTGGTTGCTGGCGATGGGAGAGCCGAACTGCACGCGCTCCTTGGAGTAGGCGACCGCCAGCTCGAGGGCCCGCTGGTGGATGCCGACCGCCTGCGCCGCGATGCCGAGCCGGGAGTGGTCGAGCGTCGCGAGGGCGATCTTCAGGCCCTGCCCCTCCTCGCCGAGCAGGTTCTCGGCGGGCACCCGGCAATCCGAGAAGTAGATTTGCGCCGTGCGCGAGGACTTGAGCCCCAGCTTCTCCTCCGGCTGGCCGACGGAGAAGCCCGGTGCGTCGGCGGGCACCACGATGGCCGAGAGGCCACGTTTTCCCGCCTCGGGGTTGGTCCGCGCCACCACCACGAACCAGCCGGCATGGCCGGCGTTGGTGATCCAGGCCTTCTCGCCGTCGAGCACCCAGAAGTCGCCGTCGCGCCGGGCCGTGGTCTTGAGGCTGCCGGCGTCGCTGCCCGCGCCGGGCTCGGTGAGGCCGAAGCCGCCCAGGGTCTCGCCGGCGGCGAGGGCCGGCAGCACCTTGCGCTTCAGGGCCTCGCCGCCGAACCGGACGATGGGCCAGCAGCAGACCGAGTTGGTGACGCTCATCGTCACCGCTACGGCCGGATCGACCCGGGAGATCTCCTCCATGGCCAGCAGGTAGGAGAGGGTGTCGATGCCGGCGCCGCCGTACTCCTCGGGCACCAGCATGCCGAGCAGGCCCATCTCCCCCATCTCCTTGAAGATGTCGAGAGGAAAGCGGTGTTCGCGGTCGCGCTCGGCGACGCCCGGCCGGATGCGCTCCTCGGCGAAGCGCCGGACCTCGTCGCGCATCAGCTCCTGGTCCTCGTTGAACGAGAAGTCGATGCCGGTCTCGGCTTCGGTGTCGGTCCTGGGTTCGGTCAGCACGGCCATGGCATTCTCCGATCAGCCGATCAGGCCTTGTTGAGCACCCAGTCGGCGATCACCATCTTCTGGATCTCGCTGGTGCCCTCGTAGATCTCGGTGATACGGGCGTCGCGGAAGTAACGCTCGACGTTGTACTCCTTGGTGTAGCCGTAGCCGCCGTGGATCTGCAGCGCCTTGTTGGTGACGCGCTGCGACATCTCGGAGGCGAAGAGCTTGGCCTGCGCGGCTTCCAGCGTGAAGCGCTTGCCGTTGTCCTTGGTCCACGCCGCCTTCCAGGTGAGGAGCCGGGCGGCGTCGATCTCGGTCGACATGTCGGCGAGGTAGAACTGGATGGCCTGGAAGTCCGACAGGTGCTGGTTGAACTGCTCGCGCTCCTGCGAGTAGGCGAGCGCCTCCTCGAAAGCCGCCTGGGCGATGCCGATGGCCTGGGCGGCGATGCCGATGCGCCCGCCGTCGAGGGTCGACATGGCCACCTTGAAGCCCTCGCCGTCGCCGCCGAGGCGCCAGCCGGCGGGGATTCGCATGTCCTCGAAGGCCAGCTCGGTGGTGCCCGAAGCGTTGACGCCCAGCTTGAACTCGTGGGTGCCGTGGCTGTAGCCCGGCGTGTCGGCCGGCACGATGAAGCAGGTGATGCCCTTGTGCTTCTTCTCGAGGTCGATGCTGGCGAAGACCAGGGCGACGTCGGCGTCCGTGCCGTTGGTGATGAAGATCTTGTTGCCGTTGAGGATGTAGTCGTCGCCGTCGCGCCGGGCGGTGGTGCGCATGCCCGCCGGGTCGCTGCCCGCGCCCGGCTCGGTGAGGGCGAAGCAGCCGAGCTTCCGGCCGGCGGCCAGGGGCGTCAGGAACTCCTTCTTCTGCTCCTCGGTGCCGAACTTCAGCAGGGGATCGCAGACCAGCGAGTTGTTGACCGACAGGATGACGCCGGAGGTGGCGCACACCCGGCTGACCTCCTCGATGACGAGGCAGTATGCGAGCGTGTCCATGCCGGCGCCGCCGTACTCCTCGGGCATGGCGACCCCGGCGAGGCCCAGCTCGCCGGCCTGGTCGAAGAATGAGCGGGGGAACTCGCCCGTCTCGTCGATCTCCTTCGCCCGCGGCTTCACGACCTCGGCGGCGAACCGGCGGACGGTATCCTGCAGCAGCTTCTGCTCTTCGGTGAGCTCGATTCTCATGACTTTCCTTTGCGAGTCGGAGTGCGGGGCGGATCCTGGACCCAAGCCCCGGGGATCGTAGCAACGGGCCCCGGGGGGGTCAAGGAAGGGGGTGTTCACGGCCGGTCTCCCGTCCGGGATCGAATTGAGGCACAATCCCCCGTCATGAGAACGACGAGCGAAACCCTCCAGTACACGGAGTCCGAGATCCGCAGCTACCTGCCCACCGGCTGGGACATCCTCGGCGACCGCCAGGGCGCCTGGGATTCCAAGAAGAAGGTCTGGCACGCCACGGTGCTCGACAACGTCGACTTCGACTGGCCCGTCGAGGTCAAGGCCGCCGAGGTGACCAAGGTGGGCCGGATGGAGGCCCTGCGAGTGGCGATGGACCGCGTCTACCGCGAGCGGCTAGGGTAAATCCCTTCACCAGCAAAAGGGCGCCCACGCAGGGGCGCCCCTACAAAGGCCCCCTACTCCCCCTTGACGCTCCACGGCGGCGTGACGCCGTTCGAGCGAGCGTAGGCGATCGACTGGCCGAGGTGCTCGTGGGCGTGGGTGGCCACGATCATCACGACCTCGCGGACCGTTCCATCGTGGTCGAAGATCTTGACGGTCCGGTCGAGGTCGGCATCCGACAGGGCATCGATGGCCTGCCGCACGTTGGCGAACGAGCTCTTCAGGGTGGCGATCGCCTTGGCCTTGTCGCCGCCCTCCTTCTCGAAGCCGCGCGGATCGACGCCGGCCGGCATCTTGCCGCCCCACAAGGTGGGCAGGAAGTAGTTGGCGCTGGAGACGTGGGCAAACACCTCGCCCGCCGACCGGACGCCCTGGGCCGGACGCCAGGCGAACTTGTCGGCCGGCATGGCCTCGGCGAGCGAAACCAGCTTCTTCTCGGCGTCGCCGATCTGCCGCACGATCTCGGCGCGCACGGCGGCGCTCGCCATCGCCTGCCCCTTCACCGCCTCGGCCCTCATCTCCTTCTCGTCCTGCTGCGGCTCTTGCATCTCCACGGTCTTTGGCGTTTCCTGAGCGCGCGCCGGCAGGGCCACGGCGGCGAAGGCGAGCGCCAGGACGGCGGTCGAACTAAAAAGTCGCTTCATTACAGCCTCCTTTGGGGTGGGGACTTCTGGATGAACCCGGGGATTCTACTCTGAGAGCGGTCCCGGACTAGAATGCGGGCAGGCTTTTTCGGAGGTGCCGGCCTTGAGGATGCCCCTCGCCCTGCTGGGCAGCGTCGGGACGCTGTCACTGCTGATCGTGATCGTCGCCGCCCTCCAGCGGCGCTTCTTCTGGGTGCGCCAGCTCGCCTTCCCGCTCTACGTGGCCGCCGCCGTGGCGGCCCTGGAGGTCTTCACGCTCCTCGATCCGGGCTACCGGCCGGCGGCGCTCGCGCGGGTCTTCAACTGGGCCCTGCTGTTCCTCGGCCTGATCACCGTCTTCCGGCTGCTCGGGCTCTACCTCTTCGACGTCCACCTGGCCGGCCAGAAGGGGCTCCGCCTGCCGCCCCTCCTGCCGGCGGTAGCGATGTTCCTGGTCTATCTGGTCACCGCGTTCGTGACGCTGCGCCTGGCGTTCCCCAAGCTCGACGTCGCGCCCCTGATCGCCACCAGCGCCGTCACCTCGCTGGTGCTCGGCCTGGCGCTCCAGCCGATCCTCGGCAACTTCTTCGCCGGTCTGGTGATCAGCGTCGAGAAGCCGTTCCGCATCAACGACTGGATCAGGGTGGGCGACCAGGAGGGGCGGGTGGTCGCCATCAGTTGGCGCACCACCCACCTGCGGACCCGGGAGAACGACAACGTCTCGATCCCCAACGGCAAGCTGGCCGAGGAACGGGTGCTCAACTACTACTTTCCGCACCCGATGCACCTGGAGCGGGTCAAGATCTCGGCTCACTACGACGAGCCGCCCTACCGGGTGCGGCGAGTCCTGCTCGACTGCGCCGCCGCCGTCTCGGGGGTGCTCGACAAGCCGTCTCCCGACGTCTACCTGCTCGCTTTCGACGCCAGCGCCATCCTCTACGAGCTGCGGATCTGGGTGGAGGATGTCGCCCAGGGGCCGCGCATCGCGAGCGACGTCCGGACGCGCGTCTGGGAGGAGTTCCGCCGCGAGGGGATGGTCATGCCCTATCCCACCCAGACCGTCGAGATCGCCCGCCGGCCGCGCCCCCGGCAGGAGGCGGCGGACGGGGCGGCGGACGGCGCGCCGCGGCCGGCCCGCCTCTACGTGGCCGAGGGTCCCGAGCGCGGCCAGGCGCTGGCGCTCGACGGCGGCGCCCCGCTGACGGTGGGGCGGTCGCGAGCCTGCGACCTCGCCCTGACCGACCCCAACGCCAGCAAGGAGCACCTGCGCCTGGAGTGGCAGGACGGCTCCTGGGTGGTGTCCGACCTCGGCAGCAGCCACGGCACCCGCGTCAACGGCCAGCCGGCCGAGCGGACGGCGCTCAAGCCGTTCGACCGCATCGCGGTCGGCGATACGGTTATGATCTTCGAGAGCCATGCCCTCCCAAACACCTGAGACCATCGGTCCCTACTCCGTCCGGGAGCTGCTCGGCAAGGCCGGGCAATCCAAGGTCTACAAGGCGGCGGACCCCCAGGGCGACCCGGTCGCCGTCAAGCTGTTCCCCAGCCGCCTCACCGCCGATCCCGCGGCCGTGGAGCGTTTCCACCGCGAGCTCGCGGCCGTCGGCCCTGTCAGCCGCCATCCAAACCTGGTGCACGTCCTTGGCACCGGTCAGGAAGGCGACGGGCTCTACCTCGCCATGGAGCTGGTGGAGGGCACCTCCCTCGACCGGGTGCTCAAGCAGCGGCGGGTCTCGCTGCCCGAGGCGTTCGCCGTGATGAGGGGGATCTGCCGGGCGCTCGCCCACGCCCACCAGCATGGCTTCGTGCACCGCAGCCTGACGCCGCGCAACGTGTTGGTGTCGCCCGATTTCTCGACCGTCAAGGTTTCGGACCTCGGCGCCACCGGGTTCGAGTCCTCGCCGAACCTCACCGCCACCCTGAGCACCGGCGAGATCCGCCTTGGAGCTCTGTACTACCTGCCGCCCGAGATCCTTGAGGGCCAAGGCAAGGGGGACGCCCGAGCGGATATCTACTCCGCCGGGGTGATCTTCCACGAGATGCTGACCGGCCGCTCGCCCGGCCCCAAGTTCGCCCTGCCGAGCCAGCTCAACTCCGAGCTGCCGCCGGATGTCGACGTGGTGGTCCTCACCTGCCTGGACCGCCAGCCCGAAGACCGCTACGCCAACGCCGGCGACCTGCTCGCCGCCCTGGAACGGCTCGAAGAGACCCTGAGGCTGCGCGTGCTCACCGAGATCCGCGGCATCTCCCAGGCCGGATCGCGCCTGCTGGGCGGCTCCGAAGGCGGCGGCAGGAAGACCTGGCTCTACATGGGCCTCGCGCTGGTGATCGTTCTCGCGGTTCTGGGCTACTGGCTGACGCGGTAGCGCGGCTTGCTTTT
>DATFNZ010000116.1:0-4357 GCA_035266085.1 Thermoanaerobaculia bacterium
AAGCTCGACCGGCGGTCGCTCGCCCGCCTGCACCCCGAGGAGTCCTGGAGCAGCGACCAGGGGTTCGTGCCGCCGCGCGACCCGGTGGAGGAGCTGCTGGCCGGCATCTGGAGCGAGGTGCTGGGCGTCGACCGGGTGGGCGCCTTCGATGACTTCTTCCAACTCGGCGGCCACTCGCTGCTCGCCACCCAGGTCGCCTCCCGCGTCCGCCGGGCGTTCGGCATCGACCTGCCGCTGCGGCGGGTCTTCGAGTTGCCGACGCCGGCCGCCCTGGCCGAAGCCGTGGCCGAGGCCCGCAGGGGGGCATCGCCGGAGGAGGCGCCGCCCATCCTCCCGCGCGGACCGGGGGAGGGGGAGCCGCCCCTCTCGTTCGCCCAGGAGCGCCTCTGGTTCCTCCACCGCCTGCAGCCGGAGAGCCCGGCCTACAACATCCCCATGGCGCTGCGTGCCGAGGGGCCCCTGGATCCGTCGCGGCTGGCGCGGGCCCTCTCGGAGGTGGCACGCCGGCACGAGGTTCTGCGCACCGTCTTCGCCGAGCGCGGCGGCGGGCCGGTGCAGGTGGTGCTGCCGCCGGCCGCGGTGCCGCTGCCGGCCGTCGACCTCGGCGCGTTGCCCGAAGCCCGGCGCGAGCCCGAGGCCCGGCGGCTCGCGGCCGAGGAGGCGGCGCGGCCGTTCGACCTCGGGGGCGGGCCCCTGCTGCGCTGCCTGCTGGTGGAGCTGGCGCCGCGCCGCAGGATGGTGCTGCTCGACTTCCACCACGTGGCCGTTGACGGCTGGTCGCTGGGCGTGCTGGTGCGGGAAGTCAAGGCCCTCTACGGGGGAGCGGCCCTGCCGAAGCTGCCCGTGCAGTACGCCGACTTCGCCCTCTGGCAGCGGCGCTGGCTGAGCGGCGGGACGCTGGAGCGGCAGCTCGCCTGGTGGCGCGAGCGGCTGCGGGGGGCGCCCGCCACCCTCGACCTGGCGGCCGACCATCCGCGGCTGCCGGTGATGACCCAGCGCGGCGCCGACCATCCCTTCGTTCTCGGCGGCGGGCTGTCCAGGGACGTCGCCGCGCTCGCCCACCGCGAGGGGGTGACCCCGTTCATGGTCCTCGCGGCCGGCCTGTTCACGCTGCTGGCCCGCCTGACGGGGCAGCGCGACCTGACCCTCGGCTCGCCGATCGCCAACCGGCACCACCGCGAGACCGAGGAGCTGATCGGCTTCTTCGTCAACACCCTCGTGCTGCGGACCGACCTGTCGCGGGCGGCCACCTTCCGCGACCTGCTGCGCCAGGTGCGGGAGGAGAGCCTGGAGGCCTATGCCCACCAGGACCTACCCTTCGAGAAGCTGGTGGACGAGCTGCGGCCGGAGCGCGACCTCTCCCGCTCCCCCCTGTTCCAGGTGGCGCTGGCCCTTCAGAACGCCCCTCTGCCCGCCGCCGACCTCGGCGGGGTGCGCCTGACGGGGGAGGAGATCCCGGGAGGGGTCTCCAAGTTCGACCTGTCGTTCATCTTCACCGAGGGCGGGGACGGCGGGCTGGCCGGCATGCTCCAGTACGCCACCGACCTGTTCGAGGCGCCGACCGCCGCGCGGATCGCGCGGCAATTCGCCCTGCTGCTCGCGGACCTGGTCGCCGGGCCCGGGGAGCCGCTGACGGCGGCCTCGCCGCTGGCGCCGGGGGAGCGGCACCAGATCCTCCGCGAGTGGAACGACTGGCGGCGGGACTGGCCCGGCGACCCGGCGCTCCACCAGCTCTTCGAAGCCCAGGCCGACCGCCGGCCCGAGGCCCTCGCCGGCCTCTGCGGGGAGGAGACGGTGACCTATGGCGAGCTGGAGCGCCGGGCCAACCGCCTGGCCCATCACCTGCGCGGCCTCGGCGTCGGGCGTTCCGAGCCCGTGGGGGTGTCACTGCCCCGCTCGCTCGGCCTCCTGACGGCCGTGCTCGGCATCCTCAAGGCCGGGGCCGTGTACATGCCGCTCGACCCCTCGTGGCCGGACGAGCGGGTCGCCCGGGTGCTCGCCGGGACGGGGGCCCGCGCCGTGTTGACCGGGAAAGAGCTGGGAGAGGGCCCGGAGCACCGGCCCGAGCCGGTCTGCGATGCGGACGACCTCGCCTACCTGATCCACACCTCCGGCTCGACGGGCGAGCCCAAGGGGATCCTCGTCCGCCACCGCTCGGCGGTGAGCACACTGCGCTGGAACAACGAGACCTTGGGGATCGGCCCGGGGGACCGCCACCTGTTCGTCAACTCGATCGGCTTCGACCTGTCGATCTACGACATGCTGGGGATGCTGGCCGCGGGCGCGGCCGTGCGCATCGCCACCGGGAGCGAGCTCGAGGATCCCGAGCGGCTGGCGGCCGTCCTGCGGGACGGCGGGATCACGACCTGGAATTCGGCTCCGGCCGCCCTCCAGCGGCTCGTACCCTTCTTCCCCGGCCCGGGGGAGGGGAAGGCCCTGCGGCGGGTGCTCCTGGCCGGCGACTGGATTCCCCTGTCCCTGCCGGATCAGGTGCGGGCGGCTTTCCCCGGCGTCCTGATCGGCAACTTCGGCGGCGCCACCGAGACCAGCGTCTGGTCCAACTGGCACCGCATCGACGAGGTCGATCCGTCCTGGGCCGGCATCCCCTACGGCCGGCCGATCGCCAACGCCCGCTACTACGTCCTGGATGCCGGCCTCGATCCATGCCCTCCGGGCGTCCCCGGCGACAACTACATCGGCGGCTGCTGCCTGGCCGTGGGCTACGCGGGGATGCCGGCGCTGACGGCCGAGAGGTTCCTGCCCGATCCCTTCGCGGACGAGCCGGGGGCCCGGATGTACGCCACAGGGGACCGGGCGCGCTTCTGGCCTGACGGCACGATGGAGTTCCTGGGCCGCATCGACGCTCAGGTCAAGGTGCGTGGCTACCGCATCGAGCTGGGCGAGATCGAAGCGGCTCTCCTGCGCCATCCGGGGGTCCGCGAGGCGGTGGTGCTGGCGCGGGAGGACGTTCCCGGCGAGCAGCGTCTGGTCGGGTACCTGGCGCCGCCGCCCGGCGAGCCGGCACCGGCCGTCTCCGAGCTGCGGGCCTTCCTGCGGGAGACCCTCCCCGAGTACATGGTCCCCTGGTCCTTCGTCGAGCTGGAGTCGCTGCCGGTGACGGCCAACGGCAAGCTCGACCGGCAGGCCCTGCCGGCGCCGCGGGAGGTCCGCGCGCAGGCGGCCGATGTGGCGCCGCGCAACGACCTCGAGCGGGCCATCGCCGCCGTCTGGCGCGAGGTCCTCGAGCTCGACCGGGTCGGTGTGGAAGACAACTTCTTCGAGGCCGGCGGCAGCTCGCTGCTGCTGGCCCGCCTGCAGAGCCGGCTGCGCGAGGCGCTCGGACGGGAGATCCCGTTCGTCGAGCTGTTCCGGCATCCGACCATCGAGAGCCTGGCGCGCAGCCTGGAAGGTGAGGCGCCGCCGCCCGAGGCGAAGGCCGAGGCCGCGCGGGCGCGCACCGAGACCCGCCGCGAGTCGATGAAGCAACTGCAGCAGATGCGCGGGCAGCGCCGCGGCCCCAAGGGAGAACGCTGATGAGCGACACGAGCTTCGACGACCAGGAGACCTTGCAGGGGATCGCCATCGTGGGCATGGCCGCCCGCTTTCCGGGCGCCCGCGATGCCGCCGAGCTGTGGCGCAACCTGCGCGCGGGCGTCGAGTCCGTCTCCTTCTTCACCGACGAGGAGCTGAGCGCCTCCGGGGTCGACCCCGCGCTGCTGGCCCACCCGCGCTACGTGCGAGCCAAGGGGGCGCTGGCCGATGCGGAGCTCTTCGACGCCGCCTTCTTCGGCTTCACCCCCCGCGAGGCCGAGGCTATGGACCCCCAGCACCGGATCTTCCTGGAGTGCGCCTGGGAGGCGTTGGAGGACGCCGCCTGCGACCCGCAGCGGTTCCCTGGGCGGATCGGCGTCTGGGCCGGCTCGGGCCCCAGCTCCTACCTGCTCTCGAACCTGCTGCCCAACGGCGCCCTGCTGGAGAAGCTGGGTGCGATGCAGGCGTTTCTCCTCAACGACCGCGACTTCCTCGCCACCCGCACTTCTTACGAGCTCGACCTCAAGGGGCCCAGCGTCACGGTGCAGACCGCCTGCTCGACCTCGCTGGTGGCCGCCCACATGGCCTGCCAGAGCCTGCTCGGCGGCGAGTGCGACCTCGGCCTGGCGGGCGGCGTCTCGATCAGCGTGCCGCTGCGCACGGGCTATCTGCACCAGGAGGGGGACGTCGTCTCGCCCGACGGCCATTGCCGCGCCTTCGACGCCGCGGCGGGCGGCGCCGTCGAGGGCAACGGCTGCGGCGTGGTGGTCCTGAAGCGCCTGGCCGACGCGCTCGCCGACGGCGACCGGATCTACGCCGTGATCCG
>DATFNZ010000117.1:0-48702 GCA_035266085.1 Thermoanaerobaculia bacterium
TTCCCTTTCACCGCCCGTGGCTCAGCCTTCGATTCCGCTTCCGGCGTGGGGA
The DNA here is from genome assembly GCA_035266085.1 of Thermoanaerobaculia bacterium. Classification (GTDB taxonomy): domain Bacteria; phylum Acidobacteriota; class Thermoanaerobaculia; order Multivoradales; family UBA5704; genus DATARR01. Next base: position 53 of record DATFNZ010000117.1, read on the forward strand.
TAGGAAACAAAGTATCGCTCATGAGAAAAGTATCTCATGAGCACGTGACCTTGAAAACCCCCAAGCGAGATTTCTTCACAGCCTCTCAGGACAAGTTGCGAACTTCCACTCTGAGTATGCCATACCCGGCGCGCGAAGGCACGACTACTTCCCCTCCTTCTCCGCCCGGAGCTGGTCGATCGTCTCGAAGGCATGGCGCAAGTGGGGGATGACGATGCTGCCGCCCACCACCAGGGCCACGTTCAGGGCGTCGTAGAGCTCGTCGTTGCTCCAGCCCGCGTCGACGCATTGGTCGAGGTGATAGTCGATGCAGTCGTTGCAGCGCAGCACGGCCGAAGCGGCCAAACCCAGCAGCTCCTTGGTCTTGCCGTCCAGGGCGCCGTCACGATAGGCGGCGGTGTCGAGGTTGAAGAAGCGCTTGATGCCGAGGTGGTCGGCTTCCATGATGCGGTCGTTCATCTTCTGCCGGTAGCCGCGGAACTCGTCGATCGTCTTCGACATGGGAGGACTCCGTAGGATCAGGGTTTCTCTGTTCAGGTCTTGACGAACGTGCCGCGCTCGGGGTCCTTGCGCACGCCGGGGAAAGCCAGGGCCCGGCCGTGGGCGACGCAGTAGACGCCCGGCGGCAGCACGCCGGTGGCGAAGATCGCCTCCGTCAGGTTCTGGAAGGCGTCGGACTGCTTCATCTCGAACGGCCGCATGGCGCCCGTGAGGACCACGGGGACGCGCGGTCCGTCGAGGTTCTCGTAGAGGTGCTCGCCGGTCAACGCCAGAGTGTCCGTGCCATGGAGGACCACGATGCCGGTCGTCGCGCCCTCCTCGCAGGCGCCGGTGGCCCGCACGGCATCGAGGATGCGGGTGCGGTCGGGCTCGGTCATCAGCAGGCTGTCCTTGCTCATCAGCTCGAAGACGTTGATCTCCGTCTCCTCGACCCGCAGCTCGGCCAGCATCCGCCGGACGATCGAGCGCCGGTTGGCGAGCTCGCCCGAGTGCTCGTCGTAGGTCTTCTCGATGGTACCGCCCGTGGTGATGAGAGTGATCTTGCGCACGAGGGGGGACTCTATCTCGCCGGAAGGATTCCGGGGAGGGGGGCCCTCCCGGATCAGAGACCGCGAAAGCCGAGAGAGCGGGCGACTTGGCCCTGATTGGAGTCGATCGTAAGAAAGGAGAGGTCAGAGACCTGGAGGCGTAAAAAAATGGCACAAGCCAGATGCCACAGGTCCGCGCCTTTCAAGATACCCGATTCCAGAATCTGGTCGATCTCCCGCGTCAGCGGGCGTCGCGGGAAAACCCAGTGCATCCAGGCCAGAAGGTACCTGCCGCCCACTCCCTCCCGAGCCAGGGCCGACCTCAGCTCCGCCTCCAGCAAATTGGAAGAGAAAAGCCGATCGAAGCGTGAAATCTTGACGAGGAGATCCCGGGAGCCAGGCTCATCTAGAGAGATCGCAACGAGGCAGGAGCTGTCGATATAGGCAATCTTCACCTGCGCGATTCCAGGAATCGCGCCAAGGCCCCAGGCTCCGGGGGAGCGATGCTCCATGCTTCCTCAAGGTCATGGAGAACCTCTTCAAGGGAAGGCCGTGGCTCGGAAGCGGAACTGATGATGCCTTCCTTTTCGAGCTCGCGGAGCGTATCCCCCATGGAGGTCGGTTCTTTAACGGCCCGGAGCTCCGCCACCTCCCGCCCCTCCTCCGAGATCACTACCTTCTCGCCGTCTTGTACCCTCTGCAGGATCTCGCTCAGCCGCTCCCTGGCCTCTTGAACCGTGTAGGTCACCGCATCTACCTCCAAAAGCAAGTCTATACCAAAGGCAGATACGGAGAAAGGATCTTTTTCGCCTTCCGGCGCGCCTGGAAACCGGCGCGCGGCCCCTCAGCCCTCGAGCGCGGCGAGCGCGCGGTGAGCCACGGCGGGCACGGAGTCTCCGGCCAGGCGCGTCAGGACGGCCATGTTGTCGGGGTGCGCGAAGCGGCCGAGCACCTCGACGGAGGTCAGCCGGACCTGCCAGTCGGGATGGCCGGCCGCCGTCCGGAAAACCTTGACGTCGCTCGGGCCGGCGCAGACCGCCAGGGCCCTGAAGACGGCGCGGGCTTCCGGCGTGGCCGCCATGGAGCTCGTCGCGGCGCCCTGCAGGGCGGCGCGTGCCTCGGGGCCGCCGATGCGGCCCAGGCTCTCCAGAGCGACCGCCCGCAGATCCTTCCTCTCTTCCAGGCAGCGGGCGAGCAGGGGGATCGACTCGCGGTCCCCCAGGGCGCCGAGAGCCCGGAGCAGAGGCTCGGAAGGAGCCGCGGCGGCGCGCTCCCGGAGGCCCGGCAGCAGGTCCCGGAAGCCACAGCGCACGGCCGCCTCGGCAGCCAGCGCCGCGTACAGCTCGGGCGCTTCCGCCAGCCAGTCATCCCAGGGTAGCAGCGTCGCCAGCCCCTCCATCCACATCAGCCGGGAGACCACGCCCGGGCGTAGCGGCGGGTCGAGGTCCAGGATGTCCAGGACCACTTCGTCGATCGGCTTGCCCAGGATGGCCGAGAGGACCAGGCGGTCCCCATCCTCCATCGGCTTCGCGGCCAGGGCCTCTCGCACCTCTTCGTTACAGGCTTTGAGAGCGGGCACGAGGGTCTCCCTCGACCCGGCGGGCAGGTGGAGGTAGAGGTCCAGCAGCGCCTCTCCGAGGCCCGGGACACGCACCTTCTCCAGCGCCTGGAGCAGGGGCGGCAGCAGATTCCTGCGCTCCGCCGCTTCCCCCACCGCCGCGAGAAACGCCGCCGCGGGCACCTCCTCGGGGAAGCTGGCGGCAAGCTGGAATCCCCAGGCCTGCGGCTCTCCCGGGGTGGTGAGGAGAGGGCCCACGAGGTCCCGCCGCCGCGCGATCGCCGCCGGCCGGCCGGCCGAAACGGGCCGGGAGGCCGCCAGCACTTCGGCGGCGGCGCCGTCCCAGGGGCTCGGGCCCAGCACCAGCAGGCAGCGGGCGGAGGCGGTGCGCACCTCCTCGGACCGGTCCTGGAGCCGGGCCGAGAAGGCCTCGCGAAGGCCGCCCGGCAGGGCGCTGATCGCCTCGGGCCGAGGCAGTCCTTCGAGGATGTGGGCGAGCAGGCCGAGCATGGACTCGTCGTCGATCTCCACGCCGCCGGCCGGCCAGTGGGCGGCGAGCGCGTGAAAGGCGGGCTCGCCGCCGATCCGCGCCAGGGCCTCGGCGGCGAGCGAGCCGACGAGCGGATCGGTCAGCCGTTCGGTGAGGAGAGGCACGGCATCGGGCGAGCGCAGGTCGCCCAGCGCCTGGACGGCGGCCATCTGCACCCACAGATCGGCCGTCAGAAAGGGGATCAGGTGCGGGATCGACCGTCCGTCCCCCAGCCGGCCGATGGCGAGGATCGCTTCCTGCCGGACGTTGGGATCGGCATGGCCGAGCACGGTGTGGAGCGGCTCGAGGGCCCGCGGATCGCGCAGGCGGTCGAGGATGAGCACGGCCTGCAGGACCACGTCGGGGTCGGCATCCTGCAGGAGGGCCACCACCACCGGCAAGCTGCGCCCGCCGCGCAGGCGGAAGATCTCGGAGCCGGCGTTGCGCAGCACGGCGTCCGCGGGATCGCGCAGGTATTCGGTGAGCCTGGAGTCGGGGAGGAAAGAGGCGCCGATGCGCAGCGCCTGCTCGCGGATCCCCGGGCTGGGGTTGTGCACCAGGCGCTCGAGGGCTTCGACGCGGTGGTCGAGCGGCATCGAGGGGAGCCGCTCGAGGATCTCGACGCATTCATCCCAACTGGGAAGCTGAGGGCCGGCGGGTTCCATACGAGCGGCCAGGGGACGGAGCGAAGGCTCTCTCCTGGCGGCAGACTCCTTTCCAAGGTGCGTCGGAATTATACCCGCGATCGCCGCTCAAGGGCAGGTCGGGAACGCTCTCGTGTCGGTCGTCGCCGGCGACACTCGGCCGGCGGGATTCTCGTACCGCTGCACCGCTCGGGTGAGGGTGTCGGTCACCGTCAGAACGTAGTGGACGTCGGTCGTGGCGGCGGCGAAGACCCAGTAATGCCCGCTCCGGGCGCAGCCGTCCAGCACCTTGACCATCAGCTCCCAGTTTTCCGGGTTGAAGAACCAGAACAGCCCCGAGTCCGCCGAGGCGCCCGGCACCACCGTGCCGGGCCCGGAGGAGCCCCGGACATCCCAGACGACCTCGACCCGGAAGCGGCCGCGGTTCAGGCACAGACTCATCGCGTCGCTCACGCAGGCCGGGGGCGGTGGCGGCGGGGGTGGAGGCGGGGGCGGCGGCGGCTCGGGGCCGGGGCGGCCCTTGCCCGCCAGGAAAAGGAATCCCTGGGTCATGGAGGACTCGGGCCAGTTGGTGTGGCCGTAGCCCGTCTGCACATCCTCTTCCCAGGGCACGCCCAGCCGGTTCCATTGGCTCTTCAGGTTGGCGTAGGCGCCGCCGGTGTAGTTCGGATCGGTCGCGCCGTAGTACATGCGGATCGGCGGCTTGTAGGAAGGATCGGCCAGCGAGGGCACCGTGTACCAGGGCGAGGCCAGGGTGAAGACGGCGCTGTACGCCGAGCCGGCGTACGCGAGCAGATAGGCGTAGGCCCCACCGGCCGAGTGGCCCGCGATGGCGATGCGGAGGTCGTCGACGACGCGCTCCTCCCGCACCAGGCGCAGGGTCTCGGCCACGGTCTGCGCGTCGGCCGCCGTTCCCCAGCCCAGGCCGGACGACTTGGGCATCGCCACCACGACGCGGGCGGCCTCGGCGGCCCCTTGGACGGAGCTCCGGTAGAAGGTCGGGTTCAGGCCGGAGCCGTGAAGGAAGAGGACGAGGGGCGCGGGCACCGAATCGTCGAGGCTCGCGGGGACGTAGAGCCAGAAATAGGAACCGGTCGCCGGAGTCTCGACGACCCGCCACTCAGCGGTCGTCGCCGCGCCGGCCGGCGCGGACAGGGCGAGAACGAGCAGGAGATGGAACCCGAGGAGGAGCTTCGCCATGGAGAGAAGGTAACACGTCCAGAAAGGGTTTCCCCCACCCCTCCATCCGCTCCTCCAGCCGGGCCGTGCAGTCGCAGTCGGAGCAGGCCCAGGGCTCCTCGCCGTTCAGATCGCGGCACAGCCGGCGGCTGTGGGCGTCCTGCACGCGGACGAGCTCGAAGTACTCCTCCCAGTAGGCCCGCTCCTCCTCCAGCGGCTCCCGGCAGAAGCAGACCTCCACCCAGCGGACCGTGCCATCGGAGGTCAGGCGGGCCTGGGCCATGTTCCGCAGGTACTCGTCGCCCGCCACGGAGCCGAGGCCCAGGGTGCCGCCTTCGATCGCCCGCAGCAGGTCGGCCTCGCGGCCGGGCCTGACACGGGTTTTGACCAGATATCTCACCTTCAAATCCTACCAGCCGGGACGGCTTACCATCCCGGAGCAATCAGGAAGCCCGTGACCCAGCTCTCGTTGGGCCGCTGGAAGGGCTTCGCGTAATAGAACTCCAGCACGGCGAAGCCGCCGAGCAGCACCCGGGCAGAGACGCCGGCGCTGACCACCGGCACCCGGTCGATCGTGTCGCGGTCGAAGCGCAGCTCGGGCGTCGAATCCTTCGTCCAGGCCGTGCCGGCGTCGACGAAGAACGACAGGTCCGTGGGCAGGAAACGGGCGCGGATCAGGCCGTAGCCCTCGACGCCCAGCAGCGGCAGCCGCAGCTCCAGGTTGGCCACCGCGATCCGGCTGCCGATCAGACGGTCGAACTCGGGGCAGGCGCTCGGGTCGCCCGGCACGGGGGTGCAGTCCGAGAGGCCGATGTCGCCGAACTCGTAGCCGCGCACCAGGGTCGGCCGGCCCAGGTACAAGGAGCTCAGCCGCTCGCTCTCGGCGTCCCGGCCGTAGCGGCCGAAGTGGAGACCCCGCATGGCCAGAGTGACCGGCCGGAAGAAGAAGTAGCGCCGGTAGTCCGCCGTCAGCGCTTCGAACTCGAGGTCGCCGAAGGTGGGCTCCACCTCGACGCGGTACCGCCGCCCGCGCACCGGGGCCGTGAAGCCGAAGTAGCTGCTGTCCCCCACGAAGGCGAGTGTGGCCTGGTAGAGCTGGAGCGCCTCGGGGGCCGGCAGGCCCCGGTCCGAACGGTCGATGATCTGATCGCCGACGACGGTCACCTGGAACAGCTCGTTGTCGAAGCCGATGCGGGTGACGCCGGCCGAGGCCTCGAAACGCTGGGTGAGAGACAACGGATACTGGCTGATGAGAGATACCCGGTCCTCGGTGATGGTCTGCCGGACCTGCTGGATGAACGTCGCCGGCAACTGGCCGTTTTCCGTGTCCACCACGCCATCGCTGATCGTCGTGAAGCCCGAGATATAGGGCAGGTGGCTCGCGGAGCCGCCCCATTGCAGACGGCGGGCCTGGTTCAGGTAATAGCCCTGGAACCCGAACTCGTTGATCTGGCCCGTCTCGCCCTGGATGGCGACCCCGATCTCCTGCTGGCCGAGCTCGTCGCTGAACAGGGCGGCGATGTCGCCGCCCACGCCCGTGCCGTAGGTGCTGCTGTAGCCCACGCCGATGCTGGGCCCGATCCAGTCGAGCTTGAAGCCGCGGCGGTAGGCCTGCACGGCGGGGTCCTGCCCGCCCGGCTCGGCGGGGAGCTCGCGGTTCTGCAGGTATTCCGAGACCAGGCCGCGCGTCGTCGGCTGCTGCGGCGGCAGCAGGGCGGCCCGCGCCTCCGCCGCCTCGTCGCGCGCCGCCACCACCGGCTCCCCCCTGGCCGCGCCGGCTTCCAGGGAGTGGACCTCGTGGCGGTCTTCGTTGAACACCGAGATCAGGATGTCGCCGGTGCGCGGCGACACCGACAGCGCCGGCGACAGCCGGGTGATGCCGGCGACGCCGGTGGCGGCCCGGGTGACCCGGAACAGCTCGCCGCTGCCCAGGGACAGACGGTACAGGTCGCTCACGCCGGCGCGGTCGGAGAGGAAGTAGAGGTCCTGGCCGCCGGGGGCGAAGCGGGGATTGAACTGCGTGGAGTTAGGCATGGGAGCGACGATCTGGCGGGTCTGGCCGCCGGCCACCTCCATGAGCCAGATACCGATGTCGCCGTATTTGTCTCCCAGATCACCGCGGTTCCCCGGATCGCCGCCCGTGCCACGGTCGGAGACGTAGGCCAGGCTCCGGCTGTCCGGCGACCACTCGGGCTGCAGCTCGGCGTAGCCGTCGCTGGTCAGCCGCCGCGAGCTGCCGCTCTCGACATCGATCAGAAAAAGGTCCGTCCATCCCCCCACCGAGCCGGAGACGGCGATGGAGCGGCCGTCCGGCGACCAGGCGGGGTTCCAGAGCTGCCCCGCCTCCGGCACGCCGATCCGCCGCTCGATACGGCGGGAGCGCACGTCGAGGATGGCCAGCTCGTTGTCCCCTTGAGTCTGCACCACCAGGGCGAACCTCGCGCCGTCCGGCGACCAGGTGCCCGCCGAGTCGAGGAAGCGCAACGAATCGAGGTGAGCGTCGGCGTCCGCCGAGAACAGCTTGCCCGTGATCTGGCCCGTCTTGGCGTCCGCCAGATAGAGGTCGAAGCTGAACAGGCTGCGGGTCGAGAAGACGGCGAACTGGCTGCCGTCGGGAGAGAGCACGGGCGAGACGTAGGTGTCGATCGTCTTGTCCTCGCGGGGCAGCAGGCGCTTGCCGAGGACGGCGGGCGTCTGGCGGTTCTCGATCACCGGCCCGTAGGCCTGGCGGATGGCCGCCTTCCAGTCCTCGGAGAACTGCTTGAGGTCGGTCGCGAGCACCTCCTGGAAGGCGGGCTCGAGGCCCACCCGCGCGGCGCGGGCGAACAGGCGGCCGACCACCAGATCTCCCCAGCGCCCGCCGACGTAGGCCCAGAAAGCGTGCCCCCAGCGATAGGGGAAGTAACGGGGATCCCGCGACAGCTTGTTGAGGTCCGGCAGGGCGTCCCGGGCCAGGCCGTCGCGCAGGTACATGGCCGTCTGGGGGGCGAAGCGCCCGAGCGACAGGTACTCGGCCATGCCCTCGATGAACCACAGGGGCAGGTCCACCGGGCCGGACGAGCGGACGCTCCCCTGCTCGCGGCCGCGGCGCTCCTGCAGGATGTCGTATTGAAAAACGTGCACGAGCTCGTGCCCGAGCACGTGGTCGGTGTCCGCGAAGTTGCCGGTGAAAGGCAGCACCACGCGCGTCCGCAGTCCCTCGGTGAAGCCTCCCGTGCCCTCCCCGATCAGGCCTCGCGAGACCGTCGTCTGCTGGAAGTCGGCCTGATCGGCGTAGAGGATGAGGGACTTGCGCTCGGTGAACTCGCGTCCGAAGACGGAGGAGAGGCGGGAGTACCAGCGCTCCGCCATGCGGGCGGCTTCCCGGACGGCCGCCTCTTCCTCGGGGTAGTAATGGATGTCGAAGTGCTCCGTCTTGAGCACCTGCCATTTGAACTGCTCATAAACGACCTTGTTGCGGCCGAAATACTGGGCGGACAGGCTCTGTGGCAGATAGATCAGAGCGGCGAGCGCGACGGCGAGGGGCAACGCTGCCCGGCGGGGATGGAAAGAACGGGACATCGGACCTCCTTGAAAGCTGGTCGGGGAGGCGGCGCGACAAATCCGCGGTGGGAGACATACTCGGCGCCGGCGACCTCCCGAGCGTTCCTGCATTCAAATCTGGTGCCTTGAATCCGTGGGATCGCTATACTGGACGTCCTATGCAAGCGCCTGAATACGCCGTTCTCAACCGGGAGTGCCGGGCCGTCCAGATCCCGGAAGGCACCCCGTCCCTCCTCTCCTCCGGCACCCGGGTCCGCATCACCCAGGCGCTCGGGGGCGCCTATACCGTCGTCACCGATCGGGGATACCTGCTCCGCATCGACGCCCGGGACGCGGACGCCATCGGCAAGGCTGACCCCGGCGAGGCAGCCGGGAGCGGCCCCGCCGGCCTGGAAGGGGCCACCCTGGAAGACCGGACCTGGGCCAGCCTCCGCACCTGCTTCGACCCGGAGATCCCCGTCAACATCGTCGATCTCGGGCTGGTCTACAACTGCGAGATCACCGAGCTGCCCGGCGGCGGCAGCCGGGTCGACATCAAGATGACCCTCACCGCCCCTGGCTGCGGCATGGGCCCCGTCCTGGCCCAGGACGTCAAGGAGAAGGTCCAGGCCCTGCCGGGAGTCGAGGAGGCGGACGTCGAGGTCGTCTTCGATCCGCAGTGGAATCAGAACATGATGAGCGAGGCGGCCCGGCTGGAGCTGGGGCTGTTCTAGGACTCCTCGACCGGCATCTCTTCAGGGACCTGCGCCGCTCGCCGGCCCGCGAACAGCCGCTTCACCGACAGCCGCGCGTTGTCCAGCTCCGCCAGCGCCCAGATCTTCAGCCCTCTCGCCGCCATGCGGACGGGGGCGGACTGGAGATCGAACAGCGCCTTGACCCGGCGGCCGTCGTTGCGCCGGCCGGCCTCGCCGGCGGCCCGGCGGTTCAGGACGATCGCCTTGAAGCGCCGGTTGTAGATCCGCATCAGGTGATAGCTGATGAAGGCCGGCTTGGGCCCCAGCACCGGCATCCAGTGGAACTTCCCGTACAGGCGGTAGGCTGGAATGACCACGAAGAGGTAGTACTGGGCCGTCTCGATGAGGAACGAGGCGGAGAGCAGGTCGTGCTCCCCCATGTAGTAGTACTTGTCCTTGTAGATCGACTGGAAAAATCGGTGGTAGGAGCGCAGGAACGTCTCGTTGTGCTCCGCGATGCGGGCGGCGATGGCGGCGGCGTCCTCTCCGGAAGCGTGCGCCTTGACGATCTCCACCGTCGCCTCGACCGAGAAGGAGGCGTGGTCCAGCCCCGGCGAGTAATAGGGGTCGAGGAAGGCCGCCGCGTCCCCCAGCAGCGCCCAGCCGTCGCCCATGTACTGGCGGGTGACGTAGGCGAGGTTGGAGTACGTCCGCAGGTCCTCCGCCTTCATGCTGGCGCCCTCGATCAGCTCCGCCGCGGCGGGAATGGCGCGCAGGAAGCCCAGGTAGTCGTTCGCCAGGTCCTTGCCGCGGTCCAGGTGGATCAGCCGGGTGTCGAAGACGATGCCGATGCTGGTCTCGCCATTGCCCAGGGGGATGTACCACACCCAGTAGCCGAAGCCCATGTAGTGGTTGGTGGCGAGGCGGCGGGACCCGACGTTGCCGCGGGAGAAGGCGAGCGGCCCGCGGGCGGCCACGTCGTCGATGTGGCGCACGCCCTCCCACCGGCACCAGATGGCCGCCGTGGGATGCTCGCGGTTGCGCTCGATCAGCCCCAGGCGCTTGCCGAGGAAGTTGGCCCGTCCCGTGGCGTCGAGCACCCAGCGGCAGGAGACCGTTTCGGCCTCGCCGTCCCGCTCCAGGGTGACGCGATGGTCGAACGTCCCCAGCTCGACGTCGCGGACCCGGGCCGGCCGGAGCAGCTCGGCCCCCTCCGCCACCGCGGTCGCCAGCAGGTGCTCGTCGAGCGCGTCGCGGCGGAGCTGGAACGAGGGGACGGTGCTGCGCTGGAAGGCCCCGGTCTCGCTGGCCTCGGCATGGCACCGCACCTTGTCGTTCTGGAACCAGTAGCGCAGCCCCTCCTTGGGCAGATGCTCGCGTTCCAGGTGCTCCCACATGGCGAGCCGCCGGGTGAGGAACATCCCCGACATCTCCGTCGTCGCCTCGCCCACCTTGGCGTCGAAGGCCTCCGCCCGCTCGACCACGAGCACGGAGAGGTCCGGCCGGTCCCGCCGGAGCAGGATCGCCGCCGAGGCGCCGCTGAACGCGCCGCCGAGGATGATCACGTCGTAATGCTTCATGGGAACTCCTTCAGTCTTTTCAAACAGATGACTATTCGGCCTTCCAGCGATCCCAAGGATCGGGCGGTCCGGAGGGAACCTTGGCGAGCACGCGGTCAAACGCCGCGCGGTCCCCCTGCCGGGCAAGGACCTCTAGGTAGTCCTCCGTCATCAGAGCCGACATCTTCTCCGCCACCGCCGTACTGACAAGCTGGTTGATTGAGACCTTCTCCTTCTTGGCCAGGTCTTTCAAATGCCGGTGCAGCGAGTCGGGAAGGCGGATGCTGAGGGTTGCCATGATCAATCTCCAATAACGTCGAGGAATGCCTTGGGTGTGATCACCTGAATCCCGAAGCGTTCTGCCGCCGCGAAGTCCTTGCCGTTGTACGTGACGACATACCGTGCCCGGGAGGCGACGGCAAGCTCCAGGACCATGTCGTCTTTGGGATCGGGCAGACTCGGCCGCCAGAGGTAGAAGATCTTCTGCTGGTGAGCGACCGCGCATAGGAACCGAAGGACGGAGAGAACGTCGTCTTGGTCCAGGCTCGTGGCACGCAGCAGCACATCCTCATACTCCAGTACCAGCGGCACCGAGACGCAGATCTCGAACCGTCCTTCCCTTATCAGGGATACAAGCCGGAACGCCACACCCTCGCGAGAGCGAAACGCAGAGACGAGAACCTTGGTGTCCAGGACCACTCTCACTGTTGCCATGGTAGCACATACGGTATCATGGCTACATATGGCCCTTACATTCCCCAACTTCGGCTGGCCACGCTTCTGGGTACCCCGAGACGGTCATCTGGTCCTGGATGACGAGGGCTTCCTTGCCGATCCGGCGGGCAAGCACGGGCCTTATCTCAATCCCTATGCTCTCCCATTTGAGTCCGTCGCGAGTCGCCGTTGTGCCGTGCTGCTCGGGGAGCCGGGCATCGGCAAGAGTACCGAGCTCGAGCAGGTGAACCGGCAAAGGACCTCCGCTCCTGCTGCCGCGGAGGTTCTGGATCTCAACCTGAAAGACTACAGCAGCGACACCCTCCTCGTTCAAGATCTGTTTGACAGCCCCAAGTTCCAGGAGTGGGCGACCAGCAGCCAGGATCTTCTCCTTTCCTTGGACAGCCTGGACGAGTGCATGCTCCGCGTCGAGACGGTGGCCAACCTTCTGTCCTCCAGGCTCGCCCGCTATCCGGTCCATCGGCTCTGGCTCCGTATCGCCTGCCGCACGGCCGTCTGGCCCCAATCTCTCGAACAGACTCTCGAGGGACTCTGGGGCCGAGAACAGTTAGGTGTCTTCGAGTTACTGCCTCTCCGCAGAGTGGATGTCGAAGCGGCAGCGAAAGCTTTCGGTGTCCAGCCCGAGGCCTTTCTCAACGAGCTAGTATCCCGCCAAGCGGTGCCCTTCGCGATCAAGCCTCTCACTCTCCGCTTCCTCCTTGAGAAGTTCCGGCAAAATGGCCGTCTTCCTGATCAGATCGTGGAGATCTACTTGGAAGGCTGTCGCTCACTCTGCGCCGAGACCAATCCCAGCCGGCTTGAGACAGGCCGGGCAGGCAAGCTCAGCGCCGATCAGCGGCTGGCCGTGGCAGAGCGCCTCGCTGCCTTGACTCTGTTCGCCGGACGCACCGCGATCTCGCAAGAAGTCTCCCTCGCCGGCCAGCTTGACGAGGGTGTCCTCTCAATCCAAGAAACCTTGGGTGGTTCCGAGAAAGAAAACGAGAGCGCTGTGGAGATCACGCCTGAAGCCGTCCGCGAGACCCTTGACACCGGACTTTTCTCGGCACGAGGCGCCGTACGGCTCGGCTGGGCGCACCAGACCTACGCAGAGTTTCTTGCCGCTCGGTATTTGATCCGCCATGGCTTCGATACCGCGCAGAAAATCTCTCTGGTCACTCACCCGGACTACAGTTCCAGGCTTGTCATTCCCCAACTCGTACAGACTACTGTCTGTCTGGTCAACCTAGACCCTGCCCTCTTCGAAGAGCTTGTCCGGGACAGCCCCCACGTCCTCCTCCGCAGCGAAGCCAGCGCATGGGATGATCGCCAGAAGTTCGCGCTCACAGCGTCGTTCCTGAAGCTCATCGCCGACCTGAAACTCACGGATAGAGACAACGAGCTTCGGAGAGGCCTTTCAAAGCTTGACCATCCCAACCTCGCGAGCCAATTGGAAACCTATATTCGGGATCGAACGGCAAACGCGGTTGTCCGCAGAGTCGCCATAGGCATTGCAGAGGCCTGCCATGTGATCCAGCTCCGAGAGACTCTCCTGGAGCTCGCATTGGATAGGTCTGACCATCAACCGACCCGCGTCCAAGCAATCCGCGCACTTCGAGAAACTGGAGACAACACAATCCGGCAACAGCTTGCTACGCTTCTCTCCACGGACCTTCTGGAAGACGATGATGATCAAATCCGGGGAGCTGTGCTGAACCTGGCCTGGCCCGATCTACTCTCTTTCGAGAATCTCACTCAATATCTCACAGAACCCAAGGACAGCTCCTTTATCGGTGCATACTGGATCTTCCTCAAAGATGAGCTCGCCCAGAGACTTCGGCTCACGGACCTTCCTCAAGCGCTCGTTTGGGCAGGCCAGCAGGAAGGCTGGCGCGGCATACTCTCTCCTCTTGCCGCGGCTGCAGACAACATCGTGAAGGCAGGGTGCAGGTACGTCGACGATCTCACCATCCTTAGCCCCCTTACGATAGTTATCGAAGAACGCTTGAAGAACCAACGATCCTTATGGAATGAAGATCGCTTCGACGAATCCACAGATGGCCCTCTTCAAGATGTCAGTAAGCGGCATTTCCTCATTCAATCCCTAGTCGATCATGCTCCAGATGCTCGATCCTTATCGGAGCTACAAATCATCCGCCGCTTCCAGGAGGCCGACCTCCCCTGGCTCGTCCAGCAGTCCTTGGCGGCACTTACAGAGGCAGAGCAGAAAAAATGGTCTCTCTTGGTGCAGGAACTCTTCCTCACCGATGTCAACCGCTACTGGACTCCGGTTCTCGAAGCTTCCCTTCAGAACAAAGTCCTTGCACAGGATCTCTCCTTCTGGTTTGGTCCGGTAGTGCTCGACTCTCGAGAAGCAGCCTGGCAGAGAGAAGAATGGACAAGGTCTCAAGAAGCAGTAATAGCGGAGAAGGAAGAGGACGAGGATGAGTCTCTTGCTCTGACATCACCACAACGGCAGATCGATCTCGCACTGCAAGAGACCGGAGCCGGAGCAAAGAATGTTTGGTGGGGCCTCGCCGAGCTCCTAGGAAATTGGCAGCGCCAAGAGTTGGACGCCGATATCCGCAAATATCGGACCTGGCAGCATCTCGATCAGGATCGAAGATCGAGAGTCGTCCGAGCAGCACAGATTCACGTCTCCGAAGGAGAAGATCCTGGAGACGGCACGATGAGCCGCAGCTTTAAGATCAGAGAGCTTTCCAGCTTTCGAGCTCTCTATCTGGCCAGCTCGGAGACTCCGGACTTCTGCAGCCGATTGAGCCAAGACGTCGTCGCGAAGTGGACACCGATCCTCCTGCGAAAGCCCGGCCTTGTCGACGATAAAGCCGAACCCTATGCACAGCTTCTTCGCTTGGCTTCCCAGAAGGCTCCTGATGTCGTGGTTCAGAAGATCTCCCAGGCAATCGACGAGCAGAATCGGGCAGCCGACGACAACGATCAACCGAATTTCGGCACACAACTTCGGGAATGCTGGAACGATCGGGTGGAGATCCTTCTCATCGAGAAGCTGACGGGAGGCGAGCTCAAGCCTCGCTTCGCTGGCTATCTGCTGGAGATCCTCCTCACAAGAAAATCGGTACAAGCCCAGATGTGGGCCCTGCAAGTGCTCGGCGAGTCTATTCCCACTGAGCCGGCAGACCAAGAGGTACAGCTTCGGGTGGCACTAAGCCTTTTATTCATGGAAGGCGACGGCTGGAGCTCGGTCTGGAGCCGCATCAGCGCCTTGGCCGCGCTTCAAGATGCACTGGAAGAACTCACAGTGAACCACCTGTACAATGAATTTGAATGGGGCCTATTGACTACCCTTGCAGGGTCGCGGCTAGGCGAGATCTGCGCTTGGCTCCAGGATCTTCCCAAACCTGCCCAGTCAGGGACAGGTGTCCATGCGGGGCCACGTGGCATAGCCGAAGTCTTTCGTGGCCAGCTCTTCAACCACTTGCAAGGAGCAGGGACTCCGGGCGCCCTCCAGACCTTGGAACACTTGGCGCTGCTGCGCCCCGACGATCCCGGGCCGAAATGGATGCTCGCGGAAGCTGGGCAGGCTTCGCTGCGCCAGACTTGGATTCCTCCGACACCGGCAACGATTCTCGCAATGGCGCGCCGCCCGGATTCCCGCATTGTCGACAGCGGTGAGCAGCTTCTCGCAGTCACCATAGAGTCTCTCGAACGTCTCCAGCAGAAACTCCATGGCCATACACCCCTCGTCGATTTCTTGTGGAACCGGTGGCCGGACGATAACGGCAGAGAACTTTGGCGGCCCAAAGACGAGGAAGATGCCTCCAATCTTGTCAAACTTCATTTCGACGAAGATTTCACCGCAAGGGGGATCGTCCTGAATCGCGAGGTTGAGATACGCCGAAGCCGGGGCAAAGAGATCCGTCAAGGCCAGGAGACGGATATTCTGGTCGATGCCATCGCCCGAAACCCCCGCAGCGGAGAGCCGCAGCGGATCTCCGTCGTCATTGAGGTCAAAGGCTGTTGGAACGATGACCTGAAGTCTGCCATGAAGGAGCAACTCGCCGCGCGCTATCTTGCAGAGAGCAATTGCCGTCACGGCCTCTACCTGGTTGGATGGTTTCTCTGCGATGCATGGGATGCGGAGGATTACCGAAAAGGCAGAACACCGAAGTGGTCACTTCAGCAAGCGAAGGAATACTTTCACGAGCAAGCTGCCGAGCTTCCACAGAGCAAGTCATTGATCCGCGCTTTCGTTCTCGATACGGCAATCCGGTAGCGCCGCATCTGGCCCGGCTCAGCTCGGCGACCCGTTCGAGCGAGAACGGTCGGCGCTCGAGAAGCGGCACGGTGGCGACTCCGTGGCACGTCGGTCCTCACGGCCAGTTCGGATTGTCGGACCGCACCACCAGCCCGAAGGAGGGCTCGCCGCGCCGCTGAACGGGCCTTTCGCCACCCCTCCTGAGCCTCCGGCGGAGCCTGGGGTTGCGGGATTGGCGCAAGTGGGTCAAAATGAGGGCCCTGCACAAGATGCGACACTATCGCCCCGCCTCCCCCACCCCTTGCTTCCTTTCCGCATGATCTAGCCAAAACGGAGACAACTTGATTCGGAGAATGCTGATCAACGCACAGCGTCCGGAAGAGCTGCGCGTCGCCATCGTCCAGGGCAACCTCCTGGAGAACTACAAAGTCGACGTGGCGGAATCCGGCCTCACCCGCGGCAACATCTACCGCGGCGTGATCGCCAGCATCCAGCCCAGCCTGAACGCGGCCTTCATCGACTACGGCGCCGAGCGCCACGGCTTCCTGGCCATCCAGGACGTGGTCCCCGAAGCCTTCTACCGCCAGCCCCACAGCTCCCACCCCCGCATCGACGAGGTCCTCGAGAAGGGCAAGCCCATCGTCGTGCAGGTCCAGAAGGACCCCATGGGACAGAAGGGCGCGGCGATCACCACCAGCCTTTCCCTCGCCGGCCGCTATCTCGTGCTGACTCCCTTCGAGGACACCCGGGGCGTGTCGCGCAAGGTCGAGGACGAGGACACCCGCAAGAAGCTCAAGGCCCTGGCCAACAGCCTCGACCTGCCCGACGGCTGCGGCGTCATCCTGCGCACCAACGCCCTCGGCCAGACCAAGACGACGCTGACCCGCGACCTCGGCGCCCTGCTGCGCCTCTGGAAGCGCGTCCAGACGGCCGCCATCCAGGGCAAGGGCACCCGGCTCCTGTACACCGACCAGGACCTGATCCTCCAGGCCCTGCGGGATCATCTGGACACCAGCATCGCCGAGGTGCTGGTCGACGATGACGACGCGTTTCACAAGGCGGAGGCCTACATCGCGGCCTTCATGCCGCGCTCCAAGACCCGCCTGGTGCGCTATTCGGAACGCATCCCCCTGTTCAGCCGCTACGACCTCGAGCCGCAGATCGACCGCATCTACGAGCGCCGGGTGGAGCTGCCGAGTGGCGGCTCGATCGTCATCGACGCCACCGAGGCGCTGACCGCCATCGACGTCAACTCGGGCCGCTCGACGCGCGCCGCCACCCAGGAGGAGACGGCGCTCCACACCAACATGGAGGCCGCCTCCGAGGTCGCCCGCCAGCTCCGGCTGCGGGATCTCGGCGGCATCGTGGTGGTCGACTTCATCGACATGCGCGCCTCGAAGAGCCAGCGCAAGGTCGAGAAGGCCGTCAAGGACGCCCTCAAGGCGGACAAGGCGCGCACGACCGTGGAGCGCATCAGCTCCAACGGGCTGCTCGAGATCAACCGCCAGCGCATCCAGCAGGCCCTGCAGCTCCGCACGCACCGCCCCTGCCCCACCTGCAACGGCCTGGGCAGCCTGGCGAGCGAAGAGATGGTGAGCCTGTCGATCCTCCGCCGCATCGAGGCCCGGGCCGCGTCGGGGTCGATCCAGGGTGCCCGCATCAGCCTTCACCCCGAGCTGGCCGACGCCCTCCAGAACCACTACCGGCGGGAGCTGGCGGCCCTCGAGGAAGAGTTCGACATCGACATCGAGATCATCGCCGCGCCCGGTCTCCACCGGCCCGAGGAGAAGATCGAGTGGCAGAAGCGCGAGAAGCCCGCGCGCGTCTCGAAGCAGCAGAAACCCGCCCCCATCACCCTCCAGGCCTGGGACCTCGCTCTCCCCGAGGACGAGGAAGAAGAAGATGAGGAGGACGAGGAGCTCTGCGAAGGCGAGGAGCACGACGAGGAGCCCCATGGCGCGGCGGAGACGGACGAGGCCGCCCAGAGGCGCAAACGCCGCCGCCGCGGCGGGCGGAAGCGCAAGAAGAAGGGGGCCGCCGCCGGGGCCGCCGGCAATGGCGGTAATGGCGGCAATGGCGGCAATGGCGGTAATGGCGACAACGGCGGCAATGGCGTTCATGGTGGTAATGCCGACCATGGCGGCCAGGGCTCCAACGAAGTCACGCTCCTCGATCTCTCCGAGCTCTCCCCGGCCGAACAGATCGCCTTTGCTCCCATGCGCGAGAGCCAGCCGTCGGTGTCTGGAGCGGCTGGAGACGACGCCGACCTGTTCGACGACGAGGACGACGACGGGCCGGACGACGACTTCGAGGATCTTCCCGAGGGCAACGGCGGTGATGAGGCCGGCGCCGCCGCCGGCACGACGGGCCCCCGCCGGAAGCGCCGCCGGAGGCGGCGGCGGAAGGCCTAGCACAAAAAGGCGGCGGTCCCTTTCGGGGGGCCGCCGCTCGGAATTGACTTCAGCCGAGACTACAGGGTGCAGGTGGCGATGGAAGTGCCGCCGGCGCTGCAAGTCCTCATCGCGCCCGTGAGGGGCGCACAGCCATCCTGAGTCCCGCACTCGCAGCCGGTGGGCATGAGACATTGCGCGCTGGTGTCGACGCCACCCGCAATCCACTGCATATCACTGCCCTGAAGGTGCCGGAGCGTCTCCCGGTTCAGGCTCAGCTTCTTGACGTGCTTCTTCATCTTCGCTTCCTTTCTCCAAGGAACGATGGTTAGAACCTTCCCCCGGGGGCACCGTTGCTAGCGAGGAAGATCCTAGCGCTTTCCTTGAGGAAAGTAAACGTCAAGCCTCAATTCGACTGAATAAAAAGAAGTTTAGGACTTATTCTTGGACGACCGGAGACCCCAGCCCTCCTCTCCCCCGAGGGGAGAGGAGGGAGCACGGCAGGGGTTCCTAGAAACGCACCCGCAGTCCGAGTTGCGCCAGGCGCTGCTCCCCCTGGAGGGGGTCGCCGGCGTACAGGGTCGGCTTCTTGCCGATCGGGTTGCCATTGGCGTCGAACTCGTTGATGTAGCCAGAGGGGTTCTTCGCGTTGAACAGGTTGAAGACCTCGCCGATCAGCTCGACGGACGCCAAGGAGCCGAGACGGAGCTCCCTGGCCAACCGGAGGTCGAGCTGTGAGAAGGAGTGGGTGCGGCCGGAGTTGACGTGCGAAATGCCCGTACCCGGTCCGAGGTCGAGGAGCAGGCCGTCGCCGTTCACGTCACGGCTCAAGAAGACCATGTAGGGCGTGGCCGAGCGATAGCGGAAGATGCCGGAGAGGTCGATCCCCAAGGGAGCCCGGTAGGTTCCTCCGAAGGTGACCCGGTGCCGCGCATCGGTGAACAGGGGGCCGAAGCAGGCGCTGCACAGCGGGTTCAAAGGATCGGCCGGCGCGCCGCCGCGGGCGCGGCCGCCGAGATCGGGCTGCAGGCCCGCGTTGTAGATGCGGAAGTCGTCGGCGCCGGCAAGCACGTTGCCCTTCGTCTTGGAATAGGTGTAGAAGCCCTGGAGCTCGAGCTTGGAGAAGCGGGCATGGAGCCCCAGATTGGCGCCGTCATAGGAAGCCTTGCCGCGGCCGTACCACAGGCGGAAGGCGCCGAAATCGGGGAACCGGCGGGTCGCCTGAGGTTGGCCGGCGGCGTTCAGGAACGGGTTGGCCGGCATCGCGAAGGGGATGTTCTTGTAGTCGATGCTGACGGCCTCGAGGTTCAGGCCCAGCCAGTTGGTCACCTGGAACGAGTAGCCCAGCGAAGCCTGGGTCGACTGCGGCGTCGACAGCGTCGGCGAGGCGATGTCGGTGGGCGGGAAGACCGCGGCTCCGGGGATCTGGTTCGGAGGCAGCGGCTGGCCCGGCTGGAAGAAGGTGCCGTCCGGATTGAGGATGCCGGTGGCGGTGTGGACGTTGTAGCTGATCCCGTAGTTGGACTGCACGGCGAAGGAGGGGAAGAGGATCGTCGCATTGGTGTAGGGGAAGTCGTAGTAGATCCCCCAGCCGCCCCGCAGCAGTTGACGGCCATTCCCCTTGACGTCGTAGGTGAAGCCGAGCCGGGGCGCAAAATTGTTGGAATCGTTCTCGAGCTGCCCTCCCCGGCCGCCCTGGAAGTCGGCCAGGAAGAACTCGTTGAAGGTGGTCTGGGTGGACAGCGTCTGCCAGATGGGATTCGAACTCTGATCGATGTCGAAACCCGTCCAGTAATCGTAACGGAGCCCGAGGTTGACCGTCAGCCGGTCTCGCACCGCCCAATCGTCCTGAAGGTAGCCGCTGTACTGCTTGACGGGTATGCTCGCGCCGGCGAAGCCGCCGAAGAACGTGATGTCCACCACCGGTGAGCCCGGCTCGTCCGTCAGGAGGCTGTAGGAGCCGTTGGTCCCGGTCGTGGCATCGGCCTGCAGGGTCGGCTCATCGACGTAGTTGAAGCCCACTTTGAAGTCGTGCCGGCTGGGGCCGATCTCCTGGGACCATGAGAAGTCGTCCCTGAGCTGCCGCTTCTTCTGCCGGGTGGACTGCGGAGTGTTGGCGTTCTGGCCGGTCCGGGCTCCCGAGGGGAAGGTGATGGACGGTTCGTTCGAGTCCGCCGTGATGGTGTTCTCGAACTGGGTGTACTGGAGCACCAGCTCGTTCAGGGCGCCGGCGCCGAGCTGAGAGGTGTGGCCTGCCAGCACGGAGGAATAGTCGTTGGCGACGGTGCCCAGAGCCGAGGGCGCCGTCAACGGGGAGGCGCCGTACTTGTCGGCGTTCTTCTGAAAGCCATAGCGGACCATGAGGTACTGCTTGGCCGAGATGTCGTACGTCGCCTTGGCCGTGCCGAGCTCGTCGGCGAAGGGCACGGGGATCGACTGGCCGTCGAGGTCGGCCAGGGTGCCGTCGGTGGCGATCGTGTACAGGGTGTCGCGCTGGGTCTTCTCCCAGGTGGCGAAGAAGTGCGCCTTGTCCCTGACGATCGGGCCGCCCAGCGAAGCCCCATACTGCTTGCGCTCATAGGGCTGCTTGCCGACGCCCGAAGTCTTCTCGGTCTCGGTCTCGGTGTTCAGGCTGTCCTTGCGGTAGAAGCCGTAGGCGCTGCCGGCGAACCGGTTGGTGCCGGTCTTGGTAACCACGGAGAGGACGCCGCCGCTCGAGCGGCCGTACTCGGCTTTGTACTGCTGGGTCTGGATCTTGAACTCCTGCACGCTCTCGAGGTTGAAGTTCTGGAGAGCGCCGCCGATCGTGTCGTCGGCGTTGTCGCCGCCGTCGATGATGTAGTTGACGTTGCGGCCGGCGCCGCCGTTGAGGGCGACCGTCTGCTGCCCCGGCTTGGTGGGGTCGCTGTTGACGGCCAGAGACGTCCCCGGAGCGAGCGAGGCCAGGTTGGCGAACTGCCGGCCGTTCAGCGGCAGGTTCTCGAGCTCGTTCTGGGAGACCACGGTGCCGATCGACGCCGAGGTCTGGACCAGGGGCGCGTCGTCGACCACGGTGATCGATTCCTCGACGCTTGCCGGGCTCATGCTGATCTCCAGGGCCCGCTCGGTCGCCACGTTGAGCTTGACCGACTCGACGGTGACCGTGGCGAAGCCTTCGAGCTCGGCGGTGACCGTGTAGAGACCGACCGGCAGCGAGGGAAGCCGGAAGGCGCCGTCGCCCCCGGTGACCGTGGAGCGGACCAGGCCCGTCTCCTTGTTGGTGGCGTTGATGGTGACGCCGGGCAGCCGCGTGCCATCGCCGTCCTGGGCGCTGCCGACCAGGGCGGAGCTCGCCGTCTGAGCGGAAACAGGTAGAGGATGCCAGCCGCACAGCACGGTGAAGACGCAGGCCACGGCCAAAGGCCAGGAGCTCCAGCGGACGCTTCTCGGGCTCATAACGTTTCTCCTCATTGGGAAAAAGATGCACCACGATCCGATAGGAGGAATGACCCCCTATCTTAGTAAGTGCTCTTTCTGGCAGAAACGAGTAGAGCGAGCGCTACTTGTAAAAGATGGGGAAAGATCCAGGGGCGCTTTCGTGCATGATCTCGTAGACGGCCTCGAACACCGACTCCCGGTTGGGCTTCGAGAAGTAGTCGCCGTCCGAGCCGTAGGACGGGCGGTGCTCCTTGGCCGCCAGGGCGTGCGGCGCGCCGTCGAGCCAGGCGTAGCCACCCTGGATGTCGAGCACCTGCTGCATCATGTAGGCGGTGGCGCCGCCGGGCACGTCCTCGTCCAGGAACAGGACGCGGTTGGTCTTCTTGAGCGACTCGAGGATCCGGCCGTGGAGGTCGAACGGCAGCAGGGTCTGGACGTCGACGATCTCCACCTCGATGCCCAGCTCGGCGAGCTTCTGCGCCGCTTCGAGGGCGATGCGGCAGCAGGCGCCGTAGGTCACCACGGTCACGTCCGTGCCCTCCCGCAGCACCTCCGGAACGCCCAGCGGCACCCGCATCTCGCCGATGTTGGCCGGCAGCTTCTCCTTCAGGCGGTAGGCGTTCAGCACCTCGATCACCAGGGCCGGATCGTCCCCCTCCAGGAGCGTGTTGTAGAAGCCCGCGGCCTGGGTCATGTTGCGCGGCACGCACAGGTACATGCCGCGGATCAGGTTGAGCAGCCCCCCCATCGGCGAGCCCGAGTGCCAGATCCCCTCCAGCCGGTGGCCGCGGGTGCGCACGATGATCGGCGCCTTCTGGCGTCCCTTGGTGCGCCAGCGCAGGCTCGAGACGTCGTCCGACAGGATCTGCAGCCCGTAGAGGACGTAGTCCAGGTACTGGATTTCCGCGATGGGCCGCAGGCCGCGCATCGCCATGCCGATCGCCTGGCCCATGATGGTGGTCTCGCGGATGCCCGTGTCGGTCACCCGCAGCGAGCCGTACTTGGCCTGCAACCCCGCGAAGCCCTGGTTGACGTCGCCGATCTTGCCGACGTCCTCGCCGATGGCGATGACGTTGGGGCAGCGCGCGAGGGCGGCGTCGAAGCAGGCGTTCAGCACCTCGAAGCCGTTGAGCACGGGCGCGTCGGAGGCGTAGACGGCCGGCACCGGCTGGACCTTCACGGCGGCCAGCGGCGTATCGCTGTAGAGGTGCGAGTTGTAGCGGTCCTGATTGATCCGCTCCTGCTCGCTCTTCCAGTCCACCAGCTTGCGGGCGGCGGGCAGGTCCTCCCCCGCCGTGGCCACCAGGGCGCCATGAAGGGCCATCAGGATGTCGCGGCGGAGCGTCCCCTGCTGGCGCTCGAGCTCCTGGCGGAGCTTCCGCACCTCCTCGCCGTGCACCGACCTGGCGGCGAGCTCGTCGAGCAGACCCAGGACGGCCACCTTCTCCCCCTCGATCGGGGTGCGGAAGGCGTCCCAGGACCGGCGCTGCGCCTCGCGCACCGTCCGCAGGTCCTCCTCCTCGGCGGCGGCGAGCTCCCCTTCGGCGGCGATGCCCTGCTCGATCATCCACCGGCGCATCGTGACGAGGGGATCGAACTCGGCTTCCCAGTCCAGCCGCTCGCGCGACTTGTAGCGCTCGTGGCTGCCCGAGGTCGAGTGCCCCTGCGGCTGCGTCATCTCGACGACGTGGACGATGGCCGGCACCTGATCCTTGCGCACGATCTGCACGGCCGAGAGATAGGTCTCGCACAGACCGGCATAGTCCCAGCCCTTGACCGTATAGAGGTCGTAACCCTGGCGGCTCCCCGGCGAGCGGCGGAAGCCGGAGAGGATGGCCGACAGGTCCCCCTTGGTGATCTGGAACTCGTTGGGGACGGAGATGCCGTAGCCGTCGTCCCAGATCGACAGCAGCATCGGCGACTGGAGCACGCCGACGGCGTTGACCGCCTCCCAGAACATCCCCTCGGCGCAGCTCGCGTTGCCGATCGTGCCGAAGGCCACCTCGTCGCCGTTGCGCGAGAACGGCGCCATCGTCGCCTGGAGGTCCGGCAGCTCGCGGTAGAGGCGCGAGGCGTAGGAGAGCCCGACCAGGCGCGGCATCTGCGAGCCGGTCGGCGACAGGTCGGCCGCCACGTTGACCAGGTCCACCAGCTCCTTGAAGCTGCCGTCCGCGTTGAGCATGCAGGTCGAGAAGTGGGCGGTCATCGAGCGGCCGGCCGAGCAGGGCTCGCGCTCGACGTCGGCGTCGGCGTAGAGCTGGGCGAAGAACTCGTCCAGGGAGAGCAGGCCGAGGGCCATCATCAGCGTCTGGTCGCGATAGTAGCCGGAGCGGAAGTCCCCGGGCCGGAAGGCGCGCGCCAGGGCCACCTGCGCCACCTCCTTGCCGTCGCCGAAAATGCCGAACTTGGCCTTGCCCGTGAAGACCTCCCGGCGGCCGATCAGGCTCGCCTGACGGCTCAGGAAGGCGATCCGGTAGTCGCGAAGGATGCTCTCCTTCGTGAAGTGCGAGCCGCCGGCTCCGGCCGCGCCGGGCGCAAGGGACGACGAGTCCCGATCCGTGAGAGAAGAAGACATGCTCGAAAGCCTCCGCTGGCGTACCGGCTCCCCGCCGGATCCTGCGCGAAATGCTAGCACGGCCCCATGCTACGATCCCGCGTCGAACCCACCCCGCTCTTTTTCCGAGGAGGCCAATGACCGACAAGCCCAGCCGCACCGCTTTCGGCGCCCTCGCGATTCTGCTCGCCATCGTCCCTCTCGGCTGCGCCAGCGCTGCCGCCACTTCTCCCGCCGCGCCCGCCCAGGCCGCGGCGGCGAAGCCGGCGACGGCGACCGGCCAGACCGGAGCCCCGGCGAGCGAGCCCGCCCAGGCGCCCTACCCGTCCTCGTACCATCCGCTGCCCTCCCAGCCCGTCCTGATCACCAACGCGACGGTCCTCACCGCCGCCGGCGACCGCATCGAACGCGGCTCCGTGCTGATGCGCGACGGCAGGATCGCCGCCGTGGGGGCCAACGTCCAGGCGCCGGCCGGCGCCACCGTCGTGGACGGCACCGGCAAGTGGGTGACCCCGGGCGTCATCGACGCCCACTCGCACCTCGGCGTCTACGCCTCCCCCGGCGTCGACGCCAACGCCGACGGCAACGAGCTGACCGACCCGAACACGGCCGAGGTCTGGGCCGAGCACTCCGTCTGGCCCCAGGACCCCCAGTTCCCCCTGGCCCTCGCCGCCGGCGTGACCTCGATGCAGATCCTGCCCGGCTCCGCCAACCTCTTCGGCGGCCGCAGCGTCACGGTGAAGAACGTGCCGGCCCGCGGGGTCTACGGCATGAAGTTCCCCGGCGCCCCCTACGGCCTGAAGATGGCCTGCGGCGAGAACCCCAAACGCTTCTACGGCAGCAAGGGCCGCGCGCCGTCCACCCGCATGGGCAACGTCGCCGGCTATCGCGCCGCCTGGATCAAGGCCGCCGAGTACCGCCAGAAGCGGGCAGACTACGAACGGAAGAGGCAGGCGGGAGACGAGAAGGCCGAGCCTCCCGGCCGGGACCTCGAGCTCGAGACCCTGGCCGGCGTTCTCGCCGGCGAGATCCTGGTGCAGAACCATTGCTATCGGGCCGACGAGATGCTCACCATGATCGAGATCGCCAAGGAGTTCGGCTACAAGGTCACCGCCTTCCACCACGCCGTCGAGGCCTACAAGATCGCCGACGTGCTGGCCGCCAACGGCATCTGCTCCGATATCTGGGCCGACTGGTGGGGCTTCAAGATGGAGGCCTTCGACGGCATCCGCGAGAACGCCGCCCTGCTCCAGAAGGCCGGCGCCTGCGTCGTCATCCATTCCGATTCCGCCGAAGGCATCCAGCGGCTCAACCAGGAGGCCGCCAAGTCCATGGCCGCGGGCAACCGCATGGGCATGAGCCTCCGCGAGGAGGACGTCATCCGCTGGCTCACCATCAACCCCGCGAAGTCGCTCGGCATCGGCGACCAGACCGGCTCCCTGGAGCCGGGCAAGATGGCCGACGTGGTCCTCTGGAGCGGCAACCCGTTCAGCGTCTACAGCCGGCCCGACAAGGTCTACATCGACGGCGCCCTGGCCTTCGACCGCGGCGATCCCTCCCATCAGCCGGAGATGGACTTCGAGCTCGGCATCCGGGAAACCGGGGAGGTGAGCCAGTGAGAGTCTTGACCAGGACGAGAGTCCTGACCCTCCTCGCCGGCCTGGCGCTGGCCGGGCTCCCCCGGGCCCTGCCCGCCGAGATGCTGGCCATCACCGGCGCCACCATCCACACCCTTGGGGCTCAGGGGACGATCCGGAACGGCACGCTGCTGATCGAGAACGGCAGGATCCGGGCCGTCGGCGCCACCGTGACGCTGCCGGCCGGCGTGCGGCGGATCGACGCCCGCGGCAAGGTGGTGACGCCGGGGCTGTTCGACTCGTTCTCGCAGATCGGCACCGTCGAGGTCAACGCCGTCCCGGGGAGCGCCGACTCCTCGGTCGACGACGACCGCGTCACCGCCGCCTTCAACGTCGCCGACGCCCTCAACCCGCGCTCGACGCTGATCGCCGTCAACCGGATCGAGGGGCTGACCCGTGCCGTCGTGGCGCCGGGCACCGGCAAAAGCCTGATCGCCGGCCAGGGCGCCGTCATCCATCTCGGCGGTCCCGGGGACTACATCGTGCGCTCCCCCGCCGCCATGTTCGCCGTGCTCGGCGAAGCCGGAGCCGGGCTCACCGGCGGCTCGCGGGCGGGCGCCATGCTCCGCCTGCGGGAGGCCTTTCAGGACGCCGTCGACTACGCCGCCAACCGCAAGTCGTTCGAGCAGGGGGACCGGCGCGAGTACTCGCTCTCCCGGCTCGACCTCGAAGCCCTCGGCCCCGTGGTCAAGGGCCAACTACCGCTCGTCCTGTCGGTCGACCGGGCGAGCGACATCGAGGCCGCTCTGCGGCTGGCCAAGGAGCTCGACCTCAAGCTGATCCTGGCCGGCGTCACCGAGGGCTGGATGGTGGCCCGGCAGATCGCCGAGGCCAAAGTGCCGGTGCTGGTCAACCCGCTCACCAACCTGCCCGGCAGCTTCGAGAGCCTGGGAGCGACGCTGGAGAACGCCGCCCGTCTCCACAAGGCCGGAGTGACCCTCGCCTTCATGACCGGCGACGCCCACAACAGCCGCAACATCAAGCAGGGGGCGGGCAACGCCGTGGCCTACGGCATGCCCTGGGAAGCCGCCCTCGCCGCCATGACCTCCGTCCCCGCCCGCATCTGGGGCATCGCCGACCATTACGGCACCCTCGAGCCGGGCAAGGACGCGGACGTGGTGATCTGGGACGGCGATCCACTGGAGGTGACCACCTTCGCCGACGCCGTCTTCATCCGCGGCCGGGAGATGCCGATGAAGAGCCGGCAGACCGAGCTGCGGGACCGCTACAAGAACCTGCAGACGCCGCTGCCGCCGGCGTATCAGAAGCCGTAGGCGTTAACAGCCAGGGGCCCCGGTCCGGGGCCTCTGGCGTGTCACCCCCGCTCTTACACGCATCTCGCCGGGCGTCGGCCAAACAGCCTTGGCAACGAGAGCGTCGCCCTGGAAGGGCGGGATTTGACCAGCCCGGGGTGGCAACCCCGGGAACGCAGCCCACCTCCCGCACCAAGTCCCGAAGGGCCGACATTCCGTCGAGCGGTGGAAGGGAAGTCAGACCTTGGCTCTGCCGGGCGGTTCCGTTTCGTCGACGAGATCTGCCGGCCCTTCGGGGCTGAGAGGGTATCGGCCTACCGTTCCCGGGGTTGCCACCCCGGGCTGTTCAGATCCCGCCCTTTCAGGGCGACGCTGCGGCTTGCGAGTCTGTCTGGCCGAGGCCCGGGCGAGATGTATGTAAAGAGGATGGCGTGTCACCCCTGGATGTGTGCTTCGAGGATGGTGAACAGTAGATCGCAGTGGTGGGCGCGGGAGCGGGGCCGATCAACACGTTGAGGGGCTCCAGGTCGAGGCTCACCCCCTCGCTCCCGTAGGAGAGGAGGTTCGTCAGCCGAATCGAATGGAGAAGCTTCTTACCCTGCATGCAACCACCCCCTGCGCGAGATTTACGGGGTCGGGTCGTAATAGGCAGCCCGGAAGCCGTCGACAGGGCCTCCGGGCTTGGATTCAGTTGTCAAAGAGCCACGTTCCCCGCTCGTCAGGCCGCGTTCCCCGTGGGGAATGCCTCGCGACGCCCGCGAAACGGCCCGTTCCCCGCGACTCGCGGGACATTCCCCACTCTTCACGCCACGAAGACAGCGGGGAATGGGGCCCATAGGACCTAATACGCGCCGTTCCCCATGGGGAATGCGGCGTTCCCCACGGGGAATGCTTCGTTGTCGAGCTTCTCCGTCATGCGCATTGTCCGTCACGTTCCATTCCCCCGGGGGAATGCTCCGTGACGGATCGGAAACGTTCCATTCCCCACGGGGAATGCTCCGTGACGGATGGGGAACGTGGCATTCCCCAGGGGGAATGCCGCCTCAAGGGTGGGGAATGGGACCCGAAGAGCCTCTCGCGAGCTTGACGAGCCCCATCGCCTTCTGCCATCCTATGCACATCAGGTATATCTGATGCTCCAGCTGAACGCAAGACCCCGCGCGCGGAGCGCTCTTTGACAACTGAATCCATGACGGGAGCGGCCGCGGGCCGGAGAGGAGGCCGCTCCCTGCCATTTGTGGGATCCCGCTAATCCCGCCGCAGGGCCACCAGCGGACTGACCCTCATCGCCCGGCGAGCCGGCAGGTAGCAGGCCGTGAAGCCCACCAGAGAGAGCACCAGGAAGACCGTGGCGATGATCAGCGGGTCCGTGGGCGCCACGCCGAACAGCACGCTCGCCAGCACGCGGCGCAGGGCCACGGCGCCGGCCAGGCCGAGGAGCAGGCCGATCCCCACCAGCCAGGCTCCCTGCCTCAGGATCATCTTCAGCACCTGGCGGGCCTGGGCCCCGAGGGCCATCCGGACGCCGATCTCCTGGGTCCGCAGCTCCACCGTGTAGGCCAGCACGCCGTAGGTGCCGATGCCGGCCAGCGTCAGGGCCACCAGGGAGAAGATCAGGACCAGGAAGGCCAGGAAGCGCGGCTGCCCCACCGAGGCGTAGACCACCCGGGTCATCGGCTCGACGTTCGCCACCGGCAGCGTCGGGTCGAGCCGCCGGACCTCGCCGCTCACCGCCGGCACCAGGCTCATCGGGTCCTTCGAGGTGCGCAGGACGAGGTACATCGTGCCCGGCACGCCGCCCACCGCCTCCTGGGACTGCTCGTGGAGGAAGTACGCCTCCGTCCCCGTCTTCTGGTCGAGCCCGCCCTGCTTGACGTCGGCGATGACGCCGATGATGGTGAGCCACGGCAAGCGGTCTCCCACCCGGATGCGCCGGCCGATCGCGCTCTTGCCCGGATAGAACACCTTCGTCAGGGCCTGGTTGACGACGATGACGGGCGCCGACCCGCGGGCGTCCTGGGGCCCGAAGAGGCGCCCTTCGACCAGGCGGATGTCCATGGTGCTGAAGTAGTCACGGGTGACGAATTGCCAGTAGTCCACGTTCTGGTTCGGCGCGTCCTCGGTCTGTGGCAAGCCCTCGAAATCCATGTCGTTGGCGTTGACCGGCCGGTTCGGCGGCAGGCCCGACATGGCGGCGGCGCCCTCGACGCCCGGCAGGCTGGAGAGCTGGCCGACGAGCCGCTGGTAGAAAGTCGTCTGCTGCTCGGGCTTGGTGTAGGTCGCATCGGGCAGCGAGACCTGGACGGAGAGCAGGCCGTTTGGATTGAAGCCGGGATCGACGCCCTGGAGCAGCCAGAAGCTGCGGATCAGCAAGCCGCCGCCGATCACCAGCGTGGCGGCGAAGGCGATCTCGAGGACCACCAGCACGCGCCGCAGCCACTGGCGGCCGCTGCCCGCCGTGGTCCGCTGGCCCCCCTCCTTGAGGGAGGAGAAGAAGGTCCCCGCCCGGGCGTGGAGGGCCGGCGCCAAGCCGAAGAGCACGCCGGTCAGCAGGGAGACTCCGAGGGTGAAGAGCAGGCTCCGCGAGTCGAGGCCGATCTCGTCCACCCGCGGCAGGCTCTCCAGGTTGGCGGCCACGATGGCCTTGACGCCTCCATAGGCGAGGAGCAGGCCGAGGCCGCCGCCGAGCAGGGCGAGCACCAGGCTCTCGGTGAGGAACTGGCGCAGGAGGCGTCCGCGGGCGGCGCCGAGCGCCGTGCGGACGGCGATCTCCTTCTGCCGCGCCTCCGCCCGGGCCAGCAGGAGGTTGGCGACGTTGACGCAGGCGATCAGCAGCACGAGCCCCACCGCGCCCATCAGCAGACGGATCTTCGGCCGGACGCTGCCGACCAGATCCTCCAGCAGGGGTTGGACGACCAGGCGGTGCCGCTCAGGGTCGGGCGTGTGATCGTCCGGCAGCTCCCGCTGCCAGCGGGCGATCAGTCCGTCGATCTCGGACCGCGCCTGAGCGAGCGAGATATCCGGCTTGAGCCGGCCCACGAGATAGAGGAAGTGGCTGCCCCGGTTGCCCGGATTGGCGGGATCGAGGGCGAGAGGGATCCAGGCCTCGATCCGCTCGTTGCCGATGGTGAAGCCCGGCGGCATCACCCCGATCACCGTCCGGTCGCCGCCGTCCACCTTCACCCGCTGCCCGACGACCTTCGGGTCGGCCCCGAACGTGCTCCGCCAGAGGGAGTCGGAGAGCACCAGCACAGCCTCCGTGTTCGGCAGATCCTCGGCGGGCGAGTAGTAGCGGCCGAGCGCGGCGTCCACCCCGAGGGCACGGAACAGCCCGGCCGAGGCGAACGCGGCGTTGGCCCGCACCGGCTCGCCCTTGCCCGCGAGGTTGACGCCGCCGGTCGTGTAGGCGCCCAGGCTGTCGAAGCTCCGGTTCCAGTCGCGGTACTCCGTGAACTCGACCGGATCGACCCAGAAGCGGTCGAAGCCCAGGGTCGGGAACTGGCTGTAGACGATCATCAGCCGGTCCGAGTCGCGGTAGGGCAGCGGCTTGAGGAGCACCGAGTCGGCGACGCTGAAAATCGCGGCGTTGGCCCCGATCCCGAGCGCCAGGGTGACGGCGGCCAGCAGGGTGAAACCGGGGCTGCGGAGCAGCAGGCGGCAAGCGTAGCGGAAATCCTGGACCAGAGCCTTCATGCGGGACACCTCCCCTTCGGATCTGCCTTCTACGACAGATATCGTAGAGAGTTTCAGCGGCCGGGAAGCTTTTTCATCCGCAGCTTCTTCAGCACGGCCGTGAAGTCGGACGGCGGCGGCTCCTCGAAGCGGGTGGGCCGGCCGGTGCGCGGATGGGCGAATCCCAGGACGGTGGCGTGGAGCATGGGCCGGGGAGCGGGCAGGAGGGGGCCGCGCCAGTCGCGGATGTAGACCGTCTCTCCCAGCAGCGGGTGCCCGGCCTCGGCGAGGTGGATGCGGATCTGATGCTGGCGTCCCGTCTCCAGCTCACAGACGACGAGGGTCGCGCCCGGCAGCCGCTCCTGCATCTGGACGCGGGTGATGGCTTCCCGGGCCTCCGGCGGAGCGGCCTCGCCGCGGGCGCGGCGGAAGACGCCCCAGGAGCCCCGCAGGCCGTCGCCCCGGTCGGCGACGAACTGTGTCTCGTAGACCGCGTCCCGCACCGCCCCGTGAGCGATGGCGAGGTAGCGCCGGGTGACGGTGTGGGCGGCGAGCTGCTCCTGCAAGTTGCGCTGGGCCGCGATGGTACGGGCGAAGACGACCAGCCCCGAGGTCTCCTTGTCCAGGCGCTGGACGGTGCGCAGGGTGGGGCTCGCCCCCTTGCCCCGGCCCGCCTCGATGCGCCGGATGGCGACCCGGGCGAGAGCGAGAAGGGTGTCGCGGTCGTCGCGCTCGAAGGGGACGGTGAGGATGCCGGCGGGCTTGCGGACCACGGCCACCTCGGCATCCAGATGGACCACCAGCTCGGTGAGGGCCTGTTCCCGCCGGCCGGGGCCGCCGGGCCGCAGCGCCACCCGTTCCCCCGCGCTCATGCGGCGCGCCGGGTCCAGGGCGACCTCGCCGTCCACGAAGACGCGTCCCTCCGAGCACAGCTCCTTGGCCTTGCTCCAGGAGGTGCCGGGCAGCAATTCGCGCACGAGCGCGGCGACGGTGAGCCCCGTCTGCGCTTCGGAGACCGTCATGGAAGCTTCGGGCCGAGCCTGCCGGGAGGAGTCCTGATTCTTCAAGCGGGCCAGTGTACAGGAGCTTGGGGTCCGCCGCTGAAACCCGGACCCCGCCGGCGCCGTATTACCAGCATGGCCATGGCCGAACTGCTCGTGGGTCTGCTGGACCTTGTCGGAACCGTCTGGGAGGCGGTGCTGCCCGACTCCCGGGACATTCGGGAACGGAAGGCTGAGAAGCTCAGGAACATGAAGCCTCACCCTTTCGACGCCCTCGACGAACGGCCGCCGGAGCCCCGCTATACTCCTCCCCCATGACGGAGATCCCCGACCTTCAAGCCCTCCGGGAGTCGATCGAGGAGATCGACCGCGAGATCCTCTCCCAGCTCCGCCGCCGGATGACCCTGGCGGAGCAGGTGGCGGCGGCGAAGCTGGGGATGGCCTATCCGTTCCGCGACGAGCCGCGGGAGGACCAAGTCATCCAGCGGGTGCGGCACGCGGCCGTCGAGCGGGGGATCGACGCCCATGAGGTCGAGCGTCTCTACCGGGTGATCATGGACATGTCGGTGGCCCACCAGAAAGCTCACGTGCGCTCGCTCGACTCGACGCCCCTGCGCGTCGCCTACCAGGGGGTCGAGGGGGCGTACAGCCATCTCACGGCCCAGCGCCGCTACGCCGGCCGGCCGGAGGGCGTGCTCCTCGAGGGCTTCGAGACCTTCCGCGCCGCCGCCGAAGCGGTGCGGGACGGCCTGGCGGACCGCGCCCTGCTGCCGATCGAGAACACGACCGCCGGCAGCATCAACGAGACCTACGACCTCCTCGCAGAAGGGGGCCTCACCATCACCGCCGAGGCGGTGAGCCGCATCGAGCACTGCCTGCTGGGGCTGCCGGGCGCCCGGGTCGAGGACCTGCGGGTCGTGCTGTCTCATCCCCAGGGTCTCCTGCAGTGCCAGGACTTCCTGCGCACCGTCCCCTGGGTTCGGCAGCAGACGGAATTCGACACCGCCGGCTCGGCCCGCAAGGTGCGGGAGCGCAACGATCCCACGGTGGCCGCCATCGCCGGCGAGCCGGCGGCCCGGGTGTACGGCCTGGAGGTGCTGCGGCGGGGCATCCAGTCGCAGGAGGGGAACTACACCCGCTTCGTCGAGCTGGCGCACGATGCCATCCCCTTCCCTCCCGAGACCCCGGCCAAGACCTCGCTCCTGCTGACGCTGCCCGACCGGGCCGGCGCCCTGGCCGAGGTGCTCGGCGTCTTCAGCCGGCGGGGCGTCAGCCTCGCCAAGCTGGAGTCCCGGCCGATCCCGGCGAGCCCCTGGCAGTACCGCTTCTATCTCGACCTGCACGGCAACGCCCACCGGGAGCCCGTCCGCGGCGCCCTGGAAGAGGTGCGGCCGCACACGGCCGAGGTGCGCGTGCTGGGGACGTATCCGGAGACCGACAGGGAGCCGGAGCCGTAGAGCCCGCCGCCCATCGATGTTTATCGATGGCACAAGTTCTGCTTTTCTCCCGTGCAGGGTTTTCTACGCCCAAGGAAATCGCCTGTGCCGAGATCTCGCGTCCTCGTCGTCGCCCCTCAACCGTTCTACGAGGACCGTGGAACGCCGATCGCCGTGTGTCAGCTCCTCCAGGCTCTGTCACAGCTCTCCTATGAGGTGGACGTGGTCACCTTCCCGCTGGGCCGGACGATCGACATCCCGCGGGTGCGGTATTTCCGCGCCTCGAATCCGTTCCATCTGCGGCGGGTGCCCGTCGGCTTCTCCATTGCCAAGCTGCTGCTCGACGTCACGCTGATCTCGGAGCTGTTCCGCCGGCTCTCCAAGGGCGGCTACTCGTGCATCCACGCCGTCGAGGAGGCGGCCTTCCCCTGCGTGCTGCTCGGCCAGCGGTTCCGGGTGCCGGTGATCTATGACATGCAGTCGAGCCTGCCGGACCAGCTCGCCCGCCATCTCGCCTTCCGCAGCGCGGCGGTGCAGTCGGCGCTGCTCCGCATGGAGCGCTGGCTCCTCCGCCACGCCGACTCGATCGTGAGCAGCGCGGGGCTCGCCCAGCGGGTGAGGGCTCTGGCGCCGGATGCCCGGCTGCGGGAATGGAAGTTCGCCAGCGCCCTGCCCTCGGCGACGCGGGAGGAGGCGGAGGCGCTGCGGCAGGACCTGGGCCTCGCCCCCGGCCGGCCGGTGGTGCTCTACTGCGGCACCTTCCAGGCATACCAGGGACTGTCCGAGCTCCTGGCCGCCATCCCCCACGTGCGGGCCGAGATGCCGGAAGTGGCCTTCGTGCTGGTTGGAGCGGACGAGACGGGAGGCACGACCGTGGGCCGCGCTCACGCCGACCTGGTGCGCGAAGGGGCCCTGAGAGTGGTGAAGCGCCAGCCGCGGGAGAAGATCCCCCTCTTCCTGGCCCTGGCCGACGTGCTGGTCTCGCCGCGGGCCTACGGGGACAACCTGCCGCTCAAGATCTTCGACTACCTCGCGGCGGGCAAGCCGATCGTGGCGACCGACATCCCGGCCCACCGGATCCTGCTCGACGACGAGAGCGCCCTGCTGACCGGCGCCTGGTCGCCGGAGCTGGCGAGCGGCATCGTGCGGCTGCTGCGCGACCGGCAGCTCGCGGCGCGGCTGGCCGCGGAGGCCCGGGCCCGCGCCGAGGAGAAATTCGGCTGGTTCCAGTACGTCCGCTCGGTCGACGAGCTGTACCGGGGGATCGAGGCTGGCTGAGGGGATCGGACCCTCACCCACCCAATATAGACCCTACCCGCCGCAGTGGGCGCTGCCGGCCAGCGTGTAGTTGCCGCCGGCGAAGTCCACCGCCGTGGCCTGCGAGACCGGCATGCCGCTGACGTTCAGGGCGAAGGTGCGAGCCTCCAGAGCCGGCAGGTCCTGGCCGGCGCCGATGCCGTCCGCCTGCGCGCCCGTCAGGGAGATGGTGATCGTGCCGTCCGCCGAGAAGCTGCCGGTGGCGTTGCCGAGGTCGGTCCCCTGGTTCAGGTTCGGCGGCGACACCTTGCCGTACTTGAACGACACCGTGCCGAGACCGGACGCCCGCATGACCACGTAGTTGCGGTCGTAGGTGGCGTCCGGCGCCGGACGGTTCCAGAGGATCATCCAGGCGCTGCCGGGGGTGAAGCTGGCGAGGCTGCCCACCTTGAGGGTGAAGACGATCTTCTGCGAGCTGCCGCCCGGCGGCTCGGCGACCGAGAGGGACTTGACGTCGAGGGCCGCCACGGGCACGTCGCCCGCGGGGTCGGCCGCCACCTGGGTGCCCGGCGCGGTGCACGACTGCGTCGCCGGCACCGCCTGGGTCGGGAACACCTCGCGGCAGGCCGGCCCCTCGCCCTGGCCGTTCACGGCCTTGACCCGGTAGGAGTATGTCGTGCCGGCCCGGGGGGTGTCGTCATAGGAGTGGACATCGGCGCCGACGCTGGCGAACTGCTCGAAGGCGCCGCCCGCGGCCCGCCGGGAGAGGCGGTACTCGAGGATCGGCGAGCCGTGGTCGTCCGGCGTCGACCAGGTGAGGTGGACGGTGCCGTTGGCCTGGGCCGCTTCGACGGCGGGGGCCGCCGGCAGGCCGACGGGCAGGTCGTAGCCGGCGTAGAGCCCCTTGCCGCTCGACTGCCGGGCGATGGTCGCCAGAGCCGTGCCGCTGTTGGTACCGCCGTTGACGCAGCCGCCCACGCAGCCGTCAGCGAAGCCCACCAGCACCCGGCCCTGGGCGTCGGCCACCACGTCCATGAAGTCGAGGAGGTTACGGGTGCTGCCGCAGGTCGTGCCGCTGCTGCAGATGGTGCCGCGCTGCACCGGGTCGCCCGGCGTGGCGTTGGCCGTCACCCAGGTCGCGCCGCCGTCATAGGTGTGGGCCACGTAGAGGTGCCAGACGGCCGGGGCGTTGGGGTCGTCGCCGCCCAGGTCGCCGCCCGTCGTGGTGCCCAGGAAGGCGAACGCCGCCCGGTCCGGATCGCCCGCCACCACCACCGGGAAGGCGATGTTCTGGAGGCCGTGCTGCACGCCGACGTCCACGATGTGGGCCCAGGTGTCGCCGCCGTCCAGCGAGACGGCGACCTTCGGATGGCCGTCGCCGTCCTCATAGCCGAAGTAGACGGTGCCGTCGGTGGCGATGCCGACCGAGGGATCCCACTCGCCGCCGGAGCTCCCCGGCACTTCCTTGACCGCCCAGGTGAGGCCGTTGTCGCGCGACACGGCGAAGCCCTGCCCGCCGCCGCAGCTCTTGTTGGGGACATAGGCCGTGCCGTCCGGCCCCACCTTGACGTGGCCATGGAGGCCGCCGCACTGGGTGATGTTGTAGATCGGCACCGCCGGCCCGAAGGTCGTGCCGCCGTCCAGGCTCGTGGCGCACTGCGCCATGGCGATATCCTGGGAGCAGTAGTAGACGATGTGGGGATAGGACGTCAAAGGCTGCAGCAGGCCCGGGGCGAAGGGGCCGCCGCCGATGCTCTGGTGATCGACGCCGGAGTTGATGCCGGCGCCCTGGCTCGGCAGCCAGGTCAGGCCGTCGTTGTCCGACCAGGCCATCAGGCTGACCTTGGTGGGCAGGAGCTGGGAGACGAAAGTGCGGCCCAGCGCCTGGTCCGTGAACAGGATCGGGTCGAAGGTCACCTGGGAGGTCAGCAGGGCGCTGCGGTCCTGCCAGTTCGCCGTCGCCGGCGAGGTGCAGTCGTTGAAGTCGACCTTCAGGGTCTCGGTGCCCGCGATGTACATCACCGATCCCGTGCGCTCGTTGACGCCCAGGGTCGGCTCGCCGGCGCTCTGCCCCTTGCCGTTCGGCGGCGTGTAGCTGGCGTAGCGCGGCGGCGTCTCCTTGGAGGGCGCCGGCGGCGGCGCGAGCTGGGTGATCTTGGCGCTGCCCGCGTAGGCCGTCAGCGCGGCGTAGGGCGAGGCGCTCACCGTGTAGGTGCCGGCCGCGGGATTGTTGAGCACCACCGTCTCCGCCTGGCCGGGGCCGTTGCCGGAGCTCGCCGCCAGCGCGCCATCGGGACCGTAGACCTCGAGGTCGTAGTCGTCGGTCGCCTGCAGAGCCAGCTTGATTTCAACCTTGAAACCGTAAGACGGAGGAACGATGGTCAGTTTGTAATTGTCACAACTCGTGTTGCTGGGACTGCCGCAGGTGGCCGCGGCGGTCGGGACGCCGGGGCCTCCCGTCCACGCCGCCTGGGACGCGGACTCGGAAACGGTCCCGGAGGCCGGAGTGGCCGCCCAGGCGGAGGCACAGAGGAGAGCCGCGCCAGCAGCCGACGCGAGAATGCGCGATGCTCTCCGGGAAAGCTTGACGTTCATGATGGTCTCCTCTCACCCTTTAATTGATTTTTCGAAGATGGCGGGGAGCATCAGCTCCCCCTTCGAGGTTTTTGCAGGAGTCATGCCAGTAGTGCCACTATCGAGACTTGAGAAACCGGCGATCGGGGCTCCGCGCCTCTGCTACAGTTTCCAGTCCCGACCGTGGAGACCTCTCATGACCTATCGCGTCCGTCCTCTGAGCCTGCTGCTCCTCCTCGCCCTGCTGCTCGCCTCCGGAGCGGCCGCGCAGATTACCCCGCCCGTCGATCCGGACGACGAGGAGGCCGCCAAGGCTTCCGAGGCTCCGCTCCCTCCGCCCAACGCGGCGGACGTGGAGGCCCTGGCGAAGCTGAAGACCCGGGCCGAGCTCTCCGGCTTCGAGGCGACCGGCAGCTACGACGAGACGATCGACTTCATCAAGAAGCTCCAGGCCCACTTCCCCCAGATGTACCTCGGCTTCTACGGCAG
The DNA here is from genome assembly GCA_035266085.1 of Thermoanaerobaculia bacterium. GTDB lineage: Bacteria > Acidobacteriota > Thermoanaerobaculia > Multivoradales > UBA5704 > DATARR01. The sequence goes on from DATFNZ010000117.1 coordinate 37,395, forward strand.
CTCGGGCCAGGGGCGGCCGCTGCCGTTCGTGGTGGTCTCCAGGGAGAAGGCGTTCACCGGCCGCAGGGCGCAGAAGCTGCCGAAGCCCATCGTGCTGATCCAGAACGGCATCCACGCCGGCGAGATCGACGGCAAGGACGCTTCGCTGATGCTCCTGCGCGACATGGCGGCGGGACGGCACCGGGAGATCCTGGACAAGGTGACGCTGGTCGTGCTGCCGATCTACAACGTCGACGGGCACGCGCGGGTCTCGCCGTACAACCGCCCCAACCAGGACGGGCCGCGGCAGGGCATGGGCTTCCGCACCACCGCCGGCGGGCTCGACCTCAACCGCGACCACCTGAAGCTCGCCTCCGAGGAGGCGCGCTCGCTGGTCGCCCTGGTCAACGCCTGGCGCCCCCACCTGCACGTGGACAACCACGTCACCGACGGCGTCGACCACGACTGGGTGCTGACCTGGGCGTGGTCCGAGGCGCCCCAGGCGCCCGCGCCGGTCGACGCCTGGATGCGTGCCCACTTCCCGGCGGTGCTCGCGGCCACGGCCAAAGCGGGCTTCAAGAACGGCCCCTACGTGGACCTGGTCGACCGGAACGATCCCGCCAAGGGGTTCAGCTCCTGGGTGGGCCAGCCCCGCTACTCCTCCGGCTACTTCCCGCTGCGCAACCGGCCGTCGATCCTCGTCGAGACGCACTCCTACAAGCCCTACAAGCAGCGGGTGCTGGCGACCCACGGCTTCCTGGTCTCCCTGCTCGACGAGATCGCCCGCGACCCGGAGGCGCTCACCCGCGCCGTGGCGGAGGCCGAGGCGGCGACGGTCGCCAAGGGCAAGCCGGACGCCCCGCCGTCCGACGTGGTGGTGAGCTACGAGCAGAGCGAGCAGTCGGACCCGATCCGCTTCCCCGTCTACGCCGGCGATACCAGGACCTCCGCCGTCAGCGGCCAGCCGCTGCTCCTCTTCCGCCGCGGCGAGGTGCGGGAGATCGAGGTTCCCTGGTACCACAAGCCGAAGGCCGCGGCGGCCGTCCCCCGGCCCCGGGGCTACCTGGTGCTCCCCGGCTGGCCGCAGATCGAGGAGCGGCTGCGCGGCCACGGCCTGCGGGCCGAGAAGCTCACCAAGCCGGTCGAGGTCGAGGTGGAGACGATGCGGGTCGCGCAGCCGGTGCCGGCGCCGGCCAGCTACCAGGGGCTGACGCGGGTCTCGGCCAACGCCGTGCGGGCCGTCGAGCGGCGCAGGATCCCGGCGGGAGCCCTATGGGTGCCGGCCGACCAGCCGGACTTCGAGGTGGCGGTGCAGCTCCTCGAGCCCGGAGCCCCCGACTCGCTGCTCTCCTGGGGCCTGCTCTCCACCGTCTTCGAGGGCAAGGAGTACATCGACCCGCGGGTGCTCGAAGGGCTCGCGGCCGAGATGCTGAAGGACCCCAAGACCGCCGCCGAGTGGCAGACCGCCCTCCAGGACGAGAAGCTCGCCGCCGACGGCAACGCCCGCTACGAGTGGTGGTACCGCCGCACGCCCTACTGGGACGAGACGATCGGCCTCCTCCCCTATTTCCGTGCCTTACGGGTCCCTACCCTGGAGACCCGGCCCTGGCATTAGGCGGGGCGCAGAGGCCTCCGTGGCACGGGACATGCTAGACCTATAGCCGAGGCTGAATCCCTCACTGGGAGATGTTGTCCTCCAAAGGGCTCATCCGGATGTCCGATCATCAAGGCAGCTTTTTTCGATTCTTACTGGCCGCCAAGAGGAACCTTCAACATGTCAGATCCCGGAAGCCAGGAACAGCAGGATTGGCTTCGTGTCGCGTTGGACAAGATCGGTGACGCCGTCGTCACCACGGACGCACAAGGCCGCGTCACGTTCATGAACCCGGCCGCCGAACGCCTGACCGGCCTGGGATTGGGCTCGGCGTACGGCCGTTCCTTCAAGGAAGTCCTTCATCTCCTCGACGAGACGACCCGCCAGCCGGCCGAGATCCCCCTCAGCCGGCCCGCGAACGGCCAGGCGCCGGCGAGCGCGGCGCTCTACCATGCCCTCCTCGCGGGAGCCGGCGGCGAGCGGCGGATCGAGACGGCGGTGGAGTCCCTGCGCGACGACGACCGGATCTTCACCGGCGCCGTGATGGTGCTGCGCGACGTCACGGACCGCACCCAGGCCGAGCGGGCCCTGAGGAAGAGCGAAGAGCGCTACCGCGCCTTCATCGAGCAGAGCTCGGAGGGCATCTGGCGCTTCGAGGTGGAGCCGCCGGTGCCGGTCGACCTGCCGGACGACGAGCAGGTCGACCTCTTCTTCCGCCATGCCGTGCTCGCCGAGTGCAACCTCGTGATGGCGCGGATGTACGGGCTGGAGTCCGAGGCGGAGATCCTGGGCGCCCGCCTCGGCCAGTTCCTCCCCGCGACGGACGCGCACAACCTCAAGTACCTCCGCAGCTTCATCATGTCCGGGTACCGGCTGACCGGCGCCGAGTCCCACGAGGTGGACGCGGAGGGCAATCCCAAGGTCTTCCTCAACAACCTGATGGGCGTGGTCGAGGACGGCCGGCTCGTCCGCGTCTGGGGCACGCAGCTCGACATCACCGAGCAGAAGCGCCTGGAGGAGGAGCTGCGCCGGCGCGCCGAGGAGCTGGTGGGCGCGGACCGCCGTAAGGACCAGTTCCTGGCCATGCTCGCCCATGAGCTGCGCAACCCGCTGGCCCCCATCCGCAACGCCGTCGAGCTGATGCGCCAGGTCGAGACGGCCGATCCCACCTTCAAGCCTTCGCGCGAGATGGTGGAGCGCCAGGTCAAGCACCTGGCCCGGCTGGTGGACGACCTGCTGGACGTCTCCCGCATCAACCAGGGGAGCATCCGGCTGCGCAAGGAGCTGGTGAGCCTGGACACCGTCCTCCAGCGGGCGGTCGAGGGGACCCGCCCCCTGATCGAGAGCCGCGGCCACGAGCTGTCGGTCGAGCTGCCGGCCGAGACCGTCCGGCTGGAGGCGGACCCCACCCGGATCGAGCAGGTGATCTCGAACCTCCTCAACAACGCCGCCAAGTACACCATGCCGGGCGGCCGCGTCTGGGTCTCGGCGGCCCGCGAGGGGGACGAGGCCGTGATCAGGGTCCGCGACAGCGGCATCGGCGTGCCGCCCGACGTGCTCGACCGCGTGTTCGAGCCGTTCGTGCAATCGGACGGCTCGCTGGCCCGCTCGGACGGCGGCCTCGGCGTCGGCCTCACCCTGGTGCGCAGCCTGGTGGAGATGCACGGCGGCCAGGTGTCGGCCTCCAGCCCCGGCCTCGGCCAGGGCAGCGAGTTCGTCATCCGCCTGCCGGCCCGGCCCGCCGCCGACGCCGCCCTGCCGGCCGCCGAGCCCGCCATATCCGCCGCCGGCCGGCCCTTGAGGGTGCTGGTCGTCGAGGACAACATCGACGCCGCCGAGAGCCTCGCCACCCTTCTCCGGCTCTGGAACCACGACGTCCACGTGGTGCACGACGGCCGCACCGCCATCGAGGAGGCGCGGCTGCAACAGCCCCAGGTGGTGCTGCTCGACATCGGCCTGCCCGGCCTCGACGGCTACCAGGTGGCGCGCCGCCTGCGGGAGGAGATCGGGCTCGACCACACCCTGCTGGTGGCGATGACCGGCTACGGCCAGCCGGAGGACCGGCGCCGCTCCCAGGAGGCGGGCATCCACCACCACTTCGTCAAGCCGGTCGAGCCCATCGTGCTGCGCAACCTGCTGGCCGGCGTCGCCGTGCCGGCCGGCTGGGAATCGGGCCGCCCGTCCTGATCGGCCCCCCTCTTCAACCCCCTCGGCTCCCGGAGGGGGTTGGGGTGGGGTGCAGGGCTCGAAATCTTTTTCTCCCTGCCGTCACATCTCCATGGGAATCCCTCTCGTCTGAAACGAATCTCGTCCACCTGGCGCCTAACGGGTTACACTGATGAGCCCATCGACAACACTCATGACCCGGCCCACGGAGAGCAGTCTCCTGCGGTTGGCGATCGCCAAGGGCCTCCTCCGCTGGGAGGACCTCGATTCCGTCGCCGACCATTTGCCCGACACCGCCGGGAGTGACGGCGCGTTCCCGGGCAGCCGGTGGGTCCGGGCTCTTCTCGACGCCGGATTCCTGACTCCGGAGACCCTCGCCGCCCTGACCGCCGAGTTGGAAGGGGACCGGGACGACCTCACCCCCGACGTGATCGGCGCCGCCCGGCCCTGGCCGCCGGCGGCCAGGAGCCCGCTGCCGGACGCGGCGGCCCACTCCGCCTTCCCGCCCGAGCTCCGCTTCCTCGCCGACTGGAGCCGCTACCGCGTCGAGCGCCTCCTGGGCTCGGGCGGCATGGGCACCGTCTACAAGGCCTTCGATCCCACTCTCGGCCGCTGGGTGGCGCTCAAGTTCCTGCACCGGAACGACGCCGCCCAGACCGAGCGCTTCCTGCGCGAGGCCCGCGCTCAGGCCCGCGTCGGACATCCCAACGTCTGCCAGGTCCACGAGGTGGGAGAAGTCGAGGGCCGGCCCTACATCGCCATGCAGTACATCGACGGCCGGAGCATCGGCGAGCTCACCGAGGAGCTCTCCACCGCGGCCAACGTCGAGCTCGTGCGCGACGTCGCCCGGGCCGTCCACGCCGCCCACCGCACGGGCCTGATCCACCGCGACCTCAAGCCGGGCAACATCCTGCTGGCGCGCGATGAATCGGGCGCGCTCCACCCCTTCGTGGTGGACTTCGGCCTGGCCATGGAGCAGGACGAGGTGAGCCTCTCCCGCACCGGCATGATCAGCGGCACCCCGGCCTACATCTCCCCCGAGCAGGCGCAGGGCCGCGCCCTCGACCGGCGCAGCGACGTCTACAGCCTGGGGGTCGTGCTCTACGAGCTGCTCGCCGGCTCGCCGCCCTTCCGGGGCGGCGGCAACCTGGCCCGCATCCTGGTCCAGCTCGTCCAGGAGGAAGCCAAGCCCCTGCGGCAGGTCGATGCCGCGATCCCCGAGGACCTCGAGACGATCGTCGCCAAGTGCCTGGAGAAGGAACCCGGCCGGCGCTACGAGTCGGCCCGCGACCTCGCCGAGGACCTCGACCGCTTCCTGGACGGCGAGCCGATCAACGCCCGGCCCACCGGCTGGCTCTACCGCGCCGGCAAGCGGCTGCGCAAGAACCGGGCGCTGGCCATCGTCTCCGCCGCCGCCATCCTCGCCCTCGCCACCCTGGGGGCCTTCAGCCTGCGGGCCCAGTGGCACGCGCGCGAAAAGGCGGAGCTGGCCCAGCGGTTCGGCCAGCGGATCGGCGCGCTCCAAGCCAGCATGGGCTACGAGTCCTCCCTGCCGCCGCACGACATCACGCCGTTCAAGCGCAAGGTCCGGGCGGAGATGGCGGCCATCCGCGCGGAGATGAGAACGCTCGGCACCCTCGCGGCCGGGCCGGGGCACTACTCTCTTGGACGGGGCTACCTGGCCCTGCACCAGTACGAACGGGCGCGCGACCACCTGCAGCGGGCCTGGCAGGCCGGGGAGCGGGGGCCGGACGTGGCGGAGAGCCTGGGCCTGGCCCTCGGCCTCTCCTATGAGAGGACCCTGGACGACGCCGACGGCGCCACCTCCGTGCCGGAAGGACAGGCCCGCCGGGAGGAGGCCGAGCGGGCGTACCGCCGGCCGGCCCTCGACTACCTGCGCGAAGCCCGCGCGGGCTCGCCGGATTCCCTCTACCTCAAGGGCCTCATCGCGCTCTACGAAGGCCGGTACGCAGAGGCCCTGGACGCCACCCGGCGGGCCGGCCGGCCCCAGCTCGAGGCCAAGGTCTACCGCGCTCAGGGCAGCGAGGCTGCCCGGGCGGGCCGGTACGAGGAAGCGATCGGGCTCTTCCAGCGCGCGGGCGAGGTCTACCGCCGGCTGCTCTTGGATCTGCCCAGCGCTCCCGACCTCTACGTCGAGGACTGCGACCGCTGGTCGCGCCAGATCCAGGCGGCCATGGCGCTCGAGGACGTGGCCGAGCCCCAGGCGGCTTCAGCCCTCTCGGCGTGCGACCAGGCCCTGAGAGTCGATCCCGAGTCCGCCGACGCTCTGGTGCTCAAGGCCGCCATCTTCCGGCGCCTGGGGGACCAGAAGCGCAAGCGGGGGGACGACCCGTCCCCGGAGCTCTCGGCCGCCGTGCGCCAGGCGGAGCGCGCCATCGCCCTCGATCCGCGAAACTCCCGGGCTTATCACCACCTGGCCGCCTCGCACCAGGTGCTGGCCTTGTGGAAGATGGCCCAGGGGCTCGATGCCCGCACCGACATCCGGAGGGCGATCGGAGCGGCCCGCAGGGCCCTCGAAGCCCAGCCCGAGCTGGCCTCGGCCCATGTCAGCCTCGGCACGGCCTACCTCGTGCTGGCCCAGGACCAGCAGCATCGGGGCGGCGAGCCCCAAGGGGCCGTCACCCAGGCGGAGGCGAGCTACCGGCAGGCCAGCGTCCTCAACCCCGATTCCGTGCCGGCCCTCCTCGGCCTGGGCAACAGTTGGAAGATCCTGTCGGAGATCCAGATCGCCCAGGGGATGAACCCCAGCGCCTCGATCGGCAAAGCGGTGACGGCCCTGGAGCGCGCGGCGGAGCTGAACCCCAAGGGAGTCTCGATCCGCAACAGCCTGGGGAACGCCCATCTGACCCTGGGCGAGTACCTGCTGACCCAGGGGAGCGACCCGCGCCAGGCGCTCGCCCGCGCCGCCGACAGCTACCGGCACGCCATCGCGCTCAAGCCGGACTACTCCCTCGCCCGCTACAACCTCGCCTACACCTGGCGCAGCCTGGCCGAGGCCTTCCTGGCGCAGGGGCAGGACCCGAAGCCGGCCCTGGACTCGACCGCCGCCGCCCTGGAGGAGGCCCGGCGCCTGAACCCCTCCGACGCCGACGTCTTCCTGGAGCGCGCGCGGGCCGGGCTCATCGCCGCCCGCTGGAGCCTGCGCCAGCGCCAGGACCCGGAGCCCGCCCTGCGCGCCGCCGCCGCCGACCTCCGCCGCGCCGAGGAGCTCAACCCCGAGCAGCCGGACGTCTTCTTCACCCAGGCGCTCGCCGCGCGCTACCGGGCCGAGGTCGCGAAGAGCTCCGGGGATCGGGAGGCGGCGCTGCGCGAGGGACTCGGCCGCACCGCCAAGGCGCTCGCCGTCAACGCCGGCGAGGCGCGCTATCTCGCCTTGCAGGGGCTGCTCCAGTACCGGGTGGCGCAGACGGAAGCCGACGCGGCCCGCCGCCGGCAAGGCGCGCGGCAGGCCGTGGCCGTGCTCGAGCTGGCTCTGCGGACCAATCCCCTGCTGCGGAGGGAGTACGGCCCCACCCTCACCGAGGCCCGGCTCGAAGCGGGACTGGCCGGACCGCCGCCCGTTCAGCTCTGAGTCAAGATGCCGATCTTTTCCAAAGCCGCCAGGTATTCCGCCACCTCGGCCAGAGGCAGCGGGCCGTAGATGGCGGCCAGGGCATCCCGGATCTGGCCCACCGTCCGCCGGCCGTCGACCAGGTTCAGGGCCTCGTAGGCGTACTCGCCGCCGCCGCCCCACAGGCCCGTCCGGCTGAGCAGGGCCGGCGCGGGGATCCCCTTCTGAGCGGTCTTGTCCTGAAAGTAGTCGTAGCCGAAGCCGCCCATCGGCCCCTTGGGCTCGGCGGAACGCCGGTAGACGGTGCCGCCGCTCTCGGCGGCAGCGGCAGCGGCGCCAACTATCTCCCGCAGACCCGCCAGGAAACGTTTCGCCTCCTGGAGCACGGCCGGCGGCACCTCGGCGAAACGCGCCATCGATTGCGCCACGCCTGCTTCGTAGGCGAGATGGAAGCGCATCAGGTTGTCGGCTTCGGCGGCCTCCCCCATGGCCCGCAGGCGGTCCCGGCGAGCCATCGCCCCGGCCGTCCGCTCCAGGCTGTGCCGGCGCATCACCTCCCAGAGCGCCGGCATGCCGGCGGCGTCGAGATTGGCCAGGCAATAGGCGCTCGCCGCGCCCAGGAAGGCGGCGCGCAGGAGCTTGGTCGAGTCGATGTTCGCCACCCCGTCGGCATGGGTGTGGATGTAGCGGTCCGGCCAGTCGTTCAGATAGATGGCCGGCACCCGCCAGGAGCCCTCCGTCCACACCTGGTGATCGCTGCCCTCGGTGAAGTCCACGAATTCCGCCTGAAGCGCGCGCTTGCTCCCCTCGGGATCGATCAGGGGATAGATTGCCTCGCCCGTGGCGGCCAGGGCGTACGACTGCTCGTTGACGAAGCGGCCGAAGGCCTCGCCGACGTCGTTGACGAAGGTCGGCAGGCTCTTCGGCGAGCGGGTGACGTGGAAGACGGCCTTGGTGATCTCGGCGTCGCCGCCCACCATGTCCATGTGGATCACGGCCAGGGCCCGCGCCGCGAGGTCCGGCCGGGCGTTGAGCAGCGAGGTCGTGCCCTCGATCTCCGGCGGCCAGACGAAGCGGATCGTCCGCCGGGGGGCGGCCAGCTTCCCCTCGCGGATCAGCTTGGCGAGCGTGCGGGCCGTCTCCAGGATGGCGGAGCAGCCGCTGGCGTTGTCGTTCGCTCCCGGCCGCTGATGGTCGAGGTGGCAGGAGAGGACGATCTCGTGCGCGCGGTCGGCGCCGGGGATCACCGCCGTCGGGATGCTATAGGCGCCGGCGTGCTGGCCGGCCTTGACGCTCGCCCGCAGGCGCACCGGCTGTCCGGCCGCGAGCCGCGCCTGCCAGCCCCGGGCCTGCCGGAGCGACACCATGAAGGCGAACGTCTTCGGCTCCGGGAAGGTACTCAGGTGCCCCCAGCGGACCAGGTTCTCGTCCTCCTTCCACCACCCCGTCACCTGGTTCTGGGCGTAAGAGACGATCCCCGCCGCGCCCAGCCGGTCCACGGCCAGCGGGTAGACCGCCCCGGGCTGGGAAGAGGTGAGCACGAGCTTTCCCCGCACGTCCCTGCCCTGGTAGTGCGCCTCCGCGGTGCCGGCGCCGACGTCCATCAGCAGAGCCGCGGCCTCGCCGCCGGCGCTGTCCTGGGCCAGCACGATCGGCCGGGACTCCCAGGAGGCGATCCGCTCGGCGTCCACCCAGCGTCCCCCGTCCTCCCGCTGCTCCCAGAGCTCGGCGAGCTCGGCGTCCCACGCCGGCCGCGAGCGCTGGGTGCCGTAGAAGATCTTGCCGTCCGCCGGCAGCTCCAGGATCTCCACCTCGGCGAGCCCGTACTCCCGCGCCCGGTCGCGCACCCGCTCCGCCGCCGCGCGGAACCCCCGCGAGCCCCGCATTCGGTGGAACAGGGTGAGGTCCTGGAGATTGCGCTTCGCCGCCGTCCCCGAAACTTCGGAGGCGATGGCGCGCACCGCGGGCTCGGGCAGCAGGGGCGGCGGCGAGGTCGCCCCCGCCGAGGCCGCGCAGAGCAGGAGCGCCGCCGCCAGGCAACGGCGTCCGGCGTTCACGCCGGCCCTCCCGGCCCCCGCACCCGGTCCCGGAGCGCCGCCGTCATCTGGTTGAAGCCGTCCTCCAGCTCCCGCAGGTGAGCGTCCGAGCCGCGCAGGCGCAACGGCTGGTCCATCTCCCCCCTCGCCACTTCGTCGAAAGCCCTCATGAGAGCGATGTAGGGGCCGGCGAGCCGGTGCGTCGTGAAGATCGCCAGCGCGATCACCCCCACGATAAGGAAGACCGTCTGGCCGCCGAGCACGAGCGCCACGTGGCGGCGCGCCTCGCCGGTCAGATGATCGGAGGCCGCCAGATAGCAGGCGATCCCGAACACCGCCACGGCCAGGACCGTCACCACGAGCCAGAGAGCCGAGTACCGCATCATGTAGGGCAGGGTGAACCGCACTCCCGTCCCGCGGATCCGCCGGGGATTCGACATGGAGACCCTCCTTCCAAAGACAGCATCAAGTTGTCAAGAGTCTATATCCTTTTTCCCGAGGCGGAGCCCTGCATCCTGGTACGGGGCTTGCGTTCTCAGGCGGCCATGCCTGCTCACCACTACCGCGCCGTCATCCTCGACATGGACGGCACCCTGATCGACAGCAATGCCGCCCACGTCAACGCCTGGGTGGACGCCCTGCGCGAGCACGGCTACGAGGTCGCCGAGGAGAACATCTGGCCCCTGGTCGGCATGGGCGGCGACAACCTGCTGCCCGCCGCCGTGGGGATCGAGAAGGAGAGCGCGGAGGGGAAGAAGATCAGCGACCGGAGGAGCGAGATCTTCAAGACGCGCTACGTCTCCCAGATCCGGCCCTTCCCCGGTGTGCGGGCTCTCCTGGAGCGCATCCGGAAGGACGGCCTGCGGCTGGTGATCGCCAGCTCTTCGCCGGCAGACGAGCTCGAGAAGGGCCTGGAGATCGCCGGGGTCGCGGACCTCCTGGAGGAGTCGACCTCGGCGAGCGACGCCGGGAGGTCGAAGCCCGATCCCGACGTCGTCAAGGCCGCTCTCGATCGCTTGGGCCTGCCAGCCGGCCAGGTCGTGATGCTGGGCGACACGCCCTACGACATCCAGGCCGCCGGCAAGGTGAGCATCGGCGTCATCGCCTTCCGTTGCGGCGGCTTCAAGGACGAGGACCTCGAGGGCGCCCTGGCGATCTACGACGGCCCCTGGGATCTGCTGGCGCGCTACCAATCGTCGCCGCTCGTCCCCGCGCCTACCCCGGCGTTTTCGGCCCCGCTTTAGGGCCCGCTTTCGTCCCAATAATCCCCTTGACCCGCCCGACCTCCCCCGTCTGGAGCCGCACCTTGATGCCGTGCGGATGCTGGGGAGAGCTCGTCAGGATGTCCCGCACGATCCCCCGCGTCCGCCGGTCCGTGCGCTGATCGGCCTTCTGGACGATCTCCACCTCCAGACCGGGGTGGATGTCTTTCCTCAACTCTCCCGCCATGTCGTCCTCCTGAAAAGCAAAAAGCCCCGGCGTTGCCGAGGCTCGTTGCCGACCGGGGTTCCCCAATCCAGGAATAATCATACTCTCTTCCAGTGCCCCAGTCAAGTTTCCGCAGTCTCTAGCGCCTCCCCGCCCAGGCATTGATGCCATGCCCTTACACACATCTTCACTTGGAGGCGGCATGCCTTCCGAAAACCTCACCCCGGCCCTCTCCTAAAGGAGAGGGAGGTCTCATGGCAAGACGCCAGGGACTCCTCTCCCTCTCCTTTAGCTCTGTCAGCTCGGCAAGCGAGCACATGGGGGCGAGGAACAGGACGCCAACATCGCCCGGGCATCAATGCCCGGGCTACTCGAAAGAGCCCCCTGAAGGGGACTCAGAGCTTGTGAAGAAATCGAGGGTCCTGAGCTGGACTGTCGAGGCACCAGGGGTAGAAGAGGCCGGCCAAGGCCGCGGTGTGCCCCCGTGCGGATGGGATGTTGAAGGGTTGGAGGGGAAGCCAGACTTCTTGAGGA
>DATFNZ010000118.1:0-65202 GCA_035266085.1 Thermoanaerobaculia bacterium
GATCGCGCATCTCTCCCATAGCGGTGACTCCTTTCGGGAAGTTAGACCCGAAAGGGTACCCGGAATGGGGAACTACTGCCTCGAAGATGGTAAAGTCAACGTTTTGGCGGAGAGATCTACCGCGTAGCGGTTTTGTTCAACCTCGTAATCTACTTTCGCCGTACTCCTGCCAGATTGCTTCGCGACAGATGCTGTGCCCTCCGGAAGCACTGGCGAGTGTGGCCCATGTCATTCAATCTATAAGACATACCGATTCTACGCTGACTCCTAAGACTCGTCAATGAAGAGGACCCTGTCGGCTTAGCCTCCGCGGTCGATGGCGATGAGATGGCGATGCGTCTGCCTTAGCCGGACAACAGAGATAGCGGAATTTCCCTTGTCGCCTCGATTCCTGGAGCCATCACAGTCGGCTCAGCCTTCAAGGGTCAGGAGGCTTTGGAGCGTTAGCCGACAGGCGCGGTGTCGCCAAGCATTCCGATCGCGGTGATAGAAACGATGCTTCTCGCTTGGAATCAGTGAGATCCGCACCATTGTGGCCTGCAGCTTATCCGACACGATCTGGCGGATAATAGCCGGAAGCCATGGCGACAATGACCTCTAGGCCTTTAGCACGACCGACCGAACAGCCTTGGCAACGGGAGCGTCGCCCTGAAAGGGCGGGATCTGACCAGCCCGGGGTGGCAACCCCGGGAACGCAGGCCCACCTCCGTCCCGAGCCCCGAAGGGCCGGCAGAAGCGCCCCGGCGAGATCTCCCTACCGATAGGATTCGTCCGCCGCCTCTTCAAACTCGCCTTCGGGCCGCTCGCCTTCCCGCAGACGATAACGACGCCGGTCAGGTTCTGCCGGCCCTCTGGGGCTTGGGAGGTCGGGGAGCCGCTGTTCCCGGGGTTGACACCCCGGGCTGGTCAAATTTCGCCCTCCCAGGGCGGGCCTCCAACCGTCCGAATTGCCGCGTTGGCAGTGAGATGTGTATAAGAGGCTGGGGTTGCCACCCCGGGCTGTTCAGATCCCGCCCCTTTCAGTGCGACGCACTCCAAAGGTACAAGACAGGCGGGGCCAGCCGCTCCTGGCGCCCGCCTGATCGGATTCAGTTTTCAAAGAGCCAGTACGCGGCAGCTCCAAACGAGCGCCCGCGCAAGTTCCTTCCTTACCGCGATCAGGGGGACGTTCCAGATCGGCCGGATTGCGCCGGCCCCGGGGCTCCTTCCCTAGGCGGAGCTCTCGTCCCCTTCGCTACGAGAGGGCGGATGCCCCTCCGTTGCTCCGGATATGCGTTAGCTTGCCGGGTCTGGCAGAAGATGTCAAGTGAGACCCCTTGACAAGAGGATGCACTTCGTGGATTCTATGCACACTTCAGCCCGCACCAATTCCGGTGCTTGCCTGGGGTCGGGGCCGGGAAAAGCCCCTGAACAAGGAGAAAGACCATGCAGAGCGAGACCACGTATTCCGGAATCCTGGGAGAGCTTCAGCGCTTCCAGGCGTCGATGGAGGCCAAGATCGGCGAGATCCCCCACCTGGAGCCGAGCCGGGCTCACTTCGGCCAGATCCTGAGCCGGGCTCAGGATCTGGTCCGGCAGCAGGCGGCCGTGACGGCCGAGAAGCAGACCCTGACGCAGCAGCTCAAGGCTGCCCTCGTCGACGGCCAGCGTCTGGCGACCCTGTTGCGCAAGGGCCTCCAGCAGCACTACGGCATCCGCTCCGAGCGGCTGACCGAATTCGGGCTGCAGCCGTTCCGCGGCCGGAAGGTCAAGAGCAAGACGAAGCCGGAGACGCCCACCCCCGCGCCCAAGCCCGAGCCGGTCCCCACGGCCGGCTAGCGGCGACACCTAGAACCCTGCCTCGATGTTCAAGGGGGCGTGCCCGGCACGCCCCCTTTTCTTGTCTCCGCCTCCCGGAATGATTCCACGAGCGGCGCACAATTTAACGACGGAGCGTCACAAGATTAGGCGGCGCGCCGTAAGATTATGCGCCGCGTACAATTTTGCGACGGAGCGTCAGAAGATTAGGCAGGGCGTCGTAATTTTATCCGCCCCGTCGTAAGCTTCGGCGGAGCGCCGTAAGATTAGGCGGCACGCCATAAGCTTAGGACGCCGCGCACAATTTACGGCAGAGTGTCAGAAGATTAGGCAGAGCGTCATAATTTTATCCGCCGCGTCGTAAGCTTCGGCAGGGCGCCGTAAAATTAGGCGTCGCGTCGTAAGCTTATGACGCCGCGCACAATTTACGGCGGAGCGTCGGTAAATTGCACGGCGCGTCGTAAGCTTCGGCGGAGTGTCATAAAATTAGACGGCACGTCGTAAGCTTATGACGCCGCGTACAATTTACGGCGGAGCGTCGCTAAATTGGACGGCGCGTCACAATTTTATGCGCCGCGCCGTAAGCTTCGGCGGCGCTTCATAAGATTAGGCACGCCGCCGTAAGCTTATGACGCCGCGTCGTACTCTTAATCCGCCCTTCCTCAGAGCTTCCACCCGGAAACTCTTCGGCAGTTGACACGCGCGGCTTCTTGGGCCAGAATCGGTTTGTGGGGCAAACCGGTCGTCAACGGAGGCCGAGATGGAAACTCGAGAGCTGGAGCGCATCCGCTTCGTCACGCGGCACTTCAACGATCTTCAGGGGCTGCGGTACGAGGTTCCCCTGGGGCTGATCGCCCTGGGCTTGGGAGGTGCGACGCTCCTCAGGGCCGCTCTGTTCCTGGGAGCATTTCTCCTGCTGCTGGGAGCGCGGCGGCATTACAGGAATAGCTTCGGCGAGGTGGAGGAAGGGCCGGCCGGTTCCGCCGCCGAGCTCTATCCCGTATCCGTCTTCGGTCCGGCCGGACCGATCCCCCGGCTCGAGGGTTTTCAGCAGGTGACGCCGTTCGTCCGGCACTTCCTGACCACCCTGGCGTTGGCCGCGGTTCTCTTCTCGTACTTCCAGGCGCTCACACCCAACTTCGTGGTCCTGGGAGACGAATCGGCGGGTCAGCATCCTCAGATCGTCACCGAAACGTCTCCCCTGTTCAGACAAACCCCCGTCGGGCCTTTTTTCATGGGCGGGGCCGTGAGGCCGCCATCCATGCTCAGGGCCGTGCTTGCTCAGTCCCTGTATGTCCTCTGCGGCGCGTTCTTCCTGGGGCTCTGGCTCTGGAGAGGACGCCGCGGATCCCAGGGGCATCATCTGGCGCTCTCGCTGCTGATGTTTGGGCTTGCGGCCTTCGGCACTTCCCTGGGGTTCCTCGCCTGGCGGGATGGGGAGATCCCTCGGGCCCTCGCGCCCTTCCTGCCGGCGCTCGTCTATCCCGGGGTGGCCCTGCTCCTCTGCGGCTCCTCGATGATGCTGGCGGGTCTTCTCGATCACTGGCAAATCGTCCGGGCGCTGGGATGGTCCGTGGCGGCGGAAGGGGAGGAGTCACGATGAATGCCACACCGTTCGAGCAGCTCGCGAACCTGGACCGCCGGGTCCACGACCCCGCCCGTCTGGCCATTCTGACGGCGCTCTCGGCTTGCGAGCGGGCCGACTTCCTGTTCCTGCAGCGGATCACCGGCCTCACCAAGGGCAACCTCTCCTCCCATCTCTCGAAGCTCGAGGAGGCCGGGCTGGTCGAGATCGAGAAGCGGTTCGTGGCGAAGAAGACCCAGACTCTCGTCCGCCTGAGCGGCGCCGGCCGGCGGACGGTCGAGAGCTACTGGAAGGAGATGGAGGAGCTCCGCGAGAGCGCCGCCCGATGGCGGCCGCAGAACGCCGTGCCGGTGCCGGGCTGATACGTAGTCAAGCCTGAAAGAACGAATTTGTGGAAGTGGCCCCCTGAGGCCGCCTGGGTGGGGTGTGTCCGGGGCGCCCCGATGGCGCCCCTTTTCGAAAGGAGACTGTCATGAGAGATCAGCGATCGAATTTCCTGGTCATCGTGGGCGTTGCCGTCGTTGCCATCCTCGTCGTCGCCGGCCACCTCTGGGCGGCGGCGCCCGGAACCGCGGCGGAGCCCGAGGTGGCGGTCGCCAAGGCCGACCTCGAGCGGCTCCCCGGCTCCTATGCGAACGGGGAGATGGGCTTTGCGTTCAAGGTGGATCTCCAGGAAGGCCGCGTGCGCCTCACCATCACGCAAGGCCCTCCGTTTCCTCCCGCCTTGCTGATCCCGACCTCGCCGACCCACTTCCGGTGGGAGGGGGAGGGGCTGGCGCCCGGGCTTGCCGTGTCCTTCCAGGTGACCGGAAGCAAGGCCACCTCTCTCACCGTGATCCAGCCCGGCAAGCCGGAGGTGGTGATGAAGCGCGTGGGATGATTGATTGGAACGATCGATTGGAACGATGAATTGGAACGAAGCCGGCGCCTCGCCCGCCTGGGCATCGATGCCTGGGCGGGCTTCAAACTCTCGAAAGGGTAGACGTGCCGGAGGCGCTACCGCCGCTGAACGATGATGCTGCCTTCCCCCTGTGTCACGTCGACGAAGGAGTAGAAAGAGAGCGAATAAATCGTACAGCCTCTCTCTTCACTGGAAATGAGATTGACGGAAGGAATTCCCACATCGTCGTCCCGCTCCGCATCCGTTGCCCACCACCTCAGATACGCTCCGTCATCATCCCTTCGCTCGGAGTCGGAGGGTACCCATCCCCCTGGCCTTGGCTTGCAGAAACTCCAGGTCAGCTTATCCGGGACTCTCGGGTTGTCCCCGTTGTCTTCGACCACCAGTTGCACCCACCTCCCGATGTAGCTCCTGTGGGTGGAGTCCGTGACCGTCGCGCTCATCACCGCCCTGTTCTCCTCGACCCGCATGCCGTCGACGACCGCCGTCATGTGAAATTCCGGAGGTGTGTCGCCTGAACGGGGGTCTTCAGGGTCGTCGACGTCTGAAATCCTTGCCCGGTCGATGAAAGAGATCTGGCCGGTGGTGACGCCTCGCTCGTCCGTCCTGGCATCGAACTCCACGTACTTCAACACGTCGTCATCCAAGAAAAACCGGTAGGTACCGCTGGCGGCCTGGGCAGTGGCCAGCCGCGGGGTCGTGAGGCTCAGCAGAAACAATGCTGAGATCGACATCAATGTTCTGTGCTTCATCGAGGGTACTCCTTGCACAAAGTCAAGAGTCTGACGGCCAGGAGGGATTCTACAGGCTCTCAAGGAAGTGCGAAAGGGGCGTTCTGGCCGCTTGGGCTAGCCGGCGTTTTTCTCCGCGGGTTTGCGCCGGCGCAGGAAGCTCAGGCCCGCGAGACCGAAGAGGCCCGCGAAGAGGAGCTTGCCCATCTCCCCCAGGGTCGGGACTTCCGCCGGCGGCGCCGGCGGCGGGATCGGCTGATCGTCGTCCACGATGGTGAGGACGGCGGTCTGGCCATTGCTCAGGAGCAGGATCACGGTCTCGTTCCCTTCCTCCAGAAGGTCGTCCACGATGGGGACCTGGAAGGTCTTGGGCACTGTATCCCCGTCCGCCCAGTTGAGCGTTCCGGAGGCCGGCAGATAGTCGGCCGGCTGGGTGGCGGTGCCGTCGGCCGTCTGGTACATGACCGAGGCAGGGCCTTCGCTGCCGCCCGTGCGGGTGACGGTGATCGTGGCGGTCACGCCGTCCTCGTTGACCGAGTAGGCGCTCAGGCTGAACTGGAGGGTGCCTGCCGCGAGCTCGACGGCGCCGATGTCGAGGCGCCCGCCGGAGAGACGGGGGAAGCCCGGGCCCCGCTGATCGGTGCTCGGCGGCGGCGTGAACGATGAGTCGCCGGCGTTCACGGCCGGGCTGGTGAGAGCCGGCTTCTGCGTCTGGGTGGGGCCGCCGTTGTCGGCCAGGGGACCGAGTTGGGGATCCTGGTTGAGGATGGTCCCGCCGCCGTCGTTGACGGTGGCCGTGCCCGGGCTCTCGATCAGGCTGAACAGGGAGTTGAGGGTGCCGCTGCCGTCGACGTCGTTCGGGGAGCCGTCGGCCGTATTGTCCGCGAGGATCGTGTTGTCCACACTGAGGCTGCCGTTGGAGATGAAGACGCCGCCGCCGCTGTCGGCCGAGTTCCCGGCCACCGTGGTGTGGCGGAGGGCCGGGCTGTAGGCGTAGAGGAGGAGGAGGCCGCCGCCCTGGTTGCTCGCGGTATTGCCGGAGACCGTGCTGTTGGTGAGGGTGAGCTGGCCGCTCGCGAGGGCGATGCCGGCGCCGTCGGCAGCCGAGTTGCCGGCGACCGTGCTGCCGGTGATCGCCACCGTGGCCCCGTCCGCGTTGATGCCGCCGCCGGCCTCGACCGCCGAGTTGCCGGAGATCGTGGTGCCGGTGATCGTGACCTGGGCGCTGGCGTTGGCGGCGATGCCGCCGCCGTTGCCGGCCGCCGTGTTGCCGGTGATCACGCAATCGGCGAGAGTCAGGTGCTCGTCCTGGTTGAAGACGCCGGCGCCGTTCATGGCGCTGCCCGCCGTCAGGGTGAGGCCCGAGATGGAGACGTCGATGAAGTCGACCCCGCCGTCGTCGACGTTGACGACCCGCGAGGCGCCGTTGCCGCTGACGGTGATCACGGCGGCTCCCGGTCCCTGGACGTCCAGGAAGTCGGTAACGGCGAGCTCGCCGGTCGTCAGGGTGATCGTGCCGGTCAGCCCGGCCTGGAAGTCGATGACGTCCGCGCCCGCGGCGGCGTTGGCGTCGAGCACGGCCTGGCGCAGGCTGTCGGCGCCCGAATCGTTCAGGTTCCTGACCGTGAAGGTCGCGGCCTGGGCCGGCGACGCGGCCATGACGACGCCGAGCGTCAGGGCTGCCCCCGAGGCCAGGGTGGCTTGGCGGACCGCCTTCCGGCGGGCAGGGCGGTCCTGTTGCGTGTCGATGCCGGACATCCATTTCTCCTCGGGCCGAAGGCAGCCGGTCCTGGTCGCGTACGTACTGAGTGGAGGAGCCGAGTATAGTGCCGCCCGGTGGGTTCCGCTATCCTGGCATCGCCATGGACTGCCGCGCCGGCTGCGGGGCGTGCTGCATCGCCCTCTCGATCTCCTCTCCCATCCCGGGCATGCCGGACGGCAAGCCGGCTGGGGTCCGCTGCGTCCAGCTCTCGGACGACAACCGCTGCCGGGTGTTCGGCCTGCCCGAGCGGCCCGAGGTCTGCGTCCGCCTCCGGCCGTCCGAGGAGATGTGCGGCGAAACCACGGAGCACGCCCTGGTGTACCTGGCCGAGCTTGAACGGGTGACGGCGCCTACTTAAATCCACGTTCCCTTCCCTTACGCCTTCTTGTATGATTCGAAGATCTTCTGTCGTACAAGAAGGTAACTCGCCATCTCGACCAGATTCCAGATCCGCCGGCTTCGGGAAGACATCGTCTTCCCGTGATTCCTCACGTCTGTACTTCAGCAAAGGAGAATCGCCATGTCGGACGAGAACGAGAAACATGATGCTGACGAGCTGAGCCGCAGGACCTTCCTCCGGCTGGGCGCTCTCGCGGGCGCCGGAGCTCCCCTGGCGGGGATGCTCGGGGGCTCCGAGGCCGGCGCGCAGGTGCCGCTGACCGACGCCGCGGTGGCCCTCGAAGAGGCGACCATCGCTCAATTGCAGGGGTCGATGACCCGCGGCGGGCTCACCTCCCTGATCCTCGTGAACATGTACCTGGAGCGCATCGCGGCCATCGACCAGGACGGCCCGTGCATCAATTCCGTCCTGGAGGTCAATCCCGACGCCCGCCGCACCGCCAGGGTCCTCGACCGCGAGCGCCGGGAAGGCCGGGTCCGCGGCCCGCTGCACGGCATTCCCGTCATGCTCAAGGGCAACATCGACACCGGCGACCGCATGACCACCACGGCCGGCTCGCTCGCCCTGGTGGGCGATCCGCCGCACCAGGACGCCACGGTGGCCGCCCGGCTGCGGGCCGCGGGCGCCGTCATCCTGGGTAAGACGAACCTCTCCGAGTGGGCCAACTTCCGCGGCTTCAACTCCACCAGCGGCTGGAGCGGCCAGGGCGGGCAGACCCGCAACCCCTATGTGCTCGACCGCAATCCCTGCGGCTCGAGCTCGGGCTCGGCCGCGTCCGTGGCGGCCAACCTCACCGCCGCCGGCCTCGGCACCGAGACCGATGGCTCCATCGTCTGCCCCGCGACGCTCAACGGCGTCGTCGGCATCAAGCCTACCGTGGGCCTGACCAGCCGCGCCGGCGTCATTCCCATCTCCCACACCCAGGACACGGTCGGCCCGCACGCCCGCACGGTAGCGGACGCGGCGGCGGTGCTGAGCGCTCTGGTGGGCGTCGATCCCCGCGACCCCGCCACGGCGGCGAGCGCCGGCAGGCTCTCCACCAACTACACCCAGTTCCTCAACCCCGACGGCCTGCGCGGCGCGCGCATCGGCGTCATGCGGGGCGGCGGCTTCACCGGCTACAGCCGCGAGACGGACCGGGTTTACGAGGAATCGATCGCGACGATGAGAGCGGCGGGCGCCGTCCTCGTCGACGCGGAGATCCCCACGATCGACGAGCTCAACTCCGACGACGCCGAGATCATCGTGCTGATCTACGAGTTCAAGCGGGACCTCAACGCCTATCTCGCCACCCGCACGGGCGTGCCGATCCACAGCCTCGCCGAGGCCATCGACTTCAACCTCGCCCACGCCAACCAGGAGCTGAGGTGGTTCGGCCAGGAGTTCTTCGAGCTGGCCGAGCAGGAGATCTTCACCGAGCAGGAGTACCTGGCCGCCCTCGAGCGGGGCCACCGGCTGGCGGGCCCGGAGGGTATCGACGCCGCGCTGACCGCGAACAACCTGGACGCCCTGGTGGCTCCCACGGGCTCGCCGGCCTGGCCGACCGACCTCGTCAACGGCGACCACTTCCTGGGCGCGAGCTCCGGACCCGCGGCCATCGCCGGGTATCCCATCATCAACGTCCCGGCCGGCTTCGCCTTCGGGCTGCCGCTGGGGATCAGCTTCTTCGGCACGGCGTTCAGCGAGGCGAAGCTCATCAAGCTCGCCTCCGGCTTCGAGGCGGTGAGGAAGGCCCGGCGCCCGCCGACCTTCATCCCGACCCTGCCGCTGCCCAAGGGGATCGATCCGTTCACCGGTAAGTCGGCCGCCGCGGCCCGCCTGGAGAGGATCCTGGACAAGGCCGCCACCAACCCGAAGGTCCGTTCCCTGCTTCGTAACCTGTAGATCAGGGACTGCAAAGACAACAAGGACTGCAAGGAGCGGAAACTCCTTGCAGTCCTGGCAGTCCCTGTCGCTTTTGTGGTTTTCTAGTGCGCGCTCTTGCCCCAGAGCTCCTCGAGGCGCGCGTCGCGCCCGCAGCGCGTGCGGTAGAAGTTGTAGCGGAGGGGGTTCTTCTTGTAGTAATCCTGGTGGTACTCCTCGGCGGGGTAATACGTCGAGGCGGCCACGATCTCGGTCACGATCGGCTGCTTGAAGCGCTTCTGGACCTCGGCCTTGGAGGCCTCGGCGAGCCGCTTCTGCGTTTCGTCGTGGTAGAAGATCGCCGAGCGGTACTGCTCTCCGACGTCACAGAACTGGCGGTTCCTGGCGAACGGGTCGATGTTGTGCCAGAAGACCTCCAGCAGCTTCTCGTAGCTGACCTTCGCGGGGTCGTAGACGACCTGGACGGACTCCGCGTGGCCCGTGCCGCCCGAGGAGACCTCCTCGTAGGTGGGGTTCTTGCGGGTGCCGCCGGTATATCCCGAGGTGGTCGAGACCACCCCGTCGAGGTTGTCGAACGGCCCTTCCATGCACCAGAAGCAGCCGCCCGCGAACGTGGCCTTGGCGAGTTGGCGTCCCTGGGCCGGGGGCGCCGCTTTGGCATCTCCGGTGCCAGCCGCGGCGGTCATCAGCAGGGCTGAGAGCGCCAGGAAGCCCGGGTTGAAGAGTCTTTTCATTCGTCGTTTCCTCCGGTCGTTTCCTCCGATAATCCTTCCACTGCATCCTACGTGCCCGTCGGCAGGTCCGGATTCCCAGGTGGGCCCCTCCTGGCTCACCTCGGCAGGGGACGGGCACTCTCTCTTGTCAGGGAACCGCTGAATTCTCCTTCCGTTCCCCTTATGGAGGAATTCGATGTCTCGATCGTGGAAGGTCTGTAGTCTGTTTCTGCTGCTGCTCGCCGCTCTCTGCCCCCGCCTGCCGGCGCAGGAGGCCCTGGGCCAGGAAGCGCGGCCGGCCACCGTCATCTCGCTCAACTCGGGAGTCATCGACACCAGCCGGCCGCAGCCCGCGATTGCCGAGGCTCTGCGCGTCCGCCCCGAGGACTCGATCGAGGACGAGATCGTGCTGGTGAAGTTCCCGGGCCCCGTGACGGCCCGGCAGATCAGGGCTCTGCGCGCCGAGAGCCTGCAGGTCTACACCTACCTGCCCTACTACGCCTATCTCGTGAGGATGCCGGCCAACCGCGCCAAGGCGAGCCTGTCGAAGATGGGCGCGAGCTGGTCCGGCCCCTACCACCCCGCCTACAAGATCTCACCCGCCATCGCCGCGGTCGAGGCCGGCGAGGCCAAGGCCGGCCGGGAAGAGCACCGGCCGGTGCTGCTGCAGGTCTTTCCCGACGCGAACGTCCGCGAGGTGACTCAGAAGCTCCGCGACCTCGGGGTGAAGGGGATCGTCGGCAGCGGACGGGGAACGTTCTTCTCCAAGGTCCGCCTCCTGCTGACCCCCTCCGAGATCGCCGCGTTCCGGGAGTCGATGGCCGGGCTGCGCGAGGTCTTCTGGATCGAGCTCGAAGGGCGCCGCACCTTGTTGAACGACACCACCGTCTGGGTGGGGCAGTCGGGCCTCTCGGGCGGCCAGACCACGCCGATCTTCGGCCAGGGGATCTTCGGCGAGGGTCAGATCGTGGGCATCGTCGACACAGGTATCGATCCCGACATGTGCTATTTCCGCGACACGTCTCTCGGTCTTCTGCCGCCCACCAATGTCTGCAATGGCGGCACGGTGGTGAACAACAGCCAGCGCAAGGTGATCGCGGTCGACTTCCTGGCCGCCGGCGAGTGCAGCGGCGGCATCAGCAGCACCGAGTGGGACACCCAGGACCACGGCAGTCACGTGGCCGGCACGGTGGCGGGGGACAACTTCGCCAACCTCCTCACTCACAACGCGGGGGACGGCATGGCCCCAGGGGCCAAGCTGGTCATCCAGGACGCCGGCTACCAGGTCGACAACTGCGGTGACCTGCCCGGCATCGGCTGCCCGGTGGTGGACCTGAACCCGATCTTCCAGCAGGCCTACAACCAGGGGGCGCGGCTCCACACCAACTCCTGGGGCGACAACGAGAACGCCGCCGTGCAGAACAACTACTCGGCCGGCAGCCAGGACGTCGACGAGTTCATGTGGAACCACAAGGACTTCCTGATCTTCTTCGCCGCCGGCAACTCCGGACCCGGCACCAGCTCGATCACGAGCCCCTCGACGGCCAAGAGCGGCGTCTCCGTGGGCGCCACCCTGCGCAGCACGAGCGCCAACTCGATGGCCTCGTTCAGCAGTTGCGGCCCGACCGCCGACGGCCGCATCAAGCCCGACGTGACGGTGCCCGGTTCGAGCATCATCTCGGCCAACAGCGACAACAATACCGGCACCAACAACTGCGGCACCCAGTCCAGCTCCGGCACCAGCATGGCCACCCCCGGCGCCGCCGGCTTGACGGCCCTGATCCGCCAGTACTACACGGACGGCTGGTATCCCACGGGCAGCAAGAACTCCGCGAACGCCCTCACCCCCTCGGCCGCCCTGCTCAAGGCGACCCTGGTGAGCTCGGCCCTGAACATGACGGGCGCCACGGCCATCCCCGGCAACTGCCAGGGCTGGGGCCGCGTGCTGCTCGAGGACTCCCTGTTCTTCACCGGCCAGGCCCGCAAGCTGTGGGTCAAGGACAATGCCACGGCCTTCGCCACCGGCTCGACCAACGAGGACCGCACCTTCACCTTCTCGGTGACGGCGGGCGAGCCCTTCAAGGCCACCCTGGCTTGGACCGATTTCCCCTCGACCCCGGCGGCGAGCGTCAACATCAACAACGACGTCGACCTGATCGTCACCGGCCCGACCGGCACTGTCTGGCGGGGCAACGTCTTCTCCGGCGGCGTCTCGGCCGCGGGCGGCGCGGCGGATCGGCGCAATACTCTGGAGCAGGTGCTGCTGGCGGCCCCGGCCGCGGGCGTCTACACCGTGACGGTGCGCTCCTTCAACGTGCCCAGCGGTCCGCAGCCCTTCGCGCTGGTGGTCACCGGCAACGCCGTCGAGGGAGGCACGCCGCCGGACCCGCCGGTCACCGTCTACTTCGACAACTTCGAGACCGCCACCGGGTGGGCGGTCAACCCGAGCGCCACCGATACGGCGACCACGGGCGCGTGGCAGCGGGCCGATCCGGCGGCCACCACCTCCAGCGGCACCAAGCAGCTCGGCACCACGGTCTCCGGGGTCAACGATCTGGTGACCGGAGCCTCGGCCGGCACGGCCGCGGGCGATTTCGACCTCGACGGTGGCACGACCTCCATCCAGTCGCCGGCCATCACGCTGCCCTCGACGGGCGTGCTGACGCTGTCGTTCTCCTACTACTTCGCCCACGGCACCAACTCCTCGACGGCCGACTTCTTCCGCGTCAAGGTGGTGGGCGCGACGACCACGACCGTGCTCCAGGAGCTGGGCTCGACCGCCAACGACGACGCGGCCTGGCTCACCGGCTCGGCCAACATCAGCGCCTTCGCGGGACAGACCGTGAGGATCCTGATCGAAGCCGCCGACGCCTCGACCGCCAGCCTGGTGGAGGCGGCGGTGGACGACGTGAAGATCGTTCAGCAGCCGTAGGCTGGAGACCTGTCTGCAGGGCGGCCCTCCGGGGCCGCCCTGTTCGACTCACTTGTCGAACAGGGATTCGTCGTCTCGGCGATCCGTGAGCCTGAAGTCTCCCTCGTAGTCCGGATCGGACGGCGCCGAGTTCTCGGCCACCCTCGTGTCCGAAGCTTCCACGGGGCCCAGGGCGCTAATTCCGCCGGCCCGGCCTTCGGAACGGTTGCGCAAGACCCGGCAGCGGATGAGGCTCATCGAGCCGGTGTTGCGAATGGCGCCCCCTCCGACCCTCGCGGTATTGCCTTCGAGCGTCGAGCCCTCCAGGCGGACCGTGCCGCTGTTCCAGAGGGCTCCGCCCCGGTCGCCGGCCTCGTTGTCGCGCAGAACCGTGTCGAGGAGGATGGCTTCTCCCACGCCTGCGACCGGCAGGTTGTACAGCCCCCCACCGGTCCCTCCCGGGCCGCCGGCCCGGTTGGCGATGACGAAGCTGCCGACCATCCGCAGGACGCCGTCGTTGCGGATGCCGCCGCCGTCATCCCCGGCGGCATTGCCCGTCACCGTGACCCGCTCGAGCACGAGCGTCCCCGTGTTCCACAGCCCCCCGCCATCGGTGTGCCCCTCGGTGAGGCCGCGGCGGACCGTGAGGTCGCGCAACGTCAAGCGGCCTCGGGGGGAGACGTGGAAGATCCGGAATGGGGGCGTGCCGGGCGCCGGGCTGCGTTCCACGATGGCTCCGTTGCCTTCGATCGTCACCTCCGTGGTCACGCTCGGCAGGCCGCTCCCACCCTCAAGGCCGTTGACCGCTGCGATACCGGCGAGCGAGTGGATGCTCCCTCGGGCCAGCCGGATCACGCCGCCGCCGGCCGCATTGACGGCCTCGAGCGCCGCCCGCAGGCTGCAGGGGGGGATGGCGCCGCCGGTGACGCACTGCGGATCGCCGGGGTCGACCTCGACGGCTCCAGGAGGGAGCGCCGGCTCGGAGGCGCCGCTCGCCGCGGCCGCAAGCATCACCACGGCCCCCCAGATCCCGAGGCGGTGCCTCACCGCGACCTCGACGCGTAGAGGCGGGCCACCTGCGGGTTTTCCCGGAAGACCTGGATCCTGCCGTTCTCCGAGTCGGTGATGAAGAGGCGGCCTTTGTCGTCGACGGCCACGCCGAAGGGGAACCACAGCTCTCCGTCCTCCATGCCGTTGCGCCCGAACGAGCCCAGCAAAACCCCCTCGGACGTGTACTTCTTCACCCGGTGATTGTTGGAATCCACCACGAAGAGATCGCCTTGCGGGTCCACGGCGAGCCCCTTGGGGCGGTAGAGCTGGCCCGTCCTCGTCCCCGGCTCCCCCCAGGCGAGCAGGAACCGCCCGTCGAGGTCGAGCTTCTGGATGCGGCCGTTGTCCGTATCGGTGACGTAGATCCACTTTCGGGCGCGGTCGATCGCCAGCCCCATGGGCCGGTCGAACCGGCCGGTTTCGCGGCCCGGCCCGCCCCAGGCGGCGAGGAACCGTCCCTGGGCGTCGAACTTCTGGATCCGGTGATTGCCGGCATCGGCGACGTAGATGTTGTCGTCCTGGTCGACCGCCACCCCGGCCGGCTCCTCGAGCTCGCCCGGCCCGGCGCCCCGGCGCCCGAAGGTGAACCGGAACTGGCCGGGCAGCTCGCGCAGGTTGTCCGCGGACCCCGCCGTCACCTGGATGCGATGGTTGCCGGAATCCGCGATGATCACCTCGCCCCGGCTGTTGACCGCGATCCCCTGGGGATAACGGAACTGGCCGGGCCCGTCGCCCTCCTCGCCCCACTTGTCGACGAACATGCCGTTCCAGGTGTAGGAGCGGATCCGGTGGTTGTTGGTGTCCGCGAAGAGCAGTGTGGCCACCCCGAAGGGGTCGTTGAACAGTGCGATGGCCGTGGGGTTCTGGTATTGACCGACGCCCTGGCCCGGATCACCCCACTTCAACCAGAAGTTGGCGAGACTGGCGGCGCCGCAGGGGATCGGCGCCATCACGAACTCTTCGCTCTGTTCCGGCTTGTCGCCTTCGATCCGGGCCACGAGCGAGCCGTTGTCACGCAACTGATAGATGATCCGTTTCGGGAAGTCGTGCTCCAGGTTTTCGAAGACCGCCTTCTTGCCGGCGAGGATGACCATCTTGAATGGCACCGAAAGCTTGCCTTTCGGGGCCGGGGTCATGAAGATGCCGCCTTCCACCTGCTCGATCTTGATGAACTCGAAAAACCCCGTGCGCCCGTCGACGACCGTCTGGGAGGTCCCCAGCATCAGCCCCCCGGCCGCCGGGTTGTAGCGCTCTTCAATGGTGCCGTTCTGCCCGGCGAGCTTCCCTCTCCAGCAGCCGGACATGAACGCCAGATCCGACAGGGACCTCTCCTGCGCCCAGGCCTCGCTGCCAATTCCCAGCGACGCGCAGCAGAGCACCAGCAAGCACCTCTTCCATGCCATGGGCTTTCTCCTCCGGTTCCAACGGGCTAGTTTGGCTTCTTCTTGGGTGCCGAGGGCGCGCCCGGCGAGGCCGCGCCGCCAAGCCTGGGCCGCTCCTGCCTCTTGACCCGATAGCCCTTGGCCTTGGTGGCGCCGGCCTCAAACGCCTTCGCCGAGATCGACTCCATGTCCTCGCAACTGCCGGGGCCCGCGCACCACTCCCAAGTGCATGGGCAAGGTTGCCCGGAACAGCTCGGGTCGTGGAACTTGGTAGAGCTGGTTTTTTTCCCGTCCTTGGTACGGCCGAAGCCGAAAGGCTTGTGGAAGGCTACGGTGATGTTGCGCGGCGGAATTTCCATGACACCTGTTGCGAAGGCGACGCCTGCCAGGTTCTCTCCTACCTTGACGTCGTCAAGATAGATGTCATAGATGGCGTTGTAGACGATCATCGCCGGGTAGTCCTTGTTCTTCTGCAAGGCGACGCCCAGGCTCTTCGGCTTCACGGTATCGGACAACTTGAAGGTGATGTAGGCATCCAGCACCTTGCTGTAGCCGTGGAGCTCCCAGGCATCGATGATGAACTCGAACTGGCGGTACCCGAGCCCATTGCGGACCGGCTCCTCGCGATTCAACCTCATGTAAGCGTCGAGCTTCAGCACCTCCGAGGGTTCCGTGTCACCGTTCAGGATGACAGGGATGGTGATGATGGAGTGCTCGTGCTCCACTTCTGCGTGGTCCGGAAAACCTCCCTGAACTCTATGGGCCGCATGGGCCGCCCCCTGGGACCTATCGCCTTGGGCCGCCAACAAGCTCCCAGACAGCGCACACACCACCAGCACTCCGACGATTCGTCGAGACATGCGCCAGTTCATCGGTGTCTCCTTTCCTGGAACCCCGGCCGTGCGACGGCCAGGCTCGGACATGTATCACAGACCATCCGTGACACACCGCTGCACGACAACCCTCACTAGTACCGGTGCGAGTCACCCGCCGGAGCGCGTCGCCCGCAGGAGCCGGGGGAGCAGCAGCACGGTCATCAGATAGGCCGCGAGCATCGCCGCGGCGAGCAGTAGCCCGAGGACGCGGTTCGGCGGCAGGGAGGAGAGCGTGAGGACCAGGAACCCGAGCCCGAGAACCACGGCGTTCCAGCGTACCGCCCGACCCGCCGTGGCGAGGCTACGCCCAACGGCGACAGTATGGTCCGCTCCGGCGGCTCGCGCCTCCCGGTAAGCGTGGAAGAGGTGCAGCGAGAAGTCCGTGCCCGACCCGACGGCCAGCGCCAGGAACATGCTGCTCGCGATTCCCAATGGCAACCCGAGATAGCCAAGGGCGCCGAGCACCAGACCGGCAGCGGCCAGAACGGGAGCCAGAAGGATCGCTACATGGGCGGGCCGGCGCAGGGCCAGGAACAGGATGAGGCTTATTGCTGCAAGGCTCCAGGCGATCGAGCCGAGCTGATTGGTGAGGATGGTCCGGACGACCTCGAGAGCGACCGGGAGATCGCCGCTCAAGTGGAACCTGACGCCGCGTCCCCGCAACAAGGGGGCGAGACGCCGCCGCAGGTGCTCCCGCAACTCCGTGCCGCGCCGGTAGTCGGCGCTCTTGACCAGGATCCGGATGCGGACAGCCTTGGCGTCCCGGCTGAGGAAATGGTCCAGGTTCAGGCTGCTTCGAAGCAGTGTGGACAGTGCCATCAGGGTCCGCAGATCCTCGGGCGTCAACCGCGAGACGTCGCGCGGCCGCCCCGTCATCTCCGCCAATACCTGAAGCGACGTCAGAGGACTGATGACGCCTGCGGCGTGCGGTGAGGCCGAGGCGGCGCCGGAGACTTCCTCGATGAGGCGTACACCCTTGGCCCCGCGGAAAAAGCGCGGCTCCTCGCTCTCGAGAACGATGTCGAAACGGTATGTCCCCCAGAGCTTCTCGTTGTACAGGCGGTCCGCGGCGGCGATGGAAGAGGCACGGCCGAAGTTGTCGATCCAGGAATCCTGGACAGACAGGAAGAGGCTGCCGGGGAGCAGCGCCGCGAGCAGGCTTAGGCCAAGCGCGAACGCCGCCGTTTCATGGCGCCAGACCCAGGCGTAGAACGGCGACAGCAAGGAGCCCTCCTGATCCGAGGGCCGCTGACGAGCGGACCGCCACCAGGAAACCGGCAGGGACACGATCAGCGCCGGGATCAGGGTAAAGCTCGAGAGCATCGCCAGGAGGATGCCCCCCGCCGCAAAGACCCCGAAGTCGCGCAGGGGCAAGAGGTTCGAAGCCGGGAAGGCCAGGAACCCGGCCGCGGTGGTCAGCGACGTGAGCACCATCGGCCGCCCCATCTCGCGCAGCGCCGCCTTCGCTGCGGCACGGCGGCCGGCGCGCGAGATCTCCGCGGTCTCTCCTTGGGACGCCTGCAGCCGCTCGATGAAGTGGACCTCGTCGGCGACCGCCAGCACCATCAGGACCACGGGCAGGATTGTGGTCACCAGAGTCACCGGCACCCCGGCGTATCCCATGGCGCCGAGCACGCAGACCAGAACGACAAGGACCTCCGTCATCACGGCAGCTACGGCACCCGGTGTCCGCAGACAGCCGTAGAGCAAAAGGGCCATGGCGAGGACCATGAAGGGAATGATCGAAGCCAAGTCGTCGAGGACCATGCGGCCGAGCACGACCTCCGCCACCACCGGTCCGGTCAGCCGTAGATCGAACGCCGAGCCGGCCTGCCGGAAGATCCAAGCCTCCAGGGCTTCGATAGCCTCCCGGCGCGACACCCTCTCGGCAAGGGGCGCGTAGACGGCCGCGGTAGACCCATCCGAAGAGAGAAACAGGCCTTCGCCCAGGGGATGGCGCCGGACGCGTGCCCGCAAGGCCGCGACCTCCGCCGGATTTCTCGGCACCTCCTCCAGGTACTCCCGCACGAGTTGAAGGGACGACAGGCCGGGCTTGGGCTCGAGCAGGCTCGCCAGCGAACGGACGTTGCCGCCGTCCACGACCGGCAAGGCCCGGAGGTGACGATCGATCCCTTTGAGGAAATTGAGCCCCGCGACGCTGGCGACCGGTGGCCCCCCAGGCCTTGCGCTGATCAGCAAGATGACCTGATCGGGATCCCGGAATCTCTCCGCATCGGCCTCGGACTGCTTGACCACTCCGTTCCCCGCCGGATAGATGGCCCGGCCTTCGGTGCGCAGCTCGAGCCGTGGCAACCCGCTCGCGAACAGCAGGGCGACCAGCAGACCGGCGAGCAGAGTGGTCCGAGGCCGAGCCAGACAGACATCCGTCAGCCTGGACATCGTCCGTCGATGCGCACGCCAAGCTTCATCCACAGAGATCCTTTCGCACCGTCAGAGCCTTACTGCGCCTTCACCTCCGTCCACAGCTCGTCGATCAACTGCGTCGTTTCCCCGAGGTCCTCGATCAGCTCGCAGCGGTCGAGGACCTCCTTCGGGGGATAGATCGAGGGGTTCTGGCGGATCTTCTCGTCGATCAGGGTCAGGGCGGCCTGGTTGGCGCCCGCGTAGTGGACGCCGTTGACGATCTTCGCGGCAATCTCGGGCTCCAGGATGTAGTCGAGGAAGGCGTAGACGGCGTCCAGGTTGCGGGCGCCTTTGGGGATGGCGGCGTTGTCGATCCACAGGGTGCCGCCCTCTTTGGGGATCACATAGGCGAGGCGATCCTGGGCGTTGGCCACGGCCTCGGCCATCTCGCCGTTGAACCCCTGGGCCACGTCCACGTCGCCCGCCGCCAGGAGGTTGGCGAAGTCCGAGCTGTTGTAGGTCCGCACCAGCCGCTTCTGGGCTTTGAGCATTTCCGCGGCCTTGCGCAGCGTCGCCGGGTCCCGCTCGTTGATCGATCTCCCCATCAGCCTCAGGGCCGCGCCGAAGGCCTCCCGCGCGTCGTCCAGCATCAGGATGCGCCCGGCGTAGCGCTCGTCGAACAGGGCGCTCCAACTATCGATCGGCTCCTTCACCTTCTGCTTGTCGTAGCCGATTCCCGTGGTGCCCCACAGGTAGGGGAAGGAATGGGCGTTGTCCGGATCGTATTTTTGATTGAGGAACCGTGGATCGAGGTTCTTGAAGTGGGGGAGCCGGGCGTGGTCGAGCGTCTGGACGAGGCCCTCCGGGATCAGCACCTTCATCATGTAGTCGGACGGCACCACGAGATCGTAGTCGGCGACACCCGACTGAAGCTTTTCGAGGATCGCCTCGTTCGAATCGTAGGTGTCGATGTTGACCTTGATGCCCGTCCGCTGCTCGAAATCGGCGACGACCTCCGGCGGCAGGTAGTTCGTCCAGATGTAGATGTTCACCTCGCCGGGAGCCGCGTTGACCGTTCCGGCCTCCTCCTTCGCGCCTCCGCAGGAGACCAGCGCCGCCGCCAGAGCGGCTATCAGAAACCTTTTCATTTCAAGTCTCCCGTATCGTCAATATCAGTAGACAGCAGCCAGTGAGCGAGGACGATCAGCACGATCGTCCCCGCGAGCAGCAGCGTCGAGACCGCGTTCACCTCGGGGGTGACGCCGACCTTGAGCATCGAGTAGATGTGGAGCGGCAGCGTGGTGGCGCCCACCCCGGCGACGAACGAGGTGATCACGTAGTCGTCGATCGAGAGGGTGAAGACGAGCAGGGCGCTCGCCGCGATGCCTGGAGCGGCCAGCGGCAGCGTCACCCGCCGGAAGGTCTCGAAGGGCCCCGCGCCGAGGTCGCGGGCCGCCTCCTCCAGCGACGGATCGAGCCCCGCGAGCCGTGCCCGCACCACGATGGCCACGTAGGAAACGCTGAAGACGACGTGGGCGATCACCACCGTCCACAGCGAGAGGCGCAGCTCGACGGCCCCGAAGAAGGTGACGAGGGCCGCGCCCAAGACGACCTCGGGGATGATCACCGGCAGGTAGAGTAGGGCCTGGGTAGCCCGTTTGGCCCTGAATTGGAGCCGGGCGAGCGCCAGGGCGGCCGGGGTGCCGAGGAGGACGGCCACGGCGGTCGTGATCCCCGCCACCACCAGGCTGTTGCGGACGGACCGGAAGAGCAGGCCGTTGTCCAGGAGCCGCCGGTACCAGTCCAAAGTGAACCCCTCCCAGAACGCCGTCTGCCGCGCCGCGTTGAAGGAGAAGACCACCAGGATGACGATGGGCGCGTAGAGGAAGAGGTAGACGAGCGCCGTGTGCGCCGCCAGCAGCCGCCGGCGGTAACCTCCGCTCAAACGACCGCCGCTCACAGCAGCTCCTCTCCGCCCCGGCGTCTGGCGTAGACGGCGTAGGCGACGAGCAGGAGCAGCACGGCCGCCGTCATCTCGAAGGCGAGGGCCGAGCCGAAGGGCTTGTTGCGGGCGACGGCGAACTGGTTCTGGATCAGGTTGCCGAGCAGCATGCTGCGGGCGCCGCCCAGGAGGTCCGAGACCACGAACTGCCCGAGGCTGGGGATGAAGACGAGCACGATCCCCGCCACGATTCCCGGCAGGCTCAGGGGGACCGTCACCCGCCAGAACGACTGCCGGCTCCCTGCCCCGAGGTCCGAGGCCGCCTCGAGCAGCGACCGGTCGAGCTTCTCCAGCGAGGCGTAGAGGGGCAGGATCATGAACGGCAGCTCGCCATAGACCAGCCCGATCATCACCGCCGTCTGGGTGTAGAGCATCTCCAAGGGATGATCGAGGAGCCCCGTTCCCATCAGGACCAAGTTGATCAGCCCCTCCGTGCGCAGGATGAACATCCAGGCATAGGTGCGGACCAGGAAGCTGGTCCAGAACGGCACCACGACCAGCCCGAGCAGCAATCCCTTCCACCGCCGGGGAGCCAGGATCGCCAGGTAGTAGGCGATGGGGAAGCTGACGACGAGGCAGAAGACGGTCGTGAGCACGGCCATCCACAGCGACCGCCAGCCGATCTTGAGGTAGATCGCCCCGAGCGACCGGGCGTAGTTGCCGAGGAACGCTCCCGAGCGGACGTACTCGCCGAGGTCCGCGATCGGCCTGATGCCGCCATAGGTGCCCCGCTCGGCGAAGCTGACGGCGAGCATGAGGGCGAGGGGGACGAGGAAGAAGATGCCCAGAACCAGCCAGGTCGGCAGGAGGAGGGGGTAGGCGGTGCGGTCTTTCCGGCGGCTCACGAGGGCGGATGATGACGGGACCCTCGATGAGGATCAAGGGGTACGGTAGACTCGGAAGAAATTGGCATACCCTGGAGAATGAACGTAATGATTACTGTTCTCGATCGGATGGACGCGTTACGGCAGCAGCTTGACCATCTCCGATACCTCCGCCCCCAAGTGACGGATCCGGAGATCCTGCGTGGCAACCTGTCGTTGAGTAACAACGTTCTGCGTTCTCTCCAGGTCATCTGCCAAGCGGTTATCGACATCGCTGGTGACCTTTCTGCTCGTCGCCGGCTTCGTTTTGAGGACTACTCCACAGCTATCCGGAATCTATCTGTTTTCCCTGAATTTCCAGCTTCCCTGATCCAAGATCTGGGAACATTACCTGAATTACGCGACATCATTGTCCACAAATCCTCAGACTTAGACTATGCATGTATCATCGAGGTCTTGGATCATCTTGGGTCCGTTGAACAGTTTATGGAGACGGTCTGCCGGATGGAGACTACCGCGTAAGCCCCACTATTGCAGCTATGCAGGTCAGATCTCCTGCGGAGGGGGCGGAACCAGCTTTTCGAGTTGCTGGACGAGCTTCGGGAGATATTCCTGAACGAGGTCCCAGATAAGCGCGTGCTCCACGTCGCCATACTCGTGCACCAGCACGTTGCGCTGGGCCACGATCTTGCGCCAGGGGATCTCGGGATGTGCCTGCTGGAAACCGACGCTCACCCGGTTCGCGGCCTCACCGATAATCTGGATCGCGCGTTCAACGGCAAGGTAAAGCATGGGTTTCTCTGAGTACTCGCCGAGGGGCACGCCGCGAGTAAAGGCAACCGCTTGGCGGGCGGCCTCCAGCATGTCCCAGAGATAGGAGGCGTCGCGTTGGTCAGGCTGCATAGACGAGTTGGCGCGTGTTCAAGATCTCGTGCCGTCGGAAGGGATTGCGCAGCCCGCCCTTGCTCACCAGGTCCACCTTGCGCTGGAAGATTCTCTCGAGCTCCTCTTGCATTTCCACGAAATCGAAGAGACTGACCCGGGCACCTGGGATGAAGGCGACGAGGACGTCCACGTCACTCTCCGGCAAGAAGTCATCCCGCAACACGGAGCCGAAGAGAGACAACTCCTCTACCTGCCATTTCCGGCAGAAGGCAGAGATTGCCTCTAACGGCAGCGGCACGTGAACGTGAGGCGGCGACTGTAGGGTCATGGGAGAAACGTAGCCTTCGGTCCCCGGACTGTCAAGCGCGCCCGGTTTCCCGCAGCACCACGCTGTGCCGTGCGTCCCACCCCAGGAAAGCAGGATTGCCCGGCGAAAACGGCAGCGCCTCCCCGGCCAGCCCAGCGTTCTGGGCGAAGACGGCGTAGCGCTCTCCCCGGGCATCGCGGACGATCCATTCCGTGCTCGCCCCGTGGTAGACGCGGTCCTCGACCGTCACCGCCAGCGAGATCTCCGAGGGGAGGGGGACGGCCCGCAGGGCGAGCTTCTCCGGGCGGACCACGAAGCGCACCGGCTCGCGCCGCAGCCGGGGCGGGCCGGCCGAGGGAACGGAGAATTCGGTGCCATCCGGTAGCTGTAGCGAGAGAATGCCGTCCTCCTGACGGCGCACCTCGGCGGTGAAGACGTTCGTGGCGCCCAGGAAGCGGGCCACGAACTCCGTCTCCGGCGTCTCGAAGATCCCGGCGGGGCTGCCGATTTGCTCGACCCGGCCGCCGTTCATCACCGCGATCCGGTCGCTCATGGCCAGGGCTTCCTGCTGGTCGTGGGTGACGAAGACGAAGGTGATGCCGAGGGCGCGCTGGAGAGTCTTGAGCTCCACCTGCACTTCCTTGCGCAGGTTGGGGTCGAGGGCGGCGAGCGGCTCGTCGAGCAGCAGCACCTGCGGGCCCAGCACCAGGGCCCGGGCCAAGGCCACCCGCTGGCGTTGGCCGCCGCTCAACTGGTCCGGACGGCGCTTCTCATACCCCGTGAGGCGGACGAGCGCCAGCGTTTCGGCGACCCGGGCGGCGTGGTCGGCCCGCGGCAGCGGCTTGTAGCGCAGCCCAAAGCCGACGTTCTCCTCGACCGTGAGGTGGGGGAATAGCGCGTAGTGCTGGAAGACCATGTTGACCGGCCGCCGGTGGGGAGGCACCCGGGTGACGTCGCTTCCCTGAATACGGATCGTCCCCGCGCCCGGCTCCTCGAACCCGGCGATCAGCCGCAGCAGGGTCGTCTTGCCGCAGCCGCTGGGGCCCAGCAGGGCGAAGAACTCGCCGCGGGCGATCTCCAGCGAGACGCCGTCCACGGCCGTCACGCTGTCGAAGCGCTTGGTGACGTTCTCGATCTGGACGCTGGGATCGTTCGCCATGGCCGGATGGGGTCAGGCGGCGCTTGTACCACAAGGACAACAAGGACGCCAAGGACCTCAAAGACAATTCAAAAGACCGAGGGTTGCTGAGCCTCGCCGTCCTTGTTGTCCTTGAGGTCCTTGCAGTCCTTGTTTGGCCTTGGGCCTCTCTCTTAAGGCTCGCCCAGTCGCCCAGTCTGCACCCTCCTCTTATAGACCCTTACGACAGGAGGAGGAGCTTCAATGCAGCTTCGACGTCTGACCATCCCCATCCTCGCGGCCCTGGCGTTCCTGGCCGTCGCGAGTCAGGCCGGCGCCCAGCCTTGCCTGATCTTCGTCCACGGCAAGCAGACCGACACCAACACCTTCACCAGCTACACCTCGGCCCGGAACTACTGGGTGAAAGGCTCGACCGACTTCGTCCGCACGGCCACCAAGAGCTTCGCCACGTCCTACTACGTGGTCGGCTACAACGGCACGCGGCCCTACTGGGAGCCGCAGTCGGCCGGCGAGACGGCCAACGAGATCGTCAACGCCACCAACGGCGGGGCGGACGGCGGGGGCAACCGTTGCCGGCTCACCTACGCCCAGGGCGGCACGTTCTGGGTGGTCGCCCACAGCATGGGCGGGACGGTGATGGACTACATCCTCGGCAACAACGACGCCTCGGACCCCAACTTCAACGCCAACGGGCCCTACGATCAGGTGGCGCAACGGCTCAGCCTGGTGATCACCACCGGCGGCGCCCACCGCGGCTCCCAGGGCGCGGACGCCGTCTGCCTGCAGTCGAACCCGTTCTGCAGCTTCATCGCCATCTTCATCCAGAGCTGCGACGATGCCACCTTCTGGCTGCGCAGCTCGGACGACGTGCAAGTGCGGACCTACGCCAACGCGCCGGCCAAGACGGTCCACCTGACGGGCGGCTATGAAGCCATCTTCGGTGCCAGCGCCTGCATCAACGGCGAGGACGATGGCGTCGTTCAGTACGCCTCCATTTTCGCCTGCAACGGCAGCGCGACGGCGAGCTACGACAACTCGAACGTCTGCGGCAACACGAGCAAGCAGGAGGCCTCGGGCTTCCGCAACCTCGATGGCACCCACGAGAACCACGACGACGAGCGCAACGCCAGCGACACCGACGTCCGCAAGGCCATCCCCGGCGGCATCTGGACCTGCGGCGGCGTGCCCTGCGCCCCAAACACCACCGTCAACAGCGCCATGAACACCGCGCAATTCATCGCGACCCTCTACTAGGAGATCCAGCCATGAGCATGAAGAAGACGATTGGAATCGCGATGGCGGCGCTGGCGGTCCCGGCGCTGGGCCTGGCGCAGGTGGAAGCAGGCAAGCTGGCCCGCGAGACGGCCAAGGAGTACCGGGAGATGGCGCGTTATCCGGAGAGCTCCCGCGCCCTGAAGAAGGGCGAGGCGGACCCCGTCCGGGAGAAGCGCCAGCCGACCCGCCAGTCGCGGCGCGGCACGGACGTGAACGATCCCACGCTCTCCGTGTGGGCTTCCAAGGTGAGCTATGAGAAGGGCCAGCCGGTGGACCTCTACGCCTCGCTCGAGAACCGCGGCAAGGCCGTGGCCGCGGCGGATGCGCTCACCGGCGAGATCGTGGACGCCTACGGCCGGGTGCTCGCCCAGGCTGTCTACCTTGACGACGGCAAGGGCGCCGACCTGCGGGCCGGCGACGGCGTGTACTCGGCCCGGCTCGACCCCGCGGCGCTGGCGGCGACGGCGGCCTACATGGTGCGCGTCAGCACGCGGCTGGCCGACGGCGATCCCCTGGAGGCGGCCGGCGGCTTCCTCCTGAGCGATCCGGCAGCCCGTCTGACCGGCCGGTACCGCGACGTGGTGCGCGAGGGCAACCTCGTCATCGCCGCCGAGGTCGAGGTGGCCGAGCGCGGCCGTTTCCACCTTGCCGGCACCCTCTACTCGAAGGCGGGAGAGCCGGTCGGCTATGCCCAGGCGGCGGCCAACCTGGAGCCCGGCCGGCAGTGGATCGAGCTCTCCTATTACGGCCTGATGTTCCACGACCGTCAGGTCGCCGGCCCCTACCGGCTCGGCAGCCTGGCCTTCTCGACCACGACCCAGATGCCGAACGCCCTCAACGACTTGGTGGAGAACGCCTACGTCACCCGTCCCTATCGGCTCCGGCAGATGCGGGAGGTCGCCTTCGAGCGTCCGCAGCTCCTGGAGACGGCCAAGCGTTTGGAGATCGACGCCGAACGGGCGGAGCGGGAGGCTTGGGAGAGGGAGCGGCAGTAGGTCTCGCTCCCCGAATTGTCCCCTTCTTACTCCCTCTCCCGACCGGGGAGAGGGAGAGCTCCTGGCCGGCCCTTGTCGGGAAATCGAGAATCCTGAAACGATTTTTGCCGGCCCGTCACTACCTGCCGAGGGCAACCCCTCTTCCATCGCGGGAAAGGTTGTAGAACCCCCACAGGAGAACGAAAAACTATGCGCAGACGAATTCTATTCTTGTTGATCTCTGCCTTGGCCGGCCACCTCCATCCACTCTCCGCTATCCAGTACGGCTTTGCCGATTCCGGATTCCAGATCGCCTCGATTCGTACCGTCTATGACGACGGCTACGAGGGGACCTCTCTCAATCCCCTGACTCTGACGTCGCCCTGCCTTTGGGGTACCTCCATTGGCGGCTGCCCCACGGGCCCGGTGATCTACTCGGCATCCAACTGGTGGCGCCAGAACTGGGTTGACATTTGTGGGCCTCTCTTCCCCTGCACCTTCTGGCTTCTGCAGATGAACAATGAACCGGCCTTCAACAACTGCAATCCGGGTCCCCCTGACGCTTCGCTTCCTCGCTCGGAACCTGGCCATGGCATCATGGGCTTCACGGCGATCAAGGGCTCGCTGGTCGGCGAAGCTTTCTACCGTGCCCATCTCGTGTTGAACCTGACCTACCCAAACCCCTGTGATGGTGGTTACGGTATACCTTTTCTTTCCATTGCCGCCGACCGCGATCGGGGCAACGGGGGGCGTACACCTGGAGCTCTCAACCGTTCTTCCACGACGATTCC
Organism: Thermoanaerobaculia bacterium; assembly: GCA_035266085.1. Taxonomy (GTDB): domain Bacteria; phylum Acidobacteriota; class Thermoanaerobaculia; order Multivoradales; family UBA5704; genus DATARR01. The sequence continues at coordinate 26,531 of DATFNZ010000118.1, forward strand.
CAATCGAGTCCGCTTCACCGCCCGGCTTTGGGATCTGGGCCTACCGAGCTGTCCGAGCTGCGTTAACGGGTTCGTACAGCCTGGCAAAGGCTACCTCGACTTCGCCCTGTGGGCCGTGGCGGAGTGGGGAGGAAAGCAGCGCATGCTTTTCGTCAACCTCCTGCATCGGAACAAGGAATACGCGGGGGGCGTAGCCGGACAGACCTATGAATTCAACTGGCCGGTTCAGGAGGATACCCTCTACCCCGGAGCCGACCTCGCCTTCTTCGAGGCGGAGGCTCTTCCGGCTCTGTGCAATTACACAGTCCCGGTGATGAGCGGAGCCATCGGACAGGAGATCAACTACACGGTCGACTTGCAGAAGCTTTTCCGCTGCGCGAGTGATCAGGGCCTCTTTCGCGACCCGATGCCGACGACCGCCAACCTGCCGATCAAGACGGTCGGATGGAAGAATGAAGGTTTAGGGCTGAGTGGAGGGATCTGGACCTCCGTTCACGGTATGAGTATGGTCCCGTAGTACATCGGGAAGGGTGGGCCGTACGCTCGATGGGCGGAGGCCGGGAGAATCACAGCGTCTTCAGCTCCGCCCATTCGAGCGCGTACCCGAGCGCCCGCTTCACTTCTCGTTCTCGCGCGACTGCCAGCGCACCCACCCGGGAGTGATCACCCGTCGCGGCAAACCCGTGGCTCTCCTGTCGCCGTTTCCGCGACGGCCTCCCTGCCGGCCTGACGAGTTCCCTTCGTCGGGCTTTGCCGGCTTGCGGCCTTCCGGCTTGCGGTCTTTGCGACCCCTTGGGCCGCAAAGACCGAAAGCCGGCAAAAGTCCGTCCAAGAAAAGTTCGTCAGGCCGGCAGGGATGCCGACGCTCCCAGGGAGGCGCTACGCAGCAGCTCAACCCTGCCTTGACAGACCACTAGTTGCCGACTCGTCGGAGGAGCCATGCGAACCGTCGGCCGAGCGCGGCCGTTTCCACCTTGCCGGCACCCTCTACTCGAAGGCGGGAGAGCCGGTCGGCTATGCCCAGGCGGCGGCCAACCTGGAGCCCGGCCGGCAGTGGATCGAGCTCTCCTACTACGGCCTGATGTTCCACGATCGTCAGGTCGCCGGCCCCTACCGGCTCGGCAGCCTGGCCTTCTCGACCACGACCCAAATGCCGAACGCCCTCAACGACCTGGTGGAGAACGCCTACGTCACCCGTCCCTACCGCCTCCGGCAGATGCGGGAGGCCGCCTTCGAGCGTCCGCAGCTCCTGGAGACGGCGAAGCGTTTGGAGATCGACGCCGAACGGGCGGAGAGGGAGGCGCGGGAGAGGACGCGGCAGTAGGTCTCGCTCCCCCGAATTGTCCTCTTCTTACTCCCTCTCCCGACCCAGGGAGAGGGAGAGCTCCTGGCCGGCCCCTTGCCTGCGTTCGCGGGCTGGCCCGGTCCGTCACTCAGCGTCAGGTCAGGAGGGGCAGGCCATCGGCCACGCGCTTGCGCAGCTCGGCGAGCATCTCTTTTTCGGTCATGTCCTTCGCCCAGGTGGGACGTAACTGATAATGGGGCTGATCGACGATCGAGGTCCAGTTGCCACCCCATTCGAGGCCGAGATCCACGCCGAGCACGCCGACAGCCTTGTACTTTGGAGACTCGGAGAAATACTTGGTACCAGTGAAGACCCCGATGTCAAAGGCGATGCCAAAGTTGTGGTTGGAGAAGCCGCCGCGTGCATTGGTGACCTTGGGGCCGGGCGCCGTGCGGCCCTTCGCGAACAGCGCTTCCTGTTCCGCGAACGTACGCGAGCCGCTGATGATTTTGATCTGGATGCCCGTCGACGCGGCCTTCTGGACCAGGGCTCTCGCGATCGGTTGCACCTCCGGGAGCAGAGTGGCGATGTTCGTCTCACTCCGGTCATCGACCTTCGAGATGGAAAGCTCGGGAGGCTTGCCCGAGATGGTCGGCTTGACGACGGCAGCATAGATCGCGCCCCAGGTGTCCGGACCCGGATGCCCGTCAACCCGGACTCCGAGTTGCTTTTGCACGGCCTCAATCATCTTGTCAATCTGCATGGGGCTCCTCCGATGCCAGGCGCGTGAAAATAGGTGAGAGAAACGGCGCGCCTGAGGCCCTATTATCCCCCAATCTCCGCCATCGCCGCCACGTCCGCGGGCGATTCCGGGGTCACGGGCCGGCTGCCCTTGCGGCCGCCGCGGGCGACCTTCTCGTCTTCCACCTGGGTGGTGAGCAGGACCTTGGCCATGGTCACGGCGCGGGCGGCCAGCTCCCTCGCGCCCTTGGGGGAAGAGACAGCCGATCTCGGCGAAGAAGGCGAGCATCTGGCCGGCCGCGGCCTGCACGTGTCCTGGCCGCCAAGCACGAGGTGCCAGGGGGATTCGCGGTAAGGCGGCCACCGACGGATCTGGTCGTTCGGTGACGCCTCGGCGGGGCTCATCTGGCAAACCGGGCGATTCCTCCTCTAAGATAGTAGACTAGTTGCCGACTCGTCGGAGGAACCATGCGAACCGTCGGTGCCTACGAAGCCAAAACTCACCTGTCCCAACTGATCGAAGAGGTTACTCGTGGACAGCGAGTCGCCATCACCAAGAACGGGATGCCGGTTGCTCTGCTTGTCCCTGTGCCGTCCACGCAGAAGCCGGATGCCCGGGAAGTCATACGCCAGTTGCGAGAGCTCCGCCGCGGGATCACTCTTGGCGGCCTCTCCCTCCGGGAGATGATCGAGGAGGGGCGCAGCGGGTGAAGAGGTTCGCCTTGGATTGCTCCCTGACGATGGCATGGTGCTTCGAAGACGAAGCGACCCCTTATTCCGAGAGCGTCCTTGAGGCTCTGGCTGAGGGAGAAGCGTTCGTGCCTCCCATCTGGTCTTTGGAGGTTGCCAACGTTCTGATGGTTGGGGAGAGGAAGAAGCGTCTGGTTCCGGCGCAGTCTCTCCGCTTCGTAGAGTTGCTCCAGAACCTTCCGATTACGCTCGACGCAGACGTTCGCCCACTCGGCGAGCTCCTCGGGCTGGCTCGCGAGCAGGGGTTATCCTCGTACGATGCCAGCTACCTCGACTTAGCTGCTCGCGCCGGCCTGCCTCTGGCGAGCCTCGATGGCGATCTGTTGAAGGCAGCGGACCGCTATGGGGTAGCACGGTTCAAGTCATAGCGGTCTCATCCTTCTGAGCCTGCAATTGGCTCATGTCGATCCTCCCGCCCCCTCGGACACCACGGGTGCCCGCTTAGCCTCAGTTCCCCCCTTCGGCGGAGCCACCTTCGGCCGTCTCGTTCATCTGCTGCCTCTCCTGCTCCAGCTTGTTGACGGCATCGATCTTGTCCTGATCGCTGCCTTCCGAGCTCTGGATCGCGTCGGCCTGGCTCTGGATGTCCGCGGCCTTTTCTTCCACCTCACGGGTGCGCTCGGCCTCGGCCGAGCCGGCGCCCTCCGACCTCACCGGCGGACCGCCGCCGGGGTGGTCGCAGGCCGTGGCTCCGGCGAGGAGGGTCAGGGAAAGGAGCAGAAACGGAAGGGGACGCCGTAGGGTCATCACAACCTCCTTCGGAACGAATCGTAAACTGTTGGGCGAAAGCCGTTGCCAGGAGGGTAGCACAGGCTAACGTTTTGCAGACCTCACCTGTCCTATGAATGTGGCCGACACCGACTCCCGCCTGGTGGCGCGTGCGCTGGGGGGGGATGCCAGGGCGTTCGAGGAGCTGGTTCGGCGGCATTTGAAAAGCGCTCACGCTGTGGCCCTGGGGGTGCTGGGCAACCCGGCCGACGCCGAGGACGTCTGTCAGGACGCATTCTTGACCGCCCTCCAGAAGCTCGAGGAGTGCCGGGACCCGAAGCGGTTCGCCGCCTGGCTGATGCGGATCGTCCGCAACCAGGCCCTCAACTTCCGGGAGCGGCGGAGCCTGCGGCAGGGCGAGCCGCTCGAGCGGGTAGCGGAGGCTGCGGGCGGCGACGATCCGGGACGGGAAGCCGAGCGGTCCGAGCTGCGGGACCGGCTGCTCACGGCCCTCGCCGTCCTGCCGGAAACTCAGCGCGAGGTGGTGCTGCTCCACGACCTCGAGGGCTGGCGCCACCGGGAGATCGCCGATCTCCTGGGCACTTCGGAAGGGGCCGTCCGGGTACGGCTTCTCGAGGCCCGGCGGCGGCTGCGGACGGAGCTGGAAGGAAAAGAAGGAGGATGAAGAGGATGGATGAGGCACCGATCGACCTGAAGGCTCTGGACCCCACGCTCGACGGCGAGCGGTGGGAGCGCCGGATCGCCACGATCGCGGCTCTCGCGCGGCCCGAGCTGGCCCGCCGCGCCGCCGCCGCGGAGAGCCCGTGGCTGGTGCTGCTGGGCTGGTTCCGGCCCGCCTTCTCGGCGGCCGCCGCGCTGGCCCTGTGCGCCGCCGCCGCCTTGGGCTTGCTCCTACAGGGATCGGCGGGCACGCCGGAGCCGGCGGTCGCCGTCGAGGCGTTGCGGCTGCCGGCCCAGGTCGCCTTCATGCTGGGGGACGATCAGCCGCCCTCGGTGGCGGACCTGGCCCTCGCCGTGCAAGGAGAACAGCCGTGAGCGAGACCGGCCGTCCCCTGCGGCGGGCCCGCGCCCTGAGCGCCGCCCTGCTGGTCGCGGTCTTCGTGGCCGGCGGCCTGGTCGGCGCCGCGGCGGACCGGGCTCTCGGCCCCCGATCGCATCACAGGGGTGGGAGGCGTGGCGTGGAAGCGGAGATCGTGAACCGCTTGCACCTCGACGCCCGCCGTCAGGCCGAGGTCGAGAAGATCCTCGAGCGCCGGCGGACCGAAGCGGCGGCGGCGTGGAGAGAGGTCAGGCCGCGATTGAACAGAGTCGTCGCCGGCACGCGGGAGGACCTCTCCCGGGTCCTGACTCCCGAGCAGCTCGAAGAGTACGACCGCCTGATGGCGGAGCGCTGGCGAAGAATGGAAAACCGGTTCGAATCCGATTCGGCTACCAATAAAAATAAGGGAGGGGCGTGAGGTGGAAGGAGGTTTTGCCATGAACATGAAGATGAAAGCCTGGATGAATACGTCATTGGCCCTGGTGCTGGCCGTGGGACTCGGCGCCTGCACGCGGGGTGAGACCCAGGAGAAGCAATCCTCGGTCGATACGGCGCCGGTCGAACGCCGGAGCCTGGTCATATCCGCCGACGCCTCGGGCCAGATCGAGCCCTTGCGGGTGGTCGAGGTCAAGTCGAGGGTCGGCGGCGAGGTCCAGCAGATGCCGGTGGAGACCGGCCAGGAGCTCCAGCAGGGGGCCCTGATCGCCCTGGTGGACCCGCGCGACGTGCGCAACGCCTACTCCCAGGCCGAGGCCGATCTGGCGCTGGCGACGGCGCGGGTGGCGAACACCTCGTCTCAGCGCCGCCGGGCCGACAACCTGGCCAAGGAGGGCGTCATCAGCGCCCAGGACCGGGAGGCCGCCCAGCTCCAGGAGACCGACGCCAAGGCCCAGCTCGTCAAGGCCAGGACGAATCTCCAACTGGCCCAGGAGAAGCTGGGCGACGTCGACATCCGCGCCCCCATCTCCGGCATGGTGATCGAGAAGACCGTCGAGCAGGGGCAGATCATCGCCTCGGCGAGCGGCAACGTCTCGGGCGGCACCACGCTGATAAAGATGGCCGACCTGTCCACCGTCCAGGCCCGCGCCCTGGTGGACGAGACGGACATCGGCCGCGTCCAGCCCGGGCAGCCGGCCCAGGTGACGGTCGAGGCCTACCCCGGCCGCACTTTCCGCGGCACCGTCTCGAAGATCGAGCCGCAGGCCGTGGTCGACCAGAACGTCACCATGTTTCCCGTGCTGGTCGAGCTGGCCAACCCCGACCGTCTGCTCAAGCCGGGCATGAACGCCGAGGTCTCCGTCTCCATCGCCCGCCGCGAGGACGTGGTGGCGGTGCCCAACGAAGCCGTGGCGAACCCGCGCGAGGCGGCTACCGCCGGGGCGGCGCTCGGGCTCGACGAGCAGGAGCTCCGCGACAAGCTCGCCTCGATGCGGCCGGGCCGCGGCGGGCAATCCCGAGGAACTGAGAATGCCGGGAATGCCGGGAATGCCGGGACCGCCGGGGATCGGGCGGGTGGCGGCTCCACGGGAGCGAGAGGTGGCGAACGCGCCGCCGGCGGCTCTGATCAATCGGGTGGAAGCAGGAGATCGGGTGGCGGCGAGGGTGGCTGGCGCAGCCGGTCCGGCGGCGAAGCCGGTGGCACGGGCGGTGGGGCCATGGGCGCCAGCTCCGGGGGACGCTCCTCCGGCGATACGCGGCCGGGTGTCGTCTTCGTCAAGGGACCCAACGGCCCCGAGCCGAAGTTCGTGACCCTGGGACTCTCCGACTGGGATTTCAGCGAGGTGATCCGCGGGCTGGAGCCCGGCACGGAGGTCTACCTCATCTCCGTCGCGCAGTTGAAGCAGCAGCAGACCCAGTTCGCCGACCGCATGCGCCAGCGCGCGGGCGGCGGCATGCTCGGCGGCGGCGGCACCGGCGGCACCGGTGGTGGCGGTGGCCAGCGCGGCGGCTCGAGCGGTGGGGGAGGATCGGCGGGTGGCGGTGGGGGTCCCCGGGGCCAGTAGTCCTCCATCCCGGCGACCTCACCCTCGGTCCCTCTCCTAAAGGAGAGGGAGGGCTATCCCGAAACGTCATGCCATGAGATCCCTCTCCTCTAGGAGAGGGGCAGGGGTGAGGTCGCCGAAGGGCAGGTCGCCATGGAAGACACCATGTTCGGAATTGAGAGGAAACATCCATGCTAGTCACCGAGATCTTCCGCGTCGCGCTCGAAGCCATCCGGGCCAACAAGCTGCGCTCCTTCCTGACGGCCCTGGGGATCATCATCGGCATCTCCGCCGTGATCGCCATGGTCGCCCTGGGCGAGGGGGCGCAGCGCACCGTACAGGCCCGGCTGGCGTCGCTGGGCGTCAACACCCTCACCGTCCGCCCCGGCCAGGAGTTCTCCGGCGGCGTCGACCGGGGCGACGCCAGGCTTACCGCCAAGGACGCCGAGGCCCTGATGCGCGAGCCCGAAGCCATCCTCAATGTCTCTCCCGTCATGCAGCGCCGGATCCAGGTCGAATACGGCACCGGCAACGGCAACCTCAACGTCACCGGCGCCTGGCCCAGCTATTTCTCGATCAGCAACTCGCCGCTCGCCGCCGGCCGCATTTTCAATCAGAACGAGGAGCGCGGCCGCCGCCGGGTCGCCGTGCTGGGAGCCACGGCTGGCGATACCCTGAAAGCGTCCTCGATGGCCTTGATCGGCCAGTCGATCCGCATCCAGGGAGTCCCCTTCGAAGTCGTCGGCGTCCTGGCGCCGAAGGGCTCCTCCGGCTTCCAGAACCCGGACGACGGCATCTACATCCCGCTCTCGACGGCCCAGTTCCGCGTCTTCGGCACCGACCGGGTGCAGTCGATCGACGTTCAGGCCGTGAGTGAATCGCAGATGGACGCCGCCCTGGGGGAAATCGATCACGTCCTGCGCCGCGAGCACCGCCGGCGCCCGACGCAGCCCAGCGACTTCTCCGTCCGCAACCAGACGACCCTGGTGCAGACCTTTCAGGAGACCGCCCGCACGTTCTCCTTCCTGCTCGCCGGCATCGCCCTGGTGTCGCTGCTGGTGGGCGGCATCGGCATCATGAACATCATGCTGGTCTCGGTGACCGAGCGCACCCGGGAGATCGGCGTCCGCAAGGCCCTGGGGGCCCGCCGGCGCGACATCCTCCTGCAGTTCCTCATCGAGGCCCTGGTGCTCTGTCTCGCGGGCGGCCTGATCGGGGTCGGCCTGGGCGTAGGCAGCGCCGCGGCCCTGCAGCGCCTGGCCGGCTGGAACACCGCCGTCTCCATCGAGGCGATCGTCATCGCCTTCCTGTTCTCCGGCGCCGTTGGGGTCTTCTTCGGCCTCTGGCCCGCCCGCCGCGCCGCCGGGCTCGACCCGATCGAGGCGCTGCGGTACGAGTAGGGGATCCTTCGGGCCCAAGCGAATCTGCCGTGTAGGGGCGGCCCTGTGTGGCCGCCCTGGCGCTCTGCGGAGCACCGATTCCCCCCGCCCAGGGCGGCCACATAGGGCCGCCCCTACAGACATCTTCTCTTTTCCCTGACAGCAGTTGGGATCGCCTGGTCTAGACAAGCATGCTTGACAAGGAGGAAAGCGTCCTGTACTCTCCCTGGTGTCAAGCAAGCTTGGCATTACGACAAGGAGACAAGACCCGTGAAATCAACTGACGACTCTCTGGGTGGCTACTGCTCCGGCCCGCAGCGTGACCGGCGCAACCAGATGCGTATCCTGCTTTGGTCCATCTTCTGGGCGCTCTCTTTCCTCGCCGTCTCGTTGCAGATCAAAAAGGAGTGGTTTCCTTTCGCGGTGACTCTCGCGGGGGTGATCGGCAACTCGCTCTTCGGCATCGCGACCATTCTGGCGTATCGCCGGTTCCTGCAGGAAACCGACGAGCTGCGGCGCAAGATCGAGGTGGAGTCGCTCGCCCCCGCCTTTGGGGTCGGCATGGTCGGAGGCCTGGCCTACTGGCTCCTCGTGGTGAGCGGCGCCGCACCCGCGATCGGCTTCGCCTTCGTCTTCGCCCTGATGCTCATCAGCCATTCCGTGGGTGTCCTGATCGGCCGCCGGAGGTACTCGTGAAGAACCTGTTGAAGGTGCTGCGGGCCGCTCGGGACTGGACGCAGGCCGATCTGGCCCAGCGGCTGGAGGTCTCGCGTCAGACGGTCAACGCCATCGAGAAGGGGAAGTACGACCCCAGCCTGCCCCTCGCCTTTCGCATCTCGCGACTTTTCGGGATGTCGATCGAGGAGGTTTTCAGTCCCGAGGAACACGACGGTCAATCGATCTAAAGGAGATGAAGATGAACCGATATCGGATGAACCTATATCTGTCAAAGCTCTTGCTGCTCGCGATGATCTTGCTGCTCGCGACGACTCCCCTGGCCGCTCAGGTGGCGGAATCCAAGCCCGTGCCCGGCGAGGGGGCGGCGGGCCAGTGGCTCGGGGCTCTCGACGTGGGCCCGACGAAGCTTCGCCTGGGCCTGAACGTCGAGAAGACAAGCGACGGCGGTCTCAGCGCGATTCTCGACAGTATCGATCAGGGAGCGAAGATCCCGGTCGACACGGTCGTCTTCGAGCGCGGCATTCTACGACTGGGCCTCAAGGCGATCGGCGCCGCCTACGAAGGCACCATGAACGCCGACGGCAGCGCCCTGCAGGGCGAGTGGTCGCAGGGGGGACGGAAGCTGCCCCTCACCTTCCAGCGGCAGGAGAAAGCCTTCGCGCTGAACCGCCCTCAACTGCCAAAGGGGCCGTTCCCGTACGAGAGCCGAGAGGTCACGTTCACCAGCGGGGCGGGGAACGTCCGGCTGGCGGGGACTCTGCTCCTGCCGGAGGGCAAGGGTCCGTTCCCGGCGGTGGCCCTGGTCACCGGTTCCGGGCCGCAGGACCGGGATGAGACGCTGATGAGCCACAAGCCGTTCCTGGTGATCGCGGACGCCCTGGCCCGCCGCGGCATCGCCTCTCTCCGCTGGGACGATCGGGGCACCGGCAAATCGACGGGCGACCACATGGGCTCCACGATGGACGACTTCGCGGCCGACGCCCGGGCCGCCGTGGCCTTTCTCCGATCCAACCCCGCAGTGGACGGGAGCGCGGTCGGCATCGTCGGACACAGCGAGGGCGGTCTCATTGCCCCGATGGTCGCGTCGGCGGACAAGTCCGTGGCCTTCCTCGTCCTCCTGGCGCCGCCGGGGGAGCCGTTGCGGTCTCTGCTGATCCGCCAGCCCCGGGCTCTCTACCGCCTCCAGGGGCTCGACGAGAAGCTGATCGATCGGGCGATGGCGGCTCAGGCCGAGGATCTCGAGCTCATCGCGGACCCCTCGATACCGGTCGACCGGCTCCAGGAGAAGCTGCGGGCGCTCGCCGAGAGCCACAGGAAGCAGTTCACCGCCGAGGAGCGCGCCCAACTCCAAATCGACGCCAACGCGATCGAGCAGGCGATCCGGGTGTCGACGACCGTCTGGTTCCGCTCGCTGATCCGGCAGGATCCGGCGGTGTACCTGCGAAACGTGAAGATTCAGGTCCTCGCCCTGTTCGGAGAGAAGGACTTCCAGGTGGATCCCCAAGTGAACGCGGAAGCCGTACGCGCCGCCCTCGCCGCCGCTGGGAATCCGGACCACGAGGTGCGGAGCCTGACCGGCCTCAATCATCTTTTCCAGCACGCCGGGACCGGCAGCATCGAGGAGTACGCCACGATCGAGGAGACGTTCGCCCCCGAAGCCCTGGTTGCGATCGGCGACTGGATCGTGGCACGGTTCCCCAAGCGTGCTGACACACCCGCCAGCAAAGCTCAGCTCTGAGCGGCCCGGACGGCGCGAGGCTTGGCGCGCCGGTCCTGGTCCCTCTGGGCCGCCTCGCCGCCTCGCCCTTGCAGGTGGGCTTCGACGAACCAGAGCCACTTGTCGATGTCGCGCGAGACCTGGGTAAAGAGGTCGGTCGTGTCGGCGTCATCGAAACCCTCGGCCTGGTCGATGGCTGCCCGCGCGGCCTTGCCGAACGTGGCGAGCGCGTTGGAGACGGCCTCGACGTGGTCCTCGCCGGCGGTGATGTCGTGCGGGTACTCCTCGAGGCTTGAGCGCGCCGCGACCAGACGAGCCGTGCCGAGGGCGAAGCCGCCCAGTTGCACGGCGCGCTCCGCGATCTCGTCGATGTACCCCTCGACCGCTTCGTTGATCTGATCGAACAGCTCGTGCAAGGCGATGAAGTGCGGGCCCTTGACGTTCCAGTGGGCCTGCTTCATCTGGGTCTGGAGATCGATGACGTCGGCGAGCCGAGCGTTGAGCAGCTCGACCGCTTGCCGGCGTGTCTCTTCCGAAAGATCGTTCTTGGTAGGATTCATGGTGCTGCGTTCCTCTGGGTTGGTGGGGTACACACCGGTCGGTCGGCGCCCCTCCCAAGGAGCATGCGAGCATCGCGCCAGCCGCTCCCTGCTATCATCCCCACCATGCCCTGGATCCGCACCGTCGCCCCCGGCGAGGCCACCGGCCTCTTGAAACGCATCTACGACGAGGCGATCGCCCGCGCCGGCAAGGTGTTCAACGTCTTGAGCATCCAGAGCCTCCGTCCGGAGGTGCTCCAGGCGGGGATCGACCTCTACCAGGAGTTGATGTTCTCGCCGCGAAGCCCCCTCAGCCGCGCCCAGCGGGAGATGATCGCCGTCGCCGTCTCCCGCGCCAACGAGTGCCACTACTGAACGAACGCCCACGCGGACGACCTCCGGGGCGAGGTCGCGGACCAGGGAGAGAGGGGAGAGGCGCTCGTCGCCGCTGTCAAGAGCGATTACCGCCAGGCGCCGCCGGCCGCCGATCTCACCGAGGCCGACCGCAAGATGCTCGACTTCGCCGTCAAGCTCACCCGCGACTCCCGCGCCACCACCCGGGAGGATCTCGATACCCTCCGCGCCGCCGGCTTCAGCGACACGGCGATCCACGACATCGTCCAGATCACGGGCTTCTTCGCCTACTACAACCGGCTCGCCGACGGGCTGGGGATCGACCCTGAGCCGCCGCGGGTTGATGCCGACGCGAACGCGCCGGTGCCTTGACAGGCTGCTGAAGGGACAACCATACTCATCCCCATGAGTATGACCAAGCGCCTTCAGATACCCGTCAGTGAGCAGGAGTGTTCGCATTTGCAGGCGGCCGCACGCCGAGCGGGTCTGCCCCTCGCCGAGTGGGCTCGGCGCCAGCTCCGGGACAAAGCCAGGGAGACTCTCGGAGGGGCCGCGCTCGACCCTCGTCAGGCCTTGGCTTTGATCAAGACGCTGGAAGCGCCTATCGCTCCAGTGGAGACGATGATCGAGGAATCTGTCGCCGGGCGCTATTCGTGATTCTGATCGACGCCAACATTTTCATGTACGCGGCAGGACGGGAGAGCCCCCAGCGGCTGCCTTGCCAGCGTTTCCTCGAACGAGTCGTCGCCGGAGAAGCCCTCGAAGTCTGCACCGACGCCGAGGTGCTGCAGGAGATTTTGCATCGCTACCGATCACTCAAGGTCCCAGAGGTTGGCTTCAAACTCTTTGACGCCATAACCCACCTGGGCATCCCGATCCTCGCCGTCACGGATCGCGCGATGGCGGAGGCCCGACGGCTCCTGGAGGATTATCCGAGCCTCTCCACTCGGGACGGAGTACATCTTGGCGTCATGTGGGAGCACGGAATCGAGGAGGTGCTCTCGTATGACCGTAACTTCTCGGACGTCCCCTGGGTCAAGCGGACCGAAGCCTGAAGGCACCTCCCGGTGCCAACGCCTTTGAAGCCAACCGATCGCCGACTTGTGACAGACTATCGGCACCATGAAAACAAGCGGCGATGAGGCTCCCGTGCGGCGCCCTGAGAAGCAGAGGTGGGGAGTCTTCCTGAAGGGCGCCGCAATATCCGTCATTCTGGCGCTGATCTTCCTGGCCGGAGGGGTGACCATTACGGTCCTTCAGGCGCGTTACAATATGGATCTGCCTTGGTTCGATCCCGTGGAAAGAGCCTGCCGGATCTTATGTCAGCTTTTTCTGGCGTTCGCTCTTCTGTGCAAGATCGCCACGCAGATATTTGAACAGGATTAGCCAGGCTCGTTCCATCCCGTGAGCCTCCACCCTTTCAATCGGCGTCTCCTCGCCGAGGATCTCGTCCGGGTCCGCCGCGCGGACGACCGGGAGCGTTATGCGGCGTCGCAGCGCCAGGCGCGCATCGACCCCAACCCGCACCAGATCGACGCGGTGATCTTCGCCCTCCGGCGGCTGCGGGAAGGCGGCTGCATCCTCGCGGACGAGGTCGGCCTCGGAAAGACGATCGAGGCGGGGCTGGTCATCGCCCAGAGCCGCGCCGAAGGTGCGCAGCGCATCCTGCTGATCGTGCCGAAGTCGCTCATCGGTCAGTGGCAGAGCGAGCTGTTCAACCTGTTCGGCATTCAGGCACTGGAGGCCCCGGCGAGCTTCCTCGGGCCGGGCGTGTATCTGGTGGGCCGCGAGCTCGCGGGCAGCGAGCGCGGCGCGGAGCCGCTCGGCGCCGCGCCGCCGTTCGACCTGGTGGTCATCGACGAGGCCCACGAGATCTTCGCCGGGCTGCACAAGCGGTTCGGGCGTGATGGCATCTACGACGAGGACTCGGACGAGGCCATGATGGCCCACCGCGTCCGCGCCTTCCTGCGCTCGGCGCCCGTCCTGCTGCTCACGGCGACGCCGATCCAGAACTCCCTGGCAGAGATCTGGGGACTGGTGCAGTACGTCGAGCCGACCGGCACTCTGCTCGGAGACCTCACGACGTTCCGCCGCGTGTTCTGTGACGAGGACGACCGGACGCTGGTCCCCGGCCAGGAGCACGAGCTCCAGCGGCGCCTTGCCACCGTCCTCCAGCGGACGCTGCGCCGGCAGGCCCAGGAGTTCCTGGAACGGCCGTTCACGCAGAGGCGGTGCCGTCTCTACGAGTACGCGATGAGCGAGGACGAGCGGTCGCTCTACGACGACGTGACCGAGTACCTGCTCCAGCCCTCTCTGTTCGCGTTCTCCGGCCGGCAGCGACGGCTCCTGCTGATCGGATTCCACCGGCGCATGGCCTCGTCGATCCCGGCCCTGGCCGCGAGCCTGGAGAACGTCGCCGCCCGGCTCCGCCGTCTCGCCGCCGGCCAGGGCGGCGTGAGCGGGCTGGATGGAGAGATTCTGCGAGATCTGGAAGACGAAGAGATTCCTGAGATCTTCGGTACCCCCGAGGTTCGTGATCCCGGCGACGGGACGGGTCTCGCCGCCGAGCTGGCTCTCGTCGAGGGCTTCGTGGCCCGCGCGCGGTCCCTTCCTCACGATGCCAAGGCGCGCTCCTTTACGGAAGCGATCCGGGTTCTCCTCGAGCGCGGCCGCGACGGCCATGGCAGCGGCAAGGCCGTGGTCTTCACCGAATCGATCACGACCCAGGAGTACCTGCGCAGGCTGCTCCTCGACATGGGCCTGCAGGAAGGCGACATCACGCTGTTCCGCGGCGACAACGACCACGCCAGGGCCCACGAGGCCCACGCCCGCTGGCAGGAGGAAGAGGGAGCCCGCCTTTCCCCCGGGTCCAGGCCCAGCCGCGAGGTCGCCCTGCGGCTGGCCCTCGTCCACGAGTTCCGGACGCGGTCGAAGGTCCTGATCTGCACGGAGGCGGGCGCCAAGGGGCTGAACCTCCAGTTTTGCGAGACGGTCATCAACTACGACCTGCCGTGGAATCCCCAGCGCATCGAGCAGCGCATCGGACGCTGCCACCGCTACAGCCAGCAGCACGACGTCACCGTGGTCAACTTCATCAACCGCGACAACGAGGCGCAGCAACTGACGTTCGAGATCCTGAGCCAGAAACTCGATCTGTTCGGCAAGGTGCTCGACGCGTCGGACACCGTGCTGCACGAGCCGCGCACCGAAACGCCCGAGATCGCCGTGTCCGCACTGTCGGTCGAGCTCGAGAGCGACCTGCGCAGCATCTACAGCCGGTCGCGCACGGTGGAGGAGATGACGCGCGAGATCGCGGCGCTGCGGGACAAGATCGCGGATCGGCGGGAAGCCTACGAAAAGGAATATGAGCGGACGTCGCAGATCATCCAGTCCCGGTTCGACGACGACGTGCGAAAGGTTTTCAAGAGTCTGCGTCAGGAGATGCCCGCCGCTCTCGCCCAGCTCGACCGGGACCTCGCCGGCCTGGTGAACGGCTATTTGTCGGCTCGCGGGGTCGAGTACCGGCGGAGCGACGAAGCGGGGCGGGTTGTTTTCGATCTTGTTGAAGGCGGCCGGTTCGCCACCGGCGATGCGCGGGGCTTGAAGGACGCCGAAGCGTTGAACCTCTCCCATCCCCTGGTGCAGGCCGCCATCGCGGACGCCCTCGCGTGGCCGGGTGGGTCCGTTGCGCTGCCGCTGCCGTCCGATGCCCCTGCCGAGCTTGCCGCCCTCCTAGGCAAGACCGGCGTGCTTGCAGTGGCGCTCGCGGACTATGGCGGGTTCGAGCCCGTGCAGCGAGTGGTCGTGACGGCCGTGGTGGAGGGAGATCCCCTCGATCCGTCGCTGGCGGCCTGGCTCTCCCGACTGCCCGCCGCCGAGGGTCCTCTCTGCGAGGTCCTCGTGGACCCGCCAGGTCTCGACGACGCCCTGGAGGAGGGGCTGTTCGTCGATCAGCGGGAGGTGGAGAAGGGCGAGCAGAAGCACTTCGAGCAGGCCCTCGGCCAGCTCGAGCGGTTCGTCGAAGACAAGATCCTCGTCTGCCGCCGGGAGCGGGCGAGCCTCGCCGAGAAGCTGCGCTCCGCGCGGGACCGCCGCGACCAGGTGGTGGGATCGAGCGCCCGCGAACGGATCGAGGAGGAGATCGCCCGCCTGGCCACCCGGGACGAAACCCTCGAACGGCGCATCGACGACTTGGATTCCAGACAGGATGAGGTCTACCGAAAATGGCGCGACCAATACTACGAGCAGCGCTACCAGGCGCCGACAGTGACCCGGCTGTTCCGGGCGGCGTTCCGGATCGATCCCCCAAGCCCGAAGACGTCATGCTGAAGCTGCTGCACACGGCGGACTGGCACCTGGGGAAAAGGTTTCCATCCTTCCCCGAGGAGGCGCAGAAGAAGCTGTCCCGGGCACGGATGGAGGTGGTCGAAAGGATCCTCGAGCTCGCGCGGCGGAACCAGGTGAACGCCGTGCTCTGCGCGGGCGACCTGTTCGACGATCCGTCGCCGGACGCGGTCTTCTGGGAAGAGCTGGCGAGGATCTTTCGCGGTCACATCTCGGACATCCCCGTTTTCCTCGTGCCGGGCAACCACGACCCGCTCACCCCGGAATCCGTCTGGGCCCCCGGACACCCGTTCCGCGCCCGGCTGCCTTCCTGGGTCCACGTGGTGGACCGGGACGACTTCGTCCACGAGATCACGCCGGACGCCGTCCTCTATGCCCGGCCCTGCCGGTCCAAGGCCGGCGAGAACGACCTGGCGCTGGCCCTGCCCGCCCGCGAGCCCGGCGACACGCGGCTCCGCATCGGCTGCGTCCATGGCAGCACCTTCGACGTCGAGGGCTACCAGACGAACTTCCCGATCAGCCGGGACGCCGGGGCTCAGCGCGGGCTCGACTATCTCGCCATCGGCGATACCCACTCGTTTCGCGACGTCACGGCGAACCTGCCGGTCCCGACCGTCTACCCGGGGACTCCGGAGCCGGCGAGCTTCGGCGAGACGGACGCCGGCAAGGTGGCTATCGTGGCGTTGCTCCGGCACGGCTCGCGTCCGCGCATCGCGCCGGAGACGGTGGGGCGCTGGCGCTGGATCGACGAGCGGTGCCGCGACCTGAACGATCTGCGCAGGCTGCTGACCCTTCAGGACCTCGAACGCCACGTCGTGAGGCTCCACCTCGACATGACGGTCTCGCTGGCGGAAGAGAGCGAGCTCGAGCGGATCCTGCGCGACCTCCAGGGGACCGACGCCACCCATGGCCGCGCGGGCGTCCTGATCGTCGACCGCACGAACCTGCGGCTGCAGGCCGGCTCCGCCGACACCTTTCCCGACGACCTGCCGCCGGTGCTCGGGGACACCGTCGCCCGGCTCTACCGGATCGCCGCCGACGCGCTGGACGAGGCCGAGAGATCGAGAGCGAACCGGGCGCTGGCCCATCTCTACAAGCTGATGCAGCGTCAGAACGAGACGACCGGACGTGCGCGATGAAGATCCATAGATTACGGGTTGAGAGCTTCGCCGCGATCCGCGAGGTCGACGTCGCCTTCGGCCCGGGGCTGAACGTCCTCTACGGCCCCAACGACCTCGGCAAATCGACGCTGTCCGACGCCATCCGTCTGGCGCTCCTCCTGCCTCACACCTCGTCGCACTGCGATCCGTACATCCCCTGGTCCGGCGGCCAGGATCCGGTCGTGGACCTGACGTTCCAGACCGGGGAGCAGCGCTTCTGGCGGGTCCGGAAACAGTTCGGCAAAGGCGGCTCGTCGACCCTTCAGGAATCCAGGAACGGTCAGGATTTCGAAGAGGTGATGCGTGCGAGGCTGGTCGACGCGAAGCTCCGGGAGCTTCTGGGCTGGGGGATTCCCGAGCCCGGGGGCTCCGGTACCGGCAGGAGCTTTCCGTCGAGCTTCCTGGCGACCGCGCTTCTCTCCACGCAGGCGGACGTGACGGCCGTGCTCGACAGCAGCTTGCAGGACGATCCCGCCGCCAGCGGCAAAGAACGGATCGCGGCGGCCCTGCAAGCGGCGGCACAGGATCCGCTGTTCGTCGCGCTCCTCCGGGAAACCCAGGGCCGCAGGGACGAAGCGTTCACGGAAAAGGGCATGAAGAAGACGGCGAGAGGGAGCGTGTTCAAGGCCGCCGCCGACCGCGTGAGGGAAGCCCGGGAGGAGAAAGATCAGCTTCAGAAGATCGTCGACGATTCCGAAGGCGTGGAGCGGACCCTCCGGGATCTGTCCGCCAGGCGGGACCGGCAAGAGCAGGAATGCGCGGCCGCCGCCGATCATCTGGAAACCATCGAAAGGCTGGCAGGGCAGGCCGCGGACCGTGACGCCGCCGGGACTTGCGCCGGCGCCGCGCGCGACGCGGTGCTGCGCATCCGGAAAATGGATCAGGACGTGGCGGATGCCGAAACGAGGGTCGCGGAGCTCGCCGCGGCCCGGGAGCGCGCGCAACGGGCGCTGGCGGACGCCCAGGCCGCCGGGATCGCGGCCGAAGAGGCTCTGAAAACCGCCGAGGGCGCGGCACGGTCGGCCGAGCTGGAATCGAAGATGGCCGACACGGTGGCCCGCCAGGCGCTGGAGCTGCGCAAGGGGGCCGCCGAGCAGAGCGTCCAGGAAGCCCGGAGGGACATTGCGGCCGCGGCCCACGCCCGGAGGCTCGTCGATGCCGCCGCACGGGCCGAGGCCGAGCACCGGAAGCAGGAGGCCGAGTCCCTCCGAGCGCGGGAAAACTGTTCCGAAGCCGCCAGGAGAGAGCAGGCCGCGAACGACGAGCTTCGCCGCTGCGACCTGCTCGATCGCGCCTGGCAGGCGCGTGCCGCCGAGAAACAGGCTGCGAGCGCCCGGGCGGAGGTTCAGAAAGAAGCGGCTTTCCAGGCGGATTGGACCCGGCTGTCGGCCGAGCGGGCCACCGCGGCGGAGCGCCGGGCAGATCTTCTCGTGCCGCCGGCGGGAAGCCTCGCGGCCCTGCGGAAGCTCGCGACCGAGCTCGCGGGCGCTCGCGGGGCTCTGGACGTGGGCCTCGTGATGACGGTGACGCCCGTCGCGCCCCTCGCTCTGCAGGTCCGAAAGGACGGGATCGCGGCCGACCCGGGCGTCTTCGCTCAACCGCTCATGATCGAAGCGG
This sequence comes from Thermoanaerobaculia bacterium, assembly GCA_035266085.1. GTDB lineage: Bacteria > Acidobacteriota > Thermoanaerobaculia > Multivoradales > UBA5704 > DATARR01. The sequence goes on from DATFNZ010000118.1 coordinate 44,845, forward strand.
ACGCCGAGGTCGAGATCGGCATCGTCAACATCGCGACCATTCGCGTCCAAGGCGGGCGGCGGGAAGCGCAGGAGAGGGTCCGGGCGCTGGAGAGCCGCTGGAACGGCGAGGTCCTGCCGCACCTCACGGCGGCCGGCGTCGCGGACCTCGACGCTCTCGATATAAAGGTTTCCGAGGCCAGGGATCTGGATGCCCACGTCAAGTCTCTGGACGGAGAGCTCGAGTCCCTGTCGCGCCAGATTTCAGCGCTCGCCGGCGCGGCCGAAACGCTGCGTGAAGCCTCGGCCCGCGCGGAGGCCTGCCGTCTCGCCCTGGGAGACGTGGCCCTGGAGGCACTGGCCGCCGACCTCGACGCCCTGGGGCCGGACCCCGAGGCGAGGCTACGGACTCGCCGGCAGAAAGCGTCGAACGGCGCGGATGAGGCCAGGATTGCAGCCGGCGAGGCGGCCACCGCGCAGGCGCTCGCGGAAGATCGGGCACGGAATCTGTCGGTCGTTTTGGAAGAGGCGGTTGCGGCGCGTGAGAGCGTCCTTTCGGAGTTTCCATCGGGAGTAACAGATGGAGCGGAAGCCGCCGAGGAACGCCTGCGGACCTCCCTCGCCGAGCAGGAGGCGGTTACGGACGAGCTCTCATCCTTGCAAAGCACGATCGACGCACGGAGCGAGCAACTCGCGGAGGCTCTCCACGGCGCCCGGGAAACGGCGGAGAAGGCGCGTGCGGCCACCGAGGCAGCGCAGGACGCCCGCACGAAGGCCATCGCCGATCATGCCTTGGAAGAGGGGCGTCTCGCCGAGCTGCGGAAGCTCCGCGCGGCCGAGGATTTCGCCGCGGCCGAGAGCGAGCTTCGGGAAGCGACGGAACGCCACGCCGCCCTGCCCGTGCCGGAGCGGCCGGTCACCCCTGACGAGGTCGCCGAGGCAAAGGACGCCCTGGCGAGGGTGAAACTGGACCTCGAAGCCCTCGACCGGGAGATCCAGCGCGCCCAGGGCGCCCTCCAGCAAGTCGGCGGCGCCGTCGCCCGCGACCGGCGCGACGAGGCCGTCGAAGCCTTCAACCTGGCGGCGGACTACGAGCGCGAGATCGAGGAGGATTACGAGGCCTGGAAGCTGCTCCTGGAGCAGATGAAGGAGGCTGACGCGGCGCAGGCCAGCAACCTGGGCCGTTCGCTCGCCCCCGCCATCGAAAGCCGCTTTCAGGCCCTGACCGGCCAGCGCTACCAGAGCATCCAGCTCACCCCTCACCTGGTCACCGAGGGCGTGATCGTCGCCGGCGAGCTGAGAAAGCGGGACCGGATCTCCGTCGGCACGCGGGAACAGCTCTCGACCTTGTACCGTCTCTGCCTCGGCGAGTACCTCCAGACCACCATCGTCCTCGACGACCAGCTCGTCCAGAGCGATCACGACCGCATGGACTGGTTCCGAGCCCTGCTCGCCGAGAAGGCCCGCGGCTTCCAGATCGTCGTGTTCACCTGCCGGCCCGGCGATTATCTGAGTGCGGCGGCGATGGTGGGGGAGGATGGACCGATTCACGCCGATAGCGACGAAGGGTTCGTGCGTGCGATTGATCTTGGGCGGGCGGTTCGGCGGCGGTAGGTTGGCTGTTCGATTTTTCTATTTCTTCGTGTCTCTGTACATATGTTCCCCACAATCTATTTGACCTGCTCCTCGCAGGAGGAGTAGCCTTGGATTTTCGGATTATTTACCGAAGACGGGCTCTGTGGGGCCAAAGGAGAATTGTGCAAATTCGTCAAGTCAGCGTCATTGCAATTTTGGTGCTCCTTGCAGCCGGGTGCACGTCCAATTCGCAGTACCGCAAGACTAGCGGCATGATCCCGCCTGTTCTCGTCTCTCAGCTTGAAAAGCGAGAGGACATTGACGATGGCGCCGGCTCTAAGCAGTGCGCCGAGCTTCTTTTTCGGAATCGCTCGATCGAGAAGTTCCGCAGCTCGGATGGGGAAATCTTCACGATCGGCGTTATTGAGTTGAGCGACGACGGTCACATCAAAGACATTCGCCAGCGCGACGAAGTCTTTCGCGAGCTAAAACGTGTAGCCCGCGGCGGCGACGTTGCCTCGCCTTCAAGCCCTGGTGCGGTCGTCGTAACTTTCGTGCACGGATGGCATCATCGGGCGAAGGTTTGCGACGAGAACCTCTCCTGCTATCGGCGGGTCATGGAGGGACTCGTCGTGCGCAAGCGCGACCGAGAAAACAAGGGGCCGGTGTTCGGAATCTACATCGGGTGGCGCGGTGAGTCCGCGCGTCATCTCTCCCCCTTAACGTTCTACGGCCGCAAAGCGGCGGCACATCGCGTCGGCGGCCTCGGTGGCAGAGATCTACTCCTTCAGCTTGGCCAAATGCAGCGTGATCTCGACCGCGATATCCGCGACGTTTCCAAGGGCGAACGTTACGTGAATATGGTAACGGTCGGACATAGCTTCGGTGGAGCGCTCGTCTACTCGGCGATGGAGAGTCTCAATGTGTCAGAATATGCCGGCATCCACGGAGTTGGCTATACGGCATGCAAGGATAGTCCGAAGCCGATCCGTAGCGGCGTTGGCGACATCGTCATCCTCGTCAACCCAGCGTTCGAGGCGAAGCGATACCGGTATTTTGCCGACGAGGTCAACTCCCCGGGGGACTACTCACCCGGCCAGCGTCCCGTATTACTCACGGTAGCATCGACTGCCGACCAGGCGGTGGGCACGGCCTTCCCAGTCGGCCGTGCACTCTGGCTAGCCTGGCATCCCAGAGCATGGCAGAACGGACGCGCCCAAATTACCGGGCTTGGTCACTACGATCCATATACCACGCACCGTCTGATCTTTAGCGGTCCGGCGGCAATACCCAACGAGGCGAAGCCACTCACCGATGAGCAGGCATTAACTCATTGCGATCTCCAGGAGGAGCGGAAGAAAGGGTTGGTACGCGCCACCTGCGACTGCTCCTATCCAGTCTACAAAGAAACGCCTGCCCGTGACGTCAGTGCCCTCCGGCCCGGTGCCAGCCAGACTCCAGATCTGCTAAAGGAAGGCGAGGGAAGCGTGCACGCCCTGAACGCAGACGTGATCTTGCAGCCGATCAAAGCAGCTAACAAGAACGTTCCGTACATCGTGGCCAGCGCCCCTCCAAACCTTATCAGTGGACACAACGACATCTACAACCCGAACTTCATTCTCTTCCTCATTGGCTATATCAACAGCACCCTTCCCGGCCCCGGCCCGAGCAAGCCGATCAGCGAGGAGATACCTGCGTGCCTATAGAGGCCTGGCTTCGCAGGATCAGCTCCGGTCCCGGTACGGGCTGTGACGTCGGGAGCTGTTGATGGCCGACAGCGTTTTCCCCGCCGCGGAGACGTCCCGACGTTGTCGATTCCGAAGCGGTATGGGTGACTCGTCTGGGATCGTCTCTACGGTGCGATGACGCGTTGGCGGAGGGTGGGGTCAAGGCGACGCCGTGCCCTCAACCCCGTTCGTCCGATCTGCCTCCAACGCTCCGTAGAGACGCACCCAGACGGGTCAGGAATGACGTCTCGGAGGCCTCCCGCGTCGGGGCGTCTCCGAGGCGGAGGAAACGCTCGCCCGTCCACTCCCTCCAGCCGACACGGTTCTGCCGTATAGGCTCCTCGGCCCGGAACTCGATCACCAGGATCCACTACGCCAGCTCCGGCACCCTCAACCCAAGATGCTGCTCGAACGGCGCATACCCGGGGCGGGAATGGAGAAGGCCCCAGTTCTTCTCGATGGCGTAGGTGGCGATGAGGCATTCGAGGGTGCCGGGGGCGGGGAGGCCTTTGGCGCGGAGGATGCGCGAGTTGCGGGCGGCGACTCGGGCGAGGTCGAAGCCGCCCAGGGTGACGCGGCGGAAACGGCCCAGGGCGTCCTCGGCCAGCTCGCGCTCCCGCTCGTCGAGGTAGCCGCCGAGGACCTCGGCGTGGATAATGTCGCCCACGCCGACGAGGCGCCAGCCGAGGGCGCGGTCGAGATAATCGGTCTGCGCCGTGACGGCGCCGTTGAAGTAGTCGATCCAGACGGTGGAGTCGACGAGGATCCACATGGTCAGCGCTTCCCACGGCCGCTAGGCGGGTCGGGCTGGCGGTGGAGCTTGCCGCGCAGGCCCCGCACCTCTCCCTGCTCGTAGAGCTGGACCAGCGCGGTGAGCGCCTCGTTGAGCGTCTTCCGGTACGTGCCGATCCCGGTCAGTTGCATCGCTTTCATGAGGAGATCCTCCTCGACTTCGACGTTGATTCGCATTCTCGCCCTCCGAAAAGGCTCTCCACCGGCCGCGGCTCGTTGCAGGCGGCGAAGCCGCCCCCATGGAACGCGCAGAGGCCCATTGGCGAGAGAACCGGGTGTCTGGACGTCAGTTTACACCGAATTCCGTAAAACGGTGTAAAAAAATAGATGCGCTACATAATCCTACCGGAGAAGTCTGTATACCTGTAGCCTATCCGACAACCCGGCGATGAAAATACATGTTTTGGTTGAAAAGTGTGTAGGTCTTCAAGCGGACTAGGCATGCAAAGGGCCAAATTACACCAATTGAGGATAAACAGGTGTAGTAGAAGAAGAATTTTACACAGAATTTTTTCGAATGGTGTATAAAGGCTGTCGAGCCAGGTTCCCGGCGGCGTGGTTTAATCGCCGGAGGACGTTCCTGGAGGATTTCGCGGATGGGAGACATCGTACGTTCGCCGGAGATCCGCACCGCCGCGCAGGGCGACGCCCCGACGCTCGCGCGGCTCCGTTTCCAGTTCCGGAGCGAGCTCGGCGAGCTCGTGGAGACGGAAGAGGAGTTCGTCGCCCGTTGCACGCGCTGGATGGAGGACCGCCTGGGGAGGGACTTTCCTTGGCGGTGCTGGGTGGCGGAGGGGCCGGACGGGATCGTGGGCAACCTCTGGCTCCAGGTGATGGAGAAGCTGCCCAATCCGGTCGAGGAGCCCGAGCTTCACGCGTACATCACCAACGTCTACGTCCTCCCGGATTGCCGGAGCGCGGGCGTGGGGGCACTCCTCCTCGAAGCGGCCCTCGAGTGGTGCCGGAGCTCGAAGATCGATGCGGTGTTCCTCTGGCCCAGCGACCGGAGCCGACCGTTCTACATGCGCTACGGCTTCTCCGTGCGCGACGACCTGTTCGCGCTTCGTCCCGTTTCCCCCTGATTTGAAGGCGAGGACGAAGGCTTCTTGTGGTACCTTTCCTTCACATAGAAGAAGCTGCATGAGTATGCTCTGAATTTGAAGCTCTTGGTTCATCGAGGGGAACTGCGACATGGCACAGTTCAAGGCGTTTCAACCGGGCGTTGAAGTGTACGGCGCCGTCGTCCTGTCGGTCACCGAGGGGATGGGCGAGTTCAGGACCATGGCGGAGCGGATCCTCGCCCAGCACGGGATCGTGAAACCGCAGCCGGACACCTGGTATCCCCAGCAGGCGTGGCTCGACTCGTTCAAGACCATCTCCGAGCAGATCGGCCCCCGCACGCTGTTCGCGATCGGCAAGAAGATCCTGGACACCGTGGGGTGGCCGGCGTGGATCGACGGCTTGGAGACGGGCATGCGGGCCATCGACCTGAACTACCACCTGCGCCACCGGCTCGACGGCGTGCCCATGCTCAACGACCAGACGGGAGAGCTGACGCCGGGGATCGGCCACTATGAGCTCAAGGGCCTGACGGCCGATAATTCCGCCGTCATGGTGTGCAACAATCCCTATCCATCGGAGCTCGATCGCGGCATCATCACCGCCATGGGCCGGCGGTTTGAGAGCAGCCTGGAGGTGCGGCTGGACACCACGCAGCCGACCCGGACCCAGGGGGCGGACTCCTGCACCTACATTATTGAGTGGTAAAACCTTGGAGACACCATGGCACACATTCAGCTTCCTGAAGGAGCCCCGGGCATCATCGGGCCGATGATCGCCTATCCGGAAACGGAGAAGCATCTGAATGGACTGGCGGAAGCGCTTCTGCGCGGGCCGTCGTCGCTGACCCCGGCGGAGCGCGAGACGATCGCCGCCCGCGTGTCGTCCGGCAACGAATGCTTTTTCTGCACGCAGACCCATGCCGCCGCCGCGCGGGAGCTCTACGGCAGCGAGTGCGAGGTGGTGGACCAGGTGTTGAAGGATGCCCGCACGGCTCCCGTCAGCGAAAAGATGAAGGCCCTGCTGGCGATCGCCGACAAGGTCCGGCAGGACGGCCGCCTGGTGAAGGACGAGGACGTCGAGCGGGCCCGCGCGGCGGGAGCGGACGACAAGGCGATCCACGACACGGTGCTGATCGCGGCGGCGTTCTGCATGTTCAACCGCTATGTCGACGGGCTTTCCACCTGGGCGCCGCAGGAGGTGGCCGCTTACAAGCCGATGGGGGAGAAGCTTGCCCAGGGTGGCTACGTCCACAGCATCCGGTAGGGCACGATGCCTTTCGCACTCCACTCCACGCTCGCCGCCGACACCGCCGAGGTGGCGCGGCTGCCCCTGTGCCGCGTGCTGCTGATGAAGGACCGGCGGTTTCCCTGGCTGATCCTGGTTCCGGAGCGGGAGTCCATCCGGGAGATCCACGAGCTGCCGACTGCTGACCGGGTGGCGCTCGTCGAGGAGATCACGCGGGCGAGCGAGGTGCTGGCGCGGCTCTTCCAACCAGACAAGCTGAACGTCGGCGCCCTGGGCAACGTCGTGCCGCAACTCCATGTCCACGTGGTCGCCCGCTTCGCTTCCGACGCTGCCTGGCCCGGACCGGTCTGGGGCTCGGGGGCGGCCGAGCCCTATCCGGAGAGCGAGCTGGTGGAGATCCGGGAAAGCCTGGTCTCGGCGTTCAGGGAGATGGGAGAGGAGCCGCGGGCCTGAAACCGTGCAGCCGGTCGATCGCCTGGCCGGAGAGCACCACGCCGCCCGCCCGTCCGGCGAGGCCGGCGCCTTGGAGGCGCTTGACCGTCCACCAGTTGCAGTCGCCTGCCCAAAGATAAGCGCCGTAGGCCGGGTAGAACCGCCCGGCGTATCCGGGAGCCTGGGGAAAAGGCGCCGCGCGCTGTCCGGACGGCAAGTGCACGAACGACCGCGCCAGCTCCGTGAGCAGGGTGTGGAGCGTCGCCGCGTCGACGTCGCGGACGAAGACGGCGCGCGCTCCGCCGCTCACCTGAGGAGGCGATGTCCGGCCGTCGAGGTACGCCACGGCCTCCGTTGGCAGGAAGAGCGTGGCGAAGAGGTTGTGGAGCCGGTAGTCGGACTCCATGTAGAAGCGCCGGTCCCCCCAGCCGAGCTCGAGGAAGGGGGCGGCCTCCTCGCCCGGTGGCCCCATCCGCCATCCCGGCGGCTGCTCGACGACGATCGAGGTGTGGTAGCCCCAGTCGGCCACGTAGACCCGGTAAGGGCCGGGCCCGGGCACGGGGGGCAGCGTCAGGCCGGGGCGCGCATCGCGGGCCAGGGCGACGTAGAGCGGTGGCCCCAGAACCAGCAGCAGGATGACGAGCGCCGCGGCGCGGCCGGCCAGCCGCAGCCAGCGGCGGGACCATGGGAGAGTCGCCGGCGGGAGCACGGCCGGTCAGAGGCCGTCGAGCACCGAGCCCAGGAGCAGCAGGAGGCCGGCACCTACGAGCGACCAGAATTCGACGTTGTGGGCGACATGGATCACGTCCAGGCCCGCCAGCAGGCCGACCAGCCAGAGGATCAAGGCAATCATGAACGTCGCCTGCTTCGGAGCCTGCGTGAATCCACCTCTCCTCGCCATGGGGGAAATCCTCCTGGAACGGCCTGCGGTTTGATCTCGAACCCTATCACGGCGAGTCGCCCGGCGGCCTGGAGTAGGATGTGGCCTGCTGATGAACGTGAACATCGCGAGCCCCGAGCACAAGGCGAATCCCTATCCTTTCTATGCGCGCCTGCGCGACGAGGCGCCGGTCTGCCGCGTGATCCTGCCCGACAAGCAGGCGGCCTGGCTCATCACGCGCTACGCCGACGTGGTGGCGGCCTTCAAGGACGACCGCTTCGTCAAGGACAAGCTGAACGCCCTGACCCCCGAGCAGGCGGCGAAGCAGCCCTGGGTGCCCGGCTTTTTCAAGCCGCTGACGCGCAACATGCTCGACCTCGACACGCCCGACCACACGAGGCTGCGGGCGCTCGTGCACAAGGCGTTCACGCCGCGGCTGATCGAACGGATGCAGGAGCGCGTGCAGGCGGTTACCGATGGCCTCCTGGATGCCGTGACGAGCGCGGGACGGATGGATCTCATCCGCGATTACGCCTTGCCCCTGCCGACGACGATCATCGCCGAGATGCTGGGCGTGCCGGCGGCGGACCGCCACAAGTTCCATCGCTGGTCGAGCGCCATCGTTTCGGCCAACGCCTCCGGCTGGGGCATGCTGAGGGCCATTCCGGGCGTCATGGCTTTCCTCCGTTACATCCGCAAGCTGGTGCGGGCGCGGCGGGCCGCTCCGCGGGACGACCTGGTGAGCGCGCTGGTGCAGGCGGAGGAGGCGGGCGAGGCGCTGAGCGAGGACGAGCTGCTTGCCATGATCTTCCTGCTGCTGGTGGCCGGGCATGAGACCACGGTCAACCTGATCGGCAACGGGACTCTCGCGCTGCTCAGGAATCCCGGCGAGATGGCAAGGCTGCGGCACGATCCCGAGCTCATCAGGCCGGCGGTGGAGGAGCTGTTGCGCTACGACAGCCCGTTGGAGACCGCCACCGAACGCTACGCCCGCGAGGACGTGACGATCGAGGGCGCCACGATCCCGCGCGGCGGGCTGGTCTACCTGGTCATCGCCGCCGCCAACCGGGATGAACGGCAGTTTCCGGAGCCGGACAAGCTCGACCTCACGCGCGAGCCGAACCGCCACCTGTCCTTCGGACAGGGGATTCACTACTGCCTGGGAGCGCCGCTCGCCCGCCTGGAAGGGCATATCGCGATCAACACGCTGCTGCGCCGGGCTCCGGGGCTGAGGCTGGCCGTCGAGCCGGGGGCGCTGCGCTGGCGGCGCGGGTTGGTCCTGCGCGGGGTGGCGTCACTGCCGGTGGAGCTCAGCGGTTAGAGGTCTGTCAAGTCAGAAATGACGCGTTCTTCCGTAGGGGCGGCCACATAGGGCCGCCCCTACAAGACTAGTGCCTCACCGCACGGCCGCCGGCAGCTCCGGCACCGGCCGCGCCTCGAGCTGCCGGCAGGTGGCGCCGGCGCAGTTGGCCAGGGCCCTGGCCAACCTGAAGAGACGGGTCAGCCAGGCCTCGCCCACCCGGTCCCGCAGGTTCGTCAGCTCGTCCGGATCGCTCCGCAGATCGTAGACCTCCCGCTCGCCGGTGCCGTAGGCCACGAATTTGAAGCTCGCCGTGCGCAGGCCGGTATGGGGAGGATAGGCGGCGGCCGCCTTCTCGTCCTGGGGATCCGGAGGCTCCAGGGCTTCGCCCCCACGGGGCGGCGCGGGCGGGAACGGGAACTGCTCGAGGAGGACCATCTGGCGCCAGCCCTCCGGCGCCTGGCCGCGGAGCAGCGGCACCAGGGAGCGGCCGTCGAAGTCGGCCGGCAACCTCGTGCCCGCCAGCTCGGCGAGGGTGGGGGCCAGGTCGACGCTGGCGGCCAGCGCGGCGGCGGTGCGGCCTGCCGGCACGCCGGGACCGCGGATGATCAGGGGCACGTGGACGTCCGTTTCATAGGGCGTGTATTTGCCCTGGTCCAGGCGGTGCTGCCCCATGTGGAAGCCGTTGTCCGAGGTGAACACGATGTAGGTGTTGGCGAGTTGGCCGGTCTCCTGGAGAGTCCGCACCAGTGCCGCGATGGCCTCGTCCACGGCCTGGAGGGACAGCATCTGCTTGCGGTAGATGGTGTCGATCGCGGCGATCTGGCCGGCGTCGAGACGGGCCAGGGCGCGGATGCGCTCCGGCTTGTCGCGCACGTCCGCCTCGTTGAACGAGGGGGTGCGGGGCGCCTTGAGGCCGGGGAAGAGGCCGGCGTGGCGTTTGGCGGGAGTGGCGGGCTTGTGGGGCGCGAAGGTGGCGAGATAGAGGAAGAACGGTTGGGTTTTTCCCGCGGCGCCGCGCACGAAGGCCGTCGCCTTGCCGGCCAGCACGTCCGTCATGTAGTCCTCGGCCCTGCTGCCGTATTTGACCGTCTTGCCGTTCTCGTTGAGCGTGAAGCGGTAGGCGGCATAAGGGCTGCCCGCCACGGGGCTGTCCCATTCGTCCCATCCCGGAGGCACATAGGTCGATTTCCTGGTCCCCGGATAACCGTTCAGGTATTTGCCGATCATGGCCGTGTGATAGCCGGCGGCGTGGAGCGCCGTGGCCAGACTCGCCCGCTCGTGGCGGAGCTCGTCAAACCGTTCGAAGCCGCCGTCGGGCGGGAAGTTCGTGTAGACCTTGTGGTTGTGCGGATAGAGCCCGGTGAGGATCGTGGCCCGCGACGGGCAGCAGAGCGACAACGGTACGAAATAGTTCGAGAACGTCATGCCCTGGCGACCGATCAACTCGCGCGTCCGCGGCATGAAATCGAGCGAGCCGAGGGTCAGGTCCTGATCGTCCGTGAGGATGACGACGAAGTTGGGCTTGGGCGATGTCAGCGGAGCCGGGGCCGGCATGGCGCCACCGGCAAGGAGACCGAGGAGGAGCAGGGGAGCGAGCGGCAGGCGGTTCGAGAGCATCGTGATCTCCTCAGCCACTGGAACGGCGGTAGCGCGACTGTACAGCAAACCAGCCGCTCTCTCCACAGGGGGCTTGACAGCCATGGCCGCGTTATATAACCTCTTGGTTATGGAACTTCAAGGTCATGGGCAGATGGCTCCCGGTCACCTCGACGCGACCTTCGCGGCGCTCGCCGATCCCACGCGGCGGGCGATCCTGGCCCGGCTCGCCTCGGGAGAGGCGTCGGTAATGGAGCTGGCCGAGCCGTTCGCGATGAGTCAGCCCGCGATCTCCAAGCATCTCAAGGTGCTCGAGCGCGCCGGCCTGATCTCGCGCGGCCGCGACGCGCAGCGGCGGCCTTGCCGGCTGGAGGCCCAGCCGCTCGCGGAGGCCACCGGATGGCTGGAAGGCTACCGCCAGTTCTGGGAGGCCTCCTTCCAGCGCCTCGACGCCCTGCTCGACGAGCTGAAGGCCGAAGGTAAGAACGTGGACGAACGAAACCATAAAGGGGATCATCGATGAAGACCGCCGAAACTTTGGAAGTCACGACGCCCACGGAGCGGGAGATCGTGATGACGCGCTCCTTCGACGCGCCGCGCCGCCTCGTTTTCGACGCCTGGACGAAGCCCGAGCTGGTGAAGCGTTGGCTGCTCGGCCCCCCCGGGTGGACGATGCCCGTCTGCGAGATCGATTTAAAGGTGGGCGGCCGCTATCGCTACGTATGGCGCAACCAGGAGGGAACGGAAATGGGCCTGGGTGGCGTCCATCTCGAAATCGAGGCGCCGGAGCGGATCGTCTCCACGCAATTGTTCGACGAGGATTGGACCGGCGGCGAGACCGTGGTGACGCTCGTGCTCACCGAGCGGGACGGCAAGACGACGGTCACGGAAACGGTGCTCTATTCATCGCGGGAGGTCCGCGACGCCGCGCTCAAGACCGGCATGGCGGACGGCGTGGGTACGAGCTTCGACCGGCTCGAGGCGCTGCTCGCGGAGCCGTCGGCGTCGGCATAATGACAACTCCCATGCCTGCCAAGAGCAGATCGATCAAGTCATCGATCAAGGCATCTCCTCCTGGAGCGCAGCGGCCGCTCCAGGAGGAGGTGCAGGCGGCCCTCTCGTGGCTCGAGCAGAACAGCACCCTACAGGATCGCGAGAACCTCGCGCGGTTTGGCATCACCGCGAACAAGGCGTTTGGCGTGTCGGTGGCGAACATCCAGGTTTTGGGCAAGCTTCTCGGGCGCAGCCACGAGCTCGCCGCCGCCCTCTGGGACACCGGCTGGTACGAGGCCCGGATGCTGACCTCGTTCGTCGACGAGCCGGCGCGCGTCACACCCGAGCAGATGGACCGCTGGTGCCGGGACTTCGACAACTGGGGCATCTGCGACACCTTGTGCTTTCACCTGTTCGACCGTACGCCGCACGCCTGGGCCAAGGTCGCGCAGTGGAGCGGCGAGAGCGACGAGTTCGTCAAGCGTGCGGCCTTCGCGCTGCTCGCCAGCCTCGCCGGGCACGACAAGAGGGCCACCGACGAGCCGTTCCTCGAGAGCCTGCCGTTGATCGAACGTGCCGCCACGGACGAACGGAACTTCGTCAAGAAGGGGGTGAGCTGGGCCCTGCGCCGGGTCGGCAGGCGCAACGCCGCGCTCAACGCCGCCGCGGTGACGGTGGCCCGGCGCCTTGCGGACTCACCGCAGGCCGCGGCGCGCTGGGTGGGGAAAGACGCGTTCAAGGAGCTCACGAGTCCCGCGGTGCTCCAGCGGCTCTCGGCGCGCTGATCGGGCTTTGACGAGGATCAGGAACCAGCGTAGAGTAGATCGCCCGTCTACCTTTCCCGAAGGAGAGAGATGAAAGTGACCATGGAACACCCCCACAGGTCGGTGCGTGCGTTCTTCTTGCTGGCGGGATGCTGGCTTGCTTTTGGGAGCGCTCACCCGGCAAGAGGGGCTGCCGATGAGCCTTCCGAGACCCTCTCCCTTGCCGCCTGCCAGCGCTACGCCACTCAGCACTATCAGCAGGCCAGTCCAGCGCACTTTGCTTCCATTCAACTGCTGGAAGAGGATGTAACCAAGGAAAAGTACGAGAAGAAGGTGGGCGGTCAACTGATCGGCACGGTGCTTTCCGGTCATGGCCTTTGGAAGGACAAAGCTGGCGGGTCATCGAATGTCCGCTTTATCTGTTTGCTGGAAACTCCCGATAAGACCGTCTTTGTTCATGTTATGAAGGATGGGCCCGGGGATCCGGTGGATGTGTGTTGGGATGGTTTTGAACCCGGCGAATGGGGCAAGATGACCCAATGCCTGCAAGGTTCCCTGAAACGGGAAGAGGCTGCCCTGGCGGCTTTGCTGGCGAAGGCCACTCAGCAGGCAGGACAATCCATGGACAAGCTTTCCGCCAAGAAGACCCTGCAAGAGAGCAACGTCCGGTGGATCAAATACCGGGACAGTGAGTGCGATCGCAGGCAAGCCTTCGTGGCAGGCCGCAACCACCCGGATATTGGTGAGCTCACCTGCAAAATTCGCAAAACGGCTGAGCGAATCACTGATATGAAATTTGACGAGTAGGATGCCGACACCGCCCGGGCATCAATGCCATGCATTCCACACATCGGGCTTTCGGGCCGTTCTGCCCTCCGGCGACCTCACCCCTGCCCCTCTCCTAAAGGAGAGGGATCTCATGGCAAAACGTTTCGGGACTAGCCATCCCTCTCCTTTAGGAGAGGGACCGAGGGTGAGGTTTCGGAGGGCATGCCGCCTCCAAGGGCAAGTAATGTGTGGAATGGCATGGCATTGATGCCCGGGCGGTGTCGGCGTCCTGTTTCTCGTCTCTATGTGCTCGCCCGCCGAGCTGACAGAGCTAAAGGAGAGGGATCTGGGGCAGGGGTGAGGCCGCCCTGACATGAGCTGGAAGACACGGGTGCGCCGGGCGTAGTATTTTCGTCTTTCCGGTTGATCGACGACCCGGATGGAAAGGGTCTCCACGGTGGCGCGCACGACGGTTTTCCTGTTTGCCTTTCTCGTTTCAGGGCTGACGGCCTTCCCGGGCGGAGCCCTGACCGAGCGCCCCGAGGTGTCCTGGTCGCTCCATCGACGGGAGCTGGGCTTCTTCGACTGGCGCTCGCGGCTGGTGCTGGGGCCGGGCGGCGAAGGATGGATCGGCGGCGCGGCCATCCCCGGCGCGCCCGGCGGACGGCTCTACCGCTGGCTCGACGGCGAGTGGGTGGACTGGCGGACCGCCCCGGACCACGCCGACCGCACGTTCGTGCTCGACGTCGATCCTGCCGGCGTCCTCTGGCTCTGCGCCTACTCGCCCACGGACGAGTCCACCTATGGCGGGCTGCGCGTCCGGCGCTACGACGGACGGCGCTGGCGGGAGGACCTGGTGGCGCCGGGAATCTGGCCCCAGGCCATGGACATGGTCTCTCCCGGCGAGGGCTGGATCGGCGGCAATCACGGCAACCTGCTGCACTACACCGGCGGGCGGTGGCGGCTGGAGACGCTGGAGTTGGACAAGGCGGCGCGCGAGGGGCTGAACATCCTGGCCCTGAAGATGGCCGGCTCCGAGGACGGATGGCTGGCGGGGCGGCAGGGCCTGGTGGCCCGCTACCGGCAGGGCCGCTGGCGGGTCATCCCCGTGCCGGCGGCCATGAGGACGGTGATCTTCTACGACCTCGACGTGACCGCCGACGGCCACCTCTGGGTCGTGGGAAGCGACGGCTTCATCGGCCGCTACGACGGCGCGCGCTGGCAGCGCTTCGAGAGCCCCAGGCCGTTCGATCTCAAGGGCGTGGACATCGTCTCGGCCCGCGACGGCTGGGCGGTGGGGGACTCGGGCACGATCCTGCGCTGGGACGGGAAGGTCTGGCGGCAGCAGGTCTCTCCCACCCTCTCCGACCTCTACAGCGTCGCCATGACGTCCCCGGAGGACGGCTGGATCGTCTCCAACGGCACCATCCTGCGCGCCTCGGCGCCGAGCCGCCCCCGGCTGCGGGACGCCTCGCCGCAGAGCCGTTACTCCTTCGCCCGGCAGCCCGCCCGCCAGGCCGCGGCCGTCGACGTGGACGGAGATGGCGACCTCGACCTGTTCTCCATGCACGGCGCGTCGCTGCACCTGTTCGCCAACCGGGGGCCGGAAGGCTTCTACGAGGTGCCCGGGCTCCGTGAGCCGGGGCAGTCCATCCTCCAGGGCTTCTCCTGGGGGGACGTCGAAGGCGACGGCGACCTCGATCTGCTGGTGCTGGGCCGCAGCCCCGGAGCGGTGTGGCTCTACCGCAACGAGGGACGGCTGCGGTTCGCCGCTCCCGAGGCGCTCCCCGTGGGGCCGCTCGGCGGCACGGACTCGGCGGTGCTGGTCGACCTGGACCGCGACGGCCACCTGGACCTCTACCTGGCCCGCAGCGCCAACGCCGCCCGCATGGCCAATCTCGTCTACCGCAACGACGGCACCGGCCGGTTTCACCTGGCCGACGCCACCACCGGCGCGGCGGGGCTCGAGATGATCACGCTCTGGGGCGACCTCGACGGCGACCTCGATCTGGACGCCGTCCTGCCGGGCAACGGCAACGAGGTGCGGCTGCTGCTTGGCGACGATGGTCGCCTGCGGGACGCCACCGCCGGCTCGGGGCTGGAGGGCGCCTTCGGCGACGGCCAGATGTTCGAGGGCGGGATCGTCGATCTGGACCTGGACGGCGACCTGGACCTCCTGCTGCTGGGCGACCGGCTCTACGTCTTCCTCAACGACGGCCGGGCCCGCTTCCGGCCCGCCGGCGGGCTGTTCGAGCCGGTGGCGAACAATCCGGCCATCGCCAGCTTCCTGAGCGGTGCCGGCGACCTCGACCACGACGGCTATCCGGAGATCCTCCTCCAGTCCGTGACGGCAGGCCGCCGCGTGCTGCACCTGTTCTCGCGCGGTGCGGACGGCCGCTACCACGACATCGCGGCCCGCGCCGGACTGGCGGACGTGACGGGGAGCGCCGCCGTTTTCGCCGACTGGGATGGCGACGGCGACCTCGATCTCTACATCGCCGGCGAGGAGGGCGGGTATCTGTTCGAGAACCTCCAGGACGACTCGGGTTACCTGAAGCTCCGCCTCTACGGCGACCGCAGCAACCGCTCGGCCGTCGGCGCGCGGGTGCGGATCTACGACGCCGGGCACCTCGGGGAAGCACTCTTCCTGCGCGGCCACCAGCAGCTCGGGTCGGGCTTCAATCCCGCCGGGATGCCGGGCCTGAGCGCCTTGCACTTCGGGCTCGACGCCCGCCGCCGCTACGATCTGGAGGTCACCTTCCCGAGCGGGCAGCGGGTGGTGGAGCGGCAGGTGCGCCCCGGGCAGGCCCTGGACGTCCACGAGAGCCCGCCGGGCCTCCGGCACCTGCGGCTCGGCGGGCGTTGGCTGCGTTTCGCCTGGCACACCGCCGATCTCCGCCGGGAAGCCGCCAAGCTCGCTCTGGTCCTCCTCGCGATCGCGCTGTGGCGCTGGGGGGCGGCCCGCCATCTCGGGGCCTCTCTGCTGGTGCGCCGTTGGAGCCTGACGGCGGGGCTCCTCGGCGTCTACCTGCTCACCGCCGGTTGCCTGGCGACGGACCACCGCCTGTCGTCCCACGGCTTCCACCTGCTGGGCTTCGCGGGCGCGCTGTCGCTGCTGACCCTGGTGGACCGCCGGCTCAGCTTCTGGAAGCTCTCCCGCTACCTGGGGCCGTACCGCCTGCTGGAGCCGCTGGGAGAGGGCGGGATGGGGGTGGTCTACCGCGCGCGCCACGTGGTGACGGGGCGCGAGGTGGCGCTCAAGGTGCTGCATCCGCGCATGACGGAAGAGGAAGAGCACCGTCTCCGCTTCCTGCGCGAGGCGCGGATCCTGACCGGACTGGAGCATCCCAATATCGTGAAAGTGTTCGAGACCGGCGAGGTCGGCGGCCGGGGCTACATCAGCATGGAGCTGCTGGACGGCGAGTCGCTGCGCCGGCTGGTGGCGCGGCGCGGGCCGCTGCCGCTCGAAGCCGTGCGGGCGATCCTGGCGGCGGCCTGCGACGCCCTCTCCTACGTCCACCGCGGCGGCATCGTCCACCGCGACGTGAAGAGCGACAACCTGTTCATCCTGCAATCCGAGGGGGAGACCGCGGGGGATGGCGACGGCTGGCGCCGGCGGGTCCGGCTCACCGACTTCGGCCTGGCCCGCTCCAGCGGCATGAACACGCTGACGGTCCCCAGGGGGCTCCTCGGGACTCTGGCCTACATGCCGCCGGAGCAGCTCCGGGGCCAGACGCTGGACGCCCGCTCTGACCTCTACTCGCTGGGCGCCCTGGCCTTCGAGGCCCTCACCGGCCGGCTCCCCTTCGAGGCGGAGGACGAGGGCTCCCTGCTGGCCCGCATCCAGACCGGCGAGCCGGCCAGCCTCCGGCGGCTGCGGCCCGAGGTCCCCGAGGACCTGGCGCGTCTGGTGGAGTGGATGCTGGCCCGCGACCCGCGCGACCGCCCCGCCTCGGCGGAGGAGCTCGCCGCCGCCCTGTCCGGAGCGCCGCGCGGCACCCCGGCGGAGCCCGGCGGCGCTACCCTCGAGATGTCCGCGGAATGGCAGCGGCTTTTTCACGAGGCGCGGCAGTGTCTTGAGGACGGCCGGACCACGGAGGCCCAGGTGCTCCTCGTGAAATCCTTGGCGGAGCTGAAGCGGATATTGATCCCACTGGATCCCGAGCAGCAGGAGCTTTATTGCCGGCAGCACGGCGTGCCGGCGGTGCTGGAGCTCATGGAGGAGAGAAGAGCATGACGAGCCGGCCAGGATCGGGATTCCTGGATTCCCTCGAAGAGGCGCAGAGGAAGGGCGTCGAGAGCCTGGGCCGCAAGGCCCTGGCCCTGGAGCGCCTGCTGGCGATCAGCCAGGAGATCGCGACCCTCGACCTGCAGACGGCGCTGCGCCGCATCCTGCATCACGTCCTGGAGCTGACCCGCGCCGGCCGTGGCGCCCTGATGCTGGCCGACGAGGACGGCGGTTTGCGAGTCGAGATGGCGGTGAACCTGGATCAGGAAGAGCTGGCCGGCGAGGGCTTCGCCTTCAGCCGCTCCGTGGCCGGGCAGGCTCTGGCCACCGGCGAGGTGATCGTCGTCGAGGACGCTCCGGCGTCGCGGCACGGCGACCGCAACAGCATCGTGGCGCTGGGCCTGAAGGCCCTTCTGGCCATTCCGCTGAAGGCCCGCGAGCGGAACCTGGGGGTGATCTACCTCGACACCGACTCGCCGCGCCACGGCCTGCACGGCCTGGACCGCTCGGTGCTCTCGGCGTTCGGCTCCCAGGCCGCCATCGCGCTCGAGAACGCCCGGCTCTACGGGCAGCTCCAGGACGACTACTTCCTGCTGCGCCGCTCCGTCGAGGAGTCGTTCCGGTTCGACAACATCCTTTACCGCAGCCCGTCGATGCACCGGGTCTGCCAGGCGATTCGCCAGGTGGCGGGGAGCGGCGTCACGGTGCTGATCCAGGGCGAGACCGGCACGGGCAAGGAGCTGGTGGCCCACTCCATCCACTTCAACAGCCTGCGCAAGGGCGGGCGCTTCCTCGGCCAGAACGCCGGCGCCCTGCCGGACACCCTGCTCGAGAGCGAGCTGTTCGGCCATCGCCGGGGCGCCTTCTCCGGCGCCCTGGAGAACAAGATGGGGCTCTTCGAGGCAGCCGACGGCGGCACCGTCTTCCTCGACGAGATCGGCGAGGCCTCGCCGGCCTTCCAGGTGCGCCTGCTGCGACTGCTGGAGACCGGCGCCTTCCGGAGGGTAGGGGAGACGGCCGACCGCCGCGCCGACGTCCGCGTCCTCGCCGCCACCCACCGCGACCTGGAGGAGGAGGTGCGGGCCGGCCGCTTCCGCTCCGACCTGTTCTACCGGCTGAGCGTTTTCCCCATCCGGCTGCCGCCGCTGCGGGACCGGCGGGAGGACATCGAGCCGCTGGTCCACCACTTCGTCGAGCGCTTCAACCGCGAGTTGGGCCGGTCGGTGCGCACCGTGCGCCGAGAGACCCTGACGGCCTTGCTGGCCCGCGACTGGCCCGGCAACGTGCGCGAGTTGCAGAACGTGGTGCAGCGTCTGGTGCTGCTGTCGCCGGGAGAGGAGCTGGCGGAGTTGGACGAGAGCGCGGCCGGAGGGACTGCCTCGCCGATTACCATGCCGTCAGAGGGCCTCTCTACACGCACGCTGGAGGCCGTGGAGCGCGACCATATCGTCCGCGTCCTCGCGCAGGTGGGAGGCAACCAGTCCGAGGCCGCCCGTATCCTGGGCCTCAAGCGCGGCACCCTGCGCTGGCGTTTGAAGAAGCTGGGTGTCCAGCCGTAGACAGCCTTCGGAGATCCTGGAAGCTCAGGGCAAGGTCAGCCAGCGGCCGATGATGTCGCCGGCGTCGACGTTGGTCGGCCCTCTCTGCCAGACCACCAGGAAGTCGCCGGACGGCCCTGCGGCGGCGGCAGGAGCCTGATCCGGCCCCGGCCCGGTGCTCACCTGGAGCTCGGCGCCACGGGCCGCCCCCGAAGCTTCGAAGAAGCGGCCCCGGATGCTGGGACTCGCGGAGTCCTGGCAACAGCTCCAGACCACCAGGAAGCGGCCGTCCTCGTCCATGGCCACTGCGGTCCCGAACGCCGGCCGGCCGTTGCTCACGAAGATGGGCCGGCGCAAGGTACCCCCCTGCGCTCCCGACGGCGAGTAGAGCCGGGCGAAGACTCCCTGATGCGTGGCCCAGGCCACGACGAAGTCGCCCTGATCGTTGCCCGCCAGGACCGCGCCGCTCGAGCTCCTCGAAATCTTGAACGAGGAGCCCAGCGGCTTCGCAACGGCGTTGAAGCGCCGGCCGTAGATCCCGCTGCCGTCCGACCAGACGACGACGAAGCTCCCCGTGGCGTCCATCGCCACCCGGATCGAGAAGATGGTGGTGGTGACGGGATTCCCGGTCACCGAGAACGCCCGTCCAACCCTGAGGCCTGCAGCATCGAAGCGCTGGCCGCGGATTCCTCCCACGGACCCCACGACGACGGAGTTGCCTCGTTCATTCGAGGCCACGGCCGGCTCCGTCGGGCTGAGCTGGGTCGGCCCCGCCACCCCCCGGCCCTGGTCGTCGAAGCGCCGCGCCAGCGAAGGTCTGGAATTGCGGGCGTCCTCGTTGCCCCACACCACGGAGAAGCCCCGGCTGTCCAGCGACGCGGAGACGTTACCGAGGTATTGGCCCGTCCCGGAGCCGACCTGGAAGTCGTTCCCGCGGGGCTGCCCGTTCAGGTCGAAGCGCCTGCCGTGGACGGAAGATCTGCCCTTCCAGACCACCAGCACCTCGCCTCGGGCATCCATGGAGGCCTCGGGGAAGAACTGGTAGCTCTCGGGAGATGAGCTCACCGCGAACTCGCCGCCGGGCACGCCGGCCAGGGCGGCGAGCGGCAGGAGGAGGCCCAGCAGGAGCGCCAGGACCATGGGTTTATGTGTGCGCATGGAGTCCTTTCTCTTTAGATGCCGTTGACGTTGCCCAGCACGGGGATGGCCCCCGGCTCCGCCGCGAACGGCAGGCCGAAGGGTGAGAGCGAGCCCGAGCGCCGCGGGTCGCAGAGGAAGCGCCCGCCGCGGAAGACGCAGGGGTCGGCCCGGCCGTCGCCGTCCACGTCGGCCAGGAGCGGCACGTCCCCTGCCTGGGTGGCCAAGGGGATCTGGAGCTCGGCGGCGCCGCCGTCATGCTCGGTGTCGCAGCTCAGGCGCCCGCCGCCCGGCAGGCACGGGTCGTCGTCGCCGTCGCCGTCCACGTCGCCCAGGAGGA
>DATFNZ010000119.1:0-35269 GCA_035266085.1 Thermoanaerobaculia bacterium
GTGATCCAGGGGGACGATACCGAACCGGTGCCCCTGTCCCCAGGTCTCCGACGTGGTGGTGGGACGCGGCGTGAAGCCTTCCGGCGTGACGGCCCGCCACGCCGTATAGCCCGCGTAGAGCGGCTCGCCGTCGCCGAGGAGCTGCGCCCGCATCCGCGAGTGGAGGCCGTCGGCCCCGATCAGCGCCGAGCCCTCCGCGCTGCCACCCCTGCTCAGTCGAAGCGTGACGCCCTCCGGCCGTGCCTCGAAGCCCACGCACTCGCGCCCGGTGTGGACAACCTCCGGGCCGCAGGCCGCGAGGAGGACCGCCTGGAGGGTCGCGCGATGGATGCAGACGAAGGGCGCGTCGATCTCGGGCCCGAGGTCGCGCGGACGCAGGCGCGCCAGCAGGTCTCCGCGGTCGTTGCGCAGATCGAGCGCCTCGGCGACCATACCGGCCTCGATCACGGCGCCGTCGAGGCCGATCTCGCGCAGGGCGGACACGGCGTTGGGGGAGATGGCAATGCCGGCGCCGATCTCGCGGATCTCCTCCGCCCGCTCGAAGACCTGGACCTCGAAGCCGGCCCGGCGCAAGGCGACCGCGGCCGCCAGCCCGCCGATGCCGCCGCCCGCGATCAGGACCGGATCGGTCAACCTACCGCCGCCCCGTCACCCGGAACGGATACCCGCCGATCTCGGCCGCGCCACCGTCCGGACGGATGCCTTCGAGGAGCAGCCGGTAGTCGCCGGGCTTGAAGAAGGAGGAGGGGAAGGTGACCATCAGCGTCTCCAGGGCGTTGGTCTCGAGACCCGCCTGGCGGAAGACGGTGCCGCCGCCCGGCCCGGTGATCGTCACGCGATAGCTCCCGAAGCCGGAGCCTGCCCCTGCGTCCACGGCGAGCGCCACGAGATCGCCTGTGCGGGAGAGATCGATGACCGCACCTGGCTCTCCGGCTTCGCCGCGGACGGCGGTGAGGAGGACGATGGGCAAATTGGCGAGGGGCCGGTCGAGGACGCCCGGGGCGGGCGGGGACGGACGCCGCGCCTCGGCGAGCTTCGCCTCCAGCTCGCGGCGCTCGGCGGTCCTGCTCTGCTCGCTGTCGGCGAGGCGCCGCTCCAGGTCCGCGGCCGTCTTGCGCTCGGCCTCGATCCTGGCAGTCACAGCTTGCCGCTCGCCCTGACCCTGGGCGCTCAGCCAGAGGGAAGGCACTCCCGCGGCGATCAGGAGGGCTGCCAGCGCCAGCCCCCACTGCGCCAGCCGGCCGCGCCGGGCCAGCCAGGCGAAGAGGCCCGCCTGCACCACGGCCGCTCGGACGGCCTCCTCGGCCACCAGGGTCTTGAGGCCGCGCTGGAACCCGCGGGCCATTTCGAGCTGCTCCATGCACTCGGGGCAGGTGACGAAGTGCGCCTCGAAAGCGGATTCCTCCTCCGGCGGCAGCAGCCCCCGGTGGTAGCGCTCGACGAGGCCGCTTTCTTCGATGTAGGTGTGGTCCATTGTCGTCAACCCCCGGCCGCCCGGATCATCTCCCTCCATAGTGTGATGAAAAGCAGGATTGTCACACCCATGGCCAGCGCGGCCGCCCTCTCCTCCCCCACCCGTTCCAGGAACAGCTCCTTGTAGCGCTGGCGGGCGCGGTGCAGCACGCGGTTGAACTGCAGGCTGGTCAGGCCGTGGTCGGCCGCGATGCGGTCCTTGTCCTCCTCGGCGATGTAGAAACGGAGGAGGACCTCCCGATCGCGCTCGTTGGCGAGCTCGCGCAGGACCTGACGCACGAGGGCGGCGTTCTCGCTCGCCATCAAATTGCCGAGGGGGCTGGCGTTGGGGGCCACGGCGTCGAGGATGGCCTCGCTGTCCGCCTCGGTCTTGCGGCGGGTGGCCTTGCGGTAGTGCTCGATGGCGAGGCTGCGGGCGATCTGGGTCACGAAGCCGGGGAGCGCGGCCGGCTCGCGGAGCTCGCCGCGGCGCAGCTTCTCGAGGACGAGGCGGAAAGTGTCCTGGAAGAGGTCCTCGGCCTCGGGGCGGCCGTTGGTGTGGCGGTCGAGGACGATCGCCACACCCCGGCCGTAGAGCTCGAGGACCCGCTCTTCGGCGCGCCGGTCCCCAGCCTGAATCCTGGCGACCAGCTCTTCCGGCCGGTCGCTCGCCGAGTCGCGGAGTGTCTCGTTGCTGGCCAGAAGCCGTTCCCTGATTTGAATCAGGCGGATTCTAGCACGCGGGGTTCAGGACTCCTTCTCGGGCCTCCCGGGCTTCTTGGGATCGGGCGGCGGCGGCGGCGTGCCGGTGCCGCCCCAGACGCCGACCTGCTCCGGGTCGCCCAGGACGGTGTTGCCGTAGAGGGAGACGAAGCGGCCGCCTCCCGGCTGCCACTGCTCGGCGGCGGAGATGAAGATCCGGAGCGGTTCCTGGTCGTAATACCCGCTCCAGCGGAGCTGGCCGGAGTCGTACAGGAGGAGCAGCGGCTGATTCCCTTGATGATGTTCCGTGCTCATCGGCACTTTGCCGCCTCTCTCGTTGGTGAGGTGCGCCAGTTGGCCGTTGACCACGAGGGCGAAACCCACGCAGGTCTCATATTCCTCCGTGAGATCGGGCAGAGTATCTCCCCATTCGCTGCCCGTGCCGATCCACATGGCTCCCCCCTCCGTCTCCATGATGTTGCCGGGGCCCGTCGCCCAGTTGATCTGCCATACCCCTATGAAGTCCTTGACCGTCACGCCCATGATCGCCTCCTTGTCTTTTCAATTTGGATAGTGGGATGAGAGCACGGCGGATCGCACTCCTTCACTTCCAGTCGCCTTCCAGAACGAAGCCCGCCCAGTAATAGGGATCCCGCCAGCGCCGCTCCCCGCGCAGGGAGAGCTGGGCGGCCCGCAGCGCCGCGGCGGGACGCAGGCCGTCGATCCACAGGGCGCGGTAGAACCGGGTCATCAGCGCCGCCGTGGCATGGTCTTCCACCCGCCAGAGGCTCGCCAGGACGCGCGGCGTCCCGGCATAGAGGAACCCGCGGGTAAGGCCGATCAGACCCTCGCCCCGCACCTCCTTGCCCAGCGCCGTGCGGCAGCCGGAGAGCACCACGAGGTCCGCGTTCAACCGCAGGTTGTAGATGTCGTGCAGATGGAGGAAGCCTTCCTGGGAGCGGCCGTCCCGGTCCACCATGGAGAGGGCGAGCCCCGACAGCGCCGGGTGCTCGGCGTCGATCACGCCGTGGGTGGCGAAGTGGACGGTGCGGAAGCCCGCCAGCCCGTCCCCCAACGCCTGGGACCGGCTGGCGTCGAAGTCCAGGGCCACTCTCGACTGGCCGGGCTGGGCCAGGCCGGCGATGGCTTCGGCCTCCAGCCGGGAGCCGGGGAGGCGCTCGAAGACCGGCGCCGCGGAGGCGCTCCGGACGGACTCCCTGCTTCCCTCCGTCTTCTTCCCACCAGCGTTCCCACGGAAGCCCGAGACACGGGGGTCCGAGGGGTCGAACACCGGGTCCGCCAGCACGGCGAGCTGCTTCGGCGCCGGCGGGCGGTGCTCCAGCACGCGCCGCTGCACGGCCAGGGCCGAGGCGGAGGGCAGGTAGACCACCTCGTGCCGTTCGACGACGGTCTCGGCTCCGCCCGGCACGGGCAGCGCTCCGAACGGCACGTACTCGAGGGCGCCGTCGGGCACCACCACCAGGCGCCGGCCCGCCAGCCGGTCCGCCACCGGGCCCAGGAGCATGCGGCCAAGGGCGGCCGCGTCCTCGGCCTCACGCCCGCGAGCCGCCGGATCGAAGGCGCTCAGATCCTGATGGAGCTGCCGCGCCGCCTGCTCGACTTCCGCGCGGGCCGGCAGCACGAAGCTGTCCAGGGTCGTCGCCGTCATCGCCCAGAGGAAGCTGCGGTCCTGGCCCAGGGAGTAGCTCAGCAGGAGAGTGTCGGGATCGAGCAGGGCCTGCATGCCGGCGGCGCTCAGGGGCTGGGGCTGGATCAGGGCGGCGTAGCCGGGGCTGCGCTCCCGGATCTCGGCCTCCACCACGTCGAGGTCGCGCAGGATGGCGAAGCGGTCCTCCTCCAGGGCCTCACGCCGGTCCGCCGTGCCCGGGCGCTCCCGCAGGGCGCGCTCCACCTTGACGCTCAGCCGGCGCAGCAGCGAGGTCCGGCGTTCCAGCAGGGCGGCGGGCACCCCTTGGTGGATGTCGACTCCGGCCTCGGACAGGAGCTCCAGCAGGGTGCGGGCGCGGGCCCTCTCGGTGACCTCCAGCGCCAGCCGCCCCTGGCCCGCGGCCATCAGGAGGTCGATCTGGAGCTCGTAGGTCTCGTGCGTGAAGGCGGAGAACGAGGCCCGCAGGTCGGGGCTGCCGATGCGCGTCCGCAGGCTCTCCAGGATGGCGAGCGCCGCCTCGCCGTGAGCGCGGGCCTGCTCGAGATGGCCGAGCCCCCGCTCGGCCCGGGCCAGCCGGAGCTCCACGTGCGCCTCGATGGCCCGGTGTCCCGTGGTCCGGGCGAGCTCCAGGGCCTGGCGCAGGCTCTCCAGCCCCTTCCGGGGATCGCCCAGCCGGGTCTGGACCTCGCCGCGGATGTCGAGCGCATCCGCCTGGTCGGCGAGGGCTCCGGTGGCGCCGAGCAGCTCGACCGCGCGGTCCAGGGCCGCCAGCGCCGTGGGAAAGTCTCCCATCGCCAGATAGGTGCGGCCGAGTTGGACCTGCGAAACTCCCTCGCGCCAGCGATCGCCGAGGGTCCGGTTGATGGCCAGGGCCCGCTGATGAAGCGCCAGCGCCTCCTTGGGGTTCTTCATGGAATTCCGGACCTGTCCCAGGCTGGTCAGAGTGGAGGCTTCCTCCCTCGGATCCCCCACTTCCCGCCAGAGCCGGAGGGCCTGCTCGTAGTAGGAGGCGGCCCGCGGCCACTCCCCCACCGACTGGTCGACCAGGCCCATGTTGTGGAGCACCGTGGCCTGCCAGCGCCGTTCCCCCAGCGACTGGAAAACGTCCAGGGCCTGCCCGAAGCGGGTCAGGGCCTCCTGATACTCCCCCAGCTCCTGGTAGAGCAGCCCCAGATGGTTGAGGGTCCTCGCCTCGCCGCCGCGGTCGCCCCGCGCCTGTGCCTGGCCGAGCGCCTGCTGATACCGGTCGAGAGCCTGCTCGGGCTCGCCCAGGACGTCGTAGGCGCGGCCGACGCTCAGCAGCGCCATGCCCTCCAGGGCCGCCGCCTTCACCTCGCGCAGCACCGGCAGAGCCCCCTCGTAACAGGCCGCGCCGGCCCGCAGCTCCCCTCGGGAGAGATCCATCAAGCAGAGATTGCTGAGCGACGCGCCCTCGCCGTAACGGTCGCCGATCTCCCGCTGGATGGCGAGGGCCTTCTCGAACGCCTGCCGTCCGGCCGCGCTCTCGCCCAGCAGCCAGTGGTCGAGCCCGGTCTCGTTCCAGGTGCTCGCCTCCCAGAGCCGGTCGCCCAGGGCCTGCCAGAGCGGCAGAGCCTCCTGGCCCAGCGCCAGGGCCTGGCGCGTGTCGTTGACCAGCCGCGAGAGGACGGACAGGGCGTAGAGCGAGCGCGCCTCCTCGCGCCGGTCGCCCAGGTCCCGCCACGCCTCCAAGGCCTGCCGCTGCTCGGCGATCGCCTGCCGCCGCGCCTCGGCCGTGCCTTCCAGGTACCGTTCCCCGGCCCGGGTCACCGCCCGCAAGGCCGCGAGCCTGCGCTGGTCAGCCGCGTCGATCCAGATCTCGTAGCGTCCCGATGGTGCGGCCGGCTCCTGAGCGCGGACCTCGACGAGATAGATCCCCGCCGCCGCAGGCTCCACCAGCACGGTCTCCGTGCCCTGGCGGTCCAGAGGAGCATCTACGGTCAGGCGTTTGCCGTCCGGGGCCGAGACGGCCACGACCACGTCGATCCCCCGCTGCTCGACGGCCACCCGCCACGGTTGCCCCGCCGCCAGCTCCACGGACCAGGTGTGGGACTCCCCGGCCGCGAGCTCGCGCTCGACGGGCGTACCGGGATTCAGGGTCCGGACCGGAGCCGCAGCCATGAGGGCCCAGCCGAGAAGCCCCCAGGCCAGCGGGCGAAAGGGCCGCTTCACCGCGATCCGCTCGCTTCCGGCGCCGTGCAGCGGCCGAGCTCAGCCCGGATCATCTCCAGCCCATGCTGATCTTCCTCAGGGGTATCGCGGTGGATCTCGAGCACCCGCCGCAGCAGCGCCTCGCACCGGGCCGGATGGTCCAGGGTCCTCTCGATCCTCGCCATGTGGAACAGGGGCATGGTGAAGGACGGGTGATCGGGACCGTGGGCCTTCTCGCGGATCGCCAGGACGCGCTCGTAGACACGCAAGGCTTCGGAATAGCGCCCCGCCCGCTCGTGAAGGCCCGCCAGCTCGGTCAGGGGCACGGCGAGGTTCACGTGGGCGGCACCGAACGCCGCCTCGCTCAGCGCCAGGCTCCGCTCGAAGTAGCCGCGGGCCCGATCGTCGTCGCCCTTGATCCGCCAGGCACGGCCCAGGCCGGTCAGGTTGAACGCCAGGTCGGGATGCTGCGGGCCGAGCGACGCCTCCTGAATTGCCAGCGCGCGCTGGTAGTCGGCGATGGCCCCATCCGGATCCTTGTTCTCGAGGCCGCTCGCGATGCGCAGGTCCGCCAGGATGGAGAGCACGGCCGCCACCACCGGGTGCGCCGGTCCGTAGGCGCGCTCCAGGGCCGGCAGGGCCCGCTCGTACTCCCGCCGCGCCGCCAGCCGGTCGCCGGTGCCGCTCAAGGCTTCCCCCAGGTGCATCCGCGCGTTCGCCACGTGAGGATGATCGGGGCCGTACGCCGATTCGAGGACCCCCAGCGACCTTTGGAACGAAGCCTTCGCGACATGGGCGCCGTCCACCCTCGCGGCCGCGACTCCCAGGTCTTTCAGCGCCAGACCGACCTCGGGATGGCGGGGGCCGAGCGCGCTCTCCAGGATCTTCGCGGCCCGCTCATGGAGCCGCCTGGCGGCCCGCAGATCACCCTGCGCCATGACCACCCGGCCCAGGCCTCCAAGCGTCCGTCCCACGTCGGCGTGGGTTCCCCCGAGCGCCTGCTCGCGAATCTTCAGAGCTTCCTCATAGAGCTTACGCGCGGCGCCGGGCTCGCCCTGGTCTTCGAGCACCCGAGCCAAGCCGTGGAGCGACGACGCGAGGGCCAGCCGATCCCCTCCCGGCATCCGGCGGCGGATGGCGACCGAGCGGCCGAGGAGGCCTCGCGCCTCGTCGTAGAGGGCCAGCTCGCGGTGCACGTCGCCCATCAGCGCCATCAGGTCCGCCCGCAGCTCGGGCTCGCCGGCCAGCTCCTTCTCGATCCGGGCCGTGCCCTGGTCCAGGAGCTGCCGGGCGGTGATCTTCTCGCCGCCGGAGCGCGAGGGCGCCGCCACCTCGAACAGGCCGCGGAGGAAGTCCGCCGTGCGCGTGGCGCGGGCCGCCGCGAGGCGCGCCCGGTCGCGCTCCCGGGTCAGCTCCAGGGTGTAGCCGGCGGCCATGGCGATCAGCAGCACCAGGGCCGCTGCCGCGGTCACGACCGCTGCCGCGTGCCGCCGCAAGAACTTGGCCGTGCGGTAGGCCACGGTGTCGGGCCGGGCCGAAATGGGTCGCCCCGCGAGGTAGCGCTCGACGTCGGAGATGAGCTGCGACACTGAGCGGTAGCGCCGGTCCGGCTCCTTGCGCAAGGCTACCGCCAGCAGCTTGTCCAGATCGCCGGCCAGCTCTCGGCGCAGCCGGGCGGGGGTGGTGGAGCGGGCCCGGGCGATGTCCTCTGGATTCTCGGAGACCGTGGAGCTGGCGCGGCCGGTGAGGAGCAGGCGGAGGAGCAGCCCGAGCTGGTAGATGTCGGACGCCGTAGCCACGGGGCCGCCCTGCACCTGCTCGGGGCTGGCCCAGGCCGGCGTCATCAGGCGGAGGGCACGGGTCACGGGGGCATCTCCGGCCACGGGGTCCAGGAGCTTGGCGATGCCGAAGTCGAGGAGCTTGACGTGCCCTTCCCGGGTGACCAGGATGTTCGACGGCTTGATGTCGCGGTGGACGATCAGGTTCCGATGGGCGTCCTCCACCGCCCGCGCCACCTGGAGGAAGAGGCGGAGCCGCTCGGCCACGGACAGCCTCTCCTCGTCGCAATGGACGTCGATGGGCCGTCCCTCGACGTACTCCATGACGAGATAGGGCCGGCCGCCGGGGCCGGCGCCGCCATCCAGGAGTCGGGCCAGACCCGGATGGCTCGCCAGGGCGAGGATCTGCCGCTCCTGGTCGAAGCGTCGTACGACTTCGTCGGTGTCCAGGCCGCGCTTGAGGAGCTTGAGCGCCACCTCCTGGCGGAACTGGCCGTCGTTCCGCTCGGCGAGGTAGACGACCGCCATGCCGCCCCGGCCCAGCTCACGGACGATCCGGTAGCGGCCCACGACCGTGCCGAGGAGGGGGTCGTCCCCTTCCAGGCCATCCCCCTCCAAGGCAATCCCATCCCAGAGCGGGCTGTCCAGGGCGCCGCCCGGGACGAGCACGGCCGCATCGCTCTCGGCGTGGCCCAGGAGCCGCTCCACCAAGGCGCGGAGCTCCGCGTCGCCGCCGCAGGCGCGGTCCAGGAAGGCCGGCCGCTCCGATATCGGCAGGTCGAGGGCCTCGTCGAGGATCTGGTCGGCGCGCAGCCAGCGGTCGTCGGCCGGAGTCACGTCCGCAGCTCCTCCTGCAGCCACGCCCGAGCCCGCATCCAATCCCGTTGCGCCGTGCGCAGGGAGACTTCGAGGGCCGCCGCCGTCTCCTCCTCCGAGAGGCCGGCGAAGAACCGGCACTCCACCACCTGGGCCAGGCGCGGGCTCTTCCCGGCCAGGCGGCTGAGGGCCGCGTCGACCGCCAGGAGCCACTCCGCCTGGCCGTCGACGGCGATGAGCGATTCGTCCAGCGTCGTCTGCTGCCCACCGGCCCCGCGCTTGGCGGCGGCGCTCCGGCGGGCGTAGCCGATGACCACCTGGCGCATGGCCCGGGCGGCCACGCCCAGGAAGTGGTTGCGGTCCTGCCAGTCGACGCGGCCGCCGTCCACCAGCTTCAGATAGGACTCGTGGACGAGGCCGGTGGTGTCGAGGACGCGGTCCGGATTGCCCCGGCCGAGCTGCCGGCGGGCGATCCGCCGCAGATCGTCGTAGACCATGGGCACCAGGCGGTCGAACGCCTGCCGGTCCCCCTGGCGATAGGCCAGCAGCAGCTCGGTGACCTCCCCGCTCTTCGGCAAAGCCCCCTCCTTTCTATCTCTTACGGGCCCCTGGCCAGGGGCCCGGCGTCTCCTCCGGAAACTCCTTCGCGAGCTTCTCCGTCCTGAAGATACGGAAGCCCCGCGCCTGATAGTTCTCGAGCGAGGCCGGGCCGTCGAGGTTGCAGGTGTTGACCCACACGCGGGACGCTCCTCCCATCTCCCAGGCCCGCTCGACGGCCCGGGTCAGGAGGGCGCCGCCGAGGCCGCGCCCAATGAAACGAGGAAGGAGCCCGAAGTACGACAGCTCGACGCTCCCCGCGGCCTGCTTCTCCAACTCGAAGTAGCCGGCCGGCGTGCCGTCCAGATAGCCGATCCAGGTCTCGACCTCCGGACGGCCGAGCCAGGCGAGCCACTGATCGTACGTCCAGCTCAGGCGGTCGATCCAGAACCAGTCGCCGCCCACGGCCGTGTAGAGGAACCGGTTGAGCTCCGGACAGGGGACGCACGCCTGCCGGACGGGGAAGTCCACCGCCGGCGAACGGCTTGGCCGGAGGTCCGCCGGCGAGGTCATCTCCAGGTAGGTGATCTCGATGTCGCGCTTCATCCCTGGCTCAAGAGGATACCCTCAGGACCTTCGCCCCGCGGATCTTCCGCGCCTTGAGCTCGCGCAGGGCCTCGTTCGCCGCCTCGAGAGGAAACTCCTGCGTCTCGGGCCGGATGGGGATCTCGGCTGCCAGGGCCAGGAACTCCCGCACGTCGCTTCGGGCCACGTTGGCGACGCTCTTGATCTCCTTCTCCAGCCAGAGGTCGCGGGGATAGTCAAGGCGGAGGAGAGCGTCCTTGTCCCGCTCCTCCTTGCGGATGGCGTTGATGACCAGCCGTCCTTCCGGCTCCAGGTTCTTCAGAGCCTCGACGACCGGTTGCCAGGCCGGCGTGGTGTCGATGACGGCGGCCAGCTTCTCGGGCGGCTCGTCCGCCGCGTCCCCCGCCCAGGCGGCGCCCAGCTCCAGCGCGAACTCCCGCTCCCCCTGGCTGCGGGCGAAGACGTGGACCCGGGTATTGGGATAGCGGTGCCGCACCATCTTGAGCACCAGGTGAGCCGAGGCGCCGAAACCGGTGAGGCCGAGGCTCTCGCCATCCTCCAGGCCCGTCAGCTTCATCGAGCGGTAGCCGATGGCGCCGGCGCAGAGCAGGGGCGCCGCCTCGACGTCCGAGAAGACCTCCGGGATGGGATGGGCGAAGGCGGCCGGTACGGTCATGAATTCCGCGTACCCGCCGTCGACGTCCCGGCCCGTGGCCTGGAACCAGGGGCAGAGGTTCTCATTCCCCTCAAGACAATACTTGCACCGGCCGCAAGCCGAGAAGATCCAGGCCACGCCCACCCGGTCCCCCTCGCGGAGCCCCTCGGCTCCTGGTCCCAGCGCGTCCACCCGCCCCACCGCCTGGTGGCCGAGAACGACCGGCAGGCGGGGCGGCGGCGTCCGGCCCTCGATCTCGTCGAGCTCGGTGTGGCAGACACCGCAGACGGAGACCCGGATGCGAACCTCGCCCTCCCCCGGCACGGGCACCGGCAGGTCCGCCGGCACCAGCGGGTAGGGGTTCTCTTCCAGGCTCCCCAGGGCCGACAGGATCATCGCTCGCATCGCGGTGAGCTTACTTCAGGAGCCCTTTCCGGCTGATCCGCGGAGATCCTGATAGTGTTGGCCCTACGAACCTTCGGGAGACTCGATCTTGAACCGCTCCGCCAGAGAGCCGCTGATCTTGCTGGGCCTCGCAGC
This sequence comes from Thermoanaerobaculia bacterium, assembly GCA_035266085.1. Lineage (GTDB taxonomy): Bacteria > Acidobacteriota > Thermoanaerobaculia > Multivoradales > UBA5704 > DATARR01. The sequence goes on from DATFNZ010000119.1 coordinate 10,904, forward strand.
CATCGCCCTGATCGTCTCGGGCATCCAGCCCTACGACCGGACCACGTGGATCCTCGAGGTGGCGCCGATCCTCATCGGAGCGCCGATCCTGATCGCGACGTACCGGCGGTTCCCGCTGACGCCGCTCCTCTACCGCCTCCTCTTCGTTCACGCCCTGATCCTGATCCTCGGCGGGCACTACACCTACGCCCGGGTGCCGCTCGGATTCTGGGTGAGCGACCTCCTGGGCTTCACGCGCAACCACTACGACCGGCTGGGCCACTTCGCCCAGGGGTTCGTGCCGGCGATCCTGGCCCGGGAGATCCTGCTGCGGCGGACTCCCCTCCGGCGGGGTGGCTGGCTGTTCTTCCTGGTCGCCTGCACCTGCCTGGCCTTCAGCGCCGTCTACGAATTCATCGAGTGGTGGTCCGCCGTGATCGGCGGCTCGGCGGCGGAAGAGTTCCTCGGCACCCAGGGCGACGTCTGGGACACCCAGTGGGATATGTTTCTCGCCCTGGTCGGCGCGGTCACCGCGCAGATGGCTCTAGGGAGATTTCACGACAGGGAGCTGGCGGAGTTGCAGGACGGAACGCCAGGGGTGGCGGATGGCTCACCAGGGTTGGCGAACGGCTCGCCTGAGCGGGCAAACGATTCGCCAAGGCTGGCGGACGGTCCGCCAGGGTAGGCGAACGACCCGCCGGGGTTAGCGAACGGCTCGCCAACATAAACGAACGACCCGCCAGGGTTAGAGAACAGCTCGCCAACATAAACGAACGACCCGCCAAGGTTGGCGAACGACTCGCCCAGGCTGGCGGATGGTCCGCCAGAGTTGGCGGACGGCTCGCCAGGATGGGCGAACGATCCGCCAGAGCTGGCGTACGATCCACCCAGGTTTCCGTAAGGCCCGCCAAGGCTGGCGGATGAACGGCTCCGGTCTCCTCCACGCCGCTCCATCCAGCCAGACCTCCCAGAGACCCTCCGGCAACGGTCCCCCAACTCCCGGCGTCCTGTAGAATCCGCTTCCCCATGCCCGAGATCGAGGCCATCCTGTTCGACTGCGACGGCGTCGTGATCGACAGCGAGACGATCTGGGACCGGTGCGAGACCGAGTTCCTCCGCCGGCGGGGGATCGCCTTCGACCTCGCGCTCACCAAGCCCCTGATCACCGGCCTCGGCCAGATCCCGAGCGTGCTCCTGCTCCAGGAGCAGTACGGCGTTCCCGGCGACCCGGAGGCGCTGGCCCGCGAGCGGCTGGAGATCATCCGCGGCCTTTTCGAGCAGGACGTCCGGTTCACCCCAGGCTTCGAGGAGCTCTTCGAGACGGTCCGGAGCCGTTACCGGACCTGCATCGCCACCTCCATGCCCGAGGAGCTCTTCGCCGTGGCCGACCGGCGGCTGGGCCTCTCACGGCTGTTCGAAGGCCGGGTCTACTTCCCCTCCCACGTGGGCGGCCGGGCCAAACCGGCGCCGGACATTTTCCTCTACGCCGCTGCCCAACTGGCCACGCCGCCGGAGCGCTGCCTGGTGATCGAGGACTCCCCCCGCGGCCTCGAGGCCGCGCGGCGGGCCGGCATGGCGTCCATCGGCCTAGCCACCACCCACGAGAAGGAGCTGCTGACGGCAGCGGACCGGGTCGTGGGGTCGTTCCGGGAGATCGAGCTGCCATAGACTGCGCCCGGAGGCAACGCCCATGGACTTCGCCATCCCCGAGAAGGTCCGAGACCTGATCGCCTTCGTCCGCCGCTTCGTCGACGAGGAGGTGCTCCCCGTCGAGCGCGCCGTCCTGGACCATGGCTTCGATGCCGCCGGGATCGAGATCGAACGCCTGCGCTCCCGCGTGCGGGAGATGGGCCTGCTGGCTCCCCACATGCCGCGGGATTGGGGCGGCGGCGGACTGGCGTTCCTCGAGCTCGCGCCGCTGAGCGAGGTGCTCGGGCGCAGCCTGATCGGCCACTATGTCTTCAACGTCCAGGCGCCGGACGCGGGCAACATGGAGCTGCTCCTCCACCATGGCAGCCCCGAGCAGCGGGAGCGGTGGTTGCGGCCCCTGGTCGCCGGCGACATCCGGAGCTGCTTCGGCATGACCGAGCCCGAGTTTGCCGGCTCGAACCCCGTCTGGCTGGGCACGGCCGCCCGCCGCGACGGGGACGACTATGTGATCGACGGCCACAAGTGGTTCACCTCCTCGGCCGACGGCGCCATTTTCTGCATCGTCATGGCCGTGACGAACCCCGACGCCCCCAGCCCCTATGCCCGGGCGAGCCAGATCCTCGTCCCCGCCGACGCGCCGGGCTTCGAGATCGTTCAGAACCTGGCCGTCATGGGCGAGCGGGGGGAAGGATGGATGAGCCACTCCGAGGTGCGTCTGGAAGGCGTGCGCGTCCCGGCCGCGAACCGCATCGGCACCGAGGGAGCCGGCTTCGCCCTCGCCCAGGAGCGCCTGGGACCCGGGCGCATCCATCACTGCATGCGCTGGCTGGGCATCTGCGAGCGGGCGTTCGACCTGATGTGCGGGCGGGCGGCGGGGCGGCTGCTCGCGCCGGGGAAGCCCCTCGGCTCGCGTCAGATCGTGCAGCAATGGATCGCCGAGAGCCGGGCCGAGATCGACGCCGCCCGCCTTCTCGTGCTCCGCACCGCCTGGAGAATCGACCGCGAGGGCGCCGCCGCGGCGCGCGACGACGTCTCTCTGATCAAGTTCCATACCGCCGCCGTCCTCCAGAGGGTGCTCGACCGGGCCATCCAGACCCACGGCGCCCTGGGGATCACAGAGCAGACGCCCCTCGCCTTCTGGTGGCGCCACGAGCGCGGCGCCCGCATCTACGACGGCGCGGACGAAGTCCACAAGACCTCCGTGGCCAAGCGGATCCTGGAGCGGTACGGGATGGAGAAAACGGTATGAGCTCCTCCTCCTCCGTTGATTCCACCCGTCCCGTGCGCCCCGGCGAGGAGATCGACGCCGCGGCCCTGGCGGCCTGGCTCGCGCCCCGGCTTCCCGGCGTCGAGGGGCCGATCGCCATCGAGCAGTTCCCCGGCGGCCACTCGAACCTCACCTACCTCCTCCGCTCTGGCGACCGCGAGCTGGTGCTCCGCCGCCCGCCCTTCGGCTCCAAGGTCAAGACGGCCCACGACATGGGGCGGGAGTACCGCGTCCTCTCCCGGCTCCATGCGGCCTACCCGAAGGCGCCCCGGGCTCTCCTGTGCTGCGACGACCCGGAAGTGATCGGCGCGCCTTTCTACATCATGGAGCGGGTGCGCGGGGTCATCCTCCGCCGCAAGGAGGCCCCCGCGGGGTTCGACCTGCCGCCGGACCGGATGCGGGCGATCAGCGAGGCCGCCGTGGAGGGCCTCGCCGAGCTGCACGCCGTGGACTTGCGGGCGGCCGGGCTCGAAGGCCTGGGACACCCGCAAGGCTACGTCGCCCGGCAGGTGGAGGGCTGGACCGGCCGCTGGCAGGCTTCCCGCACCGACGACGTGCCGGACCTCGACCGCGCCGCCGCCTGGCTGGCCGCGAACCAGCCGCCCCAGCCGCCGGCATCGGGCGCGGCCCTTCTCCACAACGACTACAAATACGACAACCTCGTCCTCCATCCCGAGGAGCCGTCCCGCATCGTCGCCGTCCTCGACTGGGAGATGGCGACCGTCGGCGATCCCCTGATGGACCTCGGCACCAGTCTCGGCTACTGGATGGACCCGGACGACGCCCCCGACCTGCGCCTCCTGCCCGCCGGGCCGACCACGCTTCCCGGCAACCTCAGCCGCGCCGGGATCGTGGAGCGCTACGCCAAGCTCAGCGGCAGGGACATCTCTGGCATTCTTTTCTATTACGTCTACGGCGTCTTCAAGATTGCGGTGATCGCCCAGCAGATCTATTACCGTTATCAGCAGGGCCTCACCCGCGACGAACGGTTCGCCGCCATGATCGGCGCCGTGCGCGTTCTCGGCCGTATCGCGGCGCAAGCGCTCGACAAGGGACGAATCGATCGCCTGGAGGATTGATGGAAATTCCATAGGAAATTGGCTACACTGCTAAAAGCTTTCCTCAGCGCTTTTTCCGTGTTAATCTGCAACGTCAGACATCGGAAAGAACATTCGGAGCCTCGTCATGAAACTGGACGACTGTCTCAGGATTCTCAACCGTCACATCCAGTCCGCCCGGGAAGAAGTGGCCCGGCGGCAGCGCCAGGGTCTGCAATCCCGTCCGTGGCAGCACCGGATCGAGGAGCTCGAGACCGTCCGGCGCGAGATCGCGGCGCTCTCCACGCCGGAAGCGCTGCGGGTAAAGCCCGAGGTGGGCCCGCACCACTCCGCCGTGGGGTCCTGAGGCCAGGCGAGAGGGTGGTCGGGAGCCTGGAATCCCGGCAGACTCCTGAGTGTTCCTTTTGTAGAGGTCTCCGGTAGCGGGGCGCCTTGACACCAGCTCTTTGATTCGCGTCTAATCCGTCCACCACCGGTGGGGAGTAGCTGCCCGGGAACCTTCCTGGGATCGAACGGTCGTCAACACGGGGAGACAATCCCCCGGCCGTTCGAGAGCGCGCTCAGCGCTTCAGGCGAGACCACCACGACACAGCACTGTGCCGTGGGGCTCGCTTCAGCCAATCCCACGGCCTATCTCGGAAAGGAGATAGGCTCTCCCATGCAGGAAATCACGATCTTCCACTGGCTCGGCTTCACCGCCTTCGTCCTGGCGATGCTGGCTCTCGACCTGGGGGTCTTCCACCGCAAGGCGCACGCCGTTTCGATCCGCGAGGCCGCGATCTGGAGCGCCGTCTGGGTGACGCTCTCCCTGATCTTCAACCTCGGCCTGTACTACTTCCAGGGCTCCGAGGCGGCGGTCCAGTTCTTCACCGGCTATCTGATCGAAAAGTCCCTCAGCGTCGACAACATCTTCGTCTTCGCCCTGATCTTCGGGTATTTCGCCGTGCCCCCGGCGGACCAGCACCGGGTGCTCTTCTGGGGCATCCTGGGCGCGCTGGTGATGCGGGCCGGGTTCATCCTGGCCGGCTCGGCCCTGCTCGCGCAGTTCCATTGGATCATCTACATCTTCGGCGGCTTCCTCATCGTCACCGGCCTGCGGATGGCCTTCCACCAGGAGATGGAGATCCATCCGGAGCAGAACCCCGTGCTGAAGCTGGTGCGGCGGCTGATGCCCGTGTCCCGCGACTACCACGGCCACCACTTCTTCGTGCGCGAGGCCGGCCGGCTGGTGGCGACGCCCCTGTTCCTGGTGCTCGTGCTGCTCGAGACCACGGACCTGGTGTTCGCCGTGGACTCGATCCCGGCCATCTTCGCCATCACCGACGACCCGTTCATCGTCTACACGTCGAACATCTTCGCCATCCTCGGTCTGCGCTCGCTCTACTTCCTGCTGGCCGGCGTGATGGACAAGTTCGCCTACCTGAAGCTGGGGCTGTCCGGGGTGCTGGTCTTCGTGGGCGCCAAGATGCTGCTCACGGAGATCTACAAGATCCCGTCGCTGATCTCGCTCGCCGTGATCGCGGCGATCCTCACCACGGCCATCCTGGCCTCCTTGAGGAAAACCCGCCGCGAGGAGCGGGAGCGTCCCCCTTCCGGCCTCTGACGGCACCCCTCTTTGCGGAGGCTCCGTTCTGAGTGCCAGCCAGGCGTATACTCAACTCTGTTGAACAACTTGGTTCGATGGAGTTCAATATTTAGATGACCCCGTCGCTTTTCGCCCGCCAGAAGCGTAGAGCCAGAGTAACAATTCGTCAGGGAGGTGACCTTTGAAGAGTGCGTCTCTAGTCCGGCCGTTCCCCCCCGTGGAGCGCCGCCTCGATGGCCTCAGGTGCGTAGCAAGTCTGTTCGGCCTCGCCGCCCTGCTGTTGACCGTCCCGGCGGGTGCCGCTTCCGCTCCAGCCCCCGAAACGTCGGCCCTCAACCTCTCTCCCGGGACGATCTGGCTCCCCCAGGGGCCCGGCCCCAACACCTTCGGCCAGGTCGAGGGCATCGAAGACGGCGAGGTCGTCGGGGCGATCCACACGGTGGTCGCCCATCCCAATGCCGCCGGCACCCTGTACGTGGGCGCCGTCAACGGGGGCGTGTGGAGGACAACGAACGCGACCTCGCAGAACCCCCAGTGGACCCGCCTGACGGACGACCAGCAGTCGAACTCCATCGGCGCCCTGGACCTCGATCCGACGGACCCGCCCCACAAGACGCTGGTCGCCGGGATCGGACGGTTCAGCAGCTTCGGCGGCAATGCCGGAGGGGCGCGCATCGGCCTCCTGCGGAGCACCGACGGCGGCTCGTCCTGGACGGTCGTCAACGGCGGCGGCGTGCTGGTGGACAAGAACATTTCGGGTGTGGCAGCCCGCGGCAACGTCCTGGTGGTCTCCGTCAACACGGCCCCTTCCTTCGCGGGCCTCGGCATCTGGCGCAGCGCGAACGGCGGCGCCACCTTCACGCAGATCTCCACCGGCAACGGCTCGGCGACCGGCCTTCCCGGCGGCATCACCCATGACCTCGTGGGCGACCCGAACAACAACAACCGGCTGTTCACGAGCGTCGTCTCCGCGACCACCGTCGGCGGCAGCAACGGTCTCTACCGCAGCGACGACACCGGCGCGACCTGGACCAAGGTGAGCAGCCCCGCCATCGACGCCCTGATCGTCACCGGGGTCACGAACAACATCGAGTTCGCCGTCGGGCGCCACAACAACGTCTATGCGGCGATCGTCAAGAGCCGCCTGGTCGGCTTCTTCCGCTCGGGCGATGGCGGCACCACCTGGACCGCCATGGAGCTGCCGACGACCAACGAAGGAGCCCCGACCGGCATCCATCCCGGAAACCAGGGCTCGATCCACCTGTCGCTCGCGGCCGACCCGACCGACGCCAATATCGTCTACCTCGCCGGCGACCGCCAGCCGCTCTTCAACGAGCCGATCGGCGGGCCCTTCTCGTTCCCCAACTCGATCGGCGCCGAGGACTTCACCGGCCGCATCTTCCGCGGCGACGCCACGAAGCCCGCCGGCAGCCAGTGGGTGCACATTACGCACTCCTCCTCGCTCGGCGCGCCCGGCGGCGGCACGGCTTCGGGCACGGCGCCCCACGCCGATTCCCGGGAGATGACCTTCAACTCCCGCGGCGAGCTCATCGAAACCGATGACGGCGGCATCTACAGACGGACCAACCCGCGCAGCAACACCGGCGACTGGTTCTCGCTCATCGGCGACCTCCAGACCACCGAATTCCATGACGTCTCCTATGACACCTTCTCGAACGTCGTCATCGGCGGCGCTCAGGACACGGGCACGCCCGTTCAGCTCCTCCCCTTCCAGGCGAGGTGGGAAAGCCTGCTCACCGCTGACGGTGGAGACGTGGCGGTCGACACCACCTCGACCCCGGGGATCTCGGTCCGCTACTCGAGCAACCAGAACCTGGGTAACTTCAACCGTACGTTCTGGGATTCGGCCAACACCTTCGTCGGCTTCACCTTCCCGGCCCTGACCCTGGTGGGCGGCACCCCGCCGGTGCGCCAGTTCGTCACGCCGGTCGTCGTGAACGGCGTCGACGCCACCCGTCTGGTGATCGGCGCGGCCAACTCGGTGTATGAGTCGTTCGATCAGGGCGACACCATCCGGCAGGTCCTCCCCGCGGTACCGGTAAACGGCGTCAGCATCGACCCCCTCGCCTATGGGGCGGCGGGCAATCCCGACATCCTCTACGTCGGATCGACCGACCGCGTCTTCGTCCGCACGGCCGCTCCGCCCGCTCCGCTCGTGCAGGCGGTCACCTTCCCGGCCACCGGCACCGGCCAGACGGTCACCGACATCGTCATCGACCCCGACAGCGCCAACACCGCGTTCGTGACCACCGTCGCCTCGGTCTACCGGACGACCGACGCCGGTGCCACCTGGACCAACGTCTCGGGCAACCTCCCGGCCCTCGTGCCGTTGACGGTCCGCTCGCTCGCCTATGCCACGACCCTGTTTGGCGATGCGGTCATCGTGGGTACCCAGAACGGGGTCTACTTCGCGACCCAGTCCACCGGCTTCAGCAACTGGAAGCGTCTCGGCAACTTCCTGCCGACCGTCCCCGTCTACGACCTCGACTACGACCCAAGCGACGACCTCTTGATCGCCGGAACGATGGGACGTGGCGCCTGGAAGCTCCTCGCCGTCTCGACCGCCGTGCTGACGGGAGGACTCTGAGCATGAATCCCCTCGAAATCGTTCCGATCATCCCGCAGGGAGGTAGCGTCATGCCGAAATCCATCCTTCGCTCCAGTTGGGCCCTGGCCCTGCTGGCCGGACTGCTCGCACCGGGGATCGCCACGGCCCAGGCCTCCGGCACCCCGACCGGCTCGCTGCACGACGGCGTGGTCGTCGACGCCGCCAGTGGCGCCGCCTATGTCATGAGCCGGCAGGGCGGTATCGACGCCCTTGACCTCACCACGGGCAACGTTCTTTGGCAGAGCCGGGACGCTGCCAAGCCACTCCTGGTCCAGGGCGGCACGCTGGTGGCCCAGGCCGCCCCGAGTCAGCACGGCAAGCTCGCCGTCGTCGCTCTCGACGCCAAGCGGGGGACCGTGAAACAGCGGGTGGACGTCGAGCTTCCCGCCGCGGTCCGCGCCCATGTGTTCGACGGACCGTCCCAGGCCTTCCGGGTGCAGGCGTTCTCGACCGCGGACAACGCCGTGGCGGTCGTCTGGACGGCCGAGGAAGGCCGCAGTTTCCAGGGCATCATGCCCGAGCCTGAGGGCGCGCCCGCGAAGAGCGCCGTGTCCGCCGCCGCCCAGCCCCTGCGCGGCGCGGCCCGCCTCGATCTGGGCGCGGGACGCGCGGTCCCGATGGCCTACGAAAAGGCCATGAGCCAGAAGGATTCGGCCATCGAGGCAAAATCCCTCAAGGATGTGAACCCACGGCAGCTTACGTCTCTGGACGGACGCCACGTCCTCAACAGCGAGCGCCTGCCGGACGGCAAGCTGTGGGCCCAGTACCGCTGGACCGTCACCGACGCCGACGGAGCCACGGTTGGAACGATCGAAGCGCCGGTCTCCATGGCCCCTTTCGTGGTCTCCGGCTCCCGGATCCTCTACGTTGCCCAGCCGTCCGTCCGGAGAGAGGGGAACAAGATGGTCGAGGAGCCGCTACGCCTGCGGGCCCTGGACCTGCAGACGGGCGCCGAGATGTGGACGGCCCTGGTGACCGACTCCGCCTACCGCGGACCGTTCCCGCCCTGAACTGGCAGAGACAAGGGGGAGGGCCCACGGGCTCTCCCCTTTTTTCAAAGGTGGGCCCTCCTGCAACGGCAGTCCCGATTCATCCCGACGATAAAAACAATTTCCGTGTTGCGATGAACCAAAACCGGGTGCTCTCTAGGCATCCTTTGATTCCGTATTACCGGATCGGCACAACCCTTGCCCTTTCCGGCTACCGTGGCGGAGCTTCCCAAGCCTTTCCCACCGATGCTCGCTTCCGAGGTCAAGGCGCCCTTCCACAAGCCTGGCTGGGTCTACGAGGAGAAATACGACGGCTATCGCGTGGTCGCCTACAAGAATGGAGCGCACGTGCAGCTCGTCTCCAGGAACCTCAAGGATCTGACGAGCTCTTTCGAAGAGACCGCCGCGGCCGTGGCGAGGCTGCGCGCTCCGACCCTCATCCTGGATGGCGAGCTCGCCGTCTTCGACGAGCGCCTCGTCTCGCATCTCGGCTATCTGCGCTCATCCCAGGAGAACCGCGAGAAGCTCCTGACTCCGCCCTTCCTGGTCGCCTTCGACTGCCTCTACGCGCGGGGGAAGGAGCTGTTCCGTGAGCCCCTCCGGCGGCGCCGGGCCGTCCTCGAGAAGGAGCTCGCCAAGGCGGAGGGCCCCATCCTCGTCGCCCGGCGGCTCGCGCCGGACGGCTTCGCAGCCTGGGACGAGGTGAAGGCCCACGGCTGGGAGGGCCTCATCGCGAAGGAAACCGATTCGATCTACGAGCCGGGAGCGCGGACCCGGAGCTGGATCAAGGTCAAGCACAAGGTCCGTGTGGGCTGGCCGGGCGAGGGGGTCGAGTACACGCGCGGGTAGTAGTCCTACCGGTAGAGCCCTACCGATAGCCAGCGGCCTGCAGCTCGAACAGCTCGGCATAGCGCCCGCCCCGCGCCAGCAGCTCCTCGTGGGTGCCCATCGCCTCGACCTTCCCGCCGGCCAGGACCAGGATGCGGTCGGCCATGCGGACGCTCGAGAAGCGGTGCGAGATCAGCACCGCGGTCTTGCCCTCGCTGAGCTCCTTGAAGCGCTGGAACACCTCGAACTCCGAGCGGGCGTCGAGCGCCGCCGTCGGCTCGTCGAGGATCAGCAGTTGGGCGTCCCGCATGTAGGCGCGGGCGATCGCCACCTTCTGCCACTCGCCGCCGGACAGGTCCACGCCGGTGCGGAAGCGCTTGCCGATGATCTGGTCGTAACCTCCCGGCAGCTTGTCGATCACCTCGTCGGCCAGGCTCCGCCGGGCGGCGGCGACGATGCGCGGGCGGTCGCCGCGGGCCTCGATGCGGCCTACCGCGATGTTCTCGGCGGCGGTGAGGTGGTAGCGCACGAAGTCCTGGAAGATCACGCCGATGTTGGCCCGCAGCTCCTCCAGATCGTACTCGCGCAGGTCATGGCCATCGAGCAGGATGCGCCCCTCGTCGGGGTCGTACAGCCGCGCCAGCAATTTGACCAGGGTGGTCTTGCCGGCGCCGTTCTCGCCAACCAGGGCCAGCACCTCGCCCGCTTGCAGGGTGAAGCTCAGATGCCGCACCGCCCAGCGTTCGGCGCCGGGATAGCGGAAGCCGACGTCCTCGAAGGTGAAGCCTTCGCGGACCGGCGCCGGGAAGGGCCGCGGGCTCGCCGGCGAAACGATCTCGGGCTCGATCTCGAAGAAGGAGAACAGGTCGTCGAGGAAGAGCGCCTGCCCCGCCACCTGGGAAAATCCGATCAGCAGGCCTTCGAGCAGGTTGCGCAGGCGGCGGAAGGAGCCGGCCAGGAAGGTGAGGTCGCCGATGCTGAAGTCGCCGCGCAGGGTGCGCCAGGCGATGAAGGCGTAGGCCACGTAATAGCCCACGGTGCCGATGGCGGTCAGCAGGCCGCCCCAACTGGCGCGGCGGATCGCAAGCTTGCGGTTGTCCTCGTAGACGGCGCCGGCCAGCGTGCGGTAGCGCTCGATCAGAAAGGAGTTGAGGCCGAAGATCTTCACTTCCTTGGCGGTTTCGACGCTGGCGCCGGTCTGGCGGACGTAGTCGAGCTCGCGGCGCTCCGGCGTCCGCGCGTAGTTGAGCGAGTAGCTCTGGGCGTTGAAGTGCGCCTCGCCGAGGAAGGCCGGCACCAGCGCCAGGATCAGCAGCGCGATCAGCCAGGGCGCGTAGACCACCAGCCCGGCGGCGAAGCTGACGATGGTCACCACGTCCTGGGCCTGGCCGAAGAGCTGGCTCATCAAGGCCATCCGGCCCGTGGTCTGCCGGCGGGCGCGCTCGAGCCGGTCCTGCAGCTCGCTGTCCTCGAAGTCCTCCAGGTCGAGCGTCGCCGCGTGCTCCATCAGGCGTACGCTGGTGGCATTGGTGAACCGCTCCGAGAGGAGGGAATCGAGCAGCGAGACGATGCGGCCCAGCACGTCGGACAGCACCGCCAGGCTGAGCTCGGCCGCCAGCAGCCAGCCGAGATGGACGAGCAGGCCGCTGGCGAGCCAGTCCCTGACGCCGGCGGGCGGGCCCGGCGTCTGCGCCAGCCGGACCACCTCGTCGATGATCAGCTTGCCGACGTAGAGAGTGGCGACCGGCAGCAGCGCCCGGACGAGGCGCAACGCCAGGTCGGAACCGGTGAGGCCGGGGCCGGTCTGCCAGATCAGCTTGAGGAACGGCGGCAGGTTGCGGAGCGCGCCGAAGCGCTCGCGCAGCGACCGCGGCCCCGGCGGCGCCCCGCCGGGAGCCCCGGCCGATGTGGGGGCGCGGCCGCCCATGCTGTAGTGCCGTGGCATCCGGTCTCCCTCCCGCTCTCCCACCCAAGCTAAAAGGATGCCACTCTGCTCAGTGGGAGGTCGGGGCCGCCTCGGGAGTGGGCTCTGCCGGAGCCTTGGGCGCCATCCCCGGCTGGTAGAGCACCGGCCGCCCCGCCTTCTCCTTCGCTTCCTTCACCATCCGCCGCACGTCGGCCAGGAGCTGCCGGGCGTCGTAGAGGATGCCGTCCTTGATCGTGTACTTGATGCCGCCGGCGCGGACGACCTCGTTCTTCTCCGTGACCTTGATCACGCCCGTGCCGTAGAAGGCGGCCAGGTTCTCGAGCGGGTTCGCCTCGACCACCACCAGGTCCGCCAGCTTGCCCGGCTCGACCGTGCCGATCTCCTTGTCCAGCCCCAGCGCCTCGGCGCCCTTGAGAGTGGCGGCGCGGATCACCTCCAGGGGATGGAAGCCCGCCTCGCGCAGCAGCTCCATCTCGCGGATGTAGTCGAAGCCGTAGAGCTTGTAGATGTAGCCGCTGTCCGAGCCCACCGTCACCCGGCCGCCGCGGTTCTTGTACTCGTTGAGGAAGGCCATCCAGAGACGGTAGTTGTTCTTCCAGTCCACCTCGTTCTCGGTCGTCCAGTTGAACCAGTAGGAGCCGTGCGACTGCCGGTTGGGGGCGTAGAAGTCCCAGAGCGACGGCAGGGTGTGCTCGTCGTGCCACTCGGCCCGCCGCGCCCGCATGAGGTCGCGGCTCGCCTCGTAGATCGTCAGTGTCGGATCGATCGTGAAGTCGAGCGCGATCAGCTCGTCCATCACCGCGTTCCAGCGCTGGGAGTAGGGGGGCGCCGCCTGCTTCCACAAGCGGCCGGCCTGGCCGAAGCGGTGCGACTCGTCGGCGTAGTTGTAGTCCAGGGGGTAGTCCTGGAGGGTGCGGTCGGCGAAGAGGGCCTCCGGCAGTCCGTACCAGTGCTCCATGCTGGTGAGGCCCCAGCGGGCGGAGGTGAGGACGTTGACCCGCGCCACGTCCATCTGCGCGTGATGGCAGGCGCTGCGCAGCCCCTTCTTCTTGATCTCGTCGATGGCCGCCTGCATGATGTCCGGCCGGTAGCCGAAGAACTTCACGCCGTCGGCGCCCTTGGCGGCCATCTCGTCCACCCATTTCCGCGCCTCCTCGGGCTTGGTGAACGGGGCTTCCCGCCCCATGCCGAAGAAGACGTAGGCCTCGATGCGCGGCGCCGTGATCTCGTTGCGGGAGCTCTTGGCCTTGGCGTCGAGGACCCAGTCGACGCCGTTGCCGCTCCCCGGATCGCGGATGGTCGTGATGCCGTGCCCCAACCAGAGCTTGAAGACGTACTCCGCCGGCGTGCCCTGCTCCTTGCCGCCGATATGCCCGTGCATGTCGACGAACCCCGGCAGGACGTACATCCCGCGCAGGTCCAGCTCCCGGTCGCCGGCCTCCGCCTTGGGCCGTTCCTCGGGATCGGGGTCGATCCCCGGGCTGCCGATGGCAGCCACCTCGACGATGCGGTTCTTCTCGATCACGATGTCGACCGGTCCGATCGGCGGAGCCCCGGTGCCGTCGATCAGCGTCGCCCCGCGCAGGATCAGCCGCTTGAAGGGGCCTTCGCCCTCGGCACGCGGCGGCGCGGGAAGGATGGAGTCGTCCTCCTTCGTCTTCTCCGCCGCTTCTCCGGGCGCGTCCTTCTTCGTGGTCTTCTTCTCCGCCGCTCCCGCCGCCAGACAGAAGGCGAGCAGGAGGGCGGTCCAAAGGAAAAGCCTCGTCCTCTTCATTTCGAGCTCCTCAAGGGTCGGGCCATCCTCTCAGAAGGCGGCGGGGAGCGGCAAGAGAGGGCGGAGTCGGGTAAGATGGGAAGGCAACTCCGAGATTCGAGAGCTTCGGGCCGATCCAGGATGAGCCAGCAATCCTTGGCCTTGCCGTCGTCGTTCAACGTGACCTGCCCCGGTTGCGGGGCGCGGCTGCGCTTCTCCGTCGCGGAGATGCCGCCGCGCCTGCGGATCCAGTGCTCCTCCTGCCAGACCACGTTCGGCGTGCGCCGCCCCGGAGTCGAGCCGGCCCAGTCCTCCGCCTCGGTGTCGATCGGCGAGACGCCCCCGACCTACCTCGCCTTCCCCGTCCCCACTCACCCGACGTCGGCCGGGACGGCCTCCGCCGTCGCCGCCTCTACCCGGCCTCACTCCATGGACGAGCCCGCCTTTCCCCCCGAGGCCACCATTGCCGGCCGCTACCGGGTGGTGCGCTTCATCGCGCGCGGCGGCATGGGAGAGGTGTACGAGGTCGAGGATCTGGAGCTGAGGGAGCGGGTCGCCCTGAAGACCGTCCGTCCCGAGGCGGCACGGGACACCCTGGCCGTCGAGCGCTTCAGGCGGGAGATCCAGCTCGCCCGCAAGGTGACCCACCCCAACGTCTGCCGGATCTTCGACGTCGGCTCCGCGGCAGGAACCATCTTCCTGACCATGGAGCTGCTGCCGGGCGAGACCCTTTCCCAGCGGCTCCGCCGGGCCGGCCCCATGCCCACCGAGGAGGCGCTGCCGGTGGCGCGCCAGATCGCCGACGCCCTCCACGCCGCCCACCAGGCCGGGGTGGTCCACCGGGACCTCAAGCCGGGCAACGTGGTGCTGGTGGAGAGCCGCGGAGCGGTTGGCCCGATCCGGGCGGTGGTGACCGATTTCGGGCTCGCCCGTCTCGAGTCCGGCCTGGAATCTCCGGGACAGGCCCTCACCCTGACGGCCGCGGCGGCGGTCGTCGGCACCCCCGCCTACCTGGCGCCGGAGCAGGTCGAGGGGAGCGAGATCACGGCGATGACGGACATCTATGCCTTGGGCATCGTGCTCTACGAGATGCTCACCGGCACCGTCCCGTTCCTCGGCGAGAACGCCCTGACCACGGCGGTCAAGCGCCTGCGGGAAGCTCCCGTCCCGCCGCGCACCCACGTCCCCGGGCTGGACCCGCGATGGGAGGCAGCCATCCTCCGCTGCCTGGAACGCGATCCCGCCGCCCGCTTCCGGACCGCGCCCGAGGTCCTCCAGGCCCTGACGGCTCCGCCGCGCGCGGACACCGTCACCGTCCTCCAGCCGCCTCCTTCTCCCACCCCGGCCGCCCCCCCGCGGCCGGGCGCGAGACGGCGGAAGCTCCAGATCGCCGGGCTGGCGGTCCTCATCCTCCTCTCATTCGCGGCGGTCTGGGTCCGCTATACCCAGTGGCGCGCCCGGCAGACGGTCGCCACCGAGGGCCTCGTCCTGCCGCCGCTGGACAACGTCGCCCTCCGGACGTCGGTGGCCGTGCTCGGCTTCAAGGACCTCTCCGGCAATCCGAACACGGCCTGGCTCTCGTCGGCGCTCGCCGAAATGCTCTCGACCGAGTTGGCGGCCGGAGGCGGGGTACGGGTGGCGGCCGGGGAGAACGTCGCCCGGGCCAAGGTGGAGCTCGGGCTCGGCGCCGCGGACAGCCTGGCAGGCGACACCCTCTCCCGTCTCCGCGCCCTGCTGGGGACGGACGCCGTGGTGCTCGGATCCTACGTCGTGCTCGACGAGCCCGGGGGCCGCCGGATCCGGCTCGACCTGCGCCTGCAGGACACCCTGGCGGGCGAGACCACGGCCACCGTGGCGGAGACCGGCGGCGAGCGGCAGCTCTTCGACCTGGTCTCGCGCGTCGGCAAGCGCCTGCGCCGGGAGCTGGGGGTGGAGGAGCTCGCGGGCGATGCCGGCGAGGTGCGGGCCGCCCTCCCCGCCGGCCCCGAGGCCGCGCGCCTCTACTCGGAAGGGCTCGGCCGCCTGCGCCTCTTCGACCCCGTGGGGGCCCGCGACCGGCTCTCCCGGGCCGTCGCGGCCGAGCCCGGCAATGCCCTCTCCCACTCCGCCCTGGCCGCCGCCTGGTCCGCCCTGGGGTACGACGGCAGGGCCCGGGAGGAGGCGAAGACCGCCTTCGACCTGGCGGGCAATCTCCCCCGCGAGGAGCGGCTGCTGATCGAGGGGCGCTACCGGGAGGCGACCCAGGACTGGAGCCGCGCCGTCCGGACCTACTGGACCCTCTGGTCCATGTTCCCCGACAGCCTCGATCACGGCCTGCGGCTCGCCGCCGCGCAGACCGCCGCCGGGCGGGTGGAGGACGCCCTGGCGACGGCGGGCGCCCTGCGCACCCTCCCGCCGCCCACCCGCGACGACCCGCGGATCGACCTCGCTGAGGCCACGGCGGCCGGCGCCCGCGCCGACTTCGAGCGCCAGCGGACCGCGGCGGCGAAGGCGGCCGCCAAGGGAGCGGCGCAGGGAGCGCCCTTGATGGTGGCGCGGGCCAGGCTCCTGGAATGCCGGGCCCTGCGGAACCTCGGCAGGCCGGACGCCGCCCTGGCCGCCTGCGGCGAGGGCCGCAAGCTCCACGCCGCGGCCGGCGACCGGAGCGGCGTGGCGGAGGCCCTCACCCACGCCGCCAACGTCCTCTACGACCGCGGCGACCTTCCCGGCGCCCGCCGGCTCTACGAGCAGGCCCTCGAGACCGGCCGGGAGATCGGCAACCGGGGCGCCGAGGCCGGCGCCCTCAACAACATCGCGGTGGTGCTGAAGAGCCAGGGAGATCTGGAGAGGGCCCGCCAGCTCTACCAGGAGGTGCTCGCCATCAGCCGCGAGATCGGCAGCCGGGGAGGAGAGGCCTACGCGCTCAACAACCTCGCCGGAGTGCTCCTGCGGCGCGGCGAGCTGGACGAAGCCGCCCGCCTGCTCGGGGAATCCCTGCAGATCCGGCGCGAGCAGCAGGACCGGGCCGGCGAGGCCTATGCCCTGGACAACCTCGGCGTGGCCCTGCGCCGCAAGGGAGACCTCGCCGGAGCCCGCCGGCGTCATGACGAGGCGCTGGCGATCCGGCGCCGGATCGGGCAGAAGATCGGCGAGGTGACGTCCCTCAACAACCTCGGCAGCGTCCTCCTCGATCAGGGAGAGCTCTCGGCGGCCCGGCGGAGCTTCGCCTCCTCCCTTGCCCTCTGCCGGCAGACCGGCAACAAGAGCGCCTCGGCCTACGCGCTCTTCGGGCTGGGCGAGGTGCTCGCCCGCGAGGGGAATGCCGGGGAGGCCCGCAACCGGCACGAGGAGGCGCTCGCCATCCGCGACCAGCTCGGAGAGAAGGGCGCCCGCGCCGAGAGCCGGCTGGCCCTCGCTTCCGTGCTGCTCGAAGCGGGTGACGCGGTGCGCGGCAGCGATCTCGCCCGCGACGCCGCCGTGGAGCTCGGCCAGCAGGGCGCGACGAGCGGCGAAGCCCTGGCCCTCGCCGTCTCGGCCGGCGCCGCCGAAGCCCGCGGCGACATCGCCCAGGCCCAGGCAGCGATCGACCGCGCCACGATTCTGGTCCAGAAAGACCAGGACCTGCGGGCGCGCCTCAGCGTCGAGCTCGCCGCCGCCCGGCTGGCACGGAGCCGGGAGCCGGAACAGGCGCTGCGGAGCGTGATCGACCGGGCGGCCCGTTCAGGGCTGCTGGAGCTGCGCCTCCAGGCCGAGCTGACGCTGGCCGAGAGGGCCGCCCGTCAGGACGGCGGCGCGAAGCTCGTGAACCTCGAAAAGGAAGCGCGGGCGCTCGGCTACGGAGCGATCGCCCGCCAGGCCTGGGCGCGGAAGGGCGGGGCCGTAAGCCCCTGACGGCAGCCGCCCGCTCAGGCTCCCGCCAGCGTGTCGACGTCCGCCCCGCTCTCCCGCGCCTTCTTCAGGGCCTTCTGGAACTCCTCGGCGTGGCCGGTCTCGCGGGCCGCGATCGCCAGCAGAACATATCCTTCGCTGCTGTAGAGATCTCCGGTCTTGAGACCTTTGCGCAGCCGCTGGAAGGCTTTCGGGTAGTCGCCGCGGCGCACGTCCAGCCGCGCCTGCAGGAGCTTGAACTCTTCGTCGTTCTTGAACATCCGCTGGGCCTTGTCGAGAGCGTCCTCCGCCTCCTCGTCCTTGCCCTGCTCCAGGAAGAGGCGCGCGCGGGCGAGCTCGATCCGGGCGTTCATCACCCGCCGCAGCCACTGCACGTCCTGGTAGCCGAAGACCTCACCGACTTCCGGCGGCGGCTCCTCGGTCCCCAGGGCCCGCTCGTAGAAGGCCGCCGCCTCATCCATCTTGCCGGCCGCGGCGGCCTTCACCCCCTGGAAGGCGAGCATCCGTTTCGGATGGCGGCTCTCGTCGAAGAACCGGCCGAAGACCTTGGCCTTGCGGTCCAGCCAGAATGTCTTGGGCTCGTTCTCGACGTCGATCGCGAACTCGGTGAGCTCCCCTTTGACCAGGATGTTCCCGCGGACGGTGGCGTTGGCTCCGTCCTTGCCCTTGCCCTTGTCCTGCTTGGGATCGAGGACCGAGATCTCCACCGGCACCACCAGCGCCGACTGGCCGACGTCGAGCTGTTGGACCGCCTCCCGGGCGACGTCGAAAGTGCCGCGCGGAGTCTTGACGGCCTTGTACCGGTACCGGTTCGGCGTCTGCTGCCGGGCCTCGCCCTTGACCACCCAGCCGCCGCTCTGCTTCTCGAAACGATAGTTGTAGAGAACCTCCGGCAGGCCCGTGCCGAAGACGAACTGGCCGGCAAAGCCCTTGAGGTCCGCCGTCGTGATCCGCTCGATCAACGAGAAGAAATCCTCGGTCGAGATGGTCCCCTGGCCCGCCACCTTGACGATCTGCTTCAGGACCTTCGGGAAGCTCTCCTCCCCCAGGCTGCGCGCCAGCATGTCGAGCACCACCGCGCCCTTCTTGTAGACGATGGCCTGGTAGGCGTCGTCCGAGCGGCTGGAGAAGAGCCGGCTCCCGAGCACGACAGGCCCGACGGATTCCAGGGGACGGCCGTCCGCCAGGATGGCCGTCAAGTCGTTCTGCCAGCCTTCGGTGAGATCGACGCCGGAAAGGGAGTTGCCCAGCCGCTCGCGGCCGAACAGGAGTGCCGCGTAGCTCGCCATCGCCTCGCTGATCCACTGGTCCCGGTAGCTCGTCCAGCCCACCTGGTTGCCCCACCATTGATGGGCGATCTCGTGGGCGGCCACCAGCCGGCGGTCCGGCAGCCCGAAGAGCCGGTTCCACATCCCCAGGTCGTTCAGCACCAGGTCCGACAGCGTCACGAACCCGAGCATGCCCTGAGAGAACCCGCGGCTGGCCGTGGTCACCGTCAGGTCGTCCAGGGGATAGGGGCCGAACTTCTCCTCATAGAATTGGAGGGAGTCGATGACGGCCTTCATCACGTCTTCCTTGACTCCCCGCCCCGTCAAGGTGCTGCCCGTGCCGAACGCGAACCTCACCTCGACATGGCCGGCCCGGACGGTCTCGACCTTGAAATGGCCCGCCTCGAAGGAGAACCCGAGGGTCGGCACCTCCAGGACACGCCGCTCCCAGCGGCGGCCGCCGGAGTCCTCCCCACCGTCGGCGCGGCGGCCGCTCGATACCAGATCGAACCCTTTCGGCCAGTGGAAGGTCACGTCGTAGGTGGCCCGGTCGATGGCCCCCGAGTGCGGATACCAGCCGATGGTGTCGAGGAGGGTGTAGAGGTTCCAGTCCTTGTCCACGGGGCGGCCCGAGTACTCGACGACCACCGGGGCCATCTCGCCGGATGCCGGAGCCTGGGGCAGGATCACCGTGAGGTCCCCGCCGTTGCGCTGGAAGAAGAGGTCCTTGCCGCCGGCGTCCGTCACCCGCGTCACCTGAAAGTCGCTCGCCAGGGTGAGCAGCGCCGCGCGGGAGCCCTTCACCACGGGCTCGAGGTCGAGACGGGCCCGGCCGCTCAGGCGCAGGTCGCGCTCGGCGAGCTGCACGTCGAGCGTGTACTTCTTCGGCTCGAACGCGGGAGCCCCGGGCATCGGCTGGCCATCCGCGCTCCGCAGAGACGAGGAGAGCCAGGTATCCCATTGCCCCAGGTCATCTTCCTCCACTCCGAGCAGCCGGCCCTTCCTCTGCTCGCGGGCGATCTGCTTCAGGAGCTTGCGCTTCTCCTTTTCGGTGGCGTCGAGAGGGACGAAGTGGCCGAGGGTCACCTGCTCACGGTCGCCGGGCTCCAGGAAATAGAAGAAGTCCCCCAGCTCGCCGCCGCGGAACCAGGAGGCGAAGTACCCCGAGGAGAGGGGGTCCTGCAGGGCGTCGAGCAGGATTCCCCGATCGACGTTCATACGCTGCCGCTCGCCCCTTTTTCGCCACTCGGCGTAGAGGGCCTCTCCCCGGGCGGCCAAGTCGGCGGCCGGCTGCGCGGCGGGCCGGCGCAGCATGGATGAAACGGCGGCGTCCAGGCCGACGACGAGGACCGCCTCCTTGAACTCCTCGTCCAGCCGGGTGCCGCCGGTGAAGAGCTCGAGCTGGCCGGCCTCGATCGCGTCCGGAGGCTCGATCTCGATCCGGCCGCTGCCCAGGAAGACCATCTCCACGGTCTTGCCCCCCACCGCCGACGCCGGGATCAGGACGCCGTCGTCGAGGTGCAGGGTGGCGAGCCCGGCGTTGAGCTTGAGCTTCTTCAGCGACACCGCCCGGGAAACCTCGAGCCGGGACGCGGCGATCTCCTCCTGGAGCGCGGCCGGAGCCGGGGGCTCGGCCTGGACGGCGGCCGTGCCGAGAATGAGTTGGCAGGCGAGAGGGATGATGGAGAGCCGGAGAGCACCGCGCATGAATGAGCTCCTCTCGGGAGATTCCGGATTCATACCATTGTATGAAATCAGGCGCGTAAACGTTTCGGCGCGACGATCGCCATCCCGACCGCCGCCGCCAGGGCGAGCAGGGCGCCGAAGTCGAAGGCCAGGGCCGCGCCCCAGCGGTCCCAGAGAGCGCCGAACAGGAGCGAGGCGGGCAGGGCCCCCAACCCGATCGCCAGGTTGTACCAGCCGAAGGCGGCTCCCCGCCGGTCGGGCGCCACCAGGTCCGCCACCAGAGCCTTCTCCACCCCTTCCGTCAGGCCGAAATAGAGGCCGTAGACGGCGAACAGGGCCCAGGCCTGCCACTGCTCCGTGGCCCGTCCGAAGGCAAAGTAGACCACGGCGTAGAGGAGCCAGCCGGCGACGATGAGCGGCTTGCGGCCGAGGCGGTCCGAGAGGATGCCGCCCGGGGTGCTGGAGAGGGCCTTGACGACGTGGAGCATGGCCCAGAGGATCGGCACCAGGGCCGGCGAGACGCCGAGCCGGCCGGCCCGCAGCAGCAGGAAGGCATCGGTCGAGTTGCCGAGAGTGAACAGGAACAAGACGCCGAGGTAGGCCCAGAAACGCCCACCGAGAGGCGTCTTGAGGTCGAGGCTGTTGCCAGGGCCCGTGGCGGGTGCGGACCGCGGAACCTCCTTCACTCCGAACAGGAGCACCGCGACCGCCAGCGCTCCCGGGATCGCGGTCAGCAGGAACACCGTCCGCAGATCGAGGCCGGCCCAGCGCAGCAGCGCGAAGGCCAGAAGGGGCCCCACCACCGCCCCGGCGTGGTCGGCGGCGCGATGGAAGCCGAAGGCCCGGCCGCGGATGGCCGGATCCACCGAGTCGGCGATCAGGGCGTCCCGGGGCGAGCTGCGGATTCCCTTGCCGATCCGGTCGGTGACCCGGATGGCCAGCACCTGCGAGACCGACTGGGCCACGCCGATCAGCGGCCGGATGACGGAGGCGATCGTATACCCGGCGAGCACCAGGGGCTTGCGCCGGCGCGCGCGGTCCGACCACCAGCCGCTCACCAGCTTGAGGAGCGCCGCCGTCGATTCGGCCGCTCCCTCGATGGCCCCCACCGACGTGGCGCTGGCCCCCAGCACGGTCGCCAGGAAGATCGGCAGCAGCGGGTAGGTCATGTCGCTCGAGATGTCGGTCAGGAGGCTGACCGCGGCGAGCGCGAGGACGTTGCGGCCGAGCTTCAGGCGCGGGCGAACGGGAGTTGTGGTTTCCATAAAAACGGACGGCCGGCGCTTTTCGGCGCCGGCCGTTCCATCCTCTCCTGGGAGAGATCTTAAACGCTCTTCTTCGGAGTCGAGACCTGAGCCCGGCCTTCCTTCTTGGTCGAGACCTTCTTGGCTTCTTTCCTGGGCTCCCGCTTGGGCTTGGCCTCCGCCTTGGGCTGCTCCTTCTTGGGCTTCGGCTTCGGCGAGCCACCACGGCCCTTCTTCTCCTCGGCCGGCTCGGAAGCCGCCGCGGCGTCCTCGCGCTCGACCAGCTCGAGCACCGCCATCTCGGCTCCGTCACCCTGACGGGGTCCCAGCTTGACGATGCGCAGATAGCCGCCCGGACGCTCCGTGAAGCGGGGCGCGATCTCGTCGAACAGCTTCTTCACGAGGTCCCGGTTGAGCACCCAGCGCAGCACCCAGCGGCGGTCGTGCACGGTGCCGTGCTTGCCGCGGGTGATCACCTTCTCGGCGATGGGACGCAGCTCCTTGGCCTTCGGGAGCGTGGTGACGATCTTCTCCTTGTCAACCAGCGACTGGAGCTGGTTCCGGAACAGGGCCTCCCGGTGAGAGGAGGTCCGCCCCAGCTTTCTGTGCTTCATCGCGTGACGCATGATCTCCTCTCCTTACGCCGAAGCTCCGGCGGCGGGCCGCTCCGGCACTTCCATGCCGAGAGAGAGGCCCAGCTTGTCGAGGACTTCCTGCACCTCCTCGAGCGACTTCTTGCCGAAGTTCTTGGTCTCCAACATGTCCTTCTCGGTCCGGCGCACGAGGTCCCGGAGCGTGTGGATGTTGGCGTTCTTGAGCGAGTTCGCCGAGCGGACGGAAAGGTCCAGCTCGTCGATGTTCTTGGCCAGCAGCGCGTCGAGGCCGGCGAGCTCCTCGCGGCCCAGCTCGTTGCCGTCGTGCCGCAGGCTCTCCTCGGTCTGGATGAAGATGCCGAGGTGGTCCTTGAGCAGCATGGAGGCGAGCGACAGCGCCTCCTCAGGGCGGACCGTGCCGTTGGTCCAGACCTCGAGGATCAGCCGCTCGTAGTCGGTGGTCTGGCCGAGGCGGGCCGCCTCGACCCGGTAGTTCACCCGCCGGACGGGGCTGTGGGCCGAGTCCACCGGGATCCAGCCGATGCCCATCGACTCGTCGAAGTTGCGGTCGGCCGAAACGTAGCCGCGCCCCTTCTTGATCTGGGCCTGGAGCTTGAAGCGCCCTTCCTCGTTGACGGTGGCGATGTGGACGTTCGGATCGATGATCTCGATCTGCGGGTCCTCGGCCATGTGGCCGGCCGTCACGTTGCCGGGACCCTCGACGTCGATCGAGAGCACCTTCGAATCCTCCGCATGGAGGGTCATCGGCACCTGCTTGAGGTTGAGGATGATGTCCGTCACATCCTCCACCACGCCGGGGATCGACGAAAACTCGTGCAGCACACCCTCGATGTTGATCGCGGTGATGGCCGCGCCCTCGATCGAGGAGAGGAGGCAGCGCCGGAGGGCGTTGCCGATGGTCGTGGCGAAGCCCCGCTCGAACGGCTGGGCCGTGAACCGGCCGTACGTCCCGGTCAGGGTATCGGTATCGACGTCAACGCGCTTGGGGCGTTGAAAACCTTTCCAAAGCATAGAGAACTCCTTCCCTGCGGTTTCACTCAACGTCAACGGCTGTAGAGCTCGACGATGAGCTGCTCCTGGATCGGGAGCTTGATGTCCTCGCGGACCGGCAGCCGGAGCACCTTGCCGGTCGTATTCTCCGCGTCAAGCTCCAGCCACTCCGGAACGCCGCGGCCGCGCGCCGTCTCGACGCTCGACCGGATCAGCGGGTTCTTGCGGCTGGCCTCCTTGACCGAGACCGTCTGCCCCGCCTTCACCTGATAGGAGGGGATGGTGATCTTGCGGCCGTCCACCAGCACGTGGCCATGGCGCACGAACTGCCGCGCCTGGGGGCGCGAGGCGGCGAAGCCGAGGCTGTAGGCGACGTTGTCCAGGCGCCGCTCGAGCATCACCAGCAGGTTCTCGCCCGTGATGCCCTTACGCCGGTCCGCCTCGGCGAAATAATTGCGGAACTGTGCTTCGAGCACTCCGTAGATGCGCCGGACCTTCTGCTTCTCGCGGAGCTGCAGGCCATAGCCGAGCGTCCGCCGGCCGCGCCGGGTGCCATGCTGGCCCGGCGGGAAGTTGCGGCGCTCGACGGCGCACTTCTCCTTGAAGCAGCGGTCCCCCTTGAGGAACAGCTTCATCCGTTCCCGCCGGCAGAGCCGGCAAACGGGTCCTGTATATCTTGCCACTGGATCTCTCCTTGACGTCCTCTCCCCGATGCTACGGGGACTTCAACTTGGGCAGACGCACGAGGAGCCCCGGTACACCCGGGGCACATCAACGCTCGGCAAACCCGAGAAATTTCTATCGGCAGCGGCTAGACGCGGCGCCGCTTGCGCGGCCGGCAGCCGTTGTGCGGGATGGGTGTCACGTCCTTGATGGACTTGACCTCGATGCCCGCGGCCTGGATGGCGCGGACGGCGGACTCGCGCCCGGCCCCCGGCCCCTTCACCATCACGTCGACGCTCCGTACACCGGCATCCTTGGCGCTGTTGCCGGCGTTCTGCGCCGCCACCTGAGCGGCGAAGGGCGTGCCCT
>DATFNZ010000120.1:0-8901 GCA_035266085.1 Thermoanaerobaculia bacterium
GGGGTGGCCACCGCACCGTCCAGCACCTCGCGGATCTTCTCCAGGAACTGCCCGGGCGGGAAGGGCTTCTGCAAGAAGTTCTGCTCCGGGTTGAGCACGCCGTGGTGGGAGATGGAGTCCTCGGGGTAGCCCGAGATGTACAGCACCCGCGTCTCCGGCCGGCGGTGCGTGAGCTGCTGGGCGACCTGGTTGCCGCTCATTCCGGGCATCACCACGTCGGTGACCAGCAGGTGGATGGGGCCCCGGTGCTCCTCGGCCATGGCGAGCGCCTGGCTGCCGTCGTGGGCGGCGATCACCCTGTAGCCGCGGCTCTCCAGGATCTCGATCGCCGGCTCGCGGATGTTGTCCTCGTCCTCGACCAGCAGCACGACCTCGGAGCCCCGCCGCGCCCGCCGTGCCGGCCGGGCGGGATGGATGGCCATCGGCTCCCCGTCTTCCATGGCGGCGGGGAGAAGGACGATGAAGCGCGTGCCCTGGCCCGGCTTGCTGTCGACCTCGACATGGCCGCCGCTCTGGTGGACGATGCCGTGGACCGTCGCGAGCCCGAGCCCCGTGCCCTTGCCACGCTCCTTGGTGGTGAAGAACGGCTCGAAGAGCCGCTCCCGCACTTCGGGAGGCATGCCCGTGCCCGTGTCGGCCACCGTGAGCTGGACGTAGCTCCCCGGCGGCAGCTCGCCGGCGGCCGGCTCCTCCTCTTCCGCGATCTCGACCTCCTCCACGGCCAGCGTCAGCGCGCCGCCTTCAGGCATGGCGTCGCGGGCGTTGACCACCAGGTTCAGGATCACCTGCTCGATCTGCCCCAGGTCGGCGCGGACGGTGCCGCGATGATTGCCATAGATACTGCTCTGCCCGCCCAGGCGGGTCTCGAGGCGGATGTCCTCGCCCAGAACCCGCCGGAGCATCGGCTCCAGCTCCAGCACCACGTCCTTCAGGCGCAGCAGCCGCGGCTGGAGCACCTGCCGGCGGCCGAAGGCGAGGAGCTGGCGCGCCAGGGAGGCCGCGCGCTCGCCCGCCTTCTGGATCTCGTCGACGTGGACGCGCCGCTCGTCCCCCTCGTCCAGCCGGTCGCACAGCAGCTCGCACTGGAAGGCCATGGCCGCCAGGAGGTTGTTGAAGGAGTGGGCGATCCCCCCGGCGAGGCGGCCCACCGACTCCATGCGCTGGGAGTGCCGGAGACGCTCCTCGCTCGCCCGTAGAGCCTCCTCGGCCGCCTTGGTGCGGGAGACGTCGCGCAGCGACCAGCGCAGCCTCGACGTCCGCGTCCGGTCGTCGAGGTCGCGCACCACCGTCAGCATGGCAGCGAACGTCTTGCCCTTCCGCGGCTTGATGTTGACCTCCAGCTCGCCGGCCGACTCGCTGGCGCGCACCTGGAGGAGCAGGCCGCGGAGACGGGGACGGTCCTCCAGGACGACGAAGGAGAAGAAGGGCTTCCCTCTCAGATGACTCTGGGCAACGCCGATCATCGTGGCGGCCTCCTGGTTGGCTTCCTCGATGATCCCGTGGAGGTCCGTCACCAGGTAGCCGAAAGGGGCCTCGTCGAAGAGCCGGAGGTACCGGTGGCGCTGGCGCTCGAGGGCTTCGCGAGTGTGCTGCAGCTCCTCGTTCTGCTGCTCCAGCTCCTCATAGGCTACATCCAGCTCCGCGAGCTTCTGCTCGAGCGCCGCGAGCTGCGCCGAGAACTTCTCGGGCTCGGGAAAGCCTTCGGCCTGACTCTGCAGGATCTGGAGCTCCCGCTGAGCGGAGGCAAGTTTGCCGGCCATCAATCTCTTCGGCAAGTGAAAAGCTCCTCAATCTCGGGGCAGCGCCCCCGCCTCGGACGACGTGCCATCCACTTCGTCCATCAAGAGAATGGCCCCCGCCGTCCCCGCCCCCTGACCCAGCCGCGTGCAGGTGACCTTGCATCGGATCGGCCGTCCCCGCCGGTTGATGCCGTCGAGCACCAGCTCCTGCCCCTGGGGGCCGCTGTCCAGGCATTGCAAGATCGGGTCC
The DNA here is from genome assembly GCA_035266085.1 of Thermoanaerobaculia bacterium. Classification (GTDB taxonomy): domain Bacteria; phylum Acidobacteriota; class Thermoanaerobaculia; order Multivoradales; family UBA5704; genus DATARR01. The sequence continues at coordinate 1,990 of DATFNZ010000120.1, forward strand.
CGCAACTTCTCCACGGGCAGGCCGATGTCGAGCGACAGCAGAGACTTTCCCCGCACCTCGTCGCCGCGCAGCCCCCACAGGTCCTGCGCCTTGTCGCTCCAGACCTCGACCTCCATGTTCTTGCCGAGCACCACCACCGCCGACCGCAGGCTGCCGAGGATCGAGTGCAGGTGGACGTTGACCAGCCGCAGCTCCTCCGACCGCAATTGGAGCTGGTCGTTCATCGAGCGCAGCTCCTCGTTGGTCGACTGCAGCTCCTCGTTCATCGTCTCCAGCTCCTCGTTCGCCGACTGCAGCTCTTCGTTGGTGGTCTCCAGCTCTTCGATGGTGGACTGCAGCTCCTCGTTGGTGGTCTCCAGCTCTTCGTTGGAGGACTGCAGCTCCTCGTTGGCCGTCTCGAGCTCCTGGTGAGCCCGCTCGACCTCGGTGTGGAGCTGGTGCTGCACCGTCAGGTCGAGGAAGGAGATGCTCGTCCCGAGCACCCCGCCGGCACCGTCGAGCAGGGGCGCGATCTGGATCTCCAGCACCCGCGGCTCGGCTTTGGCGGCCGGGCGCCACTCCACGTCCTTGAGCGTCACCCCCACATGGGAGGAAACGACGGAGTCGATGTGGGAGCGCAGCTCGACCGGGCGGTAGGAGATCTCGAGGTCCTGCAGCGGCCGCCCGAGGTCCACCGGAGCGAGCTGAAAAAGCTGCCGGGCACGGTCGTTCGCCAGCACCAGATGGCCCCGGCGGTCCACCGTGATCTGGGCCGCGGCCCCGGAGTCGTAGGCGGCCTCCCGCAGGCGCAGGGAGCGGCCGATGCCCAGAACGTCCGGTGACGCGCTCAGCGACGGCGCGATGGCCAGCATGCGGTCGCGCAGGTTGGCGTTCGGCGCCCGCTGGAAAATGCGGCTCTTCAGGTCTTCCGGCAGGAAGCTGCCGCCGTGGCTGAGCATGGTCTCGGCCTTGCCGAGGAACAGGAAGCCCTGGCGGTTGAGGGCGAAGTGCATGCGGGCCAGGATCTTCGCCTGGGTCTCGGAGTTGAAGTACATCAGGGTGTTGCGGCAGACGAGCAGGTCGAGCCGCGAAATGGCGGCGTCCTGCATCAGGTCGTGCCGCCCGAAGATCAGCGAACGCCGCAGGTCGGGCCGGAAGACCTGGCGGTCGCCGCTCTTCTCGAAGAACCGGGTGAGCCTCTCCTCTGAGATGCCCTCGGTCCTGGAGGACGCGTAGCTCCCCTGGCGCGCCTCCGCCAGGGCCTCCTCGTCGACGTCGGTGGCGTAGATCTTCACCCGCCGCCGGAACTCCTGGTCGCCCAGGGCTTCGGCCAGCAGCATGGCGAGCGTGTAGGCCTCCTCGCCCGACGCGCAGCCGGCACTCCAGCAGCGGATGGCGTCCTCCGGCCCTTTGCTCTCCAGGATCCGCGGCAGGGCCCGCTCGGCCAGCGCCTGCCAGGCATTAGGATCGCGGAAGAAGCTGGTGACGTTGATCAGGATGGTATTGAAGAGGGGGATGAACTCGTCCGGGTGGACCTCCAGAAAGTCGCCGTAGTCGGCGTAGGAGTGGATGCCGAGCTGCTGCATGCGCCGCTGCACCCGGCGCACCAGGCTGGAGGGCTTGTAGCCCGAGAAGTCGAAGCCCCGGCTGGCCTTGAGCTGCTCGAGGAGCTTGACGAAATCGGCCGCCGGCGACTCCACCTCTTTCCGTTCCTTGGGTTTACGCTCTTCGCTCAAAAAACTCGCTCCTGTCAATTCGTTTTTTTCAGGCCACTCTTGTCAGCTCGACCAGGGCGGGCGCGATCCCGTCCAGGGGCAGCACCTGGTCCACCGCGCCCGTCTTGAAGGCCGCGGCCGGCATGCTGAAGAAGGCCGAGCTCGCCTCGTCCTGCGCGATCACCGTCCCGCCGTGCCGCTTGATGGCGAGAACGCCGTCCGCGCCATCCCGGCCCGTGCCCGTGAGCACCACGGCGATGGCCCCGCTCCCACAGACCTCGCCGAGCGACTGGAACAGCAGGTCCGCCGAAGGCCGCACGAAATGCACCCGCTCGCAGTCCGAGAAACCCAGCAGCCCATCCGGCCGTACCACCAGGTGGCGGCCGGGAGGGGCCACGTAGACCCTGCCCGCCACCATCCGCTCGCCTTCCCGCGCCGGCTCCACCGTGAGCGCGGCCCGGCGATCGAGGATCTCCGACAGCCAACTGCGGTGGTGTGGATCCAGGTGCAGAAGGACGAGCAGGGGAGCGGCGAAATCGGCGGGCAGGGCGGAGATGACATGGATCAGGGCGTCCAAGCCTCCGGCCGACGCCGCCAGGCCCACGACATGCCTTGGCTTCGAGGCGGAAGCTGAAGGATCAGACATCACCTCGGTGAGGCTCAACGCCTTGCCCTCTCGAGACCATACGGCGGACATCGGGTTTGAAGTTACGGATGCTGGCGCCAGAACCGACGCGCCAGCGAGTTGCTCTCCCTGGATCTACCTTCAACGTCCCGTTTCCTGGTGATTATGCATCTTTTGTCTGTTTTGAACAAAGGTGAATCTCGTTTCACGGGTAGGCAGGAGGTACAGGTACAGGTACAGGTACAGGTACAGGTACAGGTACAGGTACAGGTACAGGTACAGGTACAGGTACAGGTACAGGTACAGGTACAGGTAGGAAATCATGGATTTGGGGCGGGTGGATCACAAGGAGCGGCATGCCCTTCGGCGACCTCACCCCAATCCCTCTCCTGAAGGAGAGGGAGGGCTAGGTCTACGGACGACAGACCAGCCCCGATTCCCTCGCCTGATATATTCCCCCCAGCCATGACAGAACCGATCGACCACACCTTTCAGAAACTCCGCGAGCTGGCCCAGAACCTCTGGTGGTCCTGGCAGCCCGACATCCGCGCCATCTTCCGCGAGCTCGACCCCGTGACCTGGAGCCTCGTCTACCACAACCCCGTCGCCCTGCTGCAGCGGGTGCCGCCCGAGGAGGTCGCCCGCCGGGTGCAGGACCTGGAGATGCAGACCCGCATCAACCAGGCCCACCGGCGGCTGCAGACCTATCTCGAGGGCGGCGAGAGCTGGGGCCTCACCCACGCCGGGCCCATCCTGGCCCGCCCGGTGGCCTACTTCTCCGCCGAGTTCGGCCTCCACCAGTCGCTGCCCATCTACTCGGGCGGCCTGGGCGTGCTCGCGGGCGACCACTTGAAGAGCATGAGCGACCTCGGCGCGCCCGTGGTCGGCATCGGCCTCCTCTACCACCAGGGCTACGTCCACCAGCTCATCGACGACGCCGGCTGGCAGCAGGACCTCTACGAGCCCATCTCGGGGGCCGAGCTGCCCGCCGACCCGGTGCTCGGGGCCGACGGCGAGCCCGTCCGCTTCAGCGTCGAGCTGCCCGGCCGCGACGTCTTCCTGCGCATCTGGCGCGTGCTGGTGGGCCGCAGCACCCTGCTGCTGCTCGACGCTCGCGACGACGCCAACACGCCCGACGACCAGGCGCTCACCGCCCGCCTCTACGGCGGCGACCAGGAGACCCGCATCCAGCAGGAGATCCTGCTCGGCGTGGGGGGCCACAGGGCCCTCGGCGTGCTGGGCATCCACCCCTCCGTGCTCCACCTCAACGAGGGGCACTCCGCCTTCGCCCTGCTGGAGCGCGGGCGCGACCTGGTGGAGCGGCAGGGCCTGGAGGCCTCCGAGGCCCTGCGCGAGGTGGCGGCGATGAGCGTGTTCACCACCCACACGCCGGTCGAGGCGGGGCACGACCGCTTCCGCACCGACCTCGCCAGCCGGCACCTGGAGCCCCTGGCCAAGGGCCTCGGCATGCCCCTCGACGAGGTGCTCACCCTCGGCTCCGAGCGGCCGGGCGACGTCGCCGCGCCCTTCTGCCCCACCGTGCTGGCGCTCAAGCTCACCCGCCGCACCAACGGCGTCGCGGCTCTCCACGGCCGCGTCTCGCGCAAGATGTGGCAAGGCCTCTACCCCGGCAAGACGGAAGAGGAAGTGCCCATCGGCCACATCACCAACGGCGTCCACGTGCGCACCTGGCTGGCGGCCGACATGCACAACCTCTTCCTCCAGCACCTGGGCCCGAACTGGCTCGACAAGATCTCCCATCCCGACCTGTGGACGAAGATCGACCGCATTCCCGACGCCGACCTGTGGGAGGTCCACCAGGTGCTCAAGGCGCGCCTCATGGCCTTCGCCCGCGAGCGGCTGGCCGAGCGCCGGCGGCGTCTGGACCTGCCCGATCCCGGCCACCCGCCGCTCGATCCGGAAGCCCTCACCCTCGGCTTCGCCCGCCGCTTCGCCACCTACAAGCGGGCCGACCTCCTCTACCAGGACCTCGACCGCCTCGACCGCCTGATCAACGACCCCAAGCGGCCCGTCCAGATCCTCTACGCCGGCAAGGCCCACCCGCGCGACACCGGCGGCAAGGCCCTGGCCCAGCGGGTCGCCAACCTCGGCAAAGACCCCCGCTTCGCGGGCCGCATCGTCTTCATCGAGAACTATTCGATGCACGTCGGCCGGCAGCTCGTGCAGGGAGTCGACGCCTGGCTCAACACCCCGCGCCGGCCCCTGGAAGCCTGCGGCACCAGCGGCCAGAAGTGCATCCTCAACGGCGGCCTCAACTGCTCCATCCTGGACGGCTGGTGGGCCGAGGCCTACGACGGCGGCAACGGCTTCGCCATCGGCGACGGCGAAGTCCACGCCAACCCCGAGATCCAGGACGAGCGCGACGCCCTGGCCCTGTTCGAGACCCTGGAGCAGCAGGTCGTGCCCCTCTACTACGACCGCGGCGCCCAGGGCATCCCCCACGGCTGGATCCGGCGCGTCAAGCGCGCCATGCGCACCCTCGCCTGGCGCTACAACGCCGACCGCATGGTGATGGACTACGTCAAGGAGTGCTATCTGCCCGCCGCGGGCGGGGATACGTGCCGGATGCCGCGGTAGGGGCGGGGCACCGGCCTTCTGGCGACACCGTACCCGTCCGGACCCCCTCTGGTGACACCCTACCTGGTAGAGGTAGAGACGTCCCCATCCCCGATACGACACCCTCCACGGATCACGGGGACGTCGGGGCGTCTCTGCCGAAGGGCATGCCGCCACCCCTGCCCCGATCGTCCTGAAGGGACAGAGGAACCCAGAGAAGGCAGAAGGCCGGAGAGGCCGGAGAAGGCAGAAGGATAAAGAGGACAGAAGGGACAGAGATGACAGAAGGCTGTCCGCGAGGGGACAAAGGCTATTGGATTTGATCTGACCGGATCAGGCATGGATCTGGATGCGGCATGCCCTCCGAAGAGACGCCCCGACGTCCCCGTGCGCCGTGGAAGGTGTCGTATCGGGGATGGGAGCGTCTCTACCACCACAACCGACGTTTCCTACCCCTTGACGGGCTCCATTCTCGCAATGCCGACCGGCAGGGCCGCTCGACGATCCCTCTTGCCACGGGAGCGCTCACGCCGCAACCGGTCGAGGCCGCGGGCCTTGGCGATCGTCAGGAGCCAGGCGCGCGGGCTGCCCTGCTCCGGCCGGTAAGTCTCGGCTTGCAACCAGCCTTGTAAGAACGTCTCCTGCAGAACCTCCTCGGCCACCGCCCGCTGGCCCAACAGACGGAACAGCACCCCCAGCACCACTGGCGACAGACGATCGAAAAGCTCTGTAAATGCTTGATGATTCTTATTGGCCACCTGGGCCATGAGGAGCTCTTCACGAGCCCGGCAAACTTCGCCTGCGCCTGAGTCCTTCAAGTAGAAAACCCTCCCTACTCAAGCTTTTCTGCAAATAGAATACCAGCTTGAACGGATTGACGGTTTTACCGGGAATGACCGGTTTGCCGGCGGGCAGGACTCTGTTTGGCGGGCGTGCTACGATTGATGCGTTCTGAGAAAAAGGGAGGGCGTGTTGGCCCACGCCCCCCCGGAACCGCTCAGGACTGTTGAGGTATCCGGTCGGAAGCCGGAGCCGGGTCATCGACCGGCTTCGGCTTCTTTCCACTTTCGGGGCTGCGGGTTCGCTTGCGCGACGGCCGCATCCCGAACTCGACCAGACGCTCGCTCTTCGGTCCGAAGTGGGCCTTGAGCGCGGCCTTCAGCCGGACGACCGCTTCCCGCGCCTTGACGACGACCTCCTGAAGTTTCTTGGTCTCCTCCTGCTTGACGCTTTGCAGGGACTGCTGACGCGCCCCCATGGCCTTGGTCTCCGCCAGCAGCTCTTCGACGGGCGTGATGTAGACCGAGAGATCGGGCAGCTCCGCCGCCCGGGCTTTGACGTTGGTGAGGGTCTTTTCACAGTCGGATACGAAACCTGCGTACGATCCTTTGTTGGGCATTTGTCTGTCCTTTTTCCTTTCAGAGTCGATGGGTTGTCTTTCTCTTCTCGGCTGGGCCATCCTTCTCTTCACGGTCCATTCATCTTCGACCTCCTGGGTGGTGGGGAACCGGCCGTCTTCATGACGCCGGGGTACCGCTGATTCCGTTCAACGAGGTGCATGGTTAATCATTGGTTCCCATTTGTCAACCATGTACCTGTGAGATCATCAAGAAGACTCATAGGGTCGCTATAGAAGCAGTAGGAAGCGTAGATGAACGGTATCGTCGCCATGTATGTAAATTCCCGGTACAGGAGTCACAGTTACAGCTTCAAGCGCCTGCCGTACCGTTCAGGGGGACGCACCCGGTGCGGCAACGTCCCGTAGAGACGTCCCACCCCCGTTACGACAGCTTCCACGGCGCACGGGGACGTCGGGGCGTCTCTTTCGGAGAGCATGCCGCCCCTTGCTACGATCGTCCCTGAGAGGATAGAAAACCCCTGAGAAGGCCGCCCATCCGGCCGGGATGGTCCCCATGCATCCCGTGACGTGTTGGGCGTCGATCTGACCGGAGCAGGCAATGGATCTGGAGACGGCATGCCCTCCGAAGAGACGCCCCGACGTCCCCGTGCGCCGTG
>DATFNZ010000121.1:0-14183 GCA_035266085.1 Thermoanaerobaculia bacterium
TCGCCCTCGGCTTCGGGATCCTCGGCATCTCTCAGGTGCCCGCCAACGCCCGTCTGGGCCTTCTGGTGGCCGGCGCCCTCGCCGTGGCCTGCGCCCTGACGCTGGCCGGCCTCGGCACCCTGCTGGACCGCTCGGCGCGCGCAGAAAGGGGATAAGATTCGCCGGGAGAGAGCTCTTTCCGAAATTCTTTCCCGCAATGACGAAACCAGAGAAGGCTCAGTGCATCGCCGGCATCCTCGACGAGCGGTTCCCCACCGTCGACATCCCCCTGGCGCACGTGGACCCGTTCACCCTGCTGGTGGCCGTGGTGCTCTCCGCCCAGACCACGGACAAGCTGGTCAACGAGGTCACCCCCGCCCTGTTCGCTCAGGGCCCGACGCCGGAGGCCATGGCGGCGCTGCCGGTGGAGGAGATTCGCTCGCTGATCCGCCGGATCGGCCTCACGGACACCAAGGCAAAGAACCTGAAGCGCCTGTCCGAGCTCCTGGTGGAGAGGCACGGCGGCCGGGTGCCCCGGACGCTCGCGGAGTTGGAGGCGCTGCCGGGCGTGGGCCACAAGACGGCCTCGGTGGTGATGAATCAGGCCTTCGGGCTGCCGGCCTTCCCGGTGGACACCCACATCCACCGTCTGGCCGCCCGCTGGGGCCTGTCGAGCGGCAAGAACGTCGAGACGACCGAGCGCGATCTGAAGCGCGTCTTCCCCGAGGAGGCCTGGGGCAAGGTCCACCTTCAGATCATCTACTTCGGCCGCGTCTACTGCCCGGCCCTCTATCACGACCTCGACGCCTGCCCGATCTGCTCCTGGGCGGCGAGCAAGAAGCGCAAGGAGGAGGAGCGGCGGCGGAACCTGGACCTTCGGCGGCGGCCGCCCCGGGCGTAGGCCGTCGGTCCCGTCCTGTCACCTCACGACCGTCTCGGGCGTCGTCTCTTCCTTCTCCTCCTCCGCGGGGGAGCCCTTATCCGCCAGCCACGCCGCCAGATGAGCCTTCTGCTCGCCGGTGGCGTCCGGCCGCATTTCCAGCTTCCAGCGGATCCTGGGCTTCTCGCCGAAGGTCACGGGCAGGCGGGTCAGGCGGTCGCGGCGGGCCACCAGGAGGGAGTCCTTCTCGCCCGGCTGGTAGGCCTTGAGCCGGTCTGCCAGGCCGGCGGGGGGGACCCGGTAATCGCCGATGGCGAGGATCTCGTCGTCGACGTTGACGCCGGCCTCGTGGGCCGGAGTGCCGCGCTTCACCTCGGTGACGACGAGGCGTCCGCCCTGGAGCTCCGTGGTGATCCCCAGCCAGCCGGCGGGCAGCTCCCTGGGCTCGCCGGCTTCCTTCCTCTCCGCCTCGCTGCTCACGAAGCGCAGCCCGTACCAGTCCAGGGCCTCGGTGTAGTCGAGCTCCTCGATCGACTCGACGGCGCGCGCCAGCCAGTCCCCGAGGCCGATGCCGGCCACCTCCTCGAGCGTCTTCCGGAGCTCCTCAGGGTGGAAGCCGCGCTCGTCCGAGTAGCGCCGGTAGGCGAGGCGCATGGCGTCGTCGAGGCTGCGGCGGCCGCCGGTGGCGCGGCGGATCCTGGCATCGAGCAGGAACGCCACCACCTCGCCCTTGGTGTAGTAGCTGACGGCGCTGTTGACCGTGTTCTCGTCCCGCCGGTAGAGCTTGATCCAGGCGTCGAATGAGGCTTCGTCGAGCGGCTGCACGAGGCGGCCCGGGGTGGTCTGCAGGGCCTCGATCCCCTTGCTCAGGGCCTTGAGGTACTCCTTGCGCGTGGAGAAGCCCGCCCGGTGCACCAGCAGGTCGCCGTAGTAGGAGGTGAAGCCCTCGGCCATCCACAGGCCGCGGGTATAGGCCTCCCGCTCGTAGTCGAAGGGGCCGAGCTCGGCCGGCCGGAGCCGCTTGACGTTCCAGGCGTGGAAGAGCTCGTGGCTCACCAGGCCCAGCCACTCGAGGTAGCCCTCGCGGGTGCGGGTCCGCCAGCGGCTGCTCATCAGCGTGCTGGAGTCCCGGTGCTCGAGGCCGCCCCCGGCTTCCGTCAGGAGGTTGAAGAAGACGTAGCGCGGGTACGGGGCGCCGCCCCAGAAGGCGATCTGCTCGCGGGCGATCTTCTCCGCGTCGGCCGCCGAGCGGGGGCCGTCCCAGACGGTGTCCTCCCCCTCGTTGAGCAGCACGTGCGGCTTGCCTCCAGCCTCGAACGGGTAGACCCGGCCGTTGCCGGCGTACAGGGGCGAGTCGATCAGGGTGTCGAAATCCGCGGCGCGCCAGGCGTGCCCGCCGGCGTCCGACGCCCCGGAAATCGGAGGTAAAGGGCTCACCGCCACCTTCCAGGCCGCCGGCAGGACGACCCGGACGTCGTGGGGCCGCTTCTCGGCTCCGGACCGGGTGAGGAACGTCGGGGCGCCGTTGATCAGGGCGAACCCCGCGTCCACCCAGTTGGTGCGCACCGACATGTCGCGCGAGTAGACGCGGTAGCGGACGGCGATCCGGGGGGCCTGCCGGGTGGCGATCCGCCAGCGGTTCTTGGCGGTCTTCTCGACGGCCACCGGCTCTCCCCTCTCCTCGCCCATCGCAGTGACGGCGGAGAGCCCCTCGACGTTGCGGGAGTACTCCCGGATGAGATAGGAGCCGGGGGTCCAGACGGCCATCATCAGCTCGATCTCGGGGAGCCCGTCCGTGGGGATCAGCGCCTCGACTTCCACGTAGTGGGTCTCGGGAGCCGAGAAGCTCAGCGTATAGAGGATCGGTTCCGGCATTTTGCTTCCCTCAGGCGCCATGAAGGCGCGCGTCTCGTTCGGTCGGCCGACAAGTTACAGGAGATGCCGGGCCGCGCCAAGACGCTATAATCTGCGCCCATGCGCGACATGGCGGCCGAGATCAACGCACCGCTCGAACGGGATGCCCCGGCCCTGTTCCAGGCCCTTTCGCCGATGGGGCGGCGGATCTTCTTCCCTCCCGACATCCCCTCTCAGGCCGCCGAGGCCCGGGGCAAGGCGATCAACGGCACCATCGGCCAGGTCACGGACGGCCGGGGCGGCGCGGTCCAGCTACCGGCACTGGCCGCCGCTTTCGGCGAGCTCTCCGAGCCGGATCTCAACCAGGCGCTCCTCTACTCCCCGATCGAGGGGCTCCCGGAGGTCCGCCGGCGCTGGCGGGAGTGGCAGCGCCGGCTTGTCTCCGCCGCGGCCCCGTCCAGCCTGCCGCTGGTGACGGTGGGCCTCAGCCACGGCTTGTCGCTGGTGGCCGACCTGTTCGGCGGCGAGGGCAAGGCGGTGGCCATCCCGCAGCCGTTCTGGGGCAACTACCGGCAGGCCTTCGGCACCCGCACGGGGGCGAAGGTGCTGACGGCCCCCGCCTACGTCGACGGGCGCTACAACCCCCGCTGCATCGTGGACGCTCTCGCCGGGCTGCCGGCGGGCGAGCCGGCCGTGGCCCTGCTCAACGTCCCCTCGAATCCGGGCGGCTACACGCCGGACGCGGCGGAGCGCCGGGCCACCGTCGAGTCCCTGCTGGAGGAGGCCGGCCGCCGGCCCCTGGTGGTGGTCTGCGACGACGCCTACGCCGGCCTGGTCTACGAGGCGGAGATCCCCCGCGAGTCGTTCTTCTGGGAGCTGGCGGGCGCTCACCCGAACCTGGTGGCGGTGAAGATCGACGGCGCCACCAAGGAGTTCTCCTTCTTCGGCGGGCGCGTCGGCTTCCTGACTTTCGCCCTGGAGCCGGACTCCGAGGCGGCGCGGTCGATGGAGAGCAAGGTGAAGATGCTGGTGCGCTCGGTCGTCGGCTCGCCGGTGGCCGCGAGCCAGGTCGTGCTCCTCCAGGCCCTGCGCCGGGAAGGCATCGAGCGCGAGGTCGAGGTGGTGCGGGCGCTCCTCGAAGGCCGCTACAAGGCCCTCAAGGGGGCGCTGGCCGGGGTGGATCCCGGCCTGATGGCGGTGCTCCCCTTCAACTCCGGCTGCTTCGCGCTGGTCGAGCTGCCCGAGGGGCTCGGGCTCGACTCCGAGACTGTCCGCAAGCACCTGCTGGCCCACCACGACACGGGGTTGATCTCCATAGCGCCACGGTATCTCAGGATCGCCCACTGCTCGGTGGACGAGGCGGCGCTGCCCGAGCTGGTGCGGCGGTTGGAGAAGGGGGTGGGGGAGTTGGCAGGAAACTAAGGACGGCAGGGACTGCAAAGACTGCAAGGACACCAAGGAAAGCAAAGCTCGGTTCTTGCTGTCCCTGCAGTCCTTGCTGTCTTTGCAGTCCTTCAAGCCACCAACACCAGCACCTCGCACTCCGCGCCCACCTCAGCCGCCCCTGCCCCCGCCCTTACCCGCACCAGGCCGGTGCCCTGGGCGTAGGCGGCGAGGTCGTGGGAGCCCTTCGGGGGGAAGGGGGTGACCAGGAGCCGCCCTTCGCGCGGCTCGAGCGCGGCGGGCAGGAAGCGGTCGCGGGAGCCGGCGGCCGGCAGGGGAGCGGCGAGCGTGCCGGCCACGGCGGAGCCCCACCAGGAATCCTCGATCCCCATCAGGCGGCGCAGCGCGGGGCGCACGAACAGCCAGAAGCTCACCATCACCGAGGCGGGATTGCCGGGCAGCCCGAAGACCAGACCTCCGGGATGCGCCGCGAACACCAGCGGCTTGCCGGGCTGGACGGCCACGGCGTCGAACACGGCCTCGCAGCCGAGGTCCGCCAGCACCCCTTCGACGAGGTCGAACTCGCCCATGGAGACGCCGCCGCAGAGGAGCAGCACGTCCGAGCGGAGCCCCCGCTCGACGAGCGGGCGGAGGGCCGCGGCCCGGTCGGGGGCGATGCCGAGGGACTCGAAGCGGAGCCCCAGGGTGGCGCCGGCGGCGAGGAGGAATTCGGTATTGGAGTCGCGGAGCTGGCCGGGGGCGGGCACGGCCTCCGGCGGCACCACCTCGTCGCCCGTGGTGAGCACGGCCACCGACGGCGCGCGGTGGACGGGCAGCGATGCGTAGCCGTGGGTGGCGAGCAGGGCGAGGGCGCCGGGGGTGAGGCGGGAGCCCGCCGGCAGCAGCGGGTCGCCCCTCTCCAGGATCTCGCCCCGCCTCCGGACGTGCTCGCCCGGCGGCGTGCCCGCATGGAAGACGGCGTCCTCCCGGCCGCCGTCCGTGGCCTCGACGGGGATCACCCGGTCGGCTCCCCGGGGCACGGGGGCGCCGGTCATGATGCGGACGACCGCCGGCGGCACGAGCTCGAAGCCGGGCGGGTCGCCGGCGGCGACGGTGCCGGCGACCGGCCGGCGCTCTCCGGCCTGAACGTCGCCGGAGACGGCGTAGCCGTCCATCGCCGAGACGTCCTCGGCCGGCACGTCCACCGTCGCGGCGAGGTCGCGCGCCAGCACCCGGCCGGCCGCCGCCGGCCGGCCAGCCGTTTCCTCGGGGAGGGGGCGCAGCCGTCGGGCGATCCGGCGCCAGGCTTCGTCGGGAGCAAGGAGGGCCATGAGCGGAATGGTATACTCAGCCGCTTTCCCTTGCTTCGTCGTGATTCCCGACGGGAGGTCCTTCTCCGTGGCGACCGTGGAGAACAGCTTTCAATATCGTGGCGACCTGTCCCAGACAGCGCTGCCGGAGATCCTCTACACCATCGACCGGTTCCAGGTGCCGGGCGTCATCGAGGCCAGCCGCGACGGCATGGTCAAGCAGGTCTACATCAAGGAGGGCAACGTCGTTCACGCGACGTCGACGGACCGCGCCGACAGCCTCGGCGCGTACCTCCAGAGGAGCGGGGTGATCTCGCCCGAGACCTACCTGGAGACCATGCGCGAGCGCGAGCGGACCAACAAGCGCTACGGCGTGCTGCTGATCGAGCACGGCCTGCTCTCGCCTTCCGAGGTCTACCGGGCCATCCGCAAGCAGATCGAGTCCATCGTCTGGAGCCTGTTCTACTGGCAGGAGGGGAGCGTCATCTTCAGCATCGGCGAGTTCCGCGAGCCGGACGCGGTGCGCATCCAGCTCCCCATGCGCCAGGTCATCCTGCAGGGGATCAAGCGCGCACCGGACGCCAAGACCCTGGTCACCCGGCTGGGCCGGAAAGAGACGGTCCTCGAACCTTGTTACAAGGTGGAGCAGCTCATCGAGCTCGCGCTCGATGGCGACGAGTACCGGGTCTTGAGCCTGGTCGACGGCAAGCGGAGCCTCTTCGACATCTGCACCCAGGGCCCGCACAGCGCCGCCGACAACGCCAAGGTGCTGTACGCTTTCCAGATCCTCCAGCTCATCCGCATCCCGACCGCCGCCGCGGCGCCGGAGCCGCGGCGCGAGGAAGGCACGGGGATGGCTGCCTCGGGAACGACGACCAGCACGGGGATGACCAGCACGGGAGCGATCAAGATCCGGTTCAAGACTCAAGGGGACAAGTTCAGCACGTGATGGCCTCTTGGAATGCAAGCCTGGAGTGAAATGCGATGCCGCTTTATGAATACGAGTGCTTGACCTGTGGCAAGAGGACGGAGCGCCTCCAACGCTTCGCGGACGCGCCGCTCGCCGCCTGCCCGTCGTGCGGCGGCGAGGTGAAGAAGCTGATCTCCTCGCCCGCCTTCCAGTTCAAGGGCACCGGCTGGTATGCCACGGACTACGCCAAGAAGGGCGGGGGCGGCTCCGGCGCGAAATCCGAGAAGTCAGAGAAATCCGAGGGCAAGGGCGACGACTCCGGCCAGTCCGAGGCCGGAGCTGCCTATAAGGCGGAGAAGGCCGATAAGACCGAGAAGGCGGACAAGCCCAAGGAGACCGTGGCCGAGTCCAAGAGCTCCGGGTCCAAAGGTTCCTCCTCCGAGGGCTCTTGAGGGGTGCGGCCGGGCTGCTTTGAACGGGCTTCTACGAAATTATTCGATAGGCCGTACATGTTACAATGACATCAACAATCGGATGCGCTCCTTCGACCAGCGAGTCCGTGCAGCTCCCAGGAGGCCTTTCATGAAGTCAGTGCTCCGCCCCTTCACCCTGGCGCTCCTCGCGCTGCCGCTCGCGTTTTCGGCGCGTCCGGCCGCCGCCACCACCTACATGATGATGTCCGACAGCGCCCTCGCCGATCAGGCGTCGGCGGTTGTGGACGCCGAGGTCGTGGGCGTCGAAGCGGCCCCAGTCGTCGACGGCCCGCCGGCGACCGACTACCTGGTCGAGGTGAACCGGGTCCTCAAGGGCAACCTGCCGGGCAGCACCGTCGTGGTGCGGGTGCCGGGCGGAATCAATCCGGCCGGGCTCGGGCTCAAGATCTGGGGCGCGCCCCAGTTCGCCGACGGGGAGAGGACGCTCCTCTTCCTCCGCCCCTCCCAGGACGGCACCTACCGCATCGTCCACCTGATGCTCGGCGCCTTCCATCAGCGGGTGGTCAAGGGCCGCAAGGTGGCGTTGCGCGACCTGTCCGAGGCGAGCGAGGTCGGGGAGAAGGGCCTGCTGGAGGACGGGGGCGTCGACGCGGTCCGCGACTTCGACCGGTTCTCGGAATGGGTGGGGAGCCGCGCGCAGGGCCTGCCGAGCGCTGGCAGCTACGTCCTGGGCAGGGCCAAGGCGGCCCAGCTCGGCTCGGTCGCGGACTCCTTCACGCTCCTGCTGCCCGCCGACGGCAACGGCATCCGCTGGTTCAGCTTCGACCGCGGCCAGAACGTCGAGTGGCGAGTCAACTCCGACGGCCAGCCGGGCCTGAGCCTCGACGCCACCATCGACGCCTTCAAGGTGGCGATGGACACCTGGAACTCCGATGGCGGCAGCAACGTCCAGTACGTCTACTCCGGCACGACCCGGGCCGGCGGCGGCCTGGCCGAGTCGGACGGCGTCAATACCATCCTCTTCGACGACCCCTACCGGGACGACCCCGAGAACGCGGTGCCCGATACCTTCGATTGCAACGAGGGCGGTGTGATCGCCTTCGGCGGCCCGTTCTTCTTCCAGTCCACGCGGACCTTCCGCGGCAAGCGCTTCCACGAGGCCGTCGAGGCCGACATCGTGACCAACGACGGCACGGAGTGCTTCTTCCGCGACAAGCCCAAGACGGCGGAAGAGGTCTTCGCGCACGAGCTGGGCCACACCCTGGGCCTCGGGCACTCGAAGCTGCGGGACGCCCTGATGTTCGCCAACGCTCACGACGACGGCCGCGGCGCGCGGCTGACGGACGACGACCGGGCCGGCATCGCCTCGATCTACGGCACGGGCGGCGGCAACTCGGGCGGCACGTCGCGTCTCGTGGCACCCGTCAGGGTGGCCGGCAAGGCCAAGTCGAGGACGGAAGTCACCCTCACCTGGCGCGACAAGGCTACCGGCGAGGAGAGCTACGTGATCGAGGCGAAGAGGAAGGGGACCGGTTTCCTGGAGGTCCTCTCCGTGGACGCCAACTCCACGTCGGCGCTGGTCGAAGACCTCCTGCCGGGGACTGCCTACACCTTCCGGATCCGCGCCGCGGGCGGTGGCGGGTTCTCGCCCTACAGCGCGCTGGTGAAGGTCACGACGCCGCGCTGATCGGCGGCGGGTTTTCCGGTTCCACGCGAGGGCGGGGCTGCTCGGCGGTCCCGCCCTTTTCGTTTTCCAGCCGATTTGATTTCAGCCAGACCACCAGGGCCACCACCAGACTTGCCGGGATCAATTGGTATCCCAGCCGCGCGAAGTTGGAGAGGATGAAGGCCCGCGTCTGGTCCGCCGCCTGGATGGTGAAGTAGGCGTAGAAGTAGAACAGGAGCTGCAGCGTGGCCACCCCCGCGAACGGCCGCGCCCGGCGGCTGGCGAGGAGCAGCGGCGGCAGGAACATGGCGGCCAGAAAGCCGTGCCAGGAGGGGGCGCCCAGGGTCTCCAGCACGGTCGAGGCGATCTCTCCGGCCCGCGAGGGATCGAAGCGTCCCGAGTTGATCTCCAGGAACAGGCGGTGGTGCAGCGTCCGGGCGAGCCAGGGGAGGATCACCACGGCGGCGGGCAGGCCCGTCCGCAGGGCCGCCCCGAACTCGAGCCGGCGCCCGGTCCAGGCGCGGCGGCCCCACTGGACGAGGATGAGGAAGGCGGCGAGCGGCATGCCCTCCGTCTTCGAGGCGGCCGCGAAGGCGGCGATGGCGCCGATCTGGAAGTCGCCCACGCGGTCCGGCGGCCGCAGCAGCGGCGGCACGGCGGCCGCGAGCGCCAAGGCGATCATGCCGTCGGCGCCGCCGGGCAGCAGGCTCGCGATCCAGAAGGCGCCGCACGCCAGCGCCACCAGGGCCACGCCGGCCTGCCGGGTGAAGCGGTCGGCCCCGCCCTGGCGCAGGCCCTCCCGGGCCGCGGCGAGCAGGAGGGCGAAGAGGACGGCCGTCTCCAGCAGCATCGCGGGCACGTCGAAGCCGCCCGCCAGCAGGGCGGTCACGGCATACGTCTCGGGCAGGAGGTTCGGGTAGTCGGGGTGGATCACCCAGTTCCAGCTCCGCGCGAGCCAGGCGTAGTCCACGCCCCGCGCGAGGTGGAACCGGGCCCCCTTGAGCCCCCAGTGATAGACGAAGTCGGGCGTCGCGATCCAGGCCGTCAGCGCGATGAGCGTGGCGGCGGCGAGCGCGAACAGGGCGAGGCCGTCCCCCCAGCCGAGGTCCGACGGCAGCCTCGCCCTCTCCGGTCTCGGCGGCAGGAAGCGCCAAGCCAGCCCGTAGAGGACGGCGCCCAAGGCGGCGAGGAGCCACGCGCTCCACGGCACTCCGGCGAAGTCCAGCGCGGTCAGGACGAGGTGAAAGACGACCGCGCCCGCCATGCCGTAGAGCGTGCCGCGGAAGAGCGCCCCGTCCCCCGGGGCGGCGAGCGCGGCGGAGAGGCGGCGGCCGAGCAGCCAGAAGGCAGTGAGGAGGGCGGCGGCCGCCAGGAGCGCCGTGGCGTTCAAGGCCCGTTCACCCGGTACAACCATCCGCATGGCAGACGGCGGAGGGGCTCGAAGCGGTGGTCCTCGATCTTCATCCGGTAGGAGATCGCGTACGCGGCCTGCGGGTCGCCTGCCGGGAGCACGTCCTGGTCCGGCAGGAAGAACGACGCCCATCGCCAGCGCTGGAACGCGGCGCCCCGGGGCGTGTCCGGCGAGGTGAAAGCCACGGCGCTGCCGGCCGGGATCTCCCGCCGGGCCTGCTGAAGGCACTGGGCGAGCCGGCTGGGCTCCGGAGCGCCGAACCGCCACGTGAAGCGCCGGACCGCCCGCTGCCGCTGGTCGTAGCTGGCGACCGCCTCGTTCACCTCGTGGAGGAACCCCGCCGCGGCCCAGGCCACGAGCAGTCCCAGCGCGAGCTTCTTGAGCATGGCGCGGATCTTACCTCGTGGCTCGGATGCTATCCTCCTTCCCATGGTCGTGGCCGCTCCTGTCGAAGTCCTCACGGAGGCGGAACGCTCCTTGCAAGCTCAAGGGCGCGTGGTTCTGTGCCAGATCGTTCGCGCCGAGGGCTCGACCCCCGGCAAAGTCGGCTGGAAGCTGCTGGCGCGGCCGGACGGCACGTTCTACGGCAACCTGGGCGGCGGCGCCTTCGAGGCGTTCGTGAAAGCGGACGCGCAGGAGAAGCTGCGAATGGGGTCTGGGGCCTCCGCCTCCGAGGTCAAGCGCTACTACCTCACGGAGGAGGCGACCCGGGGCGAGCCCACGGGGATGGTCTGCGGCGGCATGGCCGAGGTCTTCCTAGAGGTGATGGTGGCGGCCCCCGTCCTGGCCATCTGCGGCGGCGGTCCGGTGGGCCAGGCCTTGGCCAGGGCGGCCTCCCTCGCCGGCTTCGAGTGCCTGGTGGTGGACGACCGCGCGGAGTTCCGCGATCCCGGGCTGTTCCCGCCCGGCGTCCGGCTCGCCGAGGCGGACCGGGAGTACCGGCAGGACTTTCTGGCGGCGGTCCGCGCCCGCGAGCTCTACGTCGCGGTGGTCAGCCGCTGCTGGGAGACCGACACGGCCGCCCTCGCGGCCCTGTTGCGGGACATCCCCCCCGGGCTGCGGTACCTGGGGCTGATGGGGAGCCGCCGCAAGGTGGCGCGGGTGAGGGAGGAGCTGGCGGCCCTGGGCTTCGATCTTTCGGATGTCCGGCTGCGCGCGCCGATCGGCCTGCCGATCGGCGGCGACAGTCCGGGTGAGATTGCCATATCGATTCTGGCTGAGGTGATTGGTACACGTTATGAGAAGGACGAGGATGATTGAGCGAATGAGCAACCGGATCTTGACTGGCCTGCTGGGAGCTTTCCTGCTCCTCGTTTCCTCCCGCGTGGCGTCCGCCGCCCCGTCGGACTGGCGCTACCTGCCGATCTGGGGTGCCGACGTGCGGGCCGTCGCCCTCCATCCCGACGATCCCGACCTCGCGCTCGCCGGCACCTCGGCTGGCCAGCTCTACATCTCCCGCAACGCCGGCCGGACGTGGGCCAACGCCGGCCCTCACCTGCCGTTTCCCGGCTGGGTCGTCGGCGCCCTGCGCTTCGATCCCAACAACCCGTCGCGCGTCTGGGCGGCCCTGTGGGGGATCTGGGGCGGCGGCCACGTCACCTTCTCGGACGACCTGGGCAAGACCTGGGTCTCCCGCGCCGGCAGCCTGCCGAACGAGCCCGTCTACGCGCTGGCCCTGGTGCCGGGACGGGAAGGCCGGATGTACGCCGGCACCATCTCCGGCGTCTACGGCACCGACGACGGCGGCCTCTCCTGGCGGCCCCTGACGGACGAGCTCCCCGAGGTGCAGAAGGTGACCAGCCTGATGGTCGATGCCGCGCAGCCGGACACCGTCATCGCCGGCACCTGGCGGCGGGCCTACCGCAGCGCCGACGGCGGGGAGACCTGGACCGGCATCTTCGAGGGCATGGCGCTCGATTCCGAGGTCTTCAGCCTCACCCCCGTGCCGGGCAAACCGGGGGAGATCTGGGCCAGCACCTGCGGCTTCGTCTACCAGACCCGGGACGGCGGCGGCAAATGGACGAAATTCCTGGAGGGCTTCCAGGAGCGCCGCACCACGAGCTTCGCCGCCCTGCCGAGCGGCCGGCTGCTCGCCGGCACCGTCGCCGGCCTCCACCTCTCGGACGACGCCGGCAAGACCTGGAAGCGGGTGGGCGACCCCGGCATCGCCGTGCTCTCCATCGCCTACCATCCGGCGCGCCCGGAGCGGGTGATCCTGGGCACCGAAGGCGCGGGCGCCTGGATCTCCGACGACGGCGGCGCCACCATCCGGCCCGCCGCGGCGGGGATGATCAACACCCGCATCTCCACCTTCGGGGTCGTGGGCAACGAGATCCTGGTGGGCGTCAGCCACGCCGGACCGTTCTCCGGCCTCTACTCCTCCCGCGACGGCGGCAAGACGTTCGGCGAGTTCCAGAACCTGCCCACCGTGCTCGACCTGGCCCTCCACCAGAGCCGCCTTTTCGCGGCCACGGAGCAGGGGCTCTTCGAGCGCCGGGGCGAGGGCTGGCACTGGGTGCGCGACATTGGCACGGGCCGGGTCGAGCAGTTCGTGTCCGAGGGCCCGCGGCTGCTGGCCCGCACGCCGGACGCCCTCTACGAGCTCAAGGGGAAGCTCTTCGCCCGCCGTGCCTACAAGCACGGCGCGCCGCGCTCGATGGCGTTCTACGGCGACTCGCTGTGGGTGACCGACTCACAGGGCATCTACCGCCTGACGGCGGATGCCAACCACACCATCCCGGCCCCGTTCGCCGGCGGCCGGCTGTTCCGGCTCGCGGACCAGCTCCTCCTCTGGGGTACCGGCGGCACCTTCACGCGCGCCAGCGCCGACGCGGATTGGGCCGAGCTGGAAAAAGAGCCTTCCCGCGTGCTCCCCACGGGCGACGCCCGGCGTCCCGCCCTGATGGTGAGCGGCGAAACCGTCCGCCTCTTCGACCGCCAGACCCGCAAGTTCCAGGACCTCGACGTCCCCGTCCCGGCCCGCGACATCTCCGCCGCCCGCATCATCAACGGCGAGCTGTGGATCGGCACCTCCGGCTACGGAATCCTCGTCAGGCCTCTGCCCCTCGCGGAAGACGCGCCGGTGGACGGGGTGGCGGTGGGAGGGCGGTAGTCAGGGCCTGCGAGAGCACGAAACGCGGCGTAGCGTAGTAAGGTGCTCGTTACCCAGAGGAGGGGAGCCATGATGCGCCGCCACGTATTTCACGTCGTCTTCTTCAAGGACCGGGGTTGGTGGGTTGCCCAATGTCTGGAGCGGAATCTGGCGACGTCTTCTCAGGATCCAAGAGACCTGCCCAACAAGCTCGAGACCGTATTGAGGGTCCAGATCGAGGCCGATCAGGAAGCCGGGATCGAGCCTTTCAGCTCCTTGCCCCAGGCACCGCGCCGTTTCTGGCAAATGTTCCAGACCGCTGAGCCCTAGCATCCCAAGGAAGACGCGGCAGATCCAGCTAATCGTCTGGCGGATTCAGCAATACGAGTTAATCCCCGCCCTTGATCCCCGCCTTCTTGGCGTAGTACCGGAACGAGCGGAAGCTCATCCCCAGCAGCTCGGCGGCCTGGGTCTGGACGCCGTCGGTGCGCTCCAGGGCCTGGATCATGAGCTGCGTGCGGATCGACTCCAGGTAGGCCTCGAGGTCCAGGCCCTCCTCCGGGAGCTGCACCAGGTCGGGGTTGGTCCGCCGGTTGGTCAGCAGGTGGACGGGGAGGTCGCGGGTGGTGATGGTCTCGGCGTGGGAGAGGGCCAGCACCCGCTCGATCAGGTTCTCGAGCTCGCGCACGTTTCCCGGCCAGTCGTAGCTCTCCAGGATGTGCATGGCCTCGATCGAGATCTGGCGCGCCGGCATCTCCATCTGCCGGGCGTACTTCTGGAGGAAGAACTCGACCAGCAGCGGGATGTCCTCCCGGCGCTGGCGCAGCGGCGGCAGGTGGATGGGGAGGACGTTGATCCGGTAGTAGAGGTCCTCCCGGAAGTCGCCGCTCTGGATGCGCGCCTCGAGGTCCTGGTTGGTGGCGGCGATGATCCGCACGTCGACCTGCTCCTCGTCGGTGCCGCCGACCTTGCGCACCACCTTTTCCTGCAGGGCGCGCAGGAGCTTGACCTGCATCGAAGGGGTCATCTCGCCGATCTCGTCGAGGAACAGGGTGCCGTGGTCGGCCTCCTGGAAGAGCCCCTTCTTGTCGCGCACGGCACCCGTGAAGGCGCCCCGCTCGTGGCCGAACAGCTCGCTCTCCAGCAGGTTCTCGGGCATCGCCCCGCAGTTGATCGAGAGGAAACGGCGGGTGGAGCGCGGGCTGGCGAAGTGGATGGCGCGGGCTATCAGCTCCTTGCCCGTGACGCTCTCGCCTTGGATCAGT
>DATFNZ010000122.1:0-48198 GCA_035266085.1 Thermoanaerobaculia bacterium
GCAGCAGCGTGCCGCCCACCTCCGCGCGGTACGACTGGCCATAACGCTGGTGGAGCCGCAGCGCGAGGACGCGGATGGACGCCTGGATCTGGAACCAGACGCAGGCCAGGACGCCAACCGTCACCAGGGCGATCTCCCCCCAGCCGAAACCCCGTGTCGCGGCCGCGTAAGGGAAGATGACCGCCAGACAGACGGCGCCCGCCAGGAAGGCTCCGCGGCGCAACGAGAGCACGGCGGCGAAATAGAGCTCGAAGTCGCTCTCCTCCCGGGCCGCCCGGTTGAAGAAGTGGAGCAGGGACGACGTGCTCCCCAGGTCGGAGAGGAAGTTGAAGAAGGTCACGGCGGAGAACGCGAGGGTGTAGAGGGCAAACTGAGGGACCGTCATGAAGCGGATGAACAGCAGGCCGGCCGCGATCCCCAGGAGCTGCGTCAGCGTCTGGGCCGTGAAGTAGGCGGAGAGGATCTTCGTCCAGTCCGCGAGCCGCCGCCGGAAGAGGGCCCGGTTCGCGGACTGGACCTGCACGCCGTTCATGGCGCCACTCCCAGCTCCGCGAGCACCCGCCCGGCCAGCCGGCGCGACTGGCCGCCCAGGCTGCCGCCCGGTCTCCCGGCCGTCTGGGGCTCCAGCCACTCCATTACCGGGATGTAGAACCCCGTCTTCGGCCGCGAAAACAGCGCCGCCGGCAGCTCGGGCGCGGCCCGGCGCACCAGCTCCGCCTTACCCATCCCACGGGCCGGCTCGAAGCCGTTCGCCTCCAGGCGCGCCCGCAGCCAGGCGTCCACCAGGGGCACCCGCAGCTCGACGGACGAGGCCATCGAGGCCCAGTCCGAATCGCGCAGGAGCTGGTTCCTCATATATCGGGCCGTCTCCAGCCGGTGCACGGCCGTCCAGGCGTCGCCATTACCCATGGCGAGAGCGCGGGCCGCGTCCGCCACCGGGTCGTACCGCCGCAGCCCCTCTTCGGCCGCTTCGCGGCCCATCAGCGCCGGCAGCTCCTCGGGCAGGAACAGGCCGCGGCGCAGGAAGTAAGCTCCCGGAAGGCTCCGCCCGTAGCGGATCAACCCCGCGAGCTTCGGCCGGCCCGGCGAGAAGGTGCGGGCGACGAAGGGCCAGACCGGACCGATCCATGCCGCCCGGCGCGCCGCCTTCTCCAGCCGGGGCACATCCGTGAACGAGGGGTAGCTGCCGAACACCTCGTCGCCGCCCAGGCCGGAGAGCACGACCTTGAGCCCTGCCTCGTGGGCGGCTCGGCTGACCACGAAGGTGTTGAAGCCGTCGATGCTCGGCTGGTCCATGGCGGCGAGGGCGTCCCGCCACCAGCCCGCGAAGTCGGACTGGCCCACCCGTCGCTCGATGTGGCGGGTGCCGAGCGTCCGGGCCACCTCGGCGGCGAGCGGCGCCTCGTCGAGCGGCGTGCCGGCCGTCGAGTCGAAGCTCAGGGTGAAAGTCGCGGGCGGCTCCGGGAGATGCCGCCGGGCGAGCGCCGCGATCAGCCCGGAGTCGAGCCCCGCCGAGAGGAAGACGGCGACCGGCACGTCCGAGATCAGGTGCGCCACGACCGAATCCTCGATGGCCGCCACCGGGTCCATGGGCGAGGCCTCGGAAGGACCGTGGGGCTGGGGATCGCCCATCCGTCCATCCCGCACCAGCAGATGGTGCCCCGCGGGCAGGGCCCAGACCGACCGGCGGATCGTCAGCGGCTCGGGCACGGAGCCCCAGAGCAGGAACCCCGCGAGCCCCGCCGGATCGACTTCGCGGGAGATGGCACCGCCCGCCTCCAGCGCCTTCACCTGCGAGGCGAAGCGCAGACAGCCCCCCTCGGACGAGCCGTAGAGAGGCTTGATCCCCAGCGGGTCGCGCGCCAGCAGCAGGGTTTTCTCCCGACCGTCCCAGATGGCCAGGCCATACATCCCCCGCAGTCGCGAGAGCATGGCCGGGCCCTCGCGGGCGTAGAGGGCGAGCACGACCTCGGTGTCGCTCCGCGAGCGGAACCGCACCCCCTCGGCCTCCAGCTCCCCCCGCAGCTCCAGGAAGTTGTAGATCTCGCCATTCATGACGATCGAGAGCCGCCCGTCCGCCGAGGCCATGGGCTGGGCCCCCGCTGCCGAAAGATCGAGGATCGCCAGCCGCCGGCTCGCCAGGGCCGCTCGGCCGTCCGGGGAGATCCAGGCCCCGCAGCCGTCCGGCCCGCGCGCCGTCATGGCGTCGCGGGTCCGCAGCAGCTCATCCCGGTCGATGGGAGGGGCCGCTTCGGAGAGGCGGAGGATGCCGTTGATGCCGCACATCAGGAAACCAGCCTCTCCAGCAGCGGCGTCAGCCGTTCCCGGAATCGGTCCGCCCCGAACTCCCGGCGCCAGCGCTCGCGGCCGGCCTCGCCCATCCGGCGGGCTTCGCCGGGATACCCGAGGAGCTGGCCGAGGGCGGCCCTCAGCGCCTCCCGGTCCTCGGGATCGACCAGCAGGCCGGTCTTGCCGTCCTCCACGATCTCCTCGGCGGCGCTGCCACGGGAAGCCAGGACGGGCTTGCCGGCCCGCATGGCTTCCAGGTAGACCAGGCCGAAGCCCTCGCCCTGGCTGGGCATGGCGAAGACGGCGCAGCGCCGGTAGAGCTCGGCGAGAGTCGCCTCGCTCAGGAAGCCGGTGAAGAAGATCCGGTCCGCCATCCCGAGGGCCGCCGCCTTGGCTTCCAGCCGGGGCCGGTCGTCGCCGTCGCCCGCCGCCACCAGCCGGGCCTCGGGAAGGCGCGTCAGCGCTTCCAGGAGCTGATCGTGCCCCTTGTACCGCTCGGTCGCGGCCATGCGCCCGACGATGAGGAGGAAGCCGCGGTCGAGCCGGCGGAGCAGGACGGCGTCCACGGCGCCTTCCAGCGGCCGGTCCTCCAGAGCCAGGGGGAGGACCACCGTGCCGCTCAGGTCCGGACAGAACGGCCGCGCCCGCTCCAGGGTGTGAGCGGAGATGGCGAAGGTCACGTCGGCGTTGGCGAGCGCCCGGCGGCGGTCCCATTCCAGGGGGCGCCAGACCTCGATCCCATAGAGAGGAATGAGGTAGGGCGCCCGGAGCAGGCCGGGGAGGTAGGCCTGCACGCGGGCCGGGCCGAGGAGGTCGAAGACGCAGGCCGTCCGCCGCTCCGCCCACTGGCGTTTCCAGACCTCGAGGCCGAGGGCCTTCTGATCGCCTTCGAAGCCTCGGACCGGCGTGTCGTTCCCCGGCAGCCCGGAGCCGTCGAGCGACAGGATGCGGAAGCCGATCCCCCGTTCTTCCGCGAACGTGGCGCAGGCGCCGGCGAGCAGCCGTCCGGCCGCCGCACGGCCGCCGCCATCCAGCCCAAGGCCGGCGGATACGAAGACGAGATCGCGGGGTGACACGTCGGCTTACAGCTTACTCCGAGACAAAACGGCTTGTTCAACGAGGACGCTGACGCAATTGTTGCAGAAGCAGGGGCTTGGAGGCAAGGATCAGCGCTTTCGCGTCTTCTTTCCCGCCGCCGGCACCTGCCGCGCCCGCAGCAGCTCGGACAGGTGCTCGCCGATCCAGCGCTCGGCCCGGCCGAGATTGCGGTAGATGCGCTCGCGGCGCCGGAACTCGGGCGTGTGGAACATCCGCCGGCCGTTGCGCACCTCGGGCGGCATGTCGGCGTGCAGCATCTCGTGGTAGACCACGGCCTCGACCACGAAGCGGGGGACGCCGGGATCGTCCAGCACGCGGTGGAGCCGGATCAGCCGGTCCTCGTAGGAGTAGCTGCCGAGCTGGAGAGTGGAGGTCCGCTGGCGCCGGCAGGAGTGGGAGATCCCGGCGTTCGACTTGCCCCAGGTGATCGCCACCGCCAGCCGGCCCTCGAAGTAGCGTTCGTTGAGGTCAGCGAACACCTCGCGGAGGTCGAGCGCCGTCCCCTCCGGCCGGAGGACCAGGCGGCGGGTACGGGCGGTCGGCGGGCGGTGGGCCGAGAAGTGCTCGCGGATGACCACCAGCGCTTCCCGGGCGCGGTCGCTCCCCCGCTTGCTCTCGACGAACGCGGCGACCGCCTCCAGCACCTCCACCGGTGCCTTGGTGAAGGAGTGGTGAATGCGCAGCTCGAGCGGCGCCCGGGTTCCCAGCCGGCCCGGGCGGACGCTCAGGATGGTGCGCCGGTTGTCCGTGAGCTCCAGGGAGCGCAGCCGGCCGCCGGTCAGGCGGTTCAGTTGGCGGAGGAGCTGGAAACGCAGGGCATTCGGATCGGCCGACGCCGGCGCCGCCGAAACGGCGGCCGCCGGTAGGGGAACGGCGGGAATGACCGGAACGGCCCGGGGGCCGAACAGGTCGAGCTGCACGGGGCGGCGCGGATCAGGCGCTCCCGCGCCGGCCGGGCGGCCCCGGCCTGGCGCGGTCCGGCGGGAATCCCGCGGCAGCTCCTGCGCCGACGATCTCATCGTGCCCATGTCTCCATCGACTGCTTTCGTACCCCAAAACCAGCGGGTAGGCGAACTTTAGCACAGGGGTCGGGAGCCCATTGCGAGGTGTTCGCTATGTCCTCCTCCTCCCGGAATCCTGCCTTCCTTCGCTCCACTGGGTGTATGTGACCCACTCCTTCACTTCGTCTTGACTCTGATAGATCTTTGCCACGAAAGGTTCAGAATACATGCTGATGAACCTATAGATCTTGTCTATGTTTCTTATCACCGCCTCAGCGAAGGCCGAATGAGGACCTTTGCCGATGATGAAAAAGGCCCTGACGCCAGAGTTCATGAGATCGTCCAGCTCAGCCCTCTCGTACCGGATGTATTTGTTGTGTGAAAGTGCTACCCAGCCCTTGGCTCCGATGTAGCGGAGCCACTCACGGTCGGGGACGTCATCCGGAGTGAAGTGCTCGTGATAGGCCTCGACGCGCAGACCTGCCGCCCTCAGCGCCGCGGGTACGGAGCGTCCAAGATCCCTATCCGTGAAGAAGACTGGATCAGGCGGCTGCGCGCTCGTAGAGGATCGCCTCATCGACCTCGAGGTCGTCTAGCTGGTAATCCGCCGCGACCGCTTCACGGTCTTCCCCGGCATCCAGCCGGTCGACGATCGTGGCCGTGCGCACACCCTTACCAACGATAAATGGGCGACCAAACGAGACTTTTGGGTCAATACTGACAATCTGTGGGCCAGCCAAGCCTCTCGCCGCTACCACTGGGAACAACCGCAGGGGTTCCCACTGGATTCTGCTCAGATGCCCATCGAGCATCTCCTTGAGGGCGATCTGACCAGAGCGGCTGAGGTCTATCAACTGCCCCAGGCGCTCAACGAACAGGGAGCCTGCATCGGCCATCAGCTCGCGGCTAAGCAAGAGTCTCTTGATGTTCAACTCATCCGCGGCATAGTCGAGCGCAGCCCGAACCGCGGACATCGGAACCTCGTGTTTCGTGCGTAGCGACCGGAGGACGTGAGCTTCCCTGAGATTGGAAAAGGACAAACGCGGATCCTCAGGATTGGGCCTGATGATCAAGGGCGGAGAATAGCGGCTGCCCTCAGACGTTCGATACGGCCGCCCGACAACCCAAGAACGCAAGGTAGTCGGGGAGAGCTGAACGTACCGAGCGGCTTGCCCCAGGCCGTAGCGCGGCCTCTCGTAGGGATCGGCGCCGTCTGGATGTAGTTGGCTGGTCAAGTAGACATCCCCCCTCCCCAGAGAGTACACCAGAACTTGCGCGGGGTGCTCTACACCCACCAGCGCTCGCCCACGGCCAGGGTCCGCACGCGGTCCCGGTCGGCTCCCTGCCGTTCCAGGACCTCGGCGAGCTCCCTGGGGGCGAGGTCGGCGGGCTCGTCCGTGAGGTCGAAGCACCCCCAGTGCATTGGGATCATGGTCCGGGCGCCGAGATCGAGGAAGGCCTGCCAGGCCTCCGCGGGATCGACGTGCTGGGCGCGCATGAACCAGCGGGGCTCATAGGCGCCGATGGGCAGGAAGGCCACGTCGATCCCGGGGAACCGCCGCCCGATCTCCGCGAAGCCGTGGTAGTAGCCGGAGTCGCCGGCGAAGTAGTAGCGCCGCTCCCCGGAGTCGAGCATCCACGAGCACCAGAGGGTGCTGTTGCGTCCCATGCCCAGGCGGTTCGACCAGTGCTGGGCCGGCAGGCAGGTGAGGGTCCACCGGCCATGGCGGGCGCTCTGCCACCAGTCGAGCTCGACCGCCTGCCGTCCCCGCTCCTGGAACCACTTTCCCAACCCCAGAGGCACGAACCACGGGATCGCCGCGGGCAGGTGGCGGACCGTCCAGTCGTCCAGATGGTCGTAGTGATTGTGGGAGAGGATCGCGAAGGCCTCCGGCGGCACGGCCTCCAGGGGAATGCCCGGCGGCGAGAGCCGGGGCGGGATCAGGGCCCGCGCCCCGAAATGGGGATCGGTCAGGAAGACGTCCCCGCCGTCCTGCACGGCGAACGTCGAGTGGCCCACCCAGGTCACCGAGGCGGGCTGCCCCCTGTCGTTCAGGTACGCGCCGTCGTTAGCCACCAGGGGGATCTGAAGCGGCGCGCTCTTGTCATACCGGTTTTTCCCCATCTTCCACCGCAGCAGGTCGGTGAACCGGGTCTTGAACGGCGCCCAGGGATTGAAGAAGCGGCCGGGCTGGCCGTGAGGGGCGTAGAGGAGGTCCGGAGGTGTGCCGCCAGGTTTCGAGCTCGCCATCCCGCAATCCTAGCGGAGGCTCCGCGGAGCACGTCATCGGCCGCTGCTACTTCCCCGGCTTGAGCTACTTCCCCGGCTTGAAATAAACCGTCAGCACAGCCCGCCGGTCCCTCTGCGACGGCCCGCTCTCGAACGGCGCCAGGACCACCGTTCCCTCCGGGTTCTTGACCACCACCGGATCGACCGGCCAGCGGCCGGTGCCGTTGGGGCAATCCCGTCCGGCGGGGCAGTCGAAGCCTTCGCCGCCGTCCTGGATCTCATAGCGGTAGCCCGAATACTTCGCGCCGGCCGGCAATTCGACCCGCAGCACGTGGCAGCCCGCCGGCAGCCCATCCGGCGCGACGCCGCCCTTGAGCGCGGACGCGACATTTCCGCAGCCGCCGCCCTCGCCGGGGTCGAGGACCTTCTCGGTCGTCAGGGCCGACTCGCCCGGCTGGCAGTCGGGGCAGGTACGGTCTTTGGCCGACCGCATCCGCACGGGATGAATCGGCGGGATCGTGGGCGGCGTCTGGCGGGCCGCGGGCGGCGCGGGCTGGGGAGCCGGCTGCTGTACGGGCTGTGGGAGAGCCGGCTTCGAAGCGGGCGCCGGAGGAGTCGGTGGCGCTTGGCGGGGCGTCTCCGGAGGGGCGGTGACCTGCGGCCGGGGGGCCGGAGTTTCGGGTGGAGCGGTGATCTGGGGACGAGGAGCCGGCGCGGGAGCAGGGGCCTTCTCAGCCATGACAGGCGCCGGCGGGGTTGGCGCCGATCGGCCCTTGGAGATCCGGACCCTCATGGTCCGCAGGGAACCCGAGCCCGCCAGCACGAGGGCCTCTTCCAGCGCGGGGCGGCCCTTGGTGCGGACGTTGAGCTCGGCGATGTAGGTCATGAACCCCTCGCGGCTCACCTCCAGGTGCCAGGGACCCTCGGCCAGTCCGCTCACCGTCGCCCTGCCCCGGGAGTCGGTGACCAGGGTCGCCGGGCCCTCCTTGGGATTGACGGCCTTGTACTGGAGCTTCAGCTCGGCATTGGCGACCGGAGCGCCCTTCTGGTCTTCGACCTGGACCTCCACGGCCGCCGGACCGCTCCAGAGCTGAGCCTCGGCCGCGGGAGCGGCGAGCAGCAACAGGACCGCGAACTTCCGTACGTCGAATCCCACGATGAGGCCTCCTTTCGCTCAACTGAACAGAGGGATTCTACTCCCGGTCGGCTGCCAGGAAGGCGAGAACCCGCCGCCGGTACTCCTCTGTCAGGCAAAGGTCAGAAATTCAGGAGGAGCGAGCAGACCGCGGCGACGGAGAGGCTCCGGTCCTTCCCGTTCGCACAGATCGCGGAGCCTTGGCATGGTCTCCGCCGCACGGACCAGGAAGAGACGTTCCGGTGCGGGAGGGACTCTGGATGTCCACGCCGGAGGCTTTTGACCTGCACGGGATGCCAGGAGCTCGGTCACGCCTGCGGCCAGAGCGGATTCGGTCGCATCGAGCCCGGACGGAGGCTGCACTTTGGACCACGTGAAGCCGGACCGCTGAGCGTCGGCGACCCACTGTCTCGCCGCCAGCGCGTCGTAAGCTAGCAGAGCCTTCACCAGATCAAGAATGTCCACGGTCCAACTCCCATAAATCCTCAAAAGCATAACGTGCCTTCAACTCGCGCCCGGGGACGACGTGAGGTTCGATCAGACTCCAAACCTGCTGGCTGTCCCCCAATAATTTTGAGAGTAGCAGCCGCGCGTCCGAAATGTCGACGTCATCTCGCCATGCACTGAGCTTCATGGCAAGGAGCTGTTGGGGAGCTATGGCGCGAACGATCAGAGTAGATGTTTGGAAGAGCACCTCGCCTGCCGAAGTCCCTTGAAGATAGCCCTTGGCTCCCTCGTTCAACCAGTCCTCTGGTAGATCCAACGTTTCCGCAACCCTATGAGCTGCGGCTCGGACGGCGGATGGATCGCTCGAGGTCAGTGCAAAGGCATCTACATCCTTTGTTGATTCCCGGGCGTTGTAGAGAAGAACGAGAGCTGCGCCACCGCCAACGAGAATCTCCGTGGTTGATTGAAGCTCTTTCGAGAGAGCTTCCAGCGCGGCGAGGATGTCATCTCGGGTAAGGAGTTGCACGTCTCGTCACAGTAGCACGACGTTAGGATCGTAGGATGTCCCGTCCTTGCCCTCGCTTGAGGAGCGTTATGTAAATGGCGCAGCGGGAGTTCTTGGCCCTCCGGAGTGCTCCGTTCGACCTCCCCCGGGCAACTCTGGGGATCCGCGTGGATGGTTCAACCTTCGCCGTCTCTATCCTGACCCGCGGGCGAACCTTCGACCTCCGGGTCAAGAGCTCTGACCTTCAGAGCCAACGGTCGCTCCGGCCATCCTCCTGAAACCTTCCCCTCCGCCCTCCGTACCTCCCCATTGACAGTCAACGACCCGAGTAGTACTATCGGGGTAGTTGATCGAAGGAGACCCAACATGGAGACATCCCATCACCTCGGAGACCTGCAACTCGCCATCATGCGGGTCCTGTGGAGCCGCGGGGAAGCGACGGTGGCCGAGGTTCACGAGACGCTCGAGCCCGAGCGGGGGCTCGCCCTCACCACCATCGCCACGATGCTGACCAAGATGGAGAAGAAGGGCGTGGTGGACCATCACGCCGAAGGCCGCCGTTTCATCTACCGTCCCCTGGTGAGCGAGAGCCAGGTCCGCCGCTCGATGGTGGCCGACCTGACGTCCCAGCTCTTCCGGGGGGACGTCACGGCGCTGGTCAATCATCTATTGTCGGAGCACGAAATCGAAGAACGTGAGCTGGCCCAGCTCCGAGATCTGATCTCGGCCCGGGGCGACGAGGAGGGACAGTAATGCTCGCCAATCAACTTGCCGGTCACGCAATCGCCTGGCTGCTCACCTATCTGCTGCACGGCACCCTGCTGCTGGGCCTCGCCTGGCTCGTCTCGAAGCCGCTCGCCCGGTGGTCGGTGTCGGCGGAGGAGACGGTCTGGAAACTCGCCCTTGTGGGGGCCCTCTTCACGGCCTCGCTCCAGGTCGCTGCCGGCTGGGAACCGGTGGCGGGCCGTTGGGGCCTCGCGGATTTTTCGCGGCCGGCCGCCCCCATCGAGGCCGTGGCTCCGGCGACGGCTCTGGCCCTCCCCGTTCCGGGCCGCCTTCGAGCGATCCCGATCCCTGAAGCTTCCCGGCTGGCGCGTGCCGCCGAGACGCCGGCTCCGGTCGCGCGGCTGTCCATGCCCTCCGTTCCGGCGCTGGCGCTCGGGGCGTGGGCCTTGGGAGCCTGCCTGCTGCTCGCCGGCTACAGCCGCTCGTACTCCCTCCTGCGCCGCCGGCTCAAGGACCGGCCGCGGGTGGTGGGAGGCACCCTCCATTCGCAGCTCCGCGTGCTGGCCGCCGAAGCCGGCTTCACGGAGGACGTCCGGCTCTCCTGCTCGTCGCGGGTGCCGGTGCCCCTGGCGCTCGGCCTGCGGCGGAGCGAGATCTGCGTGCCGCCCAAGGCGCTCGCGGGCCTCACCAAGGAGCAGCAGGAGGGGATGCTGGCCCACGAGCTGGCCCATCTGGTGCGGCGGGATCCGCTCTGGCTCGTCCTCAGCCACGTCCTGACGTGCGTCTTCTTCTTCCAGCCGCTCAACTGGGTGGCCCGCCGCCGCCTGCGCGAGATCTCGGAGATGCTGAGCGACGAGTGGGCGGTGAGCCGCACCGGCCGTCCGCTCTCCCTGGCCGGCTGCCTGGCCGAGGTCGCCGGCTGGTCGGTGGCGCGGCGGTCTCTGCCCGTGCCCAGCATGGCGGACCGGCCGTCGAACCTGGCGCAGCGCATCCGCCGCCTGCTCGACGACGGCCGCTCGCCCGAGAGCCCGGCGCGCCGGATCTGGCTGGGGGCCGCGATGGTCGTCCTGCTGATCGTCGTCGCCGCGGCCGCCCCGGCGGTCTCGGTAGCCCGGGAAGAGGCTCGGGAAAAGGCGGAGGCGCCGGTCGTCGCCGAAGCCCTGGCCACCGTCGAAGCCCGGGTGGCCGAGGCCGTCGAGCCGGTGGACGCCGTGGAGCCCGCCGAGGCTGTCGAGCCGGGGGAGCGCCAGGTGGCCGAGCAGCCCGTGATCGATCGCCACGTGGACGGCGATGAGATGGACGGCGATGAGGACGACTCCGAGGTCGATATCGACGTCGACGACATGGACTTTGATTTCGACTTCGACTTCGACGCCGACTCCGTGGTCGAAGGCTCGCTTGCCGCTATGGACGTGGCACTCGAATCGATGGATGCCCAGCTCGATCAGCTCGACGAGATCTCCTACCGCCACGAGCTCTCGGAGGAGGAGCAGGAGAAGCTGGAGGCGGAGATCGACCGGGCGAACGATCAGATCGAGCGGACGCTCCGGCCCCAGATGGAGAAGCTCTCGCGCGAATTGAGCGAGAAGATGTCCAAGGGCTTTCCCACCGCCGAGATGCACAAGCTCCAGGTGGAGATGGAGAGGCTCGGCGAGCAGCTACGACCCTCACACGAGGAAATGGCGCGGCTGCAGGCCCAGATGGACGAGCAGAGGCAGAAGTACCGCGCCGACGGCGATCTCTCCCGTGAGGAGAGGGAGAGGATGGTCCGCGACGCCCGCCGGATGGCGGAGCAGTACAAGCCGTCCGAGGAGCAGAGGCGGGAGATGCAGGAGCTGGCCCGGCGCCATCGGGAGCTGGGTCAGAAGTACCGGGACGAGCACCGGGACGAGATCGAGAAGGCCACCCGCGAGATGCGGGAAGCGGTCGACCGCGAGATGCGGGCCGTCAGCGAGGAGCTGCGCCGGACCATGGAGCAGCGCCGCCTGATCGATCGCGAGGAGCGCCGGGAACGCAGCCACGAGAAGGAGATGCGCAAGGACAGGGACCGCAAGGACCCGAAGCGGGACAAGGAGAAGCCCAAGGTGAGCGGCCTCCGGGTCAATCCCTGGGGCTCCTTCCAAATCCAGCAGATCGATCCCTTGGGCTCCTTCCAACTCCTGGCGAAGGATTCCTCCGGCTGCTGATCCGGAGCGTTCCGGATAGCGCCGTGGGGGCGGGGATGCGTTCTCCGCCCCCTCTTTCTTGACCCCACCCTTTCGGATGGAGATCGCCATGGAACGGCTCCGGCCTTTCAGGCTCTCCTATACCGACTGCGACTTCGCCCGCACGCTCTTCAGCATCTTCACGAAGGCCTCGCGCTCGGGACCCAGGGTGGCCTCCGGGCCGGTGGCCTTGAAGAACCAGGGGCCGCCCGGTCCCTCGACGACCGCTCCCAGCAGGCGCGAGCTTGGCTGCGGAGTGGTCGGTCCGCTCCCCATCGTGCTG
Organism: Thermoanaerobaculia bacterium; assembly: GCA_035266085.1. GTDB lineage: Bacteria > Acidobacteriota > Thermoanaerobaculia > Multivoradales > UBA5704 > DATARR01. Next base: position 11,919 of record DATFNZ010000122.1, read on the forward strand.
GGTTTCAGGGTGCCCTGGACGTCGATCCAGGTCACCTTGAAGCCATTGGCCTCGAAGGTCTCGGGCTTGGGCTGCTCCGGGCTTTCCATCTGGTCGATCCAGCGCTGGATGTTGGCTTCCACCCCGCCGCCGCCGCCCGGGCCGAAGAAGAAGACGGCGAGCTCGCCCGGTCCGCCCGCACCCGGGATGGCGGCCTGGGCCACCCGCATGCTCGAGGAAGGAGCCTGCGACTGCCAGGACTGGGGGAGATCGAAGTCGATCGAGCCCTCGCCCGCGGTCTGCTCCGCGGCAGGGGGCATCGCCTCGGGAACGCCGCCGCCACGCGAGGAGATGGTTCCCGGGGCGGAGTCGCCCGAAGGCTGACTCTCCGCCGCAACGTCTGCGGCGGTGCTCTCGGTCGCGGGGGGTTCTTCGCTCGCCGTGGGAGCAGCGGCATTGCGGTCGCCGCAGGCACAGAGGCTCAGCAGCAGGGAAGTTAGAAGAAGAGTGTTGCGGTTCATCTCGGTCTCCGGATGGAATGGCGGCACGAGGCCGCTCCCCCGGAGACTATCACCGCCATCTTCAGGACCGCCCTTCCGACCGCGAAAGCCAGTAGCAGGCGAGCGGCGCCGGGATTTTGAGGATCGCCGCCTCCACCTTGCCGGGGAACGTCACCACCCCGAAATCGGAGATCTCGCGGGTGATCACGTAGCCGCGTGGGATCTCCTTCTCCTGACACAGGATGCGGAGCCCCCTGAGGTCGCTCTCCTGTACCGGGCTCCGGCTGTACTTGACCTCGAACGGGATCAGCCGGAGGTGGACCTCGGCGACGATATCCACCTCCAGGTCCTTGCGGCCCCGCCAGTAGGCGAAGCTCACGCCGGTCTGGTAGTAGCGGGCAAAGACGTGCTTGAAGAACGCCGTCTCGGCCGCAGCACCCAGCCGGCTCTCGTCTTCCAGGAGCCCGCGGCCCTTGAGCAGGACGCTCCCGGCGATGGCCGGGTCGGCGAGGTAGACCTTGAACTTTCCCCGCAGGATCTCCTTGCCGTAGCCGTATGGGGGGAGGCGGTAGACCAGGTGGGCGGCCTCGAGCAGGTCGATGAACCGGTTGACGGTCGGCTTCTTGAGCCCGAGCTGGGTGCAGAGGTTCTGGATATCCAGCAGACCGCCGTCGTGCAGGCAGAGGTAGAGGAACGTCCTCTCCAGCTCGAGCACCCGCCGGACACCGAACAGGGCGGTCATGTCCCGTTTGAGGACCTTGTCGACGATATCTTCCCGCAGCAGCTTCTGAGCCAGGGGGACGCTCTCGATCAGGGCGGTCTGCGGGAAGCCTCCCCGGAGCAGGTACTCGTGGAAATGGGCAACCAGGGGCCGCGCCGTCTCCCCCGCGCGGAGGAGATCGGCCGGGCTCCACGAGAAGACCTCGGCCAGGGAGTCCACCTCCGGCAGGTTGGGCAGCCGGATCTCCTGAATCTGGAGATACTCCGAAAACGACAGCGTCGCCAGACGGATGGTGTGCCACCTGCCGACTCCGGATTCCAGGTTCTCGGTCTCCAAGGGGACGGCGGATCCGGTTACCGCGATGCGGGCGCGCTTGTCGAAGTCCACCTGGTGCTTGAGCCAGGTCTGCCAGCTCTGGGTGTACTGGATCTCGTCGAGGAGGAGGTACTCGGTTTCCTCCGATCGGGGCCGGATTTCCCGCCAGACATTGAGAACCCCCTCCAGTCCGATCAGCTTGAGCAAGGGGTGGTCGAAGGTCGCGTACAGGATGCGCTCAGGCTGCACCCCGCGGGCCAGCAGCTCCTGAACAGCCTGCAGGAGCAGGGTGGTCTTGCCGACCTGGCGGGCTCCGCTGAGCAGGATCGCCCGCGGCGCCGGAGGCTCCCCCAACCAGAGGATCAGCTCCGAAAAAGCCGCCCGGCGCCAGTCAGGGAGGTCGCGGACGGTTCCGGAATCCCACCAGGGGTTGTACTGCCGGAGGACTGAGAAGATCTCTTGTTGAGGGGCTATCATACTTAGCGTCTCCAAATAAGGTAAGTATACTTTACCTAATTCGTTCCGCTAAGCACTTTTCCAGGAATCTGGGGATGGATTGGCTCCAGCAGGGAGACGTCGCCGTCGTCCCATGCCGGAGCAGGCTGGTCAGAAGGTTACGGCAGCGGTCCGCTCCAGCACTGGCATTCGAACGTGCCGTCGGTGCAACTGTTCCCATAAGCGGCGATGCACCTCTTGACGGCGATTCCCCCCTGGCAGATCGAGTTGTAGGCCGCGCCCCGGCAGATCGTCACGCTGCACGGGCCACAAGCGAGGGTCGCGGCGTCCTGAGCCGACGAGGTGGGATCGAGGGCGGAGATCCCCAACTTGGCGAGCAGAGGGTTGCAGGAGGGGTTTTCCGGGGAGGAGGCCACGTCCGTCGCGGGAGTGCTCATCCCGGCCGGTGTGGCGGCGCTCGCCAGGGATGCGGTCAGCAGCAGGAGGGCGAACAGGAACAGGACAGATCGAGATCTCATCAGGTCTCCTTTTGACATGGGGGCGCACCGATTCGCGATGACCCTAACAGAAGAAGGTGCTGCAAGCCTGAGATTGCGATCCAGGGGTCCGGATGGGCTAGAATCCCCCCGGGAGCGCTCGGGGGCTGGTGCCTTCTGCGGTCTTCAAAACCGTTGTCCGGCGCCGGTTGCGGCGTCGGGGGTGGGTTCGATTCCCATGCGCTTCCGCCATTCGGTTCAAGAGTTTACGTCGGCCCTTCCTGGCCTTGCGGCGTCTGCACAATCTGATCAGGAGAAACAGCGATGCGAAATGCGCTTTTGGCGATGATCCTGGCCTCGACTCTCGTGACCGGAGAGCTCCAGGCAGCGACTGCCAAGACTCCACCGGCGGATGTCGGACCGGGCCGCATCGCCTGGTTCGACATCACCACGACGAGCCTGCCGCAGTCCAAGGATTTCTACGGGAAGCTCTTCGATTGGCAATTCACCCCGGTCCAGGGCACGGATCAGGCGGTGGAGATCGTCGCGGGTGGCACGGCGATTGGGACACTCCGCGGGGCGGAGGGCAAAATCACCCCGTTCAACGGAGTGGTCTATGTCCAGGTGACCGACATCCAGGCCAGTTGCAAGAAAGCGACGGAGCTGGGGGGGACCATCCCACCTGGGTTCCCCTTCAACCTGCCGGACGGCATCGGAGCCATCGCTGTGGTCGTCGATCCCACCGGCCACCCGATTGGGCTCTACTCGAGGACTCCGCTCGCACCGGTGCCCTCCACGGGATCAAGATAAATGACGGAAGGCAAGGGGCCATCCGATCTTCCAACCGAATGGCGCCTTACTCGATACGAATACAGTCGGTCGGGTAGCTCATCATCATCGCGAGATCCTCTGAACGAGCCCCCCACCTGGATGCCACCGTTGCCATGAACTCACCCTTCGCGTCGTACGCACAGACGACCCGGATGCCCTTCAGCGCCAGCACGGCGTGCGGATGGCGGCTGAACTGGTAGAACGTCTCGAGCTTTGAAGACAACAGGGCGACCGCCGGCACAAACGTGCCGATCGAAGCGACCAGCCGCCGGGCGCTGAGCAACACGCGAAGATCGTCGAGCAGCGTTCCGGACTGGACGATCACCTCGACGCCGCGCAAACGCAATGCCTCTTCGATTCCCGCAATCGTGGGATTTCGCCGGTCCTCGAACACGAGCCAAACGCGCTTTGGACAATCGTGCTCGAACACCGCGAGGTAGTATGCGAGGGGCGGCTGCCAATATCCAGGCTTGATGTCCTCTGTGTCGAACGCATCGCCGCCACGGAAATGCATCACCAGATCGTCCGCGCCGACGCGTGGATCGGAGTGCAGTACATCTCGCGCCAGCAAAGGACGGACGCAACGGTCGATAATCGATCGCTCGGTGCCAGCATCCAGAGGCGGCATCAGCGCTCGCATGTGCAGGAAGTAGCCCGACAACGCGAAGTCGGAAGCTCGCCGCTCTCCGTCCCAGTCGAGCGTCACATCGCCAGTTCCCGCGCCTTGATAAAAGAGATGCCGGCTCGGCAGGCGAATGCTACGGATGCCATACCGTTCTGCTAAGGCGAAGACGTTGGTAAGTTGCGAAACGGAATTGCCGAATCTCAGCCATTCGGCGACCTGCAAGGTGCTGATCGCGGCGGACGGCCGCACAAAGTACCAAGCTGGATTCAGCACGCGATAGAATCCGCCGGTCCGGCTGCCAGGAAAAACTGCTTCCCGCCCCTGGAATACCTCCAGATTCCAGCCGTAGCGTGGGGCCAGACGCCGCTCAACAAACCGCGTCACGGCGCTCGAACCAGCGCGGACATCACCTCGCGGGTATGGGGCAATCGCAGAAGGATCTTGGATCATCTTTCTCTGCCTGTCGTACTGCGGCCGGCAAGCCGACACCAAGGCTGGCCAGAACGTTCAACAGCTCCGCCAGCTCCCAGCGGTGATGCTCTCCCATCAGGCAGACCTGGAGAAGGTTTCTTTCCACCAGGTAGCCGCTGAGGTAGCTCAGCCAGATCCCCTGCTCCTCCAGGGCCTCTCCCAGGACGAGGGCCTCGACCCCGGGGGGTGGCAGCAGCGTCAGCACCATCGGGGCCGCGATGGGTTCCGGGGCCATGATTGAAAAACCGAGCCTCTCAAGGCTTGGGCGCAGCCAGGCGGCGAGCCTCCGGCGGGCGGCAAAGCCGTCCCGCCTGGCGAAGCGGGCGAGGCTCGCCGAGAGCGCCGAGACCAGGTTGGTCGAGATGGTGAAAGGCACGCTCTCCGAGCACGCGTAGCTGCCGAGGTCGAGGTAGTGGGGGAGATGAGGGGCGGGCTCGATGGTCTCAGCATGAAAGACGAGGGCCAGGCCGGGGAACGACGCGAGCCCCTTGCCGGAGACGCCGGTTGCCAGGTGGACGCCCGAGAGGTCGACCGGAACGTTGCCGATCGAGCTGATGCCGTCGAGGCAGAGAGCGACGCCGCGCTCGCCGAGGATCGCCGTGAGCCCCGTCAGGTCGTTGAGCACGCCGGTCGAGGTCTCGCAGTGGACGGCCCAGACCCAGCGGATCTCCGGGTCGGCCTGCAGGGCGCGGCGCAGCTCGGCGAGAGGGAGCGGCTCCCCCCAGCCGGCGGCGAGCTCGGTGAAGGCCAGACGCCAGCGCCTGGCCTGGCTCGCCAGCCTGGCCCCGAACTCACCGTTGACGAGAACGGCGCCGCGCCCAGGGAAGAGCGAAAGCTGCGCCGCCACGGCCTCGTTGGCCAGCGTCCCAGAGCCCAGCAGGACCTCGACATGCGGGGCCCCGGTCATCCGGCAGAGATCGCGGCGGACAGCCGCCATTTCGGCCATGAAGGGGTCGCTACGGTGCGAAACCGGGGGGCGGGCCAGAGCCCGCCGCACCTCGTCGTGGATGGCGACGGGGCCGGGCAGGAAATTGATCGGGCGGCCGGCGGATCTCACGGCAGCTCCTGCGCCCGGCTCACCAGCGACGGGCTCATACGGTCCCAGGTCAGGTACATCCCCTGATAGCGAGCCGCCTCGGTCCCCAAGGGTGGGCCGAAGGGCACGCAGCCCATGTGGCGATAGAGGTGGAGCTGGCTTTGCGCTCCGGAAAGGAGCCCGAGGTCGTAGCCGTTCCGCCGGGCATGGCGCAATACCTCCGCCATCAAGGCGGTGAAGACCAGTCCGCCGCGATCGTCTTTCTCCACGGCGAGGAGACGGACCTCGCAGGGCCGCTCGTGGGGAGGCAGGTAGGAATCGAGGTCTGCCAGCTTGGCATCGAGCGAGAACGGGCGTTCGCCGCCGACCACCACCATCCCCCGCAACCGCCGACCGTCCAGGCAGACGTAGCAGACGCTGCGCTCCAAGCGTTGGTCGACCAGCCGGCGCTCTTCGTTGGGAGAGTGCTGAGGGATCTCCTCGACAAAGGTCCGGTAGGTGAGCCCGTAGACCTGCTCGAGCTCCCACGGCTCCGACGCGATTTTGATCCGTAAGCTCATGGCCGTCATCGGCCTCCCCGAGGGCAGAAGAGAGTGGACTGATGCCGACGACTATATACCTCGCTGGCCACGGACATCGCCGGCGCCTCGCATCGGGAGGCGCGCAAAAGAGTCCGGCGTGCACCTCTCTTATTGGAAGTCACCTCGGTACAGCGCTCGAGAGGATGGCCAAGAGGGTCACAGCGGCCTTCTCCTTGGGAAGAATGGCGAGCTTGACGTCGATAGAGAGAGAGGAATTCTTATGGCATGCATGGAAGCTGCAAACGGCCGAGCCTTCGGTCGACTTCGTATGCAGGTGCCCAACCGGCAGGGGTGGCCGGCGGTGGCCTTGGTCTTGGGCCTCCTGGCAGGCGTTGTTTTTTCCCCGCCGCCGGCGCGCGGGCAGAGCACCGCACCGGAGTTCTCCGGCGTGGTGACGGACCAGAAGGGGCTGGCGATCGCCAATGCGCGTATCGAAGTGAACGGCCGCGAAACCTTCACCCGTGAAGACGGTTCGTTCCTCCTGCCCGTGACGGCAGGACCCTATATCTTCAATATCTCGCACCTCGATTTCGCCGACGTGTCCCACTTCACCCAGACTCCGTTCACGCAGCAAACGTGGCAGATGGTCCGGGCCCAGATCGAAACGGTGGACCCGAAGAGCACGATCGTCCTCAGGGACGACCGCCCCGAGTTGAAAGAGAAGGGCCTTCGAGGAGCCACCTTCACATTGCCCCCCAACTCGCTCGTCGATCCGAGCGGGAATCTGCCGGCAGGCCTGGTTCGCGCGGCGATCGCGACGCTTGACGTGGCCAACGGCGAGGGGCCCGGCGACTGGGCCGTCCGCTCCGACGACGGGTTGGAGGACGGCTACCTGGTCTCCTTCGGGGCCGTTCATCTCCTGTTCACGGACCCGTCGGGGAGCGTGAAATATCAGTTGCGAAAGAGCAGCCTTGGGGATCTCATCCTCCCGGTCATACCCTCGATGCAGCAGCACGCCCCCGTCAACCCGACGGCGCGGTATTGGTATTACGATACGAAGGACGCCTACTGGAAGCACAACGGGGACACCTTCTATGACCGGTCGTCCGACTCGTACATCGGCAAGGTGAACCATCTCTCGACGATCAACACGGACATCGCGAAGTTCAACAATGCCTCGTGCCTGAAGATCACCCTCGATCCCTCGGTCCCGTTCGGCTACAAGCTGCGGATCCGGTATCACTCGGGAGGCACGCCGTTCGGCCAGACGCCGACCTTCGTGATGAACGATCCCGTGAACGCCGCATACCGGTTGCCGGCGAACACCAACGTCCTGCTCGAGTTGATCAATCTACTGAACCAGGTCGTCGGCACTCTGATCGTCGAAGACCCGGTGGGGACTCCGCTGGTCAACACGGTGGTCAACACGGGCCCGCCGCAGCCCTCGGGAAGCTCGCTCTGGCCGCCGCCGCCCTACACGCCTTGCAAACCGATCAAGCTCCGGCTGGGCTTGCCTCAGGTGGAGATCCGGATCAACGAGCTGTCGACGGACCCGGCGAATTGGGAGGACAATCCGACGGACGACTACATCACCTGGGCGCCGACGTTCGCCCGGGCCCGGCTGACCACGATTGGCGGGAACGTCAACGTGGTGCTGACGAACGACCCTGCCGGCGCGATTCCCCTGGGCGGTGACGTGCTCTTCGCCGCGAACCAGATCCCCTGGCCGGCCAACACCACGGCCACCGGCAACACCCTGCCGCTGACCCTGCCGGGCAGCGGGGCGTGGGTGCCGTTCGTGATCGCGGGCAAGTACGGCACGCCCAGCACCAACGACAAGGACACGATCATCCAGGCCCACCTGAGCACCGCTGGCGGTGCCGTGATCGGCACCAAGGCGCTCATGGTGCGCGTCCGGAAGAACGCGAACAACCTCACCGCGAGCGAGCGCAGCCGGTTCCTGTTCGCCTGGCGGAACTTCCGCAACCAGCTCGGAGCCAACTACGTTCGGTTCCAGGAAATGCACCGACTGTCCTCGACGGCGGACGATGAGGCCCATGGTCAGCCCGCGTTCCTGACCTGGCACCGTGCCATGCTGCTGGACGTGGAGCGAGAGCTCCAGAAGATCGATCCCACCGTCGCGCTGCACTACTGGGACTGGGATTTCGCGGCCCCTAACATCTTCGCTCAGAATTTCATGGGAGCCCCCGACACCAGCGTCGGCGGCGGCAGCGTTGCCGAACCGCTCTTCGCTGCCACCAACCCGCTCAACGGTTGGAATACCGACTTGCCGTTCAGCAGCGGAGAATTGCGGCGGAGCGGCGGCAATCACACCCTGGCTCCGGCTCCAGGGACCTTCAAGCCGCTGGACCACCTGGTCGATCCCTCTCTCGTGGACCGGTTGAATTACGGACCGAGGACCAGCTCGACTTCCTTCAGCCGGGAGGTGGAGGTTCTTTCTCATAATCAAGCGCACGGCTGGCCGTGTGCTGGCGGCCACGTCATCAATCCGGTGCGGTCGGCGGCCGATCCGTTGTTCTACCTGCTCCATTCACAGATCGACCGGCAATGGGCTTACTGGCAGCGGGCGCAGAACCGCCACGGATTGATCGTCGCGAACGTGCTGACCTTTCCGGTCCCCGCGCACTATGACAACAATGGCAACTGGAACGATCCAGGGGTCACGACCTGGTTCAAGGGATCGTTTCTCGAGGACGGCCTGTGGCCTTGGGACGGCACCTCGGGCGGTGCGGTAGGACGCGCCCAAAGGCCTGTGAACCAGGCCACGGGGCCAGGCACGAACATTCCGCTCAGCCAGCCGGCGGTGCCTATGACGCAGTTCCCGGCCTCGCCGCGCCGGAACTGGTGGCCCGCGGCGGCTGCCACTCCCAAGTCGCGCCATATGATCGACTACCTGGGCAAGTTCCTTCCGCAGGACGGGCTCGGTTTCTGTTACGACGACGTTCCTTATAACTAGGAGAGTACGCGAATGCGAACCCATAGAAGATTCCGTCGGCTCGGTCGTGTACTTCTCGGCGTGACGATGGCCGCGTGCCTGATACCCGCCGGGCGGCTCGAAGCGCAAGCCAAGCTCGACAATCCCGAGGCTTACCGGGACGCGAAACGCGCCGCCACCGCGACCTTCCTGGACCGCAACCGGCCGCAGGAAGAGCGCCTCGAGGCATTGAAGGACCTCGGTTACCCCGACGACGGCACGTTTGCCGCGCTGCTCGTCCTCGGCAACGACCGGAGTCAGAGCGACGCCATCCGTCTGGAGGCGTTGAAGCGTCTCCAGTACGACGACAAGTATGTCAACGCGGTCCTGACAGTCCTGGAAGACCGGGCCGACGGAGGCGAGGATCTCGACGCCGGCCTGATCGAGGATCTGAACCGGCGCACGACGTTCATTCCGCCCCCACAGGTCCGGCAGAGGATCCAGAGCGTGTTGAGAACGCTGCTCGACGACAAGCGCGACAAGGTGCGGCTCTTTGCCTATCGCGCGGCAGTCTCCAATCACGATCTGGTGGCGGTCAACCTCCTCGCCGAAAGCCTCCGGGAGGGCCAGAACGTGCCGATTCCGCTAGCCGACGCGATCGACCTGCTGGACTTCGACGGATCGGTCAACCACATCGGTACGATACGCCCCTATCTCCATCACGAAGACTCGCGCGTGCAGGCCAAGGCGGCGCGGACGCTCGCCGCCGATCCGGAGAGCCGTGCGGTGATCGTCGAGTTGGCCAGGAATACCAGGACGCCCGAGGAGGTCCGCCTGAACGCGTTGCGCTCCCTGGCCCGCGAGGACGACAAGTTCGGCAGCTATGCCATCCCGCTGGTGGAGGACGCCCGGGAAGATTCCAAGATCCGGCAGGCCGCGATGCAGGACTTCGTCGGACGCATGAACTACAACAAGGTCGCACCGGCGGAACAGATTCGCTTTGCCCAGGCCGTCGAGAAGCTTGCCGGTGAAAAGGATTCGAGAAACGACAACGCATCGCAGCTCAAGGAGGCCGCCCAGGAGCTCCACGCGTACCTGAAGCAGGCCTTCCCGGAGATCCGGACCTTCTATGAGAAGAAGTGACGGCCGCCGGGGCCTTGGGCTGGCGCTCGTCGCCATCGCTGTCAGTTGTGCTCTCGGGACCGGCCAGCCCTTGCGGGCTTCGCCGGTCCGCCCAGCGCTCGACCCCGGCGTGCAGACGTGCCTCGAGCACCTCAAAGAGGCGGACTCGGAGGCGCGTCTGCTCTGCTTGGGGAAGCTCAAGGCGGCGGGTCCCGCCGCCGAGGCCGCGGTGCCGGCGCTGTGCGGCATCCTGGACCAGAGCGACGGCGCCACCAGCCATCTCCTGGTGGCGTCCGTGCTCGACGTCTTCCGCTCCCTGGGGCCCCGGGCGGCGCCCGCCGCCGAAACCCTGAGCAGCTTGCTGCCTCACCGGCACAAGCTCTACAAGGACCGGGACAAGTGGCTGGTGATCCGGCTCCGGGCGTACATCGCCGTCACCTTGAGCGAGATCGGCTTTCCCTCCTCGGCCTTGCCGGCGCTGCTCGACACGCTGGCCCATACGGACGAGCGGACGGTCTCGATGGAGATCGGTGCGGCCGTACGGGCCGCCGGCTCGCTCGGTCCGCGGGGCCGCGAGCTCGTCCCCTACCTCCTGGATACTTTGGCCCTGCGAATCAGCGAGGAAGAGTTCTCCCTGGAGCGGTACGAGCCCCAGTTCCCGCCGAACGAGGCCACGACGGTCCAATTGGAGGCTGTCCGCTCCCTGAGCCGGATCGCCTCGGCGGAGGACCGGGAAGTGCTCACGGCCCTCCGGCAGCTCGCCGACAATCAGGGCCAGTACGAGCTTGACCCGCGGGTGGTGCGAGATGCGCGGCGCGCGGTCGAGCTCCTTCAACGGAAACACGGAGAACGCCAATGAGAGCCTGGACCCGGTTTGTGATCGTCGGCGCAATTCTCACCCTCCTGGTTCCAGGCATGTCCGTCGCGGACGGCATTCCTCTCATGACTCCGTGGGTTTCACCGGGTGAGCGCAGCCAGCTCAAGGGTCTGGACATCGGCTTCAAGGACCAGGACGGCCGCTCCGGAGTCTTCGGGGATCTGATCGACAAGCCTGTGCTGGTCACCTTCTTCTACAGCCGCTGTCAGAACGGCAAGAAGTGCTCGATGGCCGTCACCCGCCTGGGGGCACTCCAGCGCCACCTCGCCGAAGCCGGGATTGGCGGCAAGGTGCGCCTCCTCGCCATCACGTACGAGCCCCAGTTCGATACCCCGGAGAGAATCAACCGCTATGCGACCGACCGCGGCCTGAATCCAGGCGAGAACGCCCTCGCCCTTCAGCTCGACGCCGGCCGGCATCAGCAACTGGTCGACGAGCTGCAGGCCCCGGTCAACTACAACGCCGGCTGGGTCAACGCGCACGGGGTGGAGCTGAGCCTGCTCGATGCCAAAGGGAGGCTGGTGAGGAAGTACCACACGGTGCTTTGGGACAACGATCAGGTGGCGAAGGATGTGAAGGAGGTCTTGGGAGGACGGTAGTCGGCGCGGAGAGGTCAGGAGCCCGGTTTTTCCGGTGGAGTGGCGCCCCAACCCATAAGGCCGGCGGATTTTTCACTGGATCTCGACCGCGGCCCAATGGAATCGGGGTTTTTCTGCTGGGTTGCGGCCCGTATCCAATGGGTTGGCGGTTTTTCTGCTGGGTTGGCGGCTTTTTCTAATGGGTCGCCGTTTTTTTCGCTGGGTCGCCGGATTTTCCCAATGGGTCCGCGACTTTTTCCAATGGGTCCGGAGATTTTCCAGTGGTCGCGGACTTTTCCCAATAGGTTTGAGGATTTTTCCAGTAGGTCGGGGACTTTTTCCAATGGGTCCGAGGATTTTTCTGGCGGGCCGTAGCCATGATCTTGGCTCTGATGAGCCCCGAAGGGGTGGAGGGCATAAAGCCTGGCGCTTCAGCGCCAGGTTGGATCGCCCTGATGATTCCAAGCCCCGAAGGGGCGCAGGCAGCGGCTGCGGTGAACTGCCTGCGCCCCTTCGGGGCTTTTGGAGTAGGGGAATGGCTTTCCTGGCGCTAAAGCACCAGGCTTTATGCCCTTCACCCCTTCGGGGCTCATCCGGCGGCCTAAAACCCCTGAGCCAACTGTCTTGACACTCGCCGACGATTCCGGTAAAGTCGAATTATTGTGAAGGAAGCGCGCCGCGCAAATTTTTTTGGGGCGACAATTCGACAATTCCGGGACGATAAGAGGAGAAACGGACATGGAGACGACGGATCAGACCAAGCTGCCGGTGGCGGTCATCGGCGGCGGGCCGGTGGGGCTGGCCGCCGCCGCTCACCTGCTCGCTCGCGGCGAGGAGCCGCTGGTGCTGGAGGCGGGGCCGCGGGTGGGGGCGAGCATCCGGGAATGGGGGCACGTGCGCCTGTTCTCGCCCTGGCGGTACGTGGTGGACTCGGCGTCGGCGGAGCTGCTGAAGAGGACGGGATGGGAGGAGCCGGGCCCGGACGAATACCCCACGGGGCAGGACCTGCTGGAGCGCTATCTAGAGCCGCTGGCGGCGACTCCGGAGCTCGCTGCCCGCATCCGGCTGGGGGCGCGGGTAAAGTCGGTGACTCGGCTGGGCTTCGACAAGATGAAGACGGCAGGCCGGGAGAAGGCGCCGTTCCTCCTCCAGGTGCGGACGGCGGATGGACGAGAGGAAGCAATCCGGGCCCGCGCGGTGATCGACGCCTCGGGCACCTGGACGCGGCCCAATCCGCTCGGCGCGAGCGGCCTGCCGGCGCCGGGAGAGCGGGCGCTCGCGGACCACATCTTCTACGGCATTCCGGACGTCCTGGGAGCTCACCGGTCCCGGTACGCGGGACGGCGGGTGATGGTGGCGGGGAGCGGCCACTCGGCGTTCAACGCCCTCCTCGATCTGGTGACGCTGGCCGGCGAGGCGCCGGGGACGGAGATCGTCTGGGCCGTGCGCCGGGCCAACCTGGGACAGGTCTTCGGCGGCGGCCAGAACGACGCGCTGGCGGCCCGGGGCGAGCTCGGGACGCGGGTGCGCAACCTGGTGGAGTCCGGGGGCGTGCGGATCGCGACAGGCTTCCGGGTCGCGGAGCTGCGGGCGGACGAGCAGGGTGTGACGGTGGTGGGGGAGGACGCCAGCCTGCCGCCGGTGGACGAGATCATCGCCACGACCGGCTTTCGTCCGGACCTTTCGGCGGTGTCCGAGCTGCGGCTGGCGCTCGATCCGGCGGTCGAGAGCCCCATCGCGCTGGCGCCGCTGATCGATCCCAACCTCCATAGCTGCGGCACGGTGCGCCCGCACGGCGCGGAGGAGCTGAAGCACCCGGAGGAGGGCTTCTACATCGTGGGCATGAAGAGCTACGGCCGGGCACCCACCTTCCTCCTCCTCACCGGCTACGAGCAGGTCCGCTCGGTGGCGGCCGCCCTCACGGGAGACTGGAAAGCCGCCCGTGAGGTCCATCTCGAGCTGCCGGAGACGGGGGTCTGCTCGCTGGCGCCCCTCAAGAACGCGGTGGACAAGGTGGCGGCCTGCTGCACGCCTTCGCCCATCGTGGCCCGGATCGGCGCGAGCTGCTGCTGAAGGGGCTACTTCACCCGGTTCCCGTTCTCGTCGTAGGTGTAGACCCCCCGGCCCACCTTCCGGCCGAGCCGCCCGGCACGCACGTGCTGGATGAGGATCTGGTTCGGCCGGAAGGCCTCGCCCAGGCTGCGGTGGAGGAACTCGAGGATCGACAGCCGCACGTCGAGACCCACGAGGTCGACCATCTCGAACGGGCCCATGGGGTGGTTGAGGCCGAGCTTCAGGGCCTTGTCGATGTCCTCGGCGCTCGCCACGCCTTCCTGCAGCATGCGGAACGCCTCGTTGCCGATCAGGGCGTTGATGCGGGAGGTGACGAAGCCGGGGGCCTCGTTGACCAGCACCATCTCCTTGCCCATCCGCTCGCCGACCTGGCGCAAGGCGTCGATCGTCTCCTGGGAGGTCTGGAGGCCCTTCACGAGCTCGATCAGCTTCATCACGTGGACCGGGTTGAAGAAGTGCATGCCGGCGAAGCGCTCGGGCCGCCCCGAGCCGGCGGCCATCTCGGTGATCGAGAGGGCCGAGGTGTTGGAGGCGAACATCGCCTCCTGGGGCGCGTGGAGGGCGACGGCGTGGAAGATCTGGATCTTCAAGGCGACGTCCTCGGGCACGGCCTCGATGACGAGGTCGGCGTCCTCCACGGCCTCGCTCAGGTTCTGGTGCAGGCGCAGGTTCGCCCGCGCCTTCTCCGCCGCCCCGGCGTCGACCTTCTTCAGCTCGACGCCCTTGGCGAGGTTGCGGTGGATCGACGACTCGGCCTTCTTCAGGGCCTCGCCGTCGGTGTCGTAGAGGCGGGTTTCGTAGCCGGCGAGGGCGGAGACGTGGGCGATGCCGCGCCCCATCGTGCCGGCGCCGAGCACGACGATTCTCGAAATGTCGTTTGCCATGGCTCCCTCAGGAGACGGGGATGTTGTGGACGCCGGTCGTCTTGGCGGCCAGGTTGCTCAGCTCGTCGGCGATGGCCAGGGTGTTGCGCACGGCGGACGCGGCGAGCTCCTGGAGCTCCTCGGTGACGGCGTACTTCTCCAGGATCTCCCGGCCGAGATGGTGATGGTGGGCCTCCTCGGGCTGGATCGTGTCGGCGTAGAGCCGTGCCGTCTCCTCGTCGCCCACCGTGCGGCAGAAGCTCACGAACTGGGCGTTGCGCACGACGGCGATGGCTTCGCTGGCGAACGGGCCGGCGGCGATGCGCTCGACCGTGGTGCGCAGTCCCCGCAGGTACTGGTAGAGGGGGCTGTGGCCGTCCTCCAGCGGGTCGAAGTCCGTCAGGTCCTCGCCCAGCTCGGCCAGGCGCTGGCTGATCATGCCGTAGTGCTTCATCTCGTCCCCGCACTGCAGGGCGAGGGCCATCTTGGCGTCGACCTCGGGGGTCGTGGGCATCCAGAAGCCGGCGAGCTCGCTGGCCTCGAGCTCGCTCTTGAGGGCCAGGCGGAGCAGGGTGACGACGTCCACCTGGCCGTCGGATTCGGACTCCAGAGTCTCGATCTCTCCCAGCCGCGCGAAGAGCAGGTCCATCTCTTCCATCAGGCGCGCGACGAATTCCTTGCTGTTCACGGGGTGCCTCCCTTAAATACGCCTCCGCGGAGGCGACATTCCATCCTCCGGCTATTCTATCCGCTTCCGTCAGGTCTCCAGACTCCGGAGCACGGCACGGACCGGCGAGGCGTCGAGCCCCGCCATCTTGAGCGGCAGGGCGATCAGCTCGTAGATCCCCTCCGGCACGCCGTCGAGCACCAGCCCTTCCAGGATGGCGATGCCGCCGCGGAACAGGGTGTGATGGGCGTCGAGCGTCTTGCTGTCGAACGGATCGACGGAAGGCGTATCCATGCCCACCAGCAGGACGCCCTTCTCGGCGAGCAGGGCCGCCAGCTCGGGGGAGAGGGCGGTGAACCGCTCGGAAAAGGTCTTGCGGTCGCGCACGCTCTCGCTCTTGAACAGCAGCCGGCCCGGGTTGGCGAGGTCGATCCCCTCGACGTGCCGCGGCTCGATCAGCGGCTGCGGCGGCACCTTGACCACCCGGCAGGGGCCGAGATAGCGGTCGAGGGGCATGTCGGACATGCCGTCTCCCCGCGCCTCGGTGTGGAAGGGAGCGTCGGCGTGCGAGCCCAGGTGGGGCGTCGTGGTGATCGCGGAGAGGTTGACGCTGGCCCCCTCGGCGATCGACCAAGTCAGCCGGGATTGGAACGCGGTGTCGCCCGGCCAGACCGGAGTCTCCGGGCGGATGGTGGGCGAGAGGTCATAGAGCATGGGCGGCCCCCTCCTTTGCCCACCGGATCATAGCGTCAGAGGCCCGGCAGGACCAGCGGGGGGCCGCATGCGGCCTCTACGGCTGGGAGATCTTTTCCACCACCCGGCTGAAATCCTTGCGGCCCACGGACTCCAGCTCGCGGGCGAGGTCCGCCTGGGCGACGATGCCGAGGACGCGGCCCTGGTCGTCGACCACCGGGACCCGGCGCACCTGCTGGCCGGACATGACGTGCTCGACGGCGTCGAGGTCGTCGTCCTGCTTCACCGAGGAGACGTTCCTGGTCATCGCCTCGCGGACCGGCGTGTCGGGGCCCTGGCCCCGGCCCAGGACGCGGAGCGCGAGGTCGCGGTCGGTGACCATGCCGGTCAGCTTCATCGAGTCGCGGCTCTCGACGATGGGCAGGCTGCCGCAGTCGTTGCTCTCCATCATCCGGGCGGCGTCCTGGGCGCTGGTGTCGGCGGTGCAGACTGCCGGGCTATCGGTCATGATGTCTTTGGCGCGTTTTGAAGCCATCGTTGCCTCCTTGTTGAGAAGACCCGGGAACCGGGTCCTTGGGGTCCCTGGATACATCTGCAAAAGGCGGACCGGCCCGCGCCTGGTGTAGGATAGGCAACCGTTTCAGGCGCGGAAGCCCAAGGAGTCGAGCCCGCAATGAGCCAGGAGCCGGAAGTCATCGTTCCCGATCACGTCCCGCCGATCGCCTTGGCGGAGCTGGACGGCGAGCAGCAGGGCAAGCTCGGCGTCATCGCCCATCACGTCCGGGGGATCCTGACGGCGCTCGGGCTGGACCTCAAGGACCCGAACCTCGCCGAGACCGACCTGCGGGTGGCCAAGATGTACATCGAGATGTTCGGCGGCCTGGCCGAGGGCGCCGAGCCGAAGGTGACGACCTTTCCCAACGAGGAGGGGTACAGCCACATGGTGATGGAGAAGCAGATCCCCTTCTACTCCATGTGCGCCCACCACCTGGTTCCCTTCTACGGCCACGCCCACATCGCCTACATCCCGCGGGACCGCATCCTGGGGCTCTCCAAGTTCGCCCGCATCCTGGAGTTCTACGCCAAGCGGCCGCAGCTCCAGGAGCGGCTGACCGAACAGGTCGTCCGCTATCTCGAGGCGAGTCTCCAGCCGCTGGGGGCCATGGTCGTCATCGAGGCGCGCCACCTCTGCGTCGAGATGCGCGGCGTCAAGAAGCCGGGAGCGCTGACGGTGACCTCGGCGCTGCGCGGCATCTTCCACCAGAAACCGGTCCGGGAAGAGTTCCTGGATCTGCTCCGGCATCATGGTTGAGAACAATGGACAACGCGATGGCTGAGCGCTGCGCGGTCCTCGTTCTCCTGGCGCTGCTCGCCGCGGGCTGCGGCGGAGCCCCCTCCCGCTCCCGGGCGGAGCTCACGAACCCGTTTCTGGGACCGGACTACTCGGCCTGGCTGATCGGACCGGTGGCGCGGATCGCGACCACCCAGGAGATCGAAGAGTTCCTGTCCCTGCAGGACGACCGGCAGGCCGCGGCTTTCGTCCAGGCCTTCTGGAGCCACCGCGATCCGGCGCCGGACAAGCCCGGCAATCCCGTCCAGGAGGCCTTCGACGCCCGCTCGGCGGAAGCGGACCGCCTGTACAGCGAGGCCGGCCTGCTCGGCCGCCGCACCGACCGCGGCGCCGTCTACGTCGTCTACGGCAAGCCCGCGAAGGTGGAGTTCGCGGTGTCCCCGATCCCGAACGGACCGCCCCTCGAAGTCTGGACCTACGCCTCCGACGCGCCGTCGGGCCTCAACGCCAGGCGGCCGGCCGGGCTCTATCGCTTCGTCAAGCAGGGCGACCGGACGGTGCTTTACATCGTCGGCGCCCGGCCCGCTCTGATCCAGCCGCAGGAGCCGATTCAGTAGTCTTTCGCTTGGAGGATTCTTCATGTCCGAGGCTCGTGCCGTGCTTGCGGGAACCGGCATCGCCATCCCGCCTCTCGAGGTCGACAACGTCATGCTGTCCCGGATCATCGAGACGGACGATGCCTGGGTCCGCGAGCGCAGCGGCATCGCGACCCGCTACTACGTCAACGCCGGCACCGCCTCCTCCGACCTCGGGGCCGAGGCGTCGCGGGCGGCTCTCGCCGACGCGGGAGTGGAGCCCGGCGAGGTGGACTACATCGTCTGCGCCACGATGACGCCGGACCACTACTTCCCCGGCTCCGGCACCCTGATCCAGCAGAAGCTGGGCATGAAGCCCCTGCCGGCCCTCGACATCCGCCAGCAGTGCGCCGGCTTCGCCTACGGCCTGCAACTGGTGGACGCCCTGATCCGCGGCGGCGCCGCGCGCACGGTGCTGCTGGTCGGCACCGACGTCCACACCTCCCTGATGCCCTTCAGCGCCAGGACCTTCGAGGTGCTGCACGGACGGGACCCCGGCCCTCTCTCCCCGGAGGAGTTCGAGTGGAACTCCCGCTTCCGGCACCTCCTGGTGCTGTTCGGCGACGGCGCCGGAGCCATGGTCTTCAAAGCCGAGGAGAAGTCGGACGGCCGCGGCATCCTGGCCTCGGCGCTCTACGGCGACGGCAACCACCGGGACATCCTCTACGTGCCGGGGGGCGGCTCGCAGCGGCGTCCGTTCGTCACCACCGAGATGATCGAGGCCGCCGAGACGGTGCCGGTGATGGATGGCCGGGCGGTGTTCAAGCTGGCCGTCACCCGCATGCCGGAGGCCACCCGGGAGGTGCTCGGCCGCTGCGGCCACACCACCGAGGACCTCGACCTGGTGATCATGCACCAGGCCAACCTGCGCATCAACGAGAAGGCCCAGCAGGTGCTCGGCCTGCCCGACTCCAAGGTCTTCAACAACATCCAGAAATACGGCAACACCACCTCCGCCACCCTTCCCATCGCCTTCCACGAGGCGCGCCAGGCCGGCAAGGCGCCCGAAGGCTCCCTGGTGGCCTTCACCGCCCTGGGGGCGGGGCTCCATTGGGGTGCGGTGCTGATGCGGGTGTAGGATCTCTCCGAAGGAGGATCGCAGGGATGGACCAAAGGTATACGGCTCTCGTCAAAAAAGATGCGGGGTGGTGGATCGGCTGGATCGAGGAGATTCCAGGGGTCAACTGCCAGGAGGCTACCCGCGAGGAATTGCTGGAGAGCCTGCGTATAACGCTCCGCGAAGCCATCGAGCTCAATCGCCAGGAGGCTGTTGGAGCCGCCGGCGGCAATTTTGAAGAAGAAAAAATCGCGGTATGAAGCGGGAGGATCTCCTGCGTCATTTGCGAAGTCATGGTTGCGAGCTCCTCAGGGAAGGTGGCCGGCATTCCTGGTGGCACAACCCGACCTTGAACAAGCGGTCAGCCGTGCCGAGGCACTCCGAGGTCAATGACAACTTGGCTAGGAAGATCTGCCGGGATCTGGGACTCCCGAAGCTCAGATGATTGAAATGACTACCGTCTCTCAACGTTCCCTTTCCACTCCTAGCCCGGCAGAGATCGCCGAGGCCCTGTCACGCCGGGTGATGGGCCAGGATGAGCCTCTCCGCGAGATGGCGGTGGCGCTCTCCAAGCAACTCGCCGGCCTTAGGGTGGGCAACATCCTGATGATCGGCTCGTCCGGCACGGGCAAGACGACGCTGATGCGGGCCGTCGAGTCCTACCTGGCTTCGGATCCGGTGCTGGCGGCGCGCTCGGCCGTCGTGCGCATTCACGCCAACGTCCTCGCCGAAGAGGCGGAGCGCGGGCGGCCGGGCGAGGCCGTGCTCGGGCGCCTCCTGGACCGGGCGCGCGAGCAGCTCGGCCCCAGCGCTCCCATCGACATGCTGCTGCGCCGGGCCGCCTCGGGGCTGGTGTTCGTGGACGAGGTGGACAAGATCCGCTCCCACGTCGGAGGGCAGCCGAACGTCGCGGGCATCCGGGCGCAGGAGGCGCTGCTGACGCTGATCGAGAACGAGGCCGTCCCCCTGGTCCTGCCCGTCTGGGCCGGCGGCGGCACGGTGACGGTCAACTCCTCCGAGCTCCTGTTCGTCTGCGCCGGCGCCTTCGAGGGGCTCTACGATTCGGTCTACGACCGGGTCACCATCGGCAAGGACCGGGGAGCCCTGCGGCCGGTCACCGTGGTCGAGGGCGGAAGAGTGCAGGAGAAGCTCGTCTTCCACCTCCGCGACTGGCTGCGCAACGAGGACCTCTTCGATTACGGGATGAGCCCGCAGTTCCTCTCCCGCTTCGACGCCGTCGTGCTGCTCCAGGACCTGGGGCAGGACGAGTTGGTCCGAATTTTCCTGGAGACCCCCGAATCCGCCTTCCACCAGAGCCGCGCCTACTTCGAGAACCGCGGCATCCATCTCGCGATCTCCCCCGCCGCCGTCCGCAGGATCGCGACGGAAGCCGGGGCCCAGCCGCGCCTGGGAGCGCGGGCGCTCAAGGAAGCCTTCCGCCGGGTGATCCGCGACTATGAGTTCGAGCCGACGAAGTTCGTCAACGGCGGGGCGCTGCTGATCGATCTGCCGGAGGTGGAGGCGGCGCTGGGGAAGGGCTGATTACGCGATCGATCAGGCCTGCCGAGCCCGCCGCCGCAAACAGACCTCCCGATACCGTGCCCGCCGCTTGCGCATCGTCCAGACCTGGGGGATGAAGGTGAGGAGGAGCAGCAGGGCCGAGGCGACGACGAATTGGAAGATGATGCCCGAGCGGTTGCCGCTCGCCGCCTTGGTGAGGAGAGCGGCGAAGTAGGTGAAGACCGTCACGCCCGGGATCAGCCCGATGGCGGTGGTCGTAAGGAACAGTCCCGGTGGCACGCCGGCCAGAGCGGCGCAGTAGTTCACCAGCGGATAGGGGAACGGCAGGAACCGCAACCCGACCAAGCCCCAGAACCCTCGTCTGGCAATGGTCCGCTCCACCCGCTTCAGCCGGTTCCCCGCCAGGTGGAGCACGAAGTCGCGTCCCAGGCCCCGGCCCATGAAATAGGTCGAGGCGCCGCCCAGGAACACGCCGATCACGTTGTAGACCGACCCCAGGACGACGCCGAAGACCATGCCGCCGGCGATCATCATGGGCGTCGCCGGCACGCCGAGCGGGCAGAGGATCAGGTAGCTCGCGATCAGCGCCAGGGGCGCCCACCAGGCGCCGCGGAGCCGGCCGAGCAGGCCGGAGACCTTCTCGACGGTCATGTACTCGGCGAGAGGCGTCCAGCGCAGGACGGCGAAGCCGATCCCGACGATCGCTACCAGGACGAGGAAGCGGAGGAGGAGGTGACGCGGCACTTTCAAAGGCCGCGTCCTATCCGGGTTCCGGTCTGGATTCCTCCCCGGAGCCGGGGAAGAGGAACTCCCTCATGTGGCGGTTGAGGGTCTCCTGGGAGGCGGGATCCATGAAGTTCAGCCGCAGCTCGTTGATGACCATCACTTCCATCTTCTGCCACTCGTTCCAGCAGTCGGCGCAGACCCTCTGCTGGATCTCGAGTCCGTTCTTGCCGGGGAGCGGGGGACGGGCGAGGGCCGGGGCTTCGGGCCGGCCGCAGCGGGCGCATTGCACGGTCGCCATCAGCGGACCTCCCCGGGGAGCACGATCAGGCTCTCGGAGCGCTGCTGGACCTCTTTCGGCACCCGCACCAGGAGCACCAGGTCGCGGTCGTCGCGGCCCCCCTTGAGGTTCTTGACCACCTCGTCGGGCACGGCGAGCGTCACGTAGGCGGGACGCTTGGCGTTCTGGCGGGCGCTGTCGGTGACGAGCTGCTCGATCGGCACGATCTCCACCCGCTCCGGATACTTGTCGAGAGCGTAGCTCAGGGCTTTCAAGGGGTTGTTCTGCATGGCCGGATTCTACACTTGCAGGACGCCCTGCTCGGCGAGGACCGCCCGGTAGTAGGCGATGGTGCTGCCGAGCCCCTCGGCCAGGCTGACCTTCGGCTCCCAGCCGAGGCGCTCGCGGGCCTGCGTGATGTCCGGCTGCCGCGTCTGGGGGTCGTCCACCGGCAGCGGCTTGAAGACGATCGGGCTCGAGCTCCCGACGGCGGCGCGGATCGTCTCGGCGAACTCCAGGATGGTCATCTCGTGCGGGTTGCCGATGTTGCACGGCTCGCGCAGGTCGCTCATCAGCAGCCGCCAGATCCCCTCGATCAGGTCGTTCACGTAGCAGAAGGAGCGGGTCTGGCTGCCGTCGCCGAAGACGGTCATCGGCTCGCCGGTCAGGGCCTGGGGAATGAAAGCCGGCACCACGCGGCCGTCCCGTACGCGCATGCGGGGCCCATAGGTGTTGAAGATCCGCACGATGCGCACGTCGAGCCCGTGGTAGCGGTGATAGGCCATGGTCATGGCCTCGGCGAACCGCTTGGCCTCGTCGTAGACGCCGCGCGGGCCCACCGGGTTGACGTTCCCCCAGTAGGTCTCCTTCTGCGGGTGCTCCTTGGGATCGCCGTAGACCTCCGAGGTGGAGGCGAGCAGGAAGCGGGCGCCCTTCGCCTTGGCGAGCCCCAGGCCGTTGTGCGTGCCGAGCGAGCCCACCTTCAGGGTCTGGATGGGCAGCTCCAGGTAGTCGATGGGCGACGCCGGAGAGGCGAAGTGGAGCACGATGTCCACCGGCCCCTCGACCTCGAACGGCTTCGAGACGTCGTGCTGGAGATAGGTGAAGTCGTCGCGGTCCCGGAGGTGCTTGATGTTCTCGAGGCGCCCCGTCACCAGGTTGTCGACGCAGACGACCTCATGCCCCTCGGCCAGCGCGCGTTCGCAGAGGTGCGAGCCCAGGAAACCGGCACCCCCAGTAATGACGGCTCTGCTCATGAGCGCGCTCCCGCCGCCTGGGGCACGGCCTGGGGCCGGACCTCGGGGAGACCTTCGGGCCGGCCGATGGAGACGTAGCGGAAGCCCGCCGCCGCCATCTTCTCCGGCTCGTAGAGGTTGCGCAGGTCGATGACCAGCGGCTGGCGCAGGAGCTGGTGCAGGCGGTCGAGCTCCAGCTTGCGGAACTGGTTCCACTCGGTGGCGATGACCAGGGCGTCCGCCCCTTCCGCCGCCTCGTAGGCGTTGTCGCAGAAGGTGACGGTGGGGAAGAGCGGCCGGCAGCCGTCCATGGCCTCCGGATCGAAGGCTTGCACGGTGGCGCCGCCGTCGATCAGCCCCTGCACGACGGGCAGCGCGGGGGACTCGCGGATGTCGTCCGTGTTCGGTTTGAAGGAGAGCCCGAGCACGGCCACCGTCTTGCCGGCGACGCCGTCCAGGGCCTGCTCGATCTTCTGGGTCATCCGTTTCTGGGTGGCCTCGTTGACCTCCAGGACGGCCTCGATGATGCGGAAGCGCTGCCCCTGGTCGCGGGCGATCTGGGCCACGGCGCGGGTGTCCTTGGGGAAGCAGGAGCCGCCGAAGCCGGGGCCGGCGGAGAGGAACTTCGAGCCGATGCGGCTGTCGAGCCCCATGCCCTTGGCCACCACCTCGACGTTGGCGCCCCAGGACTCGCAGATCTGGGCCACCTCGTTGATGAAGGAGATCTTGGTGGCGAGGAAGCCGTTGGAGGCGTACTTGATGAGCTCCGCCGTCTCGACGCCGGTGATGATGAACGGCACGTCGGCGGCGGCGAGGGGCGAGTAGACGTCGAGCATCAGCTCGGCGGCCCGCTCGTCGCTGGTGCCGATGACCACCCGGTCGGGGTGCATGAAGTCGTCGATCGCCGAGCCCTCGCGCAGGAACTCGGGGTTGCTCACGACGGCGAAGCGGTGCTTGCTGCCGGCCCCTTCGCGCACGATGGCCTCGATCATCTTGCCGGTGCCGATGGGCACCGTGCTCTTGGTGACGATGATCTTGTAGCCGTTCAGGTGCTGGGCAATGGAGGTGGCGACCTCGCGGATGAACGTCAGGTCCGCCGAGCCGTCGGACTTCGGCGGCGTGCCGACGGCGATGAAGACCGCCTGGGCCTCCTCGATGGCAGGTCCCAGGTCGGTCGTGAAGCGCAGCCGGCCCTCGTCCATGTTCTTCTGGACCAGGGTGCCGAGGCCGGGCTCGTAGATCGGCACCTTGCCGCGCGACAGCGCCTCCACCTTGGCGGCGTCCTTGTCCACGCCCACCACGTTCATGCCGAAGTCCGCCAGGCAGGCACCCGTCACCAGTCCGACGTAACCGCTACCAACGACGCAGATGTTCATGTTGGATCAGGCTCGCTTGGAAAGATTTCGATCATGGTTTGGGGATGCCTGGGCGCCCTCGGCGCGCTCGCGGTACCAGGCGACGAAACGGCGCAGGCCTTCGCGGATGGGGACCTTGGGGGCGTACCCCAGAAGCCGCGCCGCCTTGGAAACGTCGGCGTAGGTGATCGGAACGTCCCCGGGTTGGGCCGGAAGATATTCGATCCGGGGCTCGACGGCAAGCTCCTCGGCGATCCAGCGGACGAGGTCGGCGAGCGAGGTGGTGTCCGCGCCTCCGAGGTTCAGGATCTCGAAGCCGGGGGCGAGGTCCAGCGTCGCCACCAAGCCGTCCACGATGTCGTCCACGTAGGTGTAGTCCCGCCGGCTGCCGCCGTCGCCGTACATGGGCACCGTCTTGCCCCGCCAGAGCAGGTCGGTGAACTTGTGGATCGCCATCTCCGGCCGCTGCCGCGGGCCGAAGACGGTGAAGAAGCGCAGGCAGGCGGTGCGGAAGCCGTAGAGGTGATGGTAGTTGTAGCAGAGCAGCTCGCCCGCGCGCTTGGTGGTGGCGTAGGGGCTGATCGGCTGGTTGACCTCGTCGTCCTCCGCGAAGGGGACCTTCTCGTTGATGCCGTAGACGGACGACGAAGAGCCGAAGAGGAAGGTCCTGGGCCCGTGCCGGCGGGCCGCTTCCAGCAGCCGCAGGGTGCCGATGCAGTTGACGTCCTCGTAGAGGATCGGCTCGCTGAGGCTCGGCCGCACCCCCGCCCGGGCGGCGAGGTGCACCACGGCGTCGAAGCCGTCCTCGGCGAACAGGCGGTCCACCAGCCCCGCGTCGCGGATGTCGCCCTCGACCAGACGGTAGTCCTGCCGGAACTCCTCGTCCTCGAGGAGCGGCGCCACGTTCTCCCGCTTGCGCGCGGGATCGTAGAAGTCGTTGAAGTCGTCGAGCACCGTCACCCGGTCTCCCCGGGCGAGCAGGCGCCGCGTCAGGTGCGAGCCGATAAATCCCGCGCCTCCCGTCACCAGAACGTGCGATGGCATGAGTCGAGCCGGTTCCTCTAAAGCCCTGCCGCCGCGCCGGGCGGCGGTGGTGGTGGTGTCGCTTCTGCGGGATCGGCGGGCGGCGGCTGTTCGGCCGGCGGCTGTTCGGCCGGCGGCTGTTCGGCCGGCGGGGCTTCCGGCACCAGGTCCGGACCCTTGTCGAGCGGCTCCACCGTTCCTCCCTGCTCCTCGATTCCCTGCTTCGTCTCCTGGTACCGCTTGTCGATCCCCTTCTTCTGCCGGTTCCGGATCAGCCAGCGCAGGACCCGGGACTCGTTGATGCCGATGATGATGTCGTTGACGGCCTGATAGATCTGGGGGTCGTTGATCAGCTTCGAGGCCGTGCCCTGCCCGTCGGAGATCTTGTACGAGATCTCGTTGAGTCGCTGCACGAGCTGGCGGAGCTGCTCGGCGATCTCGCGGCCGTACTCCTCGTCCTTGACCAGACGCGGGAGCAGGGCTTCGCTCGTCTCCAGATCGGCCGTAAACCCTTGCAGATCCTGTGCCACCTTGTTGAGCGACGCCAGGGTGTCGTTGAACCGGGTACGGCTCGACGGGTCGTTGAGCAGCCCCGGGAGCAGCCCCGGTCCGTTCTGCGCCTGGTCGAGCAGGCTCTCGAACCGGTCGAGCGACTGCGCGAGCTGGTCGGCCATGGCGCGGTCGTTGAGCAGCCGCGGCAGGGGGCCTTCGCCGGTCTCGACCTTGGTGGCGATCCGCTGCAGGCTCTCCGAGGCGCCGATCAGCGACGCCCGCAGCCGTTGCGCGGACGGCGTCTCCTTGGTGAGGTCCCCGAGCAGGCCTTCCCCCTTCTCCATGCGGCTGAGAACCCGGTTGAGCGAGTGGGTGACCTGGACCACGTTGTCCATCACGTCCTCGCCCGAGGAGATCAGGGCGTCGACGTTGGTAGGCTGCGCCGCCAGGATCAGCCCCTCTTCGGGGATGGCGGGGTAGACCGGGGAGCCCGAGTTGATCTCGATGAACTTGTCGCCCAGCAGGCCGAGCGTCTTCAGCCGGGCCCGCGAGGCCGGCTGACCCTCGGCCAGGGCGCGCGGGTCCGTGGGTCCGCGGAGACGCCCGCCGTACTCGCGGTCCACCTTGATCCAGACCCGGATCTGCTTTTGCTGCGGGTCCTCCGGCAGCAGGACCTTCTCGACCGTGCCGACGTCGACGCCGTCGAGCTGCACCGGGCTGCCGGGCTTCAGGCCGCTGACCGAGTTGAACTCGACGTGGTAGCGGCTCTTGCGGGAGAAGAGGTTGTTCTTGTCGCCGATCAGGAAGATCCCGGCGGCGACCACCACCAGCGCCGCGAGGATCACCAGGCCGACGCGGATCTCACGGCTTCTAGGCGACATGCTGATGCGCCTCTTCGTCGTCCTCGCGCCCGGCCAGGAAGTTGGCGAGCTCCGGATCGCCGGAGCCGTCGGCGGCCTGCCAGTCGCCCACGAACGCGAAGCGGGATTCCGACAGGAAGGCCAGCCGGTCGCCCACCCGGCGCGCGAGGGGGATGTCATGGGTGACCACCACCGCGGTGACCCCCAGCTCCTTCTGGACCGAGTTGATCAGCTTGCCGATGGTCGCCGAGGTCACGGGGTCGAGCCCCGTGGTGGGCTCGTCGAACAGCACCACCTCGGGGTCGAGGGCCAGGGAGCGGGCGAGGGCGACGCGCTTGCGCATGCCGCCGGAGAGGTCCGACGGGGCCTTCTTCTCCACGTCCTTGAGGCGCACCATGTCGAGCTTCCGGCGCACCACCTCGGCGATCTCGCGCTCGGTCTTCCTGGTGTGCTCGCGCAGGGGGAAGGCAATGTTGTCGAAGACGTTCATCGAGTCGAACAGGGCGCCGCTCTGGAACAGCATGGCGATCCTCTGGCGGAAGGGGAACAGCTCGCGCTCCTCCAGCCGGGTCAGGTCGGTGCCGTCGAAGACGACGCTCCCCTCGTCGGGCTTCTCGAGGCCGTTGAGCTGCCGCAGGCTGACGCTCTTGCCCGATCCCGAGCGGCCGAGGATCACCAGGCACTCGCCCCGCAGGATGTCGATGTCGAGCCGGTCGAGCACCAGCTTCCGGTTGTACCGTTTGGTCAGACCGCGAATCTCGTACAGCGCTTCCGGCACTTCGAGCTCCTCAGACCAGGATGTAGAAAAGCTTGGTGAGAAAGAAGTCGGAGATCAGGATCAGGATCGCGGCCAGCACCACCGTGTTCGTCGTCGCCCGCCCCACCCCGTCGGCGCCCCCCGTGGTGTTGAGGCCATTGTAGCATCCGATAATTGCGATAAAATACGCGAAGAAAAAGGACTTAGCGATGCCGCTCCCGACGTCGCCGAAGGTCAGCGAGTCGAAGACGTCGTTGACGTAGAGCCCCGGGGCGAGGTCGAGCGTGAAGGTGGCGACGATGAGGCCGCCCAGGATGCCCAGGGCGTCGCCGATCACCGTCAGCGCCGGCAGCATCACCAGGGTCGCCACGAGCTTTGGCGCCACCAGCTTCTTGACCGGGTCCGAGGCCATCGAGCGCAGGGCGTCGATCTGCTCGGTCACCTTCATGGTGCCGATCTCGGCCGTCATCCCCGAGCCGATCCTGCCGCCCACGATGAGGGCCGTCAGCACCGGCCCGAGCTCCCGCACGAGCGACTTCGAGACCACCGAGCCGATGTAGTACTTGACCCCCAGGGCGGGCAGGGAGAGGGCGGTCTGCAGGGCCAGCACCATGCCGGTGAAGATGGTGGTGATACCGGCGACCCCCAGCGAGCGGACGCCGATCTGCTCCATCTGGCGGACCCACAGGCCGACCTCGTAGGGCGGGCCGATCATGGCGAAGAAGGCCCGCCAGGTGAGGACGCCCAACCCGCCCGTCTGCGCCGCGATGTCCCGGGGCTTCACGAGCGGAGGGGCCACCAGGAAACGGCGTGGACGACGCCGAAGGCGAGGTCCGCCGCGGCCAGGGGAAGGAGGCCGCCGAGGTCCGGGCCGCGCAGGGCGGCAGCCGCCAGCACGGCCGCTCCCAGGAGCCGGCCGCCGATCGCCACCACGATGATGGCGCTGTACCGCCGCGGGTCGCGGGCCGCGGCCAGGTAGAGGACGGCGAGCATCGCCAGGAGCGTGGCCAGGAGCCAGAGATAGAAGGCGCCCCGCGGCATGGGCGGCAGCGGCAGCCCGAACCACCGCGCCGGCACCTCCGGGGCCGCCACCATCAGGACGGCGAAGCCGAGGTCGTAGAGGGCCCCGGCCACCAGGCTCGCGCGCAGGGTGGTGAGCAGGTGGAAGCGGCGGGCGTAGGTGCTCGTGAAGGCCATGGCAGGGCTGGATTGTAGCAGCAGGCCCCATAATGCTCCCCGCAATGGAACCCACCGCCCGCCGCCCTCCGCTCTGGCTGACCGCCCTCGCAACGTTCACCGGCAACCTCTTCCTGGTCCTGGGCTCGGGGATCCTGGCGATGATCACCATCCTGGCGAGCTGGATCCCGCCGCGGGGGACCTGGTCGTTCGCCATCATGCGGGTCTGGTCGAGCGCCATGCTCGCCGCCAGCCTCGTCCGCGTCGAGGCCCGCTACGCCCCCGAGCTGGAGCCGGGGAAGAGCTACGTCTTCCTCTGCAATCACCAGAGCCTGTTCGACATCCCGGTGCTGCTCGCGACCTGCCCCGGGCAGGTGCGCATGCTGGCCAAGCGGACCCTGTTCCTGATCCCCCTGTTCGGCTGGGCCATGAAGGCGGGCGGCTTCATCTCGGTCGACCGGGCGGACCGCAGCACGGCCCGGCAGAGCTTCTCTTCGGCGGTGGCCCGGCTGCGCGCCGGCACCTCCATCCTCCTCTTCCCGGAGGGCACCCGCTCGCTCACCAACGAGCTCCTCCCCTTCCAGCGCGGCGGCTTTCTGCTGGCGCTGAAGATCGGCCTGCCCATCGTGCCGGTGGGCATCCGGGGGACCCGCGAGGTCCAGCACCGCGGCAACTGGGCCATCCGGCCCGGCAAGGCCGTCATCTCCTACGGCGCTCCCATCGACGCCGCCGGGTACGGGCTGCGGCGCAAGGCGGAGCTGAACCGGGAGGTCCGCGCCCGCATCGCCGAGCTGGCCGGGCTGGAGCTGGCGGAAGAGTCCGAGGGACCGGTGGTACGATCGCCTGGTAGCGATTGAACGCTCGGAAGGAACTCTCGATATGGCAAACGTCGATATGGCAAACGATTTCGAATCCAAGGTGTGGGACGCTTTGAAGACGGTGAAGTTCCCCGGCATGAGCCGGGACATCGTCTCCTTCGGCTTCGTGCACCAGGTGAAGGCCTGCGCCGGCGTGGCTTCGGTGGAGCTGCAGATGGCGACCCACAACCCGGCCGCCGGCGAGAAGGTGCGGGAGGAGGTGGAGCGGGTGCTCCGCACCCTGCCCGAGGTCCAGGACGTGAAGGTCAACATCAACGTCGTCAAGCCGCCCACCCGCGAGGAGTCGGCGCAGAAGGCGATCGCCCAGGACGCCTCCCTGATCCCGGGGGTCCGGCACGTCGTCGCCGTGGCGAGCGGCAAGGGCGGCGTGGGCAAGTCGACGGTGGCGGCCAACCTGGCGGTGGCCCTGTCGCAGCTCGGCTACCGGGTGGGCCTGCTGGACGCCGACATCTACGGCCCGTCGGTGCCCACCATGTTCGGCATCACCGAGAAGCCGCGGGTGGTGGGCAACCGCATCTTCCCCTTCGTCAAGCATGGTGTAACGGTGATGTCTCTAGGCTTCATCCTGGAGGCGGACACGCCGGTGATCTGGCGCGGCCCGATGGTGATGCGGGCGATCGAGCAGATGCTGGGCGACGTCGAGTGGGGCGCCCTCGACTACATGATCCTCGACCTGCCGCCGGGCACCGGCGACGCGCAGCTCACGGTGACGCAGAAGGTGCCGCTGGCCGGCGCCGTGATCGTCACCACGCCCCAGGACGTGGCCCTGATCGACGCCCGCAAGGGCCTCGCCATGTTCCGCAAGGTGAACGTGCCGGTGATCGGCATCATCGAGAACATGTCCACCTTCGTCTGCCCGCACTGCGGCGAGGCCACCGACATCTTCAAGAAGGACGGCGGCCGCAAGACGGCCGACCTGCTGGGCACTGCCTTCCTGGGCGCCATCCCCCTCGATCCCAAGATCGTCCTCGGCGGCGACGCCGGCGTGCCGATCACCGTCGCCGAGTCCCGGGGCCCCCACGCCGACGCCTTCCGCAGCGTCGCCGCCGAGGTGGTGGAAGAGGTCGCCCGGCAGGACGAGATGAAGCCCAAGCTGTCGATCGTGTGAGATCCGTGGTATCGTCCTGAGGAGACGGACATGGACATCATCAACTCTACAGGCATCCATACCGAGTACCGGGTCGTCTCTCACCGGGACACGGGAAGCGCGAAGCCGGAGGCTTGGCAACGCCTCAGGCCGAACGACTACGTCGTCGTGAGGCCGTCTCAGGCGGGTCCCTGGAAGATCGAGCTCCGGATTCCCGGTGGACAGCCGCTCGCGGAGGTCGTCAACAGCCCCAAGGCTTCCGTGGTCCTGGAAGAAGCGGCCGGGCGGTTCAAGGTGCAGGCGTCGGTCGCCGGGATCGACGCCCTGATCACCTACTCCCCCTCCACCAGAGAATGGGCGGAGAAGCTCGACGCCGCTCTCCGTGGGGCTGGCCTGTCGACCTGGATCGATTTTCGCGACCTGAAGTCCGGAATCTCCGCCTGGGACCAGCTCCGAGAGGTCATCGTCCAGGTCAAGAACGCCGTCGTGCTGGTCGGGTCCAAAGATGACGCCACCGAGCGGCAACGGATCGAGAAGGCCGTCGCTCTCGGCGCGGTCTCCGAGAACCCGAGCCAGCGGATGATCCCTCTTCTGCTGGATGAGGCCGAGTTGCCTGGATTTGTGCGGGCCGCGGCGCAATGGAGCGAGCGGCCGATCCCTTCGATCCGGATCGCCGATCCCGCCCGCGACTGGGACCGGGCCGTCGCGGACGTCATCGAGGTCCTCAGGGGCGAGGCGGATCCGCGGGCCAAGGGCGAGGTGATCGATACGTCTGAAGAGGACCGGCGCCGCTGGCAGGAACGGATGGACTACCTCAGGCAGTTTGCCGCCGAGTTGAAGATCCAGGAGGACCGCGCCAGGCTCGAGCGTTTCTCCGCCAAGACTGCATGAAGGCCGATCCCAGCAGGTCGGTCTTCATCAACTGCCCGTTCGACAACGCCTACACTCCGCTTTTCGAAGGCCTCGTCTTCACCACGGTCTGTTGCGGGTTCACGCCCCGGAGCTCGCTCGAGTCCGGGACCATGGCCGAGCCGCGGATGGAGCGGATCATCCGAGCCGTGTTCGAATCGCGGTACTCTATCCACGATCTCTCTCGCAACCGAGGGGAAGGGGCAGAGGGGCTGGCGCGGTTCAACATGCCCCTCGAGCTCGGGATCGCGATGGCCCGCTGGTATATGACCAGGGGCTCAGAGAATCAGCATGACTGGCTGCTCATGGTTTCTTCCGGACACGAATATCACCGGTTCATCTCCGATCTTTCCGGATTCGATCCCGCTCGCCATGACGGCACGGTCGAGACCCTGATTCCCCAGGTGATGCTCTGGCTCGTGGACCGGCCGACGACCTACTCTCCCCCGAACTCACAGAAGGTGCTCCAGGCCCTTCCCCGCTTCCAGCTCCGGATTCGGCAACTGGATGAGGAATGGGGCGGGAGAGTGCCGTGGAGCCGCATCCTGGAGGCCGCTCAGGAGTGCGCTCCAAAGCTCTAGCCATCATGTCCACCGCCCTCATCGCGGACGCTCACTTGAGTGGGCCCGGCGGCCCCGCCGGCCCGCTCGTGGCCCAGCTCGCGGCGCTCCCTGCCCAGGGGTGCCGCCGGCTGGTGCTGATGGGCGACCTGTTTCAGGCCTGGGTGGGGTTCCGCAGCTTCGAGACCCCGGATGTGGCCGCGGTGGCGGCGGCGCTCCGCAAGCTGCGGAGCCAGGGCGTCGAGGTCGAGTACGTCGAGGGCAACCGCGACTTCTTCCTCGCCGGCAGCCCCTATGCCGACGCCTTCGACCGGGTGGTCCTGGAGACCGCCTTCGAGGTCGGCGGCGTGCGCTACCTGGCCGTCCACGGCGACGGGCTCAACGACCGCGACTGGCAGTACCGTTTCTGGCGCTGGCTCTCGAAGAGCGCCGCCACCCGTTTCCTGGTGCGCAGCATCCCGCGGGCGCTCGCCCACCGGATGGTCCATTCGACCGAGCGGCGGCTGTCGCAAACCAACTTCAAGCACCGCGCGGCCCTGCCCGAGGAGGCCATCCGGCGCTACGCCGAGCGGCGGCTCGCCGAGGGGCACGACGTTCTTCTGCTCGGCCATTTCCACGAGCCCCGCGTCTGGCAGGTCCGCGGCGGCGAGGTCCGGATGCTCGACGCGTGGTTCAGGAGCCGGACCGTGGAGTGGCTGCGGTAAGATCCCCGACCTCATGGCTCTGCGCGTCACCATGCTCGGCAGCGGGACGTCGACGGGAATCCCCGTGATCGGCTGCCCGTGCCAGGTCTGCCAGTCGCCGAACCCGAAGAACAAGCGCTGGCGGCCGGGGCTCAAGCTGGAGATGGGGGAACGGATCGTGCTCGTCGACACGCCGACCGATCTGCGCGAGCAGGCGCTGCGTTTCGGGCTTCCGCGGGTCGACGCCATCGTCTTCACCCACTCCCACGCCGACCACATCTTCGGGCTCGACGACGTGCGGATCTTCAACTTCCGCCAGCGCGCGGCCATCCCCTGCTACGGCTCGGAGGAGACCCTGCGCAACATCCGGCGGGCCTTCGCCTATGTCTTCGAGGCGGGCCAGGAGGGCGGCGGCAAGCCGCAGCTCGACCTGCTTCCCGTCCGCGAGCCGTTCGATCTACTGGGCCGGACGTTCGTGCCCGTTCCCGTCTGGCACGGCGAGATGGAAGTCTTCGGCTACCGCATCGGCGGCTTCGCCTACGTGACGGACTGCAACCTGATCCCTGACGCCAGCTTCCGGCTGCTCGAGGGAGTGGAGATCCTGGTCCTCGACGCCCTGCGCCATCGCCCCCACCCGACGCACTTCTCCGTCGAGGAGGCGATCGAGGCGGCGGAACGGATCGGCCCCCGGCGCACCATACTCACCCACATGGCCCACGAGGTGGACCATGACGACCCGCTCCCTCCGGGCGTGGAGTTCGGTTATGACGGACTCGTCTTCGAAGCCGATTGAGCCCTTCGCGGTACCCAGCGGCCGGCGAGCCCGCGGCCGGGTGCGGGTACCGCCGTCGAAGAGCCTCACCCATCGCTACTTCAACCTGGCGCTCCTCTCGGGCTCGCCCCTGGTGATCGAGCGCCCCCTGTTCGCGGAGGACACCCGCCTGTTCCTCGCCGGCCTGGCCAGCTCCGGCTTCCAGGTGGAGGAGGGGGAGGACGAGGTGCGGCTGACGCCGGGCAGGACCCCGGAGGGTGAGGTGGAGATCTTCTGCGGCAACGCCGGCACCATGCTCCGCTTCCTGGTGGCGACCCTGACGGTGGTCCCGGGCCTGTGGCGGCTCGACGGCGTGCCGCGCCTGCGCGAGCGGCCGGTGGGCCCCCTGGTGGAAGCCTTGCGCCGTCTGGGCGCCCGCATCGAGTACCTGGCGGCGGAGGGCTTCGTGCCGTTGCGGATCGAGGGCGGCAGCCTGCGCGGCGGCGCCACGACCCTCGACGCTGGCGAGTCGAGCCAGTACCTCTCGGCAATCCTGATGGCGGCCCTGCGGGCGCCGGGCGAGGTGGTGGTGGAGGTCCCGTCGCTGACCTCGCGGCCCTACGTGGACGTGACGATCGGCGCCGCGGCGGCCTTCGACGGCCACATCGAGCGGGTGGGCCCGCGGGCCTACCGCGTCCGTCCCTCGGTGCTGCGGGGGGGGCGCGCACGGGTCGAGGGGGACTACTCGGCCGCCTGCTACCCGGCGGCGGCGGCCGCCCTCACCGGCGGCGACGTGTCGCTCGAGGGGCTCGCCGCCGACTCCCGCCAGGGTGACCGCGAGTTCATCGACCTGCTCGCCGAGATGGGGGCGGAGGTCGAGTGGAAGGGGGATCTCCTGCGCGTCCGCGGCGGCGAGCTCAAGGGAGTGAAGGCCGACCTCTCCGGCATGCCCGACCAGGTGCCCACCCTCGCCGCCCTGGCGCCCTTCGCCAAGGGCGAGACGCTGATCCACAACGTGGCCCATCTCCGCATCAAGGAGAGCGACCGCCTCGAAGCCATGGCCACGGAGCTGAAGAAGCTCGGTGCCGACGTGCGCGAGGGGCGCGACAGCCTGTGGATCCCCGGCCTCTGGAGCGACGGCGAGCCGCCCGCGGAGACGGTGCACGTCGATCCCCGCGGCGACCACCGCATCGCCATGAGCTTCGCCCTCGTGGGCCTGCGCCGTCCCGGCGTCGTGGTCGATCACCCGGAGGTGGTGGGGAAGTCGTACCCGGGGTTCTGGCGGGATCTGGTGAAGATGGTCTCGTAGAGCGCGTTCTTCCGCTACAATCTGCTCCACATGTCCCCTCTCTCGGAGACCCGCCGGGTGGCCGGTGTCGTCCATCCG
The DNA here is from genome assembly GCA_035266085.1 of Thermoanaerobaculia bacterium. Classification (GTDB taxonomy): domain Bacteria; phylum Acidobacteriota; class Thermoanaerobaculia; order Multivoradales; family UBA5704; genus DATARR01. The sequence goes on from DATFNZ010000122.1 coordinate 46,318, forward strand.
TGCCTGGACTCCCCGGCGCGGGCGGTCGCGCTAGGCGAAGCCCAACTCACGGACCGGCGCAAAGTCGGCGTGCTGCTCCAGGCGGCGGGCCTGCTGTCGCTGCTCGATCAGGCCGGCTGGCACCTCGTTGCGGGGTGGGATCCGGCACGGATCGACGACGGCGGCCGGCTCTCTGTGGGGGAGGACGGCGTGGCGCCCGGCCTCTCTTCCCGCCCGGCGCAGGATCTCCTGCTCGACCTGACGGCCCGGCTGTTCGGCGAAGGGCTGGTGGCGGGCCGGGGAGAGGCGCGGCGGGCCGTCCGGGCCCTGCTCGATCCCTGGCGCCAGACCCTGGTGCCGCTGCCGCCTGACGAGGCGGTGGCGCGCATCCTCGACGAGGCGCCTTTCCTCTGGGATTCCGAGCACGGGCCGGCGCGCCGGGCCCTCGCAGGCGGGCTTGAAAGGGACGCCGCGAACGGCCGCGTCTGGGTGGCGGGCCCCCGGCCCCTGCGCACGCGTCTCTTGGCCCGCTGCCGCTCCGTTGCGGCGCTGCAGGACCTGCTGGGCGGCGCCGAGGCCCGGGCCCTGTGGAACCGCGAGGAGGCCGGCGCGCCCGCGGAGCTGGCCGCGGCCGGGCGATGGCGGGCGGCGGTGGCGGCCTGGCAGCGCCGGCCGCCGGAATCGGCGGCGGAGCGGATCGGGCTGGCGGCGGCCCTGGAGTGCCTGGGGCGGTTCGAGGCGGCCCTGGAGACGCTCTCCGGCTTGCGCTGCCCGGCGGCCCGGGCGCTCGCCGCCCGCTGCCAGCTCGGGCTCGGTCAGCTCCGGGCGGCGCGGGCGACCCTGCTCTCTCTGGAGGACGAGCCGCTCGAGCCGGGCCAGGTGGCGAGCCTGGCGGAGATCGCCTCGCGAGTCCATGCCAATCGCGGCAAGCCGGGCCGGGCCGGCCTGTGGCTCCGCCGCGCCCTCGACGAGACCGGCGGCGACCCGCGAGCGGCGCTCCACGCCCGGCTGACGGCCGCCGAGGCGGCCTGGGACCGCGGCGACGCGACCACCCTGGACCGCTTCCTGGAGCAGGCCCGCCCCGCCCTCGACGAGCCGGACCTGGCCTGGCGCTGGCACCACGTCCGCGCCCTGCGGGCGCTGCTGGAGCCGGACGGCGGCGCGGAGGCGGTGGCGAGCGTCGCCCGCGCCCTGCGCTCGGGCCGCCGCCGGCTGACGCGGCGCCAGGCGGCGGGGCTGTGGAACGACCTCGGGCTGGGCCGGGCGCGGGCCGGCGACCTCGCCGGCGCCGAGCGCGCCTTCCTCCACCTGCTGCGGCTGGAGTCGGGCTGCGACGGACCCCGCAAGACCACGCTCGCCCTCTGCAACGTCGCCGAGATCCGGCTGCGCCGCGGGCGGCTGGCCGGCGTGCGGGAGATCCTGGCGCGCTCGGAGGAGGCGAACCGGCGGGCCGGCAACCTGCGGGGGGTGACGGGCGATGTCGAGCTCTGGGTCCGTTTCGAGCTGGCGCTGGGGCGGCCGGAGGCGGCCCTGGCGCTCTGCGGGGAGGCGCGGGCGGAGCTGGCGCGCGCGAAGTCCGGCTGGCACGACGGCGTGCTGGGCCTGCTCGCCGCCCGCGCCCTGGGCTGGCTGGGCCGGCCGGCGGAGGCCGCCGCCGAGCTGGCCCGCGTCCCCCTGGACGTCCTCGCCGACCTGGAGCCCGAGGAGCGGCCAGCCCTCCGGGCTCACGCGGGCGACCTCGAGGGCGCCCTGCGCGAGGCGGCGGGCACCCCCTTCGCGCCGCTCTGGACAGGCCTGCTCGCGGGCGCGCCGCCGCCGGCCCGCCACTGGCAGGCGCTGGCGGCGCTGGAGCCCTACCGGGCGGCGCGGCTGGTCTTCGACGGCGACCTCCTGGTCCCCGGC
>DATFNZ010000123.1:0-2883 GCA_035266085.1 Thermoanaerobaculia bacterium
CGGGCGGACGCTGGATGGGAGAGACATGATCGGGAAGCGAGCTTTTCGCCGTCTTCTGTCGTTCGCAGGGGTATCGTTCGCGCTGTTCACGCTATTCGCGCTGGCAATGCCGCGGCTCGCCGCCGGCGGCGACCTGGCGAACGCGCGGTTGCTGATCGCCGGCAGCCAGCTCACGGTGGCGCCGGAGAGCCAGACGGTCCCCTTTGACACTCCCACCATCGTCGAGACGCACCTCACCGGCTACGACGCCAGCCGCGGGACCCTGCCCCGGGACCTGCGGGTGCTGGCCGACTTCACCGGTCCCGAGGTCGACGGCGTCCTGGTGCTGGAGACGGTCCCCAATCAGCCCTTCCGCATTCCGCGCCTGCGCCTGCAGGGCGAGTACCGGCTGGACAACATCCGCCTGATGCAGGGCGACGACCTGCTGGAGTACGCCCAGCCGCGCTCGGCGGGCGTGCTGGTGACCCAGGTTCTGATCACCCGCGTCACCTCGCGCGCGCTCACGCTGGACGAGATCCGCAGCTACGGCATCGTGGTCAACGACGACAGCTTCCAGGCCTTCAACTTCACCTTCGCGTTCGCGGTGGCGGGCGAGACCGTCAACTACAACATGCCGGTCATCTATACCGGGCCGGGCAAGGACCCGGTGGTCTACTGGCCGGGCCTGACGGGCTTCGACGGGCCTCCGGGCCGGAGCTCCTCGGCCCGTTTCCAGCCGCCGCGGATGGCGCCGTTCCAGCTCAAGCTCGAGGCGGAGGCGGGCGACACCTCCAACGGCGGCTGCCTGGACGCGGAAGGGGATTGCATCAAGGGTGACTTCATCCCCATCCCGGGCGTCATCATGTTCCCCACCGACGTCAGCCTGCTGCACCAGTTCTTCTCCGTCATGCTGCTGGCCCAGAACGGCGCGCCGGCGGGAGACCGTCTGGAGATCCACGACCTGACGGCGCGGGTGACCCTGCCGCCGGGCCTGCGGCAGGCTAGGACCGAGCCGCCGACGCCGCTCGGCGTGCCGGTGCCGGTGCGGGTTCCGGGTCCGGATGGCCAGCTCGGCACGGCGGACGACCTGACGTTCCTGATCGCCCAGGCGACCGGCCAGGCGGAGGTGCTGGTGGAGGGCCTGCGCGAGGGCACCCACATCGTGCAGTTCGATCTCGAGGGCACGATCCGCGGGCTGGCCGATGGCGAGGTCCGGCGGGTGACCGGCCAGGCGCGGGGCGCCGTGATGGTGCGCGACCCGACGCTCAACGTCACGATCACCCACCCCGACGTGGTGCGCACGGACGAGGAGTACAACCTTCTCCTGACGGTCACCAACACCGGCAACACGCCGGCCAACCTGCTGAAGATCAAGCTGCCTCTGGAGAAGCTCTCGGGCGTCGAGGTGGTGGGGGTCAACGAGAAGTCGGTCACCATCCTGCCGGGCGACGCGGAGCTGGTGGAGTTCCGTCTGCGCTCGAAGCGGACGGGGCGGGTGGTCGCCTCGGCGGCCCGCAGCTCGTCGCAGATCATCCCGACGTTCGAGCTGACGGTGGGTGTCGGCGAGAACGGCATCCCGCTGTCGCCGACCTCGATCATCCTGCCGCGGGCGGCGGACTCGCTGCCGCCGGACCTGCTGCGGAGCTCTCTGAACCTGGTGGGTCTCGGCTTCTCTCTGGCGACGGCTCCGCCGTCGCTGCTGCGGGCGGATCTGCCGCGGGTGTCGCGCTCGATGGTCGACACGCGGGTCTATCAGCTCGCGCAGGCGGGCCGCCACACGACCTTCGGCGACAGCCTGTTCGACAGCATCGCGCAGCTCACGGCGGAATGGACGGGGGTGCGGGACGCCGACTGGGAGTGGGACCTGCTGCGGCGGACGACGTCGAAGGGCGCGCGGGTGGGCGCCTCGCTGGGCGCGGTGTTCGCGGCCGAGGCGGCGGCGACCTCGCCGAAGGCGGCGTTCGACCGCTTCGTCAAGACCACCGGCTACCTGCCGGTGATGGAGGGGGCGCTCGCCACGGGCTCCGGCGTGACGCTGGAGATCGCCAGCCGCACGGGCGGCCAGCGGGTGCGCGGCGGCGGCGGGGACGCGCTGCGGCTACGCGAGCTGCCGTTCGCCGACCTCTACGTGCTGGGCGAGGGCGCCCAGATGGCCGTGCTGGGCGTGCCCGAGGCGGGCGGCTACCAGGCGCGGCTGCGCGCCTCGGCCGCCGTCTCGGCGGGCCTGCACCTGCTGGTGCCGGGCGCCAACGGCGCCCTGCGCATGGTGCGCTGGGAGAACGTCTCGCTATCCTCCGGCGGCACGGCGGCCGTCGAGTTCCGGGCCGCGGACTCGTCGTTCGTGCTGATGGTAGACACCGACGGCGACGGCACGGCGGACGACCAGATTCCCGGCAGCACCCAGACCCTCCAGAGGCGGGCGTTCCAGGCGATCGCGGCGGTGCTCAATACGGAGGTCGATCCCACGGGCCACGTGGTGGACGTGCTGTTCTCGACCGACATCGACCTCGGGAGCCTGTCCCCCGCCGACCCGCGGCATTTCACCATCCCCGGCAAGGTGTCGAACGGCGGCTGGGTGCAAGCCGAGGAGGACGCGCTCGCCCGCACGGCCAACCCGATCGAGAACCCCTTCGAGGGAATGCGCAACACGCGCATCGTGCGGGTGGTCTTCAACAATCCCCTGAGCCCGTACACGCCGCAGAACCTGACGGTCGCGACGGTGAAGAACCCGCTGGGCGAGCAGGTGGTCTCGACCACGGTGCCGGTGCGGATCGGCCCCGACGCCCAGCCGGGCACGCTGGTCGAGGGCAAGGTCTACGGGCCGGACGGCCGGCCCGTGCCGTTCGCCGAGGTGGAGCTGCGCGAGGGCGACCCCTGCCTGTTCTGCGAGGAGGGGTGCCGCAC
>DATFNZ010000124.1:0-40069 GCA_035266085.1 Thermoanaerobaculia bacterium
CACCCCCACGTCCACGGCTCGACGGCCGTGCAGGTGAGCAGCGGCGCCGAGGGCGCGCTGATCATCCGCGGCGACTTCGACGAGGTGCCCGGAATCCGCGAAGCCGGAGAGGACGTCATCCTCTTCCAGCAGATCCCCTACAAGTGCAACTTCGACGTCGCGACCGACTGGACCTGCAAGCCGGACCAGCTCGGGATCGTCGAGGACTTCACCCAGCAGTTCGGCACCGGCAAATGGGAAGCCTCCGGGCGGTTCACGACCGTCAACGGTCTGGTGCAGCCGGTGATCAAGATGCGGCCCGAGGAGGTGCGGCGCTGGCGGCTCATCCACGGCGGCGTCCGCGAGAGGCTGACGGTGGCGGTCGGCGAGAAGACCGGCGACTCGAGCTTCCAGGTCCAGAAGGGCTGGCTCAACCTGATCGCCCTCGACGGTCTGCCGACCGGCGGCGTCAAGGCGTCCGACGCCGTCCGGCTCGATCCCGGCTATCGCGCCGACGTCCTGGCGCGGGCCCCCCAGAAGCCCGGCACCTATTACCTGCTCGACGAGCCCTCGGCCCCGCTGCTCACCGCTCTCGACGCCACGGAGGCCGCCGCGACGGAGGCGCTCGAGCCGCGCAAGGTGCTGGCCGTCCTCGTGGTCGAAGGCAAGCCCTGCTCGGACCCGAAGGATCCGTGCCACCGCACTCTTCCCGAACCCGCCCGCCTGGCGTCGTTCCGGCTCCCCTCGGTGACGGACCAGGAGATCGCGGGACGGGCGCCGCAGAAGGTCTACTTCGACATCAGCCAGGGGAAGTTCACGGTGTGCGGCCGGGATTACGACCCCAAGCTGCCGCCGCGGAGCCTCGAGCTCGGCAAGGCGGACGAATGGATCGTGGCCTCCTCCACCGTCGCCGGCCACCCGTTCCACATCCACGTCAACCCCTTCGAGGTGATCGAGCCGTCCGGCGAGCGGTACTGGAAGGACACCCTGTTCGTCGACAAAGGTCAGACCGTGAAGCTGCGGACGCGCTACGAGACGTTTGACGGCGACTTCGTGCTCCACTGCCACATCCTCGACCATGAGGATCAGGGCATGATGGAGTCGGTGCGGATCGCGCCCGGACCGCAGCCCGTCGAGGAGTGCGTCATCCCGCAGTGACCGGCGGGCGCTTGAGGATCAGCTAGAATGCAGGAGCCGGGGGAGGGTCCCTGGCACTACTGGGAGACCTCATGAAGAAGCAGGTGAAAAAGCTGATGCTGGCGAAGGAAACGTTGCGGGGTCTGGACCTCGACCTTAGGAGAGCCGTAGGCGCTGACACGGATGCAGAGGGCTGTACTGGCTCCGGCGTAGTGTGTTCCTACAGCGCCCCATATTACTGCCCCAGGATGCCAGCTAGCCGACTGGAGTGCTAGCGATCCCTCGCCCTCCGGCAAGGCCGGAGGGCTCACCCGCCCACCACCAACATTGAAGCAGGACACGACCTCCGGCGAGCCAACTTTTGGCTCCCGCCCTCAGAGACCGATCGTGATTCTCGCCAGCATGTCCTGAGCCTGCTTCAGCCGCTGGCTGATCTTGGCTTCGTCCGCACCAGCCTTCTTCGCCAGAACCCAGCTGGCGTAGGTAAGTCCCCCCGTCATGTCAGGAGAAGTGAAATACCCGTACATGTATTTCGAGCTTGGATGGACAGTGAGGACGAACAGACCGCGCGTGTTGGTGCTCTCGGCGACAGACTCCCAACGGCCCGAAAGCTGCCTCTCGATCATCTCCCGCCCGAAGGCTTTGTAACCATCATCTTGCGGGTTATTGACGCTGGTGATAGAGAATCCGTCCCTGCAAGGTTTGATCTCAACGTCCTCCGTGACCATCGGATTACCTTCCTCGGCAGTCATTGGATATTGGGACCGCCACTCACCGACAAGGTTCGGGAAGCGCGAGGCCGTGATCTTGTCACGGATGAGACGGCATGCCTTTCGGATTGCTGCCGAGGCATCGAGACCCTCGATCCGCGAGCCGTCATATGTGGCAAGATTGATGCCGGCCAGGTCAGAGGGCAATTTGAGATCGACGGTCTCATCATAGACAAGGAAGACGCGGGAGCGCCCCAGTGCACCCATGAAAAGCCCGCTCTCGAACAAGACGTTGTCGCGTGGCGACGGACTGGTCTCGTCTTTGCTCGTGGTCACATCGTCCGGGGATAGAACAAAGGCGGCAAAATCGTACTCCTCGAGGCTCTTCAGAAGGGTCTCGAGGAATCCCTGATTGAGGCCGAAAACCCCCTCGTGCCATATGGTAGCGTCAGTGCACTCTTCCAGCCCCTCCGCAAGAAGTGTCGCGACCCTCAATGTCTTCTGCGAGGAGCCGATGAATAACTTAGGCTGTGCCATTTCGTCTCCTATCGATTTTTTTCATAGCAGCTTATGAATTCTACATCCCTTTGGAAACCTGTCAACGGACAGGGTGCTTGTCGAAGGCGAAAAACGTGAGTGATCGCTTGACGGAAAACCGGAAGGACGGCGGAACGCTGGCGCTCCAGTCCGCGCAGCCGACCCACAAGCCGCTCAAGACCGGGCGACGACCAGCAGCAACAAGGCGATCACCAGACAGAGAGGCGTGAAGAGCATCGTGTCCCAACGCGCGAAACGGCTGTCCCGGACCCGCTTGAAGAGGCCGACCAGACGGAAATCTCCGACCGCCCGCGCGACGAAGACCACCAGGACTCCCCACACACCCACGCGGAACATCCACGACGGCAGCGCCCCGCCCCAGAGGCCGAGCCGGCCGAGGACAAGCGCCGCGGCGGTGAAGAGCAGCAGCGCCACGCCGAGCGTGCTGGCTTTGGACGGAGTAAAAGTCTGGACGCCGTTCCGCTCGGGAATCGCCACGCCGCTGGTCTTCCCGCCGGCAGCCCAGTAAACGTGAAGCGCGCCGATGGCGCCCAATACGGCAGCGGCGAGGAGACCCGAAAAAAGGATCATGACCGCGGGCCCGCGGGCGGCGCGCCGAAGTTGGCTTCGAAAGCGCCGACGTCCTCGTAGTAACGGCGCGCGATCTCCGCCAGAGCCGGATTGGTAAACATTTCTGGCACCGGTTGATCGACCACGCCCACGATGGCCGCCACCGCTTCCTCGACGGTCTGCGGCTTCATCGCTCCCGGAGGCGGCGGCGTACCCGGCGTGCCTCCCAGGGCGTTCTTCGCGAACTCCGTGAGCACGATCCCTGGCATGACGAGAGAAATCTGAATACCGGGATATTCCTGACGGAGGTCCATGCGCAGATTGGCCGTCAACGAATTCAGAGCCGCCTTGGCCGCGCTGTACGCCGAGCGGACGCTCGCGACGGGAACCCGCCCCAGAAACGAGGAGATGTTGATCAGATGTCCAGCTCCCCGTTCCATGAAATGGGGCACGATGGCCTGCATTCCATAGAGCGCGGACTTCGTATTGACGGTGAACATCTCGTCGAAATCTTCGTCCGTGAGATCCATGACCCGTTTGCCGATGCCACGCCCGGCATTGTTGATCCACACGTCGACGTGACCGAAAGCCTCGATCGTCCGATCCCGCAGGTTCTCGATGTCCTGACGCCGTTTGACGTCGGTCACGACGGCAAGCGCCTCGGAGCCGGACTGCTCCGCCACTTTCTTGAGCTCCTCTTCCCGCCGTGCCGCCAACGCGAGCCGGTGGCCCCGGGAGCCGAGCTCGCGAGCCAGCACCGCTCCGATCCCGCTGCTGGCACCCGTGATGACGATGACCTTGCTCGTATTCATTGCTTTTCCTCCCCGCCGTGGATGTTATCACCGGCTCCCCAGCGAACCTGGCTCTCGATGAAGCGCGCGAACGCCAGGAGGGCCGCGGCATGGAGGAGAGCCGTATTCGAGGACGCGTTCCTCAGGCTTCCCGAGATGGCAAGAATTTCCATGGCTCAACCCTTCAGAAAACCTATTGGAGGCGCGCCGCCAGAAGCTCGGCGACGGCTGCGTGGCCGCGGGCGTCGAAGTGGCAGAAGTCCAGGAAGACGCCGGGCTCCGCCTCGAGCCGGTCCGAGGCGTCGACGACCATGACGTGCCCTGCGCGGGCGGCCTGCTGCTCGGCCGCGCGATAGGAGAGGCTGGCGAGAATGGGATAGCCCCCGGAGGCCGAGCGGAAGAGCCGGGGGCTGGTCCGCGCCGCCCGGGCATCTCCGGCGCGGCCCAGCCGCTCGTAGACCCTCGCCAGCTCCAGCCGGGCGGCGTCGGAAAAGGCGTTGTCGGCCTTCACGACGCGTTGGAGCGCCTCTCGCGCCACGTCGAGGTCGCCGTTCCTGGCGGCTTGGATGCCGGCGCGCAGGTCTCCGGCCTGGGCAGGGTTGTCAGGCGTCCAGAGGAAGACGAGGCCAATCCCACGCTCGGCGCAGAGCCTTGCCACCGAGGCGAGCTCGCGCTGGAATTCGGCGGCCGGCAGGCGGGGGACGACCGACCCGAGGTCCAGTCCCTGCCGGACGCGCCCGGTCGCCGCCGGACGGCTCAAGCGGGAGAGCAGCGCGGACTGCCGCAGCAGGGCTGCCCAGGAGGCCCGGCGCGCATTGCGAGAGAAGGCAGCCGCGCCGTCCGCATCCTCCGGACGCAGGACGTAGCGCCGGTCGTTGAAGCCGAACGAGAAGATCACGATGTCCGGACGGCTGAGCTCCGGCCGTTCGAGGGCCAGCTCGAGCGCCGCCCGTCCCTGCCGGGCCGAGTATCCGGGAACTCCAAGGTTCACCACCTCGGTCCCGGCCAGCCGGCGCTCGAGCTGCTCGGCCCAGGTCGCGCCGACGTCCACCCCGACGCCGAAAGTCCGCGAGTCGCCGACGGCGAGGATCAATCTGCGCGGCCGCCGCGCCAGACCGCGCGCATCGTTCGGGAACAGGCCCTGGGCGTCGAAGGTCCGCACCGCGGAGTGGACGTCGCCGGAAAAGCCCGGGCGCCGGACCCATCCGGCTTCACGGGAGTAGGCCATCCAGGGCTCGTCCGGCGGGGGCGGCTCATACCCCACGCGAGCGAGCCCTTCGCCGGCCGCGAGGAGCAGGACCGTGACGGCCATGCTCAGTCCCAAACCCCACAGGAACCTTTTGCGACCGGCTGCAACCCCTTCAGGCTTCCGACGCAAACAACTTGACCTCGTCGCCGTCTCCGGAAAACCTGATCATCCGCTCGAATTTCAGCCCCATCCTTTCAAGCACCCTGATCGAACCTTCATTGTCGGGCGCGGTCATCGCCACGATGCGCTTCAGTCCCAAGGCAGCTCTCCCGTAGGCCATCACCGCGGAGGCGGACTCGAAGGCATACCCTTGGGACCAGAATTGCGGCAGCAAGGCATAACCGACGTCGACGTCTTCCAGGAAATCCCTTTTCAGCAGCCCGCAGAGCCCGATCGGGACCCCGCCCTCCTTCAGCAGGGTCATGTACATCCCGAATCCGAAGCGCTCGTAGCTGTCCAGCGGCCCCGTCAAAATATAATTGCGGGCATCCTCGAGGGTCTTGACGCCCTTGTCTCCGATGTAACGAACAAACGAAGGCTGGTTCAACAGATCGAGGATGAACCCGGCGTCGTCGACGGCGAGGCGGCGAAGGACCAGGCGGTCGGTTTCAAGGACTTTCATGGCTCGGGTCTTCGATCTCCGTCAACGCTCAGTCGACGACCGACTGGTCCTTCGTATCGCGCAGGAAGAGCGCGCCGATGATCACGGTCAGGACGGCGACCACCACCGGGTACCAGAGGCCATAGTAGATGTTGCCGGCCTTCGCCACCATGGCGGTGGCGAGGAGCGGCAGCATGCCGCCGAACCAGCCGTTGCCGATATGGTACGGGAAGGACATCGAGGTGTAGCGGATCCGGGTCGGGAACAGCTCCACCAGGAAGGCCGCGATCGGGCCGTAGACCATGGTGACGTAGATCACCATGATCCAGAGGATCAGGATGGCCAGAGCGTAGTTGATCCGCCCGGGCTCGGGTGCCGACGGGTAGCCTTCAGCCGTCAGGGCGGCCTTGTACTCGTCCTCGTTCCAGCCGTTCAGCGTGGAGTTGCCGATCCGCGTCGTCACCGCCTGGCCGGGCGCCGCGGGCTGCGAGATGAAGGAGAGCCCGGACTTGGTGAGGAAGTCCTTCGCCTTGTCGCAGTCGGAGAACTGGGTGCCCGGCAGCACGAAGACGTGGAAGTGGCAGTCCGACGCCGCAACGCTCACCGGATGGCTGTTCTGGAACTCCTCCAGCGCCGGGTTGACGGCGTGGGTCAGCCCCTTGAACAGCGGGAAGTAGGTGAGCGCCGCGATGAGGCAGCCGGCGAGGATGATCTTGAGCCGGCCGATGCGGTCGGAGAGGCCGCCGAAAACGATGAAGAACGGCGTCCCGAGCAGGAGCGCGGCCCCGACCAGGGCGTAGGCCCTCAGGTAGTCGAGCTTGAGCGTGATGGTGAGGAAGAAGAGGGCGTAGAACTGCCCCGTGTACCAGACCACCCCCTGGCCGGCGGTGGCGCCGAAGAGGGCGAGCAGCACGTACTTGTTGTTCGGATAGCGGAGGAAGCTGTCCTTGAGCGGCGACTTCGACCCCTTGCCCTGCGACTTCATCCGCTGGAAGACCGGCGACTCGTTCAGCCGCGCCCGGATGTAGATCGAGAAGACGAGGAGCACGAGCGAGACCAGGAACGGCACCCGCCAGCCCCAATCCTTGAAGGCGTCGGCGCTCATCTCGACCCGGCAGAGGCCGATGACCAGCAGCGAGAGGAAGAAGCCGAGGGTCGCCGTGGTCTGGATCCAGCTCGTCGAGTAGCCGCGCCGGCCGTCGGGGGCATGCTCGGCGACGTAGGTCGCGGCGCCGCCGTACTCGCCGCCGAGGGCCAGGCCCTGGAGCAGGCGGAGCGTCACGAGGAGGATCGGCGCCAGGACGCCGATCGAGGCGTAGGTGGGGAGGAGGCCCACCAGCACGGTCGAGGCGCCCATCACGATGATGGTCACCATGAACGTGTACTTGCGGCCGACCAGGTCGCCCAGGCGCCCGAACACCAGGGCGCCGAACGGCCGCACCAGGAAGCCGGCCGCGTAGGTGGCGAAGGCCGAGAGGAGGGCCGCGGTGTCGTTGCCCTTGGGAAAGAAGAGGGCGGCGAAGAACGGCGCCAGAGTCGCGTAGAGATAGAAGTCGTACCACTCGAAAACCGTGCCCAGCGAGGAGGCGAAAATGACCTTCCGCTCCTCTTGCGGCGAAACCTGAAGAACGCCCGGATCTGCAGTCGTCGCAACGCTCATGGAATCTTCCCCTTTTAGATCGGTCGAGGCAAACCAACCGGGGCCAACCGTTCTCGCGCAGCAAGAAGGGCCTGGCGGACCTCGGGAGCGTTCCGCAGGTCCGTAAGGTCGATCCGCCGTTCCCGGCCGCCTCGCGCGACGATCCGCGCCTTGTCGTGGTCGACCTCGATGCCTTCGATGTCCGGCCAGGGGGCGAAGAAGCTCCGGCCGAAGCGACCGCGGACACGGATGCCGGATCCGTCGATGCGCAGCAATCGGCGGCGTGCGGCGAAAAAGGTGCTGATCTGGCGGTGGAACAGTCCCAGGGCAAGGGTGACGGCAGCCATCAGAAGGGTCGGCCGGGGCAGGTGGTGATGAGTGTGCCAGTGCTCCAGCGCCTCGGCGGTCAGCACACCTGCCGCGAAGACGTCGAACCAGTCCACACCCTGGTGGTGCTCAGCGTGCACGGAATGCGACCGCCGCACAGAGGCCAGCTCCTTCACCGCCATGCGCAGGAGCAGAAAGCTCACCGCCAACTCCCCGACTGCCAGAGCGAACGCAAAACCGTGCGCTCCCTCCCTCAGCCCCTGCACCCCCGCGCCGAGCAGCGCGATGGCAGGCACCGCGTGCTGCAGCTTCTGAAACTGCCTTGCACGCTCGCGGCGTATCGAAACCAGCGGGAGCTCGGTAGCGTCCGGCGCGGCAACCGCCTGGATGTTGGCCATGACCGAAGTCTATCAGCGATGAAAACCGGGGGCGCAACGTTTGCGCCCCCGATCCGGTTCCTCGCTAAAGCATGCGCCTTACGGCGTGTCGACGTCGCACTGCACCCTGGCGGCGTCGACGCAGAGCTGGTCCCAGGACGTCGAGCAACAGGACGGCTGGCCCGCGCAGACCGTCGCTACGCAGCTACCGCCGCAGTCGCTCTTCAGCTTCACACCCGTCGCATACTCGGAGTGAGCGCACGTCCTGAGCTTTTCAACGAAGGAGCTCAGCGTATCGCTGCGGCCCACGAAGATCCGCGGCACCGTGTAGCGGTCCTGCCCCAGCCGGTAGACGCCGTCCACGGTCGAGAACCCGTAGCGGAAGTACTCCCGGGTGATGCCGTTGATGGTGGCATTCTGCCCGCCGTAGGGGTAGGCGAGAGCGAGGACCGTCTGGCCGGTGAGCGTCTGGAGACGGCTCGTCGCCGTGGTCATCTCGCTACGGACCGCGCTCGTCGACAGCGTGGTGAGATCGGGGTGATTCGCCGTGTGGTTCTGGAACGACACCAGCGGACGCATGTCGAGCATCTGCTGCTCGGTGAGGTAGAGAGCGGCGTCGATGGCGTTGGAGATCGAGAAGATCACGGCCTTGGCGTTCGCGGCCTGGAGCTTGGGGTAGAGGTCGGTCCAATTGTCGCGGTAGCCGTCGTCCACCGTGATCATCACCGGCTTGTCGACGACGCAGAGGTTCTCAAGGTCGGCGACCTGGACGGGCGTGAAGCCATTGCTCGTCAGGTGATTCAGTTGCAACTGGAGCTCCGAGGGCTTCACGAACAGGCCCGGCTCGCCCCAGGTGGGGTCGGCCTCGGAGAAGGCGTGGTAGATCAACACCGGCACGGTCTTGCCCTCCAGGCCCAGGCACTGCTCGTCGCAGCGCTTGTGCCACAGGGTGTTGTCGCCGGTGCGCACGTAGAGCTCCGGGGAGCCGCTGCTGGGGGGAGCCGCGAACGGATCGCTGGCGGTGCTGCCGCAAGTCGAGCTCCAGACGGACCAGGTGTCGACCCCGGCCGTCTTCTGCCACTTGCTCCAGACGCGGCCGTTGCCGGCCCGGGCGATGATCCCCAGCCGGCCGCCGTCGCCGAAGGCGAGGGCCGGATTTCCGATCAGGTTTCCGGAGGTCCCCACGAGGCCGCCCGCGACATCCCCGCCCAGGAACTGCTCGGTCGACCAGGTGGCGCTGGCGCCGACGGTGGCCTGATGGCGATGCCAGAGCCGGCCCGTCCCCGTGATGGCGAACAACTCCAGGCGGCCGTCCGCGTTGCGGGCCACCGCCGGATTGCCGGCCGTGGCACCTCCCAGCGAGGACCAGAAGGCCGACCAGGTGCCGCCCGCCGTCGTCTGCCACTTGTTCCAGACGATCCCGTCCGGCGTGCGGACGAAGACTTCGAGCCGGCCGTCGGCGTTCGCGGCCACGGCGGGATCGCTCGAAACGAAGCCGCCGAGAGACGTCCAGGCGCTCCAGGGGCCCCCGGGCGTCGAGTTGGTCTGGGCCGTATAGCCGACCGAAGCGTCGCTCGCCCGCGCGAACACCTCGAGGCGCGAGGCGCTGTTCTGGACGACCACGGGGTCGCCCGCGATGCCGGTCGCGATCTGTGTCCAGTTGGCCGACCAGGAGCCCTCCGCCGCCGCCCCGCTGCGCCACTTCTGGTTGATGGCGCCGGCCGAGGTGCGGACGAAGACCTCGAGATGCCCGTCCGCCGCCTTGGCGATCACGGGATCGCTGCTGAAGCTGCCGCCCAGCGACAGCCAGGCCGAGTATCCGTCGGGAGCGGTGGCGTCCTGCCAGCGGTGCCAGATGGCGCCGTCGCTACGCCGGACGAAGAGCTCGAGGCGGCCATCGTTGTTGCGAGCGGCGACCGGCCGCCCGACCCCGTCGCCGACGGGAAACCAGTACTCCGCACCGGCGGCAGGAGCGCACCAGGCCGCCGCCGCGACGGTGGCCATGAAGAGACAGAGCATCCATCTCGCTTGAGCGAATGGAGAGAATCGTAGACAGATTTTCAAGAACAGTCCTCACTTTCAACTTGTAGAGCTGATTTCTCTGCCGAAAGCAGATGGAGGGGACTCAACGTTTTGCCCCATCTCATAGCTACATTAGCATGAGATGAGTATCAGAGCGGCCCGAGGACCAATCGGGAACCGCTGCCGATCGACGCTACGATCGGTACTCCGACGAACGGAAAATGTCCGATCAACTGGACCCACCAGCGTATGTTGATCGTGGGCGGGCGATGCAGCAGCAGCGGAATGACCACCAGCGACATCACCAGCCATACGAAGGGGCCGTACCACGAGGCGACCTTGACGACTCCGTACGGCGAAGTGAGCACGCGGCGAATCCAAGACGAGCGCCTGACGAGCAGCAGAAAGACGGCGGACCATCCGAACGCCACGCCAAAATGCATCAGAACGCCGATCAGGGCCGTTGGGGTCCCGCCATCGAAGGCCTCTTTGCCCAGGAGCGTCGACGCGACGCCTTGAAAAAGCCGCGTCACCGTTGAACCATAAAAGGCGACGCTCAGGACGCTCGAGAAGAGCCCGTCGATGACGCCGGTCAGGAGGCCGGCGCGCACGAGTCGAGACAAGGGATTCCGGATCATGGGGCAAATATAGTACAAGCCCCTTCGCGTCTACCGCAGGAAGTCACGGCCGGCACGGCGCCCAGGCCGTCGGCTGCATCCTTTCAGACGTCTCCAGGAAGACGACCCCGTTGAAATGCCGGCGCGGCACGAACGGGAAGATGCCAATGTTGTAGATGCGGGGCCGCAGGTAAGAGCTGCGGGCGAGGTCGACGAGCAGGGCGTCCTCGCCCAGGGCGTGGAGCCGGTCTTCGACCGATCCGGGCACGGCCTCTCTCACCCGGCAGACCTCGATTTCGACCTCGGCGTGGTAGGCGGTGAGAGCGAAGCTCACGTAGTTGCGGCCAAGCTTTGCCGCCAGGAAGCTGCCCATCGGACGCGCGCCATTCGGGACCAGAGCGCGCGCCACGTGGATGTTGTCCCCCCAGACCACCGTCTTGGCCCCGGGGAAATTCTTCTCCCGCAGGAGGAAGAAGACCTTGGCCATCGCTTCATCCCGCTTATTGAAGCCCCGCGCGAAATCCTCTCCGACGAGATCGGTCCCGATGAGGAAGACCTCCTCCTGCCACGCCTTGAGGCTCAACAACTGGAGCTTGGCGATAAAGAAGTCCTCTTTGGACGTCCGCTCCTCGATCGACCGCCCGTTGCTCTCGAAGTGTCCTTCGATCTCCGTCAACGCCGCCAAGCACTGCTGGTGGACCTCCGGAGGGATCTGGTCGGCGGGATGGGAGACGGTCACTCCCTCGCACGCCCGGATGCCCGGGATCCAGGGGCGCCCCTCCGGAATGCCGATCCGCCCAAGGAAGGCGATCAGGCCCGGGCCGTCGACGTTGGGCCCCAGACCGGACCCCTGGATGTCGAAGCCGATGTAGTGAACCCGGTCGTCGGGATGAGCCTGGTTCCACTCGCACATCCATTGGACGAGATCGCGCAGCTCGACGCTTCTCCAGACGGGGATGTGGAGGTCGAGGGCCTCGTCCGGAGAGCCTTCGCACGTCTGGACGTACCGGTTGGCCTTCTCCCCGCTGACCCAGTGGCTCTCGATCGCGAAGGCGCGGAAGCCCATGTTCTCCACCAGATCGCGGAAGATCCGGTGCTTCATCTTGTAGAAGCCGCCCGAGGTATGCCACGCCTCGCCCAGACCGACCACCGTCGCCTTGCCGATCATCTGGCGCAGCGGCGCCAGGTCGTCCGTCCTGCCGAGGGTGGGGTCCTCGCCATAAAGCCGCCAGAGCCCCGGTCCCACCGGAATTCCCGCCCGCCTGGCCGCCCCGGCCTCCGGCTCCGGCCCGAGAGCCTGCGCCCCGGCCGGCGAGGCCGCCAATACCAGGGAGGGAACAACCAGGGACGGAACAACCGCCGCGAAGATCCACAGAAGCTTCCTCTTCATCTCTCCCTCCAAAGCCCGCCTGGTTTTTGCAAAAATCAAAACCAAAAGATCTTTTTGGAAGTATGCTTCAAGCGGAGCGGCGTTTCAAGATACTTTCTTCTAAGGCCAATACCTCAGGCGGCCGGTGGCTCCCGTCACGAGGACTGGATCTATAGCAGGATGCATGGCGGCGCCCTTTTCAGCTCTCGACCAGCTCGAGGAGCCGTTCCGGCGGACGGCCGAGGACGGCTTTGCCCGGCAGCCGTCCGATTGGACGCTGGACCAGGGTGGGGTGCCGGGCCATGGCGCGGATCAGCTCGTCGTCCGGCTGATCGTCGGCGAGGCCGAGCTCGGCGTACGCGGGGTCCCTGGTGCGCAGCAGGTCGCGGGCCGAGATGCCCAGCAGGCGCAGAATCCCGCGGATCTCGCTTTCGGTGAGCGGCTCTCGGGTGTACTCGCGGTAGCGGTAGGGGATGGCTTTCTCGTCCAGCAAGGCGACCGCCTTGCGGCAGGTTCCTCAGGTGCGGGTGCAGACGAGCTCGATCAGCTCGGTGGGCTTGTCCATGGGGACCTCCTTTCGTCCGCCCGGTATCTTATGATACTCACTAGATTATGATAATATTAAATTCACAAGAACGAGCGAGGGCTGGCATCGAAGAAGCCCTTATTCAACGCAGGAGGTCCTTATGACTCGATTTCGGCAGTACGCAATCCTCCTCTCCGTCGCGCTCTTCGCAGCGGCGCCAGCGCGCGGCCAGGACGTCCACGTGCAGATGGAGCGGGTGCACGACCTGGCGAAGCAGATGTTCGGGCTACCAGTGCTCTACACCCCGCCGAGCAATCCCTGTCCCGAGCCCTGTCCTTGCGGCCAAATGTGTCCGGGCGGGAGCGAGAACACCTGCGTCAATCTCACCGGCACGGGCAACCAGAAAATGATTGGGCGGGCCTGGTACTGGGGCTGGACACTGCGGAACTTACCCCCAAACTCGCCGACGCGGGCCTGCGCCCGGCAGTGGCTGCTCGACACCATCAACCTCCAACAGACCCATGGGCACTACTCCCTGAGCGCCCAAGGGGGCGAGGCCCTCACGATCAGCCACGGCCAGATCTGGCATGCGGGAATGGCAGCGGCCTATCTTTTTGCGCTCACCAACGGCCCCACCTACGGCGTCGGTACTCCGCCGGACGCGGGCATGCTCGACGCCGTCCGCAAGTGGTGGGCGGATGAGAAATTCATCTGGGACCAGATCGCCGCCAACGGCGGCGGTCTGGTCCGCGCGCCGGGAGCGCGCTTCGAGGATACGCCGACGGAGGGAACGTGGGTCTACCGGGAGAAGATCCACGCGTTGCTCAAAGGGCAGGCGCCGTCGGGCATCGGCAACTGGCCGACCGACAAGTACTTCACCGCCGGCTGGATCTTCGACGAGCTGCGGCGGCGCGGCCACAGTCCGACTCTCGCCGTCACTCCGCCCGGCTACACGGCATCGGCGCGCCTCTTCGACACGCTGTGCCTCTATCGCCGGGGGGCGGACTTCCTCCACTATTTTCCGAGGATGACCAGCGTTTTGAAGCCCCTCTTCTGGGTTCGGCGCGAGTCGGGGACGACGACGTATGCGCCGCTCGTCACCGGCACGCCCACCAATCCGCCGGCTGGCGTGAAGCCAGCCAATTTCCCGGGAGCCACGACGGTCCAGCTCCAGGGCATCGATGCGAGCGCGCTCACCTGCCCCTCGCCGGACGCGCTGCAGTAGATCACGGCTCCCGCTTGCTGCCGCAAGAGGGAGCCCACCGCCGCACCCCCTACTTGGTGCAGCGCGCTGCGAAAGAACAGGCGTCGGAGGCAGCGACGCACGGGTCGACGGTGCAGGTCGCGGAGCAAGGGCTCCCACAGGTCCTCGCGGACACACCGCCCACCGCCGCCTGGATCGCGCCTTCCTCCAGGGTACGGAGGGTCTCACGGTTGAGGGTCAGCTTCTTCAAGCGCTTCTTCATGGATCTTTCCCCTTTCGGTCGATGAAGCGCGAGCTTATACCATGAGTTTCGCGTAGGTCCGGGCTTGATGGGAACCGGCCGAATTAAGTGCCTGGCACCTTTCCCAGCTCAGCCACGCCCTTCCTTCTCCGCCGCTTCGGAGAAGAGAGTGCGTGTTCGTTCCTTTAGTTATCAAAAGCGCGCAAAAGCCAACCCGGTCCAGGAAAAAGATCATTTCGGCCTGGATTAGAGTCTAATCTCGCAGATTAGAGTCTAATCCCCGAACAATTGAGCATTTACCCGCCCGGGATCATCAAATTCTCCGGGCGGCTACCCTTTTCCGGCCCTGATTGCCTTCGGCCGGGAGCATGATCCTCTTTCCCATGGAAGCTCAAGTCTATTCCGGAGCAATTTGATCAAATCTTCGCCCAATTGACTTCCGGCCCGGAGCAAAAGACTTTTCTCGCGGCAAAAGACCTTTAAACAGTTTGGGTGGTCTTTAGCACCATCCCTGAAAGCTGATCCTTGGAAGCGGCTCGGCCCGGGCGCGCCAGCGCACCTTTTCCTTTGGAGGCGGCCGGTTTCCCCCGGCGCCTGGCTGGAGCTCTCCGGACAAGCGGGGCTGAAGGCCAGCTTTGGCCCGGTTCCCCTCACCTCCGGTTTGTTGCCCTCGAGGCCGAGTCGGTCGGACACCCATCCAGGTGAGGGGAACTCGACAGCGGCAGCGTTCCTCTCTCTGGAGCCCCGAGAAACTGGTACGGCCACCGATCGTGGCGGCGACGGCCAAGCCTCCGAGGCTGGAGCGACACCTGGCAAAGCATTCGGATCTCGATCAAAAAGATCTGTAGATGTCAGAAGCAAGCATAACCAGACAAAGAGGGGGAAATCTTTATGGGCTCAAAACGCTCCTACCGTAGCTTGATGGTGTCGCTCATGGCCTTTGTGGCGTTCGCGTTCACCGCGGCGCTCTCTTCCAGCCCCAACGCAAGCCATCCTGCCGAGGCGTCGGCGGATACGAAGGTCGGGAGCCTGATCCGCAGCTCGACAAACGCCTCGGCCCCTTCCCCGTACACGCTCTTCGAGAGCGGTCAGGTGCGCCCGCTCGCGATGTCTCCGGACAAGCGGCTTCTGTTCGCCGTCAACACGCCCGACAACCGCCTCGAGGTCTTCCGCATCCGAGAGCAGGGGCTCAGCCACGCCGCCTCCATCCCGGTGGGCCTCGAGCCCGTCGCCGTCGCGGCCCGGACGAACCGTGAGGTCTGGGTGGTCAACCACCTCTCGGACAGCGTGAGCGTCGTCGAGCTCGACGACGACGCCACGACCGGGAACGTCAGGCGCACGCTCCTCGTCGGCGACGAGCCTCGAGACATCGTCTTCGCCGGACCGGAGCGGAGGCGGGCGTTCATCACGACGGCCCATCGAGGCCAGAACCTCCCGTTCGATCCCCAGTTCACGACCCCGGGCGTGGGGCGCGCGGATGTCTGGGTGTTCGACGCCGACGGGCTCGGGGGCACCCTGGGCGGCACGCCGCTGACCATCATCACCCTCTTCACGGACACTCCGCGCGCCCTCGCGGTGACGCCCGACGGCAGCCGCGTCTACGCCGCCGGCTTCCAAACGGGCAACCGGACCACCATTGTCGCCGAGACCTCGCTCCCGGACGGCTTCGGTCCGGACGGCGTCCCGGGGCCCGCCGCCAACGCCGAAGGCCGGCCCGCGCCCGAAACCGGGGCCATCGTCAAGTGGAACGGCGCTCACTGGGTCGACTCGCTCGGCCGTTCCCGCGACCAGCACGTGAAATTCTCGTTGCCCGACAAGGACGTGTTCGTGATCAACGCCATGGCCAATCCCCCGCGCCAGCAGCCGGGAGCGGGCGGCTTCTTCCAGGGCGTCGGCACCCTCCTGTACACGATGGCCGTCAATCCCGTGAACGGCAAGGTCTACGTCGCCAACACCGAGGCGAACAACACCGCGCGGTTCGAGGGCCCGGGCTCCTTCGCCGGGCAGAGCCTGCGCGGCCACCTGCACGAGAGCCGCATCACCGTGCTGTCACCCGGGGGTGCCGGGGGCGGCGTGGCGGCGAGGCACCTCAACAAGCACATCGACTACAACCATTGCTGCGCGCCGCTCCCGAACGCCGAGAACGACCGGTCCCTCGCCCTGCCCCAGGGCATGGCGGTGACCGGCGATGGCGCGACCCTGTACGTCGCGGCCCTGGGGTCCGACAAGGTGGGGGCCTTCTCCACGGCGCAGCTCGAGACCGACACGTTCGTGCCGAGCACGGCGAGCCACATCCCCGTGAGCGGCGGCGGCCCCACCGGCCTGGTCCTCGACGAGGATCGAAGGCAGCTTTACGTGATGACGCGTTTCGACAACGGAATCTCGATCATCGATACGGGAAGGCGGGCGGAGACGGCGCACGTCCGGATGCACAACCCTGAGCCGCCGAGCGTCGTGACCGGCCGCCGGTTCCTCTACGACGCCAAGTTCTCGTCGAGCCACGGCGACTCCTCCTGCGCGAGCTGCCACGCCTTCGGCGATTTCGACAGCCTGTCGTGGGATCTCGGCAACCCGGACGGTGTGGTGATCGACAACCCCGGCCCCTTCATCAGCGAGCTGCTCAACGTGGTCACGGGGCAGCCCATGGAGCCCATCTTCCACCCGATGAAGGGCCCGATGGCGACGCAGAGCCTGCGCGGCATGGCTAACCACGGCCCGATGCACTGGCGCGGCGACCGCACCGGCGGCAACGGCGCGCCGAGCACACAGCCGGACAGCGGGAGCTTCGACGAGCGTACGGCATTCGACCAGTTCAACGGCGCGTTCCCCGATCTGCTCGGGCGCCACGCGGCCATCCCGCAAGCGGACATGGATGCGTTCACCGACTTCATCCTTCGGATCACCTATCCACCGAACCCCAACCGGCGGATCGACAATGTGCTCACCGCGGATCAGGAGGCCGGGCGCCGGCTCTTCGACAGCGTCAACTGCGGCATCCCGTCGGCTCCGGAGCTCAACGGCCTCGTCCTCACGTGCGCCAGTTGCCACGTGATCAACCCGAACGCCAACCCCGGCACCGCGGCGCCCGGGCTCTTCGGCACGGCCGGCTTCTCGAGCTTCGACTTCAATCCGCAGCTCTTCAAAACCCCCCACCTGCGCAACGCTTATCAAAAGATCGGAATGTTCGGGAATGCCGAGAACCCTGGATTCCTGGGCGGTGACAACGGTTTCAAGGGAGAACAGGTGCGCGGCTACGGGTTCCTCAACGACGGGAACGTCGATACGGTGTTCCGCTTCGTGCATGGGCTGAGCTTCTCGGAGGTCTTCAACGGGGCCAACAGCAACAGCATCCCGGAAGGGCCCACTGGAGAGGTCCAGCGGCGGCAGCTCGAGGCGTTCATCCTGGCATTCCCCACCAACCTGGCGCCCGTCGTGGGCCAGCAGATCACGCTCACGGCCTCGAGCTCCGCGGCGGCGGACTCCCGCGTCAACCTCCTGCGCCAGCGCGCGGACGCGGGGGAATGCGACCTCGTCGCCAAGACCAGGATCTTCGGCGACGAGGCCGGCTTCCTGTACGTGGGGTCGGGCCTGTTCGCGAGAGACCGGCGCGGGCAGCCGCCCATCACCGCCGCGACGCTGCGGTCCCTGGCCGCCGGCCGCCCCGTGACCTACACCTGCGTGCCGCCCGGCTCCGGCAAGCGCGTCGGCGTGGACCGCGACGGGGACGGCGCCTGGGACGGCGACGAGCGGCAAGCTCATTCCGATCCGGCGGATCCGGACAGCAGGCCTTAAGCCAGAGGAGGCGCCTGACTCTGGCGACAGAGCAGGCGCCTCAGCGTTATCTTCCTGAGGTTATCTCCCTGAGGTTGTCCCTGGCCTCCAGGTCGATCAGAAGGCCGCGCGGGTCGATCCCGGCCCCGGCAGGCTTCCCCGGCACCGTCACCGTGATCTGCTGCTTACCGGAGCGGACGCGGTGCACGCGCAGGTACAGCGGCTCGCCGAGCCCTCCGTCCTCCGCGGCCGCGAAGACGCCGACCTCGACGAGATCGTTCATGGGGACCTCGGTCTCGACGCCCATGTTGTCGACCGCCACCTTGCGCGCCTCCACGGCGAGAGTCACCTGCCAGCTCCCTGTTTCAGCCTGCCGCGCCGTCACCCGCTCCGCGGCGAGCTCCCAGTAGGTGTTCGCCTCGAAGAGATCGACCAGCAGATACCGGAGCGAGGCCGGCGTGACCGCCTGAAGCTCCCGGTAAAGATCGAGGGTAGTCGGCAGGGGAGGCTCTCCCGATCCGTGCTTCTGGAGCAAACGCCGCAAAGCAAGGTTTACCCGCTCCTCGCCGATGTACTCGCGCAGCGCGTACATCGCGAACGGCCCCTTCCTGTAAGCCTGCAACCAATCCGTGGCCCGGAGCAGCGGGACGTTGGCGCGGGCGTGGGGCGTCAAGTACGCCTCCCGCATCAACTTCAGGAGCCGGCGCAGGTGATCGTGGCCGTAGGTCTTCTCCACCACTCCCATCGCGGTGTACCACGCGAGGGTCTCGCTGAGCACCGGGGCGCCCTCGGCGTGTGCGGGCGTGACCTGGTTGCCCCACCACTGGTGCGCAACCTCGTGCGCCACGACCGCGAACGGGAGATCGACAGCCCGCGGACTGCCGTCCGACGGATTGAGAAGGGGGAACGCTTCCTGGTACGAGATGTTGACTGGAGAGGCGTGCAGGGTCATCGCGTCCCCGGGGTACTCGACGAGCCTGATCTGGCCCTGCGGGTACAGACCGAACTGCTCGACGTGGTAGCTCAGCGAAGCCTGTACGCTGCGGACCATGCGATCCAGGTTCCAGGCGTGGTCCGGGTGGTGATAAATCTGAATCGAGACGTCGTTCCACCGCCCTTCATGGACCGAGTAGGCGGCGGAGAAGAAGGCGTAGTCATCGCAGATCGGCGCGTCGGTCACATAATGAAAATATCGGCGCCGGTTTTCCGTCCACGTTCTCCGCAACCTCCCGGGCGCGACGGCGACCTGACCTTCGTCGGTGCCCACAACCGCTTCGAACGCGATCCGTTCGGCCCCTGCAATGTCATATCGCGCCTGCACGTCGTCGAGGGAGGGGCGCTCAGGCCGCGCGGCGAGCCGGTACGCTCTTCGCTCACCGGCAGTCTGAAGCTCGCGGTTCGGCTGATAGCCGATCGCGGGCAGCCACTCACGCTGCTCGAAATGAGTACCGTTGGGTACCACGGAGGCATCGACCCCGCCGTTCGAAAATCCTCGTGGTGCGGAATGCACCTCGAAGCTGAGACGCAGCGAGTCCCCTGGCTGCAGCGGCGTCCCCAAGGTGTAGATATGATGGCCGAGGTCATCATCCGCGAGAACACGTTCAGCCGGCCGGTCGAAGCGGATCGCTCGCGTCTCGACTTCCGAGGCGGTGGCCACGTGGATGGAGCCGATCGGCGCCGCGCTCCGATTCACGAGATGGAAAGTGCCGCGGATGTCCACCTCCCGCCGCCGGGGATGGATCTCGACATGAAGGGAGGCGCCCGTCTTCCGGGGCTGCGCCAAACCTTTATATTGCCCATAGCGCCGCTCGTACTCGGCGCGCCGCTCCATCCTGTCGGAAGTCGTGCAGTACGCGTTCAACACGTTGGTGTTATAGAAGATGAAACCGCCCAGCGTCAGGATGAGCCCCGCCGCCGCCGCCGCGGCGCCGACTGCCGCCCGCGTCGAGCGGCGGCCCGCCAGTTGGAGCCGCGACCCGAGCCCGGCCCCTTTCCCCCGAACCCAGAACAGCTTCGCCGCCACCGCCAGCAGCAATGCCCAGGCGGACCAGTAGAGCTTGAACCACACGAAAGGGGCGACGAACGGCGCGAATCCACGCATGTCCGAGTACACCCAGCCGGGATCGGACGCGTACACGAGCAGCTTGTGCTCGATCCCGAGCTCCGCCGCAAAAGCGGTAAACCCATACGCGAGGAGCAGAACCGTGTGGCCGACGTACTTGTGGTTCACGATCGCGTGGACGGCCAGCGCCACCAGGACGAAGAGGAGATAGTCGGGGAGCTGGAAACCGAAAAGGATCCGCGCGTACAACCCTGTTTCAAACAGGCGATAGCCCATGCGCACCTGAACGAGCATCCCCGCGGCCAGTATCAACGCTTGCAGCAGGACGAGAACAGAGCTGAGCCCGATGAGCTTCCCCACCAACGAGACCCACTCCGGCGCCGGTGCCGCGTCCGCGATCTCGCTCAAGCGAGCGTCGCGCTCCCGCCAGACCAGCTCGCCGGCGAAGAAGACGATGAGCAGCGGAATCAGCAGCCAGAAGCCGTCCTGAGGATCGGTCAGCCAGGCCGTGATCCGCGCGGTCGTGGGGAACAGCGGAATGCCCATGTGCTCCATCAATTCGGGCCCGGACAGCACCACCATGAACGGCAGGAACGCCAGGACGAACCAGCCCCAGCTCCTCACCACCGTTCGGAACGATTGCCATGCGATCGCGAACGTCTGCAGGACATGGGTTGCGGACCCGAACCTCCGCTGGACCCGTGGCGCCGAAAGCGTCGTGCCTGGCGCGATGGCTCTCCCCACGATCGGGGCGGCGCCGTCCGCCTGCCGTCGCCTGCCGCGGCCCCGCCACGAGCCTGGCGACGGATGGGCAAAACGGAAGCGCTGATGGGTGAGCGCCAGAGCGCTCAACGCGATGCCGAGCCACAGCGCGCGATTTGCGAGCAGCGGACCCTGCAGCCCCACCAGGAGCGTGTTCTTTTCGGCGGGAGTCCACGCCTTCGACAGCTCGCTGAACACGGTGACGCCAAAGGGGTCCAGCAGCCTCGCGAGACTCCACCACCCCAACGTCCCGGCGACGAACTGCCAACTGAAATTCGAGTGGAAGAAGAGGAGAGCGCTGCCGAAGTAGGCCGCGATCGCCTTCCGGCCGAGCGCCGAGAGCGCGAACAGGAGCGCCGTGACGATGAACGCGTTCGGCAGAACCAGGAAGACATACGCGCCGAGATAGGCCCCGGGCCGGAACGGCCCGATGAGATCGGCTCCCGAGCGCGGGACCAGCGCGGCGAGCACGAGGCCGACCGGCACGGCAACCAGGACCAGCAGGTTGAGGAGGAACGCCGCGAGAAATCGGCCCCTCAGATAGGCGGCCTTGCCGACGGGAGCGGTGTAGAGGAGCGGATGCATCCGCGTCTGCGCGTCCCGCGCTCCCGCATCGCCGGCCAGCGACGCAGTGATCAGAAGCCCTACCATGCTGCCGATGGTGGCGACGCTCGCGATGACGAACGGCGCGTTCAAAAAGTAGCCGCCGTTGCGCGCGGTGGAGACGAATTCTTCCGTCCCCACCATGTACGTGAATCCCAGCACGACCGCGAAGTAGAGCCAGGTCGAAATGCGCCGCGACTGCTGGCTGATTTCAAAACGGAAGATTTCCCAGAGCTTCATCGAACCACCTCGAGCACCGGTTGTTCGCTGGCATAGGCATGACAGCCCGCCATGGTGCTGAAGTAGACGTCCTTCAAATCCGCCTCAACGGGACTGAAACCAGCGCCGGGTGACACGGCGCTGTTGACGTGCACGACGGTGCGGCCGGCGAGGAGCTTCGTCGAGATGACCGCGTGCTCTCGCTCCAGCTCCGGCAGCTCGCTCTTCTCGATCACCCGCCGCCAGATCCGCCCTCGCAGGGCCGCGACCGCGCGCAGCGGCTCGGCCTCGAGCAGAATCGTACCCTTGTCGATGATTGCCACCCGGCTGCACAGCTCCTCGACGTCCTCGACGATATGCGTGGAGAGGATGACCACCGCGTTCTCGCCCAGCTCGCTCAGCAGGTTGAGGAAGCGCACCCGTTCGGCCGGGTCGAGACCCGCGGTGGGCTCGTCGACGATGATCAGCTTCGGGTCGCCCAGAAGCGCGATGGCGATGCCCAACCGCTGGCGCATCCCTCCGGAGTAGCCGCCGAGCTTCTTCTTGCGTACATCATGGAGGTTGGTCTGGTGCAGGAGCGCATCCACGGCCTCCCTGCGTGCCCGCCGATCGGTGATGCCCTTGAGCACCGCGAAGTGATCCAGCAGTTGCTCCGCGCTCACCTTCGGGTAGACCCCGAACTCCTGCGGGAGGTAGCCGAGCGTCTCGCGCACCCTCTCCTTCTGCCGCAACACGTCGATGTCGCCGAAGCGGACCGAGCCCTCATCCGGTTCCTGCAGGGTGGCGATCGTGCGCATCAAGGTGGACTTGCCGGCGCCGTTCGGGCCGAGCAGTCCGAACATGCCGTGGGGAATCGCCAGCGTGACGTCCTTCAGGGCATGCACACCGTTGGCGTAGGTCTTCGAGAGATTCCTGATTTGTAGTTCCATGGGCCCTCGAAATCGCAAGTCGATCCGATACGCCGTTCCAGCAGGCGACAGGGTGCGCTGGCCAGCCCCCTGCCCCTTCGAAATCGGTGGCGGCATAGACATCACGCGCACCCTCCCGCGATGTTACGGGGGCCGACGTGACCAGAAGGAGGAGGAGGAGAGCGGATCGTATGGGAGGAGTCTGCCAGATGTCGCGGTTGGTAACTTTGCGCCGTGCCGCCCGTATAATCGAAGAGAACGAAGGAGGTCGTGATGCCCAAGCTCGGTGCGGCGGGATACTGCCTTGCTCTGTCTCTTCTGCTGACCACTGCCCGCCCCGGCGCCGCGGCGGACGACCCTGGCGACACGTTGCGGCGCGCCGCCAGCGCCGGCGACCTGGCGAAGGTCCAGGAGCTCCTGGCCGCCGGCGTGGACGTCAACGCCGCGAACAACTATGGCGGCACCGCCCTCGCTTTTGCCGCCGACAAGGGGCACACGGCGGTGATCAACCTGCTCCTCGAGCGCGGCGCCGATCCCAACGTCAAAGACCGCTTCTACAACTCGACGCCGCTCGACTGGGCGGTCCAGAAGGGGCATCCGGAGATCGTGCGGGCGTTGCTCGCGAAGGGAGCCCAGGACGAGGCCGGAGCGCTGGCGTCGGCTGCCGGTGAAGGCAAGGCCGCCGTCGTGAAGGTGATCCTCGAGCGCGGCAAGCTCGGCCCCGAAGCGCTGAGCGAAGCTCTGGCGGCTGCCTCCAAGGGCCAGCAGGCCGAGGTCGTCGCCTTGCTGGAGGCGGCCGGCGCCAAGCCGCCGGTGGTGGTGGAAGTCGATCCCGCCCTCCTCAAGCCCTACGAGGGCGTCTTCGAGGGTCCGAGCTTCACCCTGACGGTCACCTTGAAGGAAGGCAAGCTCGTCGCGGCCGCCGACGGCGGCGTCCTCACCCTCGCCGCCCTCGATCCGGTGACCTTCCGGGCCGAGGAGTTCGCGGGCATCAAGATCCAGTTCCAGGTCGAGGCGGGCAAGGTCACCGGCCTCACGCTCATCGAGCGCGGGAGCTCGACCCTGCTCAAGAAGAAGGAGACGCCATGAAAAGCCCCCGCCGCCTCAGCCGCCTCTGCTGGAAGATCAGCGCGCCGCTGGCCGCCCTGCTCCTCGGCCTGCCGTCCGCTGCCATGGCGGCGAAAGCCCCCGCCTGGCCTTCGTTCCGCGGCCCCCAGGCCTCGGGTGTCGGAGAGGGCCCCGCGCCCGCCGTCTGGGATGGCGAGAAGGGGACGAAGATCCTCTGGAAGACCCCGATCCCGGGCCTCGCCCATTCCAGCCCGGTGGTCTGGGGCGACCGGGTCTTCGTCACCACCGCCGTATCGAACGAGGTCAACCCCACCTTCCGCCCCGGGCTCTACGGCGACGTCGACTCGGTCGAGAGCAAGGCCGAGCAGAGCTGGAGGGTCTACGCCCTCGACCGCAAGACCGGCAAGGTGCTGTGGGAGCGGGTGGCCCACAGCGGCGTGCCGCAGGTCAAGCGGCACATGAAGGCGACCCACGCCAACTCGACGCCGGCGACCGACGGCGAGCACGTCGTGGCCCTCTTCGGCTCCGCCGGCCTCTTCTGCTACAAGGCCGACGGCACGCTCAAGTGGAAGAAAGACCTCGGAGTGCTCGACGCCGGCTGGTTCTACGACCCTTCCTATCAGTGGGAGTATGGCGCCTCGCCGATCATCTTCAAGAACCTGGTGATCGTGCAGGCCGACCTGCAGAAGGGCTCCTTCATCGCCGCCTACGACCTGGCCGACGGCAAGCAGGTCTGGCGCACCGACCGCGACGAGATCCCCTCGTGGGCGTCGCCCACCGTCTTCGAGACCGCCAAGAGAGCCGAGCTGGTGACCAACGCCACGAAGTACGTCCGGGGCTACGACGCGCTGACCGGCAAGGAGCTGTGGCGTCTGACCGGCGGCTCGGAGATCGCCGTCCCCACCCCGATCGCCGCTCATGGCATGGCCTTCATCACCGCGGGCTACCCTCCCGTCCGGCCGATCTACGCCATCCGCCTGGGAACGGCGAGCGGCGACATCACGCCCCCTGAAGGCAAGTCGGCGAACGAGGCGGTCGCCTGGAGCATGAAGCAGGGCGGCACCTACATGCCGACGCCGATCGTCTATGGCGACCACCTCTACACCTGCTCGAACAACGGCATCCTGACCGTCTACGACGCCAAGACAGGCGCCCAGGTCTACCGCGAGCGCCTGGCCGGGAATGCGTCCGTGGCCTTCACCGCCTCGCCGGTGGCGGCCGACGGCAAGGTCTACTTCCCAAGCGAAGAGGGGGACGTCTACGTGATCAAGGCCGGCCCGAAGTTCGAGCTGCTCGCCAAAAATCCCATGGGCGAGGTGCTGATGGCCACGCCGGCGATCGTCGACGGCATGATCATCGTGCGCGGCCGCCAGAGCGTTTTCGCCATCGGCGAGCCGAAGCCGGTCAAACCCGCGAAAGCGAAATAGGTCGCGGCACGGATTCACGGCGGTCGACCCCCGCACAGGTGCCGAATCGGATTCCCCGGACCTTCCACCGCTTCCGTACAGGAGTCGCGAGAGCGCTCGCGGCTCTACGCGCCGCCGCGTTCGGCACTGCGGGTCCCCGGCGAGGGGTCCGCCTTCGGCCGCGGGTTCCTGCGCATGATGCGGGAATCGCGGGGCGGCGGCTGCATGCTCCTGTTCTTCATCGCGATAGGGACCGGGATCTTTCTGTTCGGGGCGGCTGGCACCTGGGGTCCCTACAAGGAAGGCTTGCGGGCTAACGGCGATCCGAAGTTCTTCCTGGTCATGATGGGCTTCGGCACCGTCTTCGCGCTCGTCGCGCTGCGGATGCTCCAGATCACGATCAACTCGGTACAGCAGGAAGCCCGGAGCCGCGACCGTGGGAGCCGCAAGCGGCCTTGGGAGTCGGATCATCCCTGGCTGCCGGAAGGTCAGGGGCCGGACTACGCGGGGAACAGCGGCGGCTTTCTCCTCGGGCTGATCGCCTTCCTCGGCCTGCTGGGACTATTCAACACGGTGTTCCTGTCGCCCAGCCCGTGGCTCCTCCGCGGGATCGTCCTCGTCCTCGACCTTCTCGGGCTGGTCTTCCTCGTGGACGCCCTCCGCAAGGCCTGGCAGGCCCTTCGCCACGGGCGGCCGCGGATGCGCTGGACGACCTTTCCCGCCTTCCTTGGCGACCGTCTCCAAGGGGTTTTCCTGATGAGCCCCGCCCTGCGGCCGAGGGGACCGGTGAAGGCGACCCTGCGCTGCATCGAGGACGCCGTCGGCGGGCAGGCCGCGACGCTGGAGCCGTTCGTGATCTATCAGCAGATCCTCGAGATCGACGGGGGTGGAGACGTGCGGGAGCTGCCGGTTTCCTTCGACATCCCGCCGGATCTCCCCGGCACCCGCCTGAACCGAGCCGAGGCCACCTACTGGCAGGTTTTCCTCCAGGTGCCGGTGACAGGCCCTGACTTCGAAACGGTTTTCCTGGCGCCGGTGTACGAGCGCCAGGACGCATGAGCGCGCGACGTCCTGCCCTGCTTCCCGGGAGTTGGCACCCTCATTGCTCCTTCTTGACCTTGGCTTCACGGGGAGCTGGTTGCTCCCCGACTGCAGAGAAGGAGATACACCATGGAACAGTTGAAGGGAAAAAAGGTCGCGATCCTCGTCGCCGATGGATTCGAGCAGGTCGAGCTGACCGAGCCGAGGAAGGCCCTCGACGAGGCGGGGGCGGAGACGCGCATCGTCTCCCCCTCCAAAGGGACGGTCAAGGGCTGGCAGCACACCGAGTGGGGTGACGAGCTGCCGGTGGACGTGCCGCTCGGCCAGGCGCGGGCGGACGAGTTTGATGCCCTGCTCCTGCCGGGCGGCGTGATGAACCCCGACCACCTGCGGCGCAAGCCCGAGGTGCAGCGGTTCGTCAAGGCATTCTTCGACGCCGGCAAGCCGGTCGCCGCGATCTGCCACGGCCCCTGGACGCTGATCGACGCCGGCGTGGCGCGCGGCCGCAAGATGACCTCCTATGAGACCATCCAGACCGACCTCAAGAATGCGGGCGTCGACTGGGTCGATCAGGAGGTGGTGGTGGACGGGAATCTGGTCACCAGCCGCAAACCGGACGACATCCCGGCCTTCAACCGCGCCATCGTCGAGCTCTTCGCCAGGGCCGAGGTGCCGGCCGGCAGGTAGCTCGGCAGGTAGCTCAGTGATTCTGCCTCCCAGCCGTGGTGCTCGGTGAGCATCACGGCTCCCAGCCTCTGACATGCGCCAACACCTGGCGGGCGCGTTCGCGCGAGCTGCCTGTCACCTCGATCGCTTCCACACCGAAGTCCCATCGATCCTCGAGGACAATGTCCCGGAGCTCCTCGTCCACGCGTCGCCTCAGTTCGCTCTCGTCCGGATCCGAGACGATGACGCGATCGGGATCCTCGACGGGCACGAAGACGACCAGATCAAGCCGTTTCATCACGCTCCGCACGCGCGCAAGCCAGACCTCGACGTCGACCCTGTCCGAGTCCCGGTGTGAAATCAAATACGCCAGCATGTCCGCCGGGCATCGATCGAAAAGCTGATCTTTCCCGCCGGCGCGCAGGCATTCGATCGAGCGCTCAAGCTGCAATTCGAAATCTTCGAGAGACGGCATCTCCGCGAGCTCGTGACCTTCCTCCTCGAGGAGATAGTAGGGCTCATCCACCACCCCGTAGGTCGGGAGAGCTCGGCTCAGCTCTTCGATCAGCGTCGTCTTCCCGGTCCGATGGGCTCCTGAGACGGCGATTCTCATATCAAGACTCCACGAGCGCCACGGCGGTCAGGACCCCTGCCTGAAGATCCACGCGCTCCAGGGCTGCATCGAGCGGCGCCCTGGTTCGGCTTGCCAGCCAGCTTGCACGAGTCGAGTGGAGAGCCGCCGTCGAAACATCGCGTGAGTGACGGCGACGATCAGGGAGTGTTGCGCGGCGAGCTCTTCCAGCCAGGCCGCCGCGTTGTCGATGCGAGCGGCCTCTGCCGCGGAGGGGTACTGCCGGCGGAGAGTCCGGAGCAGGGTTCGCCCACCGACCGCAACGGCCCACGCCCTCAGCGGGAGACGAAGCCCGCCGAGAGGGGGGCCTTCGAGATCGAGCTCGCGTAACAGAGGAGAGGCGGCGACCTCGCGTCCAGGCGCCAGCAGGCACGCCGAGGCGACGGCACGGGGAGCGTCGCTGGAGACCACGAGGCCGGCACGAGACACCAGTTGCTCGAGATGGGCGGGAACGCGCTCGTCTTCGTGGATGCCCGCGGCTTCATAGGCCTCCCGCCACTCTCGGAAACCGCTAGCGCTGATCCAGCCTGCGTGGACGTGCGAAGAGCGGGCATGACGAACAAGGGCGACGCGCCCTTCTGTCTGAATCGAGTCCTGCACAGCGGAGAGGGTACCCCAGATGCCTCATCGGGATGGAGGGCGTCTCGCAACGCCCCGGGCTCGCAAAACGGGCTGAGCTGTACCTTAGTATTGTAGGAAGTTTCTCGCAAGCGTCCGTGGCGGCCGGCGGGTTCGTTCGTACCACGCCGAAGCCCGGGATTTGCGCCGCCGTTCCGTTCCGACGAGAGCGGCGGCCGCTTGTGGTTCCTTCGCTCCGCGTCGTCCGTTAGATCGCCGATATGAAAAATCAAAGTATTCGACCAAGGAGAATTCATGACCCGTCCTATGATCAGGAAACTCGCGCTCGCGGCTGCGGCTACGACTCTCGTCGTCAGCATCGGCTACGCGCTCACACAGCAGACGCTGCCGTCGGACGCAGGAAGCTCCTGCGCCACCTCGCTCACCGTCCCGGAGTTCAACTCGTGGTTCGACGCCGGGTTCGTGTCGCTGAACGGCGCGGTGAAGCCCGCCGACAGCGTGAACTTCCCCGACATCCC
This sequence comes from Thermoanaerobaculia bacterium, assembly GCA_035266085.1. GTDB lineage: Bacteria > Acidobacteriota > Thermoanaerobaculia > Multivoradales > UBA5704 > DATARR01. The sequence goes on from DATFNZ010000124.1 coordinate 28,131, forward strand.
CAACTGCAGCTTCTACAAGTGGTCCGAGCAGATGTTCCTCTGGCTGACGTCCCCCGCTCCGCCCCGGTACGGCGGCGGCGGCGGGCTGATCATGAACACGTCGGCGTTCTACGACGTGACGCCTCCCGACTCCAATGGTGACAGGCAATTCGTGCCCCATTCGTCCGGTTTCATCCGGGCCTTCACCCTCCGCTCGTCCCAGAAGGGCCTGCTCGATCTGTCCGTCGTCATGGAGAAGGACTCGTTCCGGCTCCTCGAGATCCTTCCCACCGTCATGTCTCGGGAACGCAGGCAGATGGTGGCGGATCAGAACGGAAATCAATTGGAAGTCGGCAGCGCACGCCGGACGACCACCGGCAGGCCGATCCTGTTTGATCGCAGCGGACGGGAGATCCAGGGGCCGCGGGCCATTCTGCAGCCGGAGTTCGCCAAGAAGATCGAGCTTCTGGGTGCCTTTGACAGAAGCGAGCTGATCCAGCGGATCACCCTCGACGATCAGTCGGTCGTGTCGCTCGACCTGTTCGGGAACTTCCCGGAGACCGAGCAGGGACAGGCGGACGGCAGCGTCCTGATGGCACAGAACGGTTCGCTGGTCTACTACGCCCTCACCGTGAACAACGTCTTCGCCCTGTACCGCACGATGCAGGGTGCCTCCGTCCCACCCGGTACGAAATTCCCCGTGACCCAGGCCGATCTCGACGCCATCACGAACTTTGCCGCCTTGAACGGCCAGCCGCCGGTGATCGATCCGGAGGCGCTGGCCATCGAGATCAAGACGTCGTGGATCGAGTCGTCGAGCTTGGCGGATGCGAGCACGTTCATCCAGATGAAGGCGACCGTGCCGACCTACAACACGAGCAACCCCAACGATTGGGTGCAGAACGGCACCAAGACCACGATGCTGGCGATGGTCGGGCTGCACGTCGTTGGCAGCACCGGGTCGACGAATCCTTCAAACAACGTCAACCATGGTCATCCGGAGATGCTGTGGGCCACGTTCGAGCACCTGAGCAACGGTCCCGCGGCGGCCTACAACTACACCAAGACGCCGAGCGGCACCGGAACGGTCCCGCTGAACACCGTGGGTGACTGGCTGTTCTCCTCGAACGGGTCCGCCGGTCCGTTCAACCAGCAGCACATCGCGCTGGGCGCTCCCGGCCATCTCTTGCCGGTTCCCCCCTTCACCATCAGCCCCAGCGACACCCGGAGAGAGAGGCCCTGGGGCCTGAACGGCTCCGCGGCGCTCGGGAACGCCGAGGTCATCAGCATCAACAACACCGTGCGGTCGCTCCTCGACCCCGCTGACGTGAGGAGAAACTACTTCCACGAAGGCACCACCTGGACGATCTTCGGCGCCAGCCCCACCGCTGGCAACCAGGTGGGAACCAACAAGCTGTCCAACTCGACCATGGAGACCTACACCCAGGGCGGCAACTGCTTCAATTGCCACGGCAGCAACACCACGGCCGTGAGCCACATCTTCGCGGAGACGGAACCGCTGTTCTAGCCTGACGTTTTTGGAGCTCGGACGCCCACGCGACGTCGCGTGGGCGTACTGAGCTCTGAACCTGCCGCCAAGCCCCCGCCACTACTTATTCGCAGTTATTCGCAGTTATTCGCAGCTCTTCGGGCTTGGGAGCGTAAAGCAGAGCCTGCTACCCTCGCCGAGCTTGCTCTCCGCCCAGATCTTTCCGCTGTGAGCTTCGACGATACACCTGGAGATGTAGAGGCCGAGGCCCACGCCTCTCCGATCATCCTTCCCAACCTGCCAGAAGCGCTCGAAGATGGCCTCCAGCATGTTGCCGGGTATACCCGCTCCGGTGTCGCTGATGGAGAAACGAAGCTCGCCTCCGGCGCATTCGCCACGAACCCGGATGCTGCCGCCTTGAGAGGTGAACTTGATCGCATTGGAAATAACATTGGCGAGCACCTGAAGCATCCGATCGTGGTCGAATTCCGCCGGAAGAGGACCCTCGACAATCTCGGACTGCAAGGAGATGCCCTTCTCCGACGCGGTCGCCTGGAACGTATCCACCGCCTCGGCGATCAGCGTCGTCGCATCGCCGGGGACCGGCGTCACGGCGAGCTTGCCGGCGTCAATGCTTGCGACGTCCATCAGGTCTCCGATGAGCCGGTTCATGCGGGCGGCGTAGCGCTGAATGCGCGTCGTCCTCAGGAGGATCTGTGCCCCTTCCTCGTTTTCGGAAGCTCCCGCCGAGAGCAGCTCCGCAGTTATGACGATGCCGCCAAGCAGATTGCGCAGATCGTGGCTGACGAGGCCCAGGAAGTTGTCCCGGTTCGAGAGCGCGACATCGGACCGGGCGCGCTCCGTCAGCAGGAATCGGTCGGTCTTCTCTCTTTCCAGCGGCAGCAGCCTCGACAGGACGCGGGCATTCTCCTCGCGTTCGCGGCGGAGCATCTCATCCGCGGAGGCCCGCTCATCCTGGAGGGCTTCGTCTTCCAGCACTCGTTCTTCGGCGAGGGTGACGTGCGTCCCGACCTGTGGCGAAGCCTCCAGCCGCTCATCCGCCTTGGCGCGCGACTCGGTCAAAACGGCGTCCGCGCTCTCCCGGGCGCGCTGGAGCGCCAGGTCGGAATCCTCTTCGGCCGACTGCCTCTCGGCCAGCGCGCGGTCGGTCTTTTCCCGTTCCATGCGCAGGCTCTCGTTCGTTTGCTCGCGCTCCGCGGAGGCTTCATTGGTAGGCATGGCTAAACCTTAGCACGGCCACTGGCACGTGATTCGCCACATCCGCACCCTCCAAGATAAGCCGAATCCCGAGATCGTGTATCTTTGATCGACATGCCACCCCCCGAGCCGACCCTCGAAAGCCGTGACGGGCTGGTCTTGACCTGTGAGCACCACCGGACCGCTTCATGACGGACCATAAAACCACGCGGTCGGTCGATGCGCCCGGCACGGCGGAGTCCCTCCGCCTCCGGGTGCCGGGCCTCGTGATCTTGAGCCATCCCGACCCGCGGCGGGTGGGTGAGGAAGCGGCATTGACCAGGCTGGTGTCGGGACAGGAGGTGGGGATCTCGCGACTCGAACCGTCTTTCGCGGCGCCGGGCGAGGGGGAGTTCCGTCCTCTCGACGATCCCTACCTGAGCCGCAGCCGCCACGAGCTGATTCCTGGGCCCGCGCCGGGCAGCGTGATCCTTGATCGTGCTCAAAGCTCGACTCCTGTCACCGCCGGCGGTGTGGAGATCACGGCGCGGCGGACCTTCGCCGCCGCCGAGATCGAGAGCGGAGTCGTCCTGGTGCTGGGCCGGCGCATCGCCCTGCTGCTGCATCTGATCGATCCCATGCCGGCCCCGGTGCCCGGGTATGGCCTGGTGGGGGAGTCGGCCGCGATGTTGCGATTGCGCCGGGAGATACGCTCGGCCGCCGGCCTCGACGTCCCGGTGCTGCTGCGAGGAGAGACCGGCACCGGCAAGGAGCTCGTGGCGCGCGCCCTCCACGACGCGGGCAGGCGCCGGCAGGGACCGTACGTCGCCGTCAACATGGCGGCCTTGCCGCCGTCGCTCGCCGCCGCGGAGCTGTTCGGCGCGGCGCGGGGCGCCTACACGGGGGCGGACCGCGCAAAGACCGGCTTTTTCCGCGCAGCCCAGGGCGGGACCCTCTTTCTCGACGAGGTCGGCGACATGCCCTCCGAGGTGCAGGCGCTGCTCCTGCGGGCGCTCGAAAGCCGCGAGATCCAGCCGGTGGGGAGCGTCGAGACGGTGCCGGTCGACGTCCGCATCGTCGCCGCCACCGACGCGGCGCTCGAAGCGGCGATCGCCGAAGGGCGCTTCCGGGCGCCGCTGCTGCACCGCCTCGCCGGCTTCGAGATCCGCCTGCCGGCTTTGCGCGAGCGGCGCGACGACATCGCCCGGCTCTTTTTCCATTTCCTGCGCGAAGAGGCGAAGGGGCTCGACCTCGAAACCACGGACCGTCCCTGGCCGCCGGCCGAATTGGTTGCCCGCTTGGTGGAGGAGAGCTGGCCGGGCAACGTCCGCCAACTACGCAACGTCACCCGGCGGCTTCTGATCGCCCGGCGGGACGGCTTGGGCGAGAAGGAGATGGGCTTTCTGGTGGACCAGTTGCTCGAGGAAGCGGCGCCTCACCCCCCTGGCCCCCCTCCCCCATCGCCCTCCCAACCTCCGGGAGAGGGGGGAATGGCGAGCCCGGCCAAGCCTTACCGCAGATCTGCCGAGGTGAGCGAAGAGGAGCTTCTGGAGGTGCTCGAAGCCCACCGCTGGCAGCTCAAGCCTGCCGCCGCCGCCCTGGGCGTCTCCCGCGGAGCGCTCTACCGGTTGATCGAGAGCTCGAAGGTCCGCAAGGCGGCGGACCTGGAGCCCCCGGAGATCGAGAGCGCCCTGGCAGACTGCGGCGGCGATCCCGCCGCCGCAGCCGCCAGACTCCGCGTCTCGCCCCAGGGGCTGAAGCGGCGGATGACCGCTCTGAGAGGGGAGAGTTGAAAGCGAGGTGGTGGTGGCTGGCCATCCCGATCAGGTGTTCGGCGTCGCCACCAACGTCCTCCATCCGGTGGGATTTATCTGGTTCAAGGCCAAGTACGAAGCATCCAAGTCGGGCGCCCATGCGGTGTCGGTCTCTAGCGTTCCGGCGTATCCCTTGATCGGCCACTCCTTGATCAGAGTCGTCCCCTTTCTAAGCTCTATCTTGTCGTAAGGCCCTATTGCGTAATTGGGGGAAATGAACCAACCGATGAACGCGTTCCCCTGCTGTTCGAAGATGCTGATCGTAATCGTGGAAGTTACTACCACGGACTGATTCACGCCCTTGCTCTTCTCTTCCGTCACTGCTTCCATGACTGACTCCTTCCAAAAAAGGCTACTCTGTCGGCTGTAACAGCAGCTTAGCGGTTTGTTCCTCCAGGTGCGGGAATCCTTTGAATCACCTGCACCTGCAACCTTGATCGAGACACAGATCAACTAACGAAAGACATGGCCGGATTGCACGCAGCTCAATCCATGACCGCCCGATCAGGTGTCCGGTGTTTTCGCAATAACCATGTATTTAGTCCCGTGATCTGTGTGGCTCGAGGCCACAAGGGAAGCGTACAAGCCGGGTCCCCAGAGGCATTTGGTATCTAGAACGTCGGAATGAGCCTCGATCGCGCAAGTGAAATAAGCCCCGTTCGCCGCGGACTTGACCAATTGCAAAAGAGTGCGGTCCGTGATTGCACAATTAGGCGAGATCTTCCAAGAGATGAAAGCGTTGCCGCCCTGTTCATATAGACTGAGCATAATCGAAAAAGTCTCTGTCGCGATCTTGGGTTCCACAGTGGCCAGAAGTTTACTCATGGCCTCTGCATCCACCAAGCTCAGCTCAACGCTCTTGCTCTCGCTTTTCTTTTCCACGACTGGTTCCATGACGGACTCCTTCCGAAAAAGGCTACTCTGCCGGCTGAAGCAGCTTAGCAGTTTGTTCCTCCAGGTGCGGGAGCCCTTTGGATCACCTGCACCTACAACCTTGATCGAGACACAGGTCACTATCGCAAGACCCATACCAGCCCGAATTGGAGCGTCTCGGCGCAAGATTCGCTTCGCGGCCTGCAATCAGGTAGAGTTTCGGTGCCTCATGGACATCGTACGAAGGACCGCGGACATCTTGCCGATGTCCGTGGACATCTTTTGAAAGGAAAACGACATGCAAGACATCGTCAAAACCCGCTCCTGCCAAATTCAACTCGATGAGCTAGGCAAGCCGGTCCTCTATGCCGACGGAGAGACTCCCCAGAAGCCGACGTTCGAGGTGTTCGCAGGCTTGCCGCCGGCCGAGCTCTCCTTCGAGGCCCAATCCCCACTTTTTTTCGTCTCTCCATTCATCCTTTGGCAGGATGATGCGAGCCCTGTCCGTACTCCCATCGACGAGCCCCCGAGCATCAGCCACAGCCTCTCCGACTCCAACCAGACGCTGATGATCACCGTCACGCCCCAGGCTCCTCCGGAAGCATTGACCTATCACTTCACCATGCATCTCAGCGACGGCAGCAAAAATCACGAGGTCGGGCCCGGCGCCAACGAGCCCCTGCCCGGCGCCGGCGTCGGCGCCCAGTACGGCGCGGATCCGACCATCGTCGAGAATCCGCCGATCGGTTGAGACCGCGGCGGAGACTGCGATCAGGGAAGATTTCGGCCGGCGGGCTTCATCGCTTCCGCGAGCTGGGCGCGGAGCGGGTCGAACCAGGGGAAGGCGAACCAGCGCGGATCGAAGCCGCGTTCGAGAGCGCGCTGGGCGTTCCAGAGCGCGGAGGAGCGGTCTCCGACCAGGGCGAAGACCAGCGAGGCTTCGTAGGCCTTGAACGGGCTTTCCGGTTCGAGGCGCAGGGCCTCCTGCGCGGCGGCCACCGCTTCCGGGGCGCGATTCAAGTGCGCGAGCGCCTGGGCACGGACGGTGAGGAGCTTCTCGGGCTGCGGATCTTTGTCGATCTGCTCCAGCACCTGCCGGTAGAGGAGGACAGCCTCCTTCTGCCGGCCGGCCAGGAGCTCGGCGTCGGCCAGGTTGAGCAGCGCGGACGGCGAGCCCGGCGAACGCTCCAGGGCATTCCGGAAGCGGCCGGCCGCGTCGGCGTACCGTCCGGCCAGCAGGTAGGCGGTGCCGAGGTTGGTCAGCTCGGTGTACTCCGGCGAACGGCGCACCAGCTTCTCGTACAGCTCCGCCGCGCGTTGCGGGTCGCCGCTGGCGAGCTCGAGCTGAGCGAGCGTCGAGAGGCCCCTGTAGAGCTCCGGCGCCAGGGCGAGCCCGGCCTCCATCTCGCGGCGAGCGCCGGCGACGTCGCCGTGGCGGTAGAGCATGCTGCCGAGGTTGATGTGAAACGAGGCGGACGGGAGCTGCAGGACCGCCTCACGCATCAGGGCAAGGGCCTCCTGTCGCTGCCCCTTGCGTTCGAGGAGCAGGGCTTTCTGCTGCAGGCTGTGAGCGTTTCCCGGCTCGAGCCGCCGCAGCCGTTCGAGAGCGGCTGCGGCTTCATCCAGCCGCCCGGCCACGCGCGCCACCGTGGCCTGCTGGGCCAGGACCCGGGGATCGTCCGGCGCCAGGGCGCGGGCGCGTTCCACCTCCTGCGCCGCGCGCTCGAGATCGGCGCGGCTCCGCGTCGCCTCGAAGCGCATGACCAGGGCCTTGGCGGCGTCGAGGGGCAGGTCGAGAAAGCGCGGAGACGTGCGTTCCAGGTGTTCCAGCCCGGCGAGGAAATCGTCGGTCGAGAAGCCCTGCTCGCGGTTGTCGAACCGCCCCTTGAGGCGCAGGTAGGCCTCATAGTCCTCGGCGCGCACCTCCAGATCGGGCATGCCGGAGCGCAGGCGGGCTTCGGGGAAGGCGGCGCGCAGGTGCTCGACGACCGCGAGCCCCGTCTCCAGCAGGTTTCCCGTGTCGACGGTAAATCCCGTGGTCCACAGCAGGCGCCCATCCGCGCCGCGCAGGCGGCGGAGCTCCAGCCGGCAGATGCGTGGCCCGCACTCCAAACGCGAGGTCAGCACCTCGTCGGCCGCGAGGACGCGGGCCAGCGCCGCCGGATCGCCCGCGGCGGCTTCGTCGCGCGACGGCTCCAGAGCGGCGACGTGCCGAAAGCCGAGCAGACCCTGGAGGAGCGCCGTCCGCACTCCGCTCGCCGCCAGGGAGAGACTCTGGCCGGCGTCTCCCGGCGCCGCGATCACGGTTTCCGGAACCGCCACGTACAGCGTCCGCGGCGGCTTCTGGAACCAGAAGCCCGCCGCCGCCAGGATTCCCAGGAGCGCGATGCCGGCCGCCGCGCGCCAGCCCGCTTTGCCGCGGCGGCCGGTTGTAGACAGGAGGGTCGGAGCGTCGCCGTGAGGGATTGAAGCACGAGTGGTACTGCCCGGGAGGCGCTCGCCGATCTCGTCTTCCGCTTCTGCCGCGGGAAGCTCGCGCAGGATTCGATCGAGCTCGGCCAGGGCGTGCTCGGCGCTCTGAGGGCGCTTCCGCAGATCTTTTTCGAGGAGGCGGGCGATGAAGGCCGACAGCGTTTCGGGCACGGCCGGGCTCACCGACCGCGCCGGCGGCGGGTCCCAGGTGCAGATGCGCTGCAGGATCTCCGCGGCGCTCTCGCCGCGGAACGGCGTGACGCCGGTCACCATCTCGTAGAGCAGGCTGCCGAGGGCGAAGAGATCGGAGCGCGGGCCGATCTCGTGGCCGCGGACCTGCTCCGGCGACATCGCGGAGAGCGTGCCGACCAGCCGGCCGTCGGTCGTGAGCTTGGTCTCGTCGATCTCGGCCTGATTCTGTTTGGCCAGGCCGAAGTCGAGGATCTTGGCCTGCTCGACCTGGCCGGGCGAGCTGTCGGCCGCGACCATGACGTTCTCGGCCTTGAGATCGCGGTGGATGATCCCTCCGGCATGCGCGACGGCCAGCCCGACGAGGATGTCGCGGGCGAGGTGAGCCGAGCGGCCGAGCCCCAACGGACCCTCGTGCAGGAGCTGGCGCAACGACCGCCCCTCGATCAGCTCCATGACGATCCAGTCGCCGTCGCTCGATTCGACCCAATCGTAGATCTGGACGATCGCCGGGTGATGGAGCCGGGCGACCGCGCGCGCTTCGCGCTGGAAGCGCTGGCGGGCCGTGCCGTCCTCCTCCTGATGAGGCCAGATCCGCTTCAGCGCCACCGGACGGTCGAGGCGCTCGTCGAAACCCGCATACACCTCACCCATCCCGCCGCGGCCGAGGCGGCGGTCGATGCGATACGGCCCGGCAAATCCGGCATCCGGAGAAGGTGCCGCAGAGATCATTCATCGCCCTCGGAGGTCTGGTTGCCCGCCGAGGATACTCTGAGCGCTCTCTGGACGAAAGGGAGGCCGAAGGGAGAGTACCCCTCCTTGCCACTTCCAGCATATAGCGCCCCGGAGGGCTTGCGGCAAGACCCGGGTCGTGCCGTAGGGTCGCCGGCCAAGGCCAGACCCTCTGGCCGAGGACCAGAACCTTCAGGAATGGAGGGAGCGGATGGGCTGCTACGTGTTGGGTTTCCAGGAGATCGATCCGACGCAGGCCGCGGTCGTCGGCGGCAAGGGCGCGCACCTGGGAGAGCTTTCGCGGATCGAAGGCCTCCGCGTGCCGGCCGGCTTTTGCATCACGACGGACGCCTTCCAGCGGATCATGGCGGAAATAATGGCGGAAATAATGGCGGAAGCGCCGTCGATCCCGTCGATCTATGACCAACTCGATCGCCTGTCGCGCCTGAAGCCGGACGACCGGGAGGCGATCCGCGCGCTCAGCTCAGGAATCCGCCGGACCCTCGAAGGGATCGCCATCCCCGACGATCTGGCGGCGGCGATTACCCACGCGCTCGCCCGGCTCGGCGAGCAAGCCGCCTACGCCGTCCGGTCCAGCGCGACGGCGGAGGACCTGCCCACGGCATCCTTCGCGGGCCAGCAGGACACGTACCTGAACGTCGTGGGGCCGGCAGCCATCCTCCAGCACGTCAGCCGGTGCTGGGCCTCCCTTTTCACCGAGCGGGCCGTGACCTACCGCCTGCGGAACGGCTTCGACCACCGGAAGGTCCACATGGCCGTGGTCGTCCAGCGGATGGTCTTCCCGCAGGCGGCCGGCATCCTGTTCACGGCCGACCCCGTCACGGGAAACCGGAAGGTCGCCTCCGTGGAGGCCAGCTTCGGCCTCGGCGAGGCCCTGGTCTCGGGCTTGGTGAATGCGGACGTCTACAAGGTGCGGGACGGCGAGGTCGTCGCCAAGGCGGTCGGCACCAAGCGGCTCGCCATCCAAGCCTCGCCCGCCGGCGGGACGCGGGAACAGGTGATCGAGCCGGAGCGGCAGCAGCAGCCAGCGCTGACGGATGCACAGGTTGTGCGGCTCGCGCAGTTGGGCCGGCGGATCGAAGCGTGCTTCGGCCGCCCCCAGGACATCGAATGGTGCCTGGTCGACTACGAGTTTCAGATCGTCCAGAGCCGGCCGATTACAACGCTTTTCCCCATCCCCGAGGCCGGCGACCGGGAGAACCACGTCTACGTCTCCGTCGGCCATCAGCAAATGATGACCGACCCGATGAAGCCCCTGGGTCTCTCCCTGTGGCAGCTCACGACCCCACGGCCTATGGCCGAGGCCGGCGGGAGGCTGTTCGTCGACGTCACGCAGATCCTGGCTTCACCGGCGAGCCGCGCAGGCCTCCTCGGCGCCCTGGGGAAATCCGATCCGCTCATCCGGGACGCGCTCGAGACGGTCCTCGGCCGCGACGACTTCATCCCCTCGCTCCCGAACGAAGGACCCGGATGGGCGCCGCCTGGTGCGGGGTCGGCCGCGATCGAGACCGATCCGGCCATCGTCGCCGAGCTGATCGCACTCAGCGAGGCCTCCATCACCGCCTTGAAGACCGAGATCCGAACGAAGTCCGGATCGGCGCTGCTCGACTTCATCCTGGCGGACATCCAGGAGATGAGGCGGATCCAATTCGATCCGCGAAGCATGCAGGTGATCATGGCCGGGATGGAGGCCACCTGGTGGCTCAACGACCAGATGCAAGCGTGGCTGGGCGAGAAGAACGCGGGCGACACGCTCACGCAATCCGTCCCCAACAACGTCACGTCGGAGATGGGCCTGGCGCTCCTGGACGTCGCGGACGTGATCCGCCCGCATCCGGAGGTGGTGGCTTTTCTGCATCACGATCACGTCGAAGACGAGGGCTTCCTGGACGAGCTGCCCAGGCTCGCGGGCGGGCGGCAAGCGCGAGACGCCATCCGGGCCTGGCTCGACAAGTACGGCATGCGCTGCGTCGGTGAGATCGACGTCACGCGGCCGCGTTGGAGCGAACGCCCCACCACGCTCGTGCCCTTGATCCTCGGCAACGTCAAGAACTTCGAGCCGGGCGCCGCCGAGCGGCGCTTCGAGCAAGGACGGCAGGAGGCCCGGAAGAAGGAAGAGGAGCTGCTGGAGCGCTTGCGTGCCTTGCCGGACGGCGAGCAGAAGGCCGAAGAGACCCAGCGGATGATCGACCGGGTCCGGACGTTCGCCGGGTACCGGGAGTATCCGAAGTACCGAATGGTCAGCCGCTACTTCGTTTACAAGCAGGCCTTGATGGCAGAAGCCGATCGCCTCGTGCAGGCCGGCGTGCTTCGTGAGAGGGAAGACATCTTCTATCTCAGATTCGAGGAGCTCCAGGAGGTCCTGCGCACAAACCAGGTGGATGAACAGCTCATTCGCCAGCGCAAGGACGCGTTCAAGTCGTATCAGGCGCTTACGCCGCCACGCGTGCTCACGTCGGATGGCGAGATGATCTCCGGTTCGTACCGGCGCGGCGATTTGCCGGAAGGCGCGCTGGTCGGCTTGGCGGTTTCCGCCGGGACCGTCGAGGGGCGGGCGCGCGTCATCCTCGACATGTCGCAGGCCGATCTCGAACCGGGCGACGTCCTGGTCACCGCCTACACGGACCCCAGTTGGACGCCCCTGTTCGTCGCGATCAAGGGGCTGGTGACGGAGGTCGGCGGCCTGATGACCCATGGCGCGGTGATCGCACGAGAATACGGTTTGCCAGCCATCGTTGGCGTGGAGCATGCCACGCGGCTGATCCGGGATGGGCAGCGGATCCGCGTGCATGGAACGGACGGGTACGTGGAGATGCTCTGACGGACTCCTACGGCGCCAGCGCGATCACCGGCTGCCCGGCTTCCTTCAAGTGGGCGTTGAGCACGGGGAGGTCCTTCGCCTTCAGCTCGTCCCAGGCCGTCAGGGCCGAGGTGAGGGTTTCCTGGATCTTTCCGAAGCCCGCCACGGCGTCCGGGGACGGCGCGGCGTCGGCACCGTCGATGGCGGTGGCGAGCGCGTTCAGCGAGTTGCCCAGGAAGCGCAGGCTCGTGGAGGTCTTCGGGGGGAGCCACCAGAGATTGAGGCCGGCGGGCGAGAGGACGGCGCCGGAGATTTCGAGCACGTGGGCCTGGAGGGCGTCGATCGCGGCGGCGGTCTCGGGGCTGGCGTTCTT
>DATFNZ010000125.1:0-16352 GCA_035266085.1 Thermoanaerobaculia bacterium
CTCGATGAACCGCTGCGCCCGCGGGTCGGTCTCGGGCTCGCGGACGACGTGGATGCGCCGGCGGTCCTGGGATGCCGGGAGCATCGAGCCCACCTCCCAGTTGCCCAGATGGGCCGTCACCATCACGAAACCCTGCTGCGAGCCGGCGAGCTCGCGCCAGCCCTCCAGCCCCTCGAGCTCCACCGAGAAGACGTGGTCGGTGCTCAGGCGCTCGTAACGCTCGGCAAGGCACCAGGCGAAGGCGTGGAACGTGCGGTGGATCCGGCGCTGCCGCTCCCGCCATCCGCAGGGGCCGAGGACCGCCTCGAGGTTGTCGGCGATGGCGGCGCGGATCCGCCGCAGGACGAGCCAGAAGAAAGCGGTGAAGATGGCGAGCACCATCCCGAGGCCCCGGTTGGGCAGGATGACCACCCCGAGGCGGAGGAGCCGGAACCAGAACACGCCGGTGACGTGGAAAGGCCCCAGGAGCCGGCGGGTCCAGCCCGCCTCCGGCGCATGGGGAGGAGTCTCGCGAGGAATGGCGACGCTCATGGCTGTGCTTCTTTCACTTCCTTCTTTCGCCTCCGGCGGAACAGCGACTCCAGGGCCGGCAGCACCAGGAAGGTCGCGATCAGGCAGGCGGCGACGCCCAAGGCAACCAGAATCCCGGCGTTCTGGATTCCAGGCACGCGCGACGAGCCCAGGCTGCCGAAGCCCACGCCCGTCGTCAGCGCGATCAGGATCATCGCCAGTCCGGAATCCTGAATGGTACCGCGAATCCCCGCCTCCGGGCGAACCCGGCCGCCATGAACCGCGTGCACCCCGAGGTCGATGCCGGTGCCGAAGAGCACCGGCAGGGTCGAGATGGCGAGCAGGTCGACGTGCCCGCCGAACGCTCCCCAGAGGCCGAACGCCCACAGGCAGCCCAGGGCCAGCGGCAGGCTCGAGAGCAGGGAGTCGCCGATCCGCCAGCGGACGGAGACCAGGACCACCAGCGCCACCAGGGCCAGGGCCACGGCGCTCGAGCGGGCGAGGTCCTCCAGGGCCAGCCGCCGCAGCTCGGCCGCCACGCGGGGGATCGAGGCGAGAGCGACGTCGCCGCCGCCGGGCGAGATCGCCTTCAGACGCCGCGCCAGCGCCTCGGCGTCACCCTGGGACCCCAGGGGCACGCGGACGTGCACGGCCGCCGCCGCGCCGCCCGCGCTCTCGCGCACCAGCTCGGACATCCAGCGGGGCCACGCCTCGCGGGGAGGCGGATTGGGATCCTCGCCCCGGCCCAGGGCCCGCATGGCGGCGATCGCCGCCGCGAAGGGTTCCGGCCGGAAGCCCGCCGCCGCGAGCTCGCGCTCGAAGTCGTCCGCCGCCCGCTCCAGCGGCAACGTCCGCAGCTCGCCCAGGCGCTGCCGCAGCCGCCGGCCCTGGATCAGCCAGTCGGCCGGCGAGGTGATCTCCGCCCGCGGCCCGAGCGCCGCCGCGAGGACCGGCCGCACGGCGGCCGCCTTGTCGAGCGCCTCGCCCAGCGTCCGGCCGGGAGCGACCACGGTGAAGGTGTCGAGCCCGACGGAGAAGGCGTCGACGAGGATCCTCTCCGCCGCCAGGGAGGGATGGTCGGCCGGCCGCAGCGAGCGCAGGTCGGTGGAGAACGACAGCCGCGACACCCCCCAGGCGGAGACGGCGGTCAGCAGGAGAGCCGCCGCCAGCACCGCCGCGGGTTGGCGGGCCGCGAAGCCGACCGTGCCCTCCAGGGCCGGCTGGCCGAACCGCCGCCACAGCCGCGGCGGCGCCGCGGCCGCCGTCCGGCGGGGATAGGCCACGAGGACCGCCGCGCCCACGGCCACGGTGGTCACCAGGGTGACCAGCACGCCCACCGTCAGCACCTGGCCCAGCTCGCGCAACGGCCGGAAGTGGGCCAGGCAGAGCGCCCCCAGGCCCGCCGCCGTGGTCAACGCCGAGGAGACGATCCCTGGCCCCGGATCGCGGAAGGTGCCGATGAGGGCCGCCGCCGCGTCCTGCCCGGCCAGGCGGAGCTGGCGGAAGCGCGCACCGCCATGGATGCCGTATTCCACGCCCATGCCGAGGAGGGCGGCGGCAAAGCCGACTCCCACGACGGTGATGCTGCCCAGCCAGATCGCCGTGATCGCCACCGTCCACACCAGGCCGGCGGCCACCGAGCCCAGGATGGTCAAGGGGATGAACCCGCCGCCGAAGCCCAGCAGCAGCAGCCCGGCCACCCCCACCGCCGACGCCGTGGCCGTACGGGTGAGGTCGCCGCGCAGCAGCTCCTCGTCCTGGGCGGCGTAGATCGGCCCGCCCACGGCCTTGAAGTCCAGCGGCACGCTGGACGACCGGCGCACCTGGACGTAGGCGCGCTCGAGCTCCGCCAGCAGCGCCCGGCCGCCCGCGGGATCGATCTCCGCCCGCGCCGGGCTGAGCATCACCAGGGCGGCGTCCCCCTTGGCCGAGACGAAGCTGCCGGTCAGCGGATCGATCGGCAGGGCGGTCGCCGCGGCGTCCAGCAGGCCTTCGGAGAGCCCCAGCGGGTCGGCGGCGAAGAACGTCGCCGCCACCGATCCCATCGGGCTGCGCACCGCCTGCCGCATTTGGGCGACGCGGGCGTGAATGGCGGCGGGCTCGAGCCGGCCCGCCAAGTCCCGCCGCCAGTCCTCGCCGTGGACCAGCAGCGGCAGGCGCGGCGCCACGTAGGTGAGGAAGAAGCGCTCGTCCTCCGCCGTCAGCCCCGAGCGGGCCTCGGCCACCTCGGGGCTCTCCGCCAGGATCTCCGCCAGCCGCTCGGCGGCCTCGGTCAGGGGCGCCGCATCCTCCAGCCCGCGGCCCGGCGAGCGGACGATCACGAAGACCTTCTCGAAGCCGCCGAAGGTGCGCAGGAAGACGCGGTAGTCCTCCGCCCCCGGCGCCCCCTCGGGCAGCAGCGCCGCCAGATCCGTCTCCAGCCGGAAACGCGACGCGGGCACCAGGGCCGCCAGCGTCAGGAGGACGGTGACGGCCAGCACCAGCCGGGGACGGCGGGCGACGGCGGACGCGAGGAACGAGGCAGCGCGAAACATGTTCGGGAACCTCGGAGGATCTTTTGCGCTCAGGCGGACGCGCCGGCGTCGACCACCAGGCTCTGGCCGGTGATCGCGGCGGCGCGGTCCGAGAGCAGGAAGACGACCGCCTGCGCGACGTCCTCGGGCGTCACACCGCGGGGCAGGCATTCGCCGGCGCGCAGGCTGGCGACCGCCGCCTCGGGCAGCCCGGCCGTCAGGTCGGTCGGCACGAAGCCCGGCACCACGGCGTTGACCCGCACCCCGCGCTTGCCGGCCTCCCGGGCCAGCGACCGGGTGAGCCCCAGGACGCCGGCCTTGGAGGCCGCATAGGCGCCCTGACCGGCGACGCCGTGGAGGGCTGAGAGGGAGGAGACGTTCACGATCACCCCCCGGCGGCGCACCATCATGCCCCGCAGCACGGCCCGGCAGCAGCGGAAGAGCCCGCCCAGGTTGGTGTCGAGCACCGCCTGCCAGTCCTCGTCCGAAGTCAGGGCGAGGAGCGACTCGCGGCGCAGGCCGGCGTTGTTGACCAGCCCCTCGACGGGCCCGAGCGCCGCCTCGACCTCGGCGGCGACGTCGTCCGGCCGGGCGGCGTCGCGCAGGTCGAGGCGGAAGGCGCGGGCGCCGGTCGCCTCCTCGACGGCCCGCGCCGACGCCTCGTCGGCGTTCCAGGTGAAGGCCACCGGCGCCTGACCGTTCGCGGCGAGCGCCTCGACGATGGCCCTCCCGAGCCCCCGGCTGCCGCCGGTTACGAGGACCGTGCCCATCCCAGCATCTCCAGCCGCGCGCGGGTGACCGCACCGGCAATCCGCAGGCTGTCGAGCAACGGCCGGTAATGGCTCGTCGTCCGCCCGTCGGCGAAGCCCAGGCGAACGGGCACCGTCACCACCTTGAAGCCGCGCCGGGCCGCCCGCACCACCACGGCGCTCTCGGCCTCGAACCGCGCCCCCGGGAAGCCGACCTCCTCGATCAGCTTTCGGGAGTAGAAGCGGAAGCCCGTCTGGATGTCGGCGAGGCGCTGCCCGGCGGCGAACGAGATGGCCTTCGACGACAGCCGGTTGCTGGCGCGCCGCAGCGGCCCCATCTCGCCGAAGAGGTGGTCGCGGATGCCCAGCACCAGCTCGCCGCCCTGCTCCTCCCTCGCCCGCAGGAGCTTCGGGATCTCCTCGGGCAGGTGCTGGCCGTCGGCGTCGAGGGTGATGACGCCGTCGAAGCCGCGGCTGAAGAGGTCCTGGAAGGCGAAGGAGAGCGCCGCGCCCTTGCCGCGGTTGTGGGCGAACGAGACGACGCGGGCGCCGGCCCGGCGCGCCTCCTCGGCCGTCCCGTCGGTCGAGCCGTCGTCGATCACCAGCACCTCGGGCAGCAGGCGCAAGGCGCCGCGCGCGACCGCGCCCACGGACGGCGCGGCCTGGTAGGCCGGGATCGTGGCGGCGACCTGAAGGGTCATGTCCCTTACCTGCGACGCTGCCACACGGTCGGGTTTCGGCTGGTGTGGAAGCAGGCCACGAATACGATCGTATCGCTGACGACTCGATAAAACAGGGCGTATGGGAATCGAGGAACGAGAGCCCTGCGCGTTTGGCGCCGCACCACCGGGTAGGACTCCGGCATCACCAGAACCGACTGAACCGTGGTATGGACCTCTTCGAGGAACTCCTCTCCGAGGCCCGTTCGCTCGTTCTCATACCAGGCGTGCGCGCGTTCGACATCATCCGCAGCCGCTGGTCGAAAAACATATTTCGTCAACGGGAACGCGCTCGGACTCGAGCGACGACCTCATCCCATGAAATCCCCGTTGGACCTTCCGAATCGAGCTCATCGAGCCGGCGGTCCAGTTCCTCCCGCTGGCAATCCGTCAAGGGAACCGCTTCCGGGTCTTGCCCCAGGCTCTCCCACAACTGGTCCAGCAGCTCGAACTTCTCGTCACGGCTCAGCCGGGATATGTCGAGTGCAGCTTTGCCCATGGTGCCATTATCCCATACCCTGGCCCAGCACCACCCATGCCGCGGCGCCGCCGGCGGCGAGGCTGGTCGCCAGAACCACCGAGGGCGGCTCCAGGGGCGTGCCGTCCCAGGGGACGATCCCCAGCTCGGGATCGGGCTCCCCAAACCCCGGGGTAGGACCCAGGGGGGAGCCCGCGGCGGCCAGCACCGCCGCGCCCAGAAAGCCGCCGCCGTACTCCCCTGTCACCGCCTTGGGAGCGGCCACGGGCGGCAGCGGCGCGCCTTCCCAGGCGGCGCGCAGCACCGCCGCCTCCAGCCGGTCGCCGTCCCGGGAGCCCGAGGCGCCGGAGACGACCAGGTCCACGTCCGTGGGCGACAGGCCGGCCCGCTGCAGGGTCCGCGCGAGGCCGCGGGCCAGGGCCCGGTGCCCCCGGCCCCAGCCCGTGGGCGGCGCCGTGGGATCGAAGGCGCTCCCCCAGGCGAGGATCCGGGCCAGGGCCCGGCCGCCCCGGGCCGCGAGGGCGTCCCGGCTCTCCAGCACCGCCACGGTGGCCCCCTCGCCGGCCAGGAACCCCGTCCGGCGCCGGTCGAAGGGGCGCGCCATCTCCTCTCCATCCTGACCGCACCGGGCCAGGGCGCCGAAACGGTCGAGCAGGGCATGCAGGAGGGGCGTCATCTCGTCCACGCCGCCGGCCAGCACCCGCGGCGCCCGGCCGGCCGCGATCTCGGCGGCGGCCGTGCCGAGGGCGATCAGCGGCCCCGCCTCGCGCTGGCAGACCGTCAGGCTCGCCCCCCGCGCCTTGAGGGCGATGGCGATCTGAGCCGCCGGCGCATTGGCGACGCTCTCCATGAACAGCGACGGCGAGGCGGACTCTGGGCCCTCGAAAAGGATCTGCTTCAACAGCGCCTCGGTATTGGTGGACGGGCCGAAGGCGGTCGCCACCACCACCGCCGTCGCCGCCTCCTCGCCGCCCGTGAGGCCGGCGCAGCGCAGGGCCATCCGCGAGGCCGCCACGGCGAGCTTCGAGGGCGGGCTCATACGGCGGGCCTCCCCGGGGGAGAGCCACTCCCCGAGCTGGCCGGCGGGAACCAGGCAGGCCCGGCAAGCCCCTTCCGGGAGGTGGTAGCGGGCCGAGCGGTCGATTTCGGAGGTGAGGGGAGCGCCCGCCCTCAACGACTCGGCGAGGAGGCCGGAGCCACCGCCCCAGGGCCCGATCGTGCCCAAGCCGGTGATGAGGACCGGCTCTCTCAAGCGGCCGGGCCCGTCCACCGCGAGAAGACGAGCGCGGCATTGGAGCCGCCGAACGCCAGGCTGGTGGAGACCGCCGCCCGCGCCCCGGGCAGGGGCAGGGGCTCGCCGAACACCAGCGACACCGGCAGGTCCGGATCCGCTTCGCCATCCGCCCGCACCGGATGCAGCTCGCCGTGGTGCAGGCACAGCACCGTCGCGACCGCCTCGATCGCTCCGGAGCAGCCCAGCAGATGCCCGATCAGCGCCTTGGTGGCCACCAGCGGCAGCCCCTCCGCGCGCGGCCCAAAGACCCGCCGCAGCGCCTGCCACTCGGCGGCGTCGTTGAGCGGCGTGCCCGTGCCGTGAACGTTGACGAAGTCCACGGCCTCGGGCGGCAGGCCGGCATCCGCCAGCGCCGCCTCGACGGCCGCCGCCGCGCCCTGGCCCGAGGGGTCCGGCGCCGTCATGTGGTGGGCGTCGCAGGAGGAGCCGGCGCCGGCGAGCACCGCCAGCGGCTCCGCGCCCCGCGCCAGCACCCGCGCCAGCGGCTCCAGCACCAGCACCGCCGCGCCCTCGCCGAACGACATGCCGGCGCGGTCCGCGCGGAAAGGCCGGCAGGCGCCCTCGTCGACCGAGCGCAGGGCGTTGAACCCGGCGTAGGTGAGCTGGCAGAGCGAGTCCGAGCCGCCGGCGATGGCAATCTCCACCTCGCCAGAGCGCACCGCTTCCAGGGCGACGCCCAGGGCCAGCGCCCCGGAAGCGCAGGCCGAGGAGAGGGTCGCCACCGGCCCCGTGGCCCCCAGGTGGCGGGCCACCGCGTCGCCGGGGCCGTTGACCTGCTGCGAGACGAGCGCGGAGAGGCGCGCCCGCCGCGGGTCGCGCAGGAAGTCCGAGAAGAACAGCTCGCTCTCGAGCATGCCGCCCGTGCTGCTGCCGAACCAGACCCCCACCTCGCCGTCCCCGCCACCTTCAGCACCCTCGGCGAATCGCGCCGCGAGCCCCGCTCCCGACACCGCCTCCAGGGCGGCGAAGATGGCGAAGCGGTCGGCGACCGACAGGCGGCGCCAGCCCGGGCAGGCCCGGCGGAGCTCCGGCGGCGGATCGTCGGCCTCGGCGGCTAAGCGAGTGCGGTGACGGGCAGGATCGAAGCGGCGGATCGGCGCGAAGCCCGCGCGGGCCGCGCGCAGCCCCTCCCAGAGGGGAGCGGCGCCCCACCCCAGGCCGCAGACGGCGCCGATGCCGCTCACGGCGACGAGCCCGCCTGCTCCTGCCATGGGCCTCTATGTCCGGCCTTCGATGAAGTTGGAAAGGGTCGAGACCGAGGAGAAGACCTCGCGGCCGATCTCCTGGCTCTTGATCTTGATGCCGAATTCCTTCTCGAGGGCCACCACCAGCTCCAGGGCGTCCACCGAATCGAGCCCCAGACCCTCGCCGAACAAAGGGGTCTCATCCTCGATCATCTCGGGCCTCATCCCTTCCAGATTGAGGCTCTCGACGATCAGGCGTTTGATTCGAACCGGGGTGGCGACGACTTCCGACATAAGCAAACCTCTGAGGTCCGGCGGCGCAAACCCTACCGCCTGGCGAGCTCCGCTGAATTTTTCTCACCGGACCGTCAATGCTAGCGTGCCCGCCTGGCGCTGGCAACTTGCTGGCAACCCAAAGCCTTTCTTCACCAAGTCCTTGACGCAGCCCCACGCGGGCTGGATCAGACCGTCTACAGTATGATTCGGCGCCCCCCAAGGGAATGAGACACCGACCCGTGAAGCACCGCGACCCCATCCTCCAGGCCTTCGAGCTCCTCGCCGGACGCGAACCCCTGGCGCCTCTCGTCGTCTCGCCCGAACGGCGGGCGACCGTCGGCGACGTCGACGCGCTCTCCCGCGCCGCCGGAGCCGTCCTCGCGGCGCGGCTGGCGTCGGACACCCCGCCAGGCACCCTGGTCGGCCTCGCCGCCGCCAACGGTCCGGGCTTCCTCGCCTCGTTCCTCGCCCTGCGCCGCGCCGGCCTCACCGTCCTGCTCCTCGACGCCCAGACGCCCGCCCCGGAGGCCCGGCGCATCCTGCGCGCCCTCGGCGCCCCGGCCCTCCTCCGCTGCCCCGCCGGCTGGCCGCAGGGGCCGGACGGCTGGTGCATGACAGACGCCGAGATGCCCGGCGAAGGAATAACAACCCCGGTTTCCATGATCTTCCCTGACACCGCGATCTTCCCTGACACCGCGGTCGTCAAGCTCACCTCCGGCTCCACCGGCGCGCCCCGCGGCATCGCCACCCCGGCCGAGGCCCTGATGGCCGACGACGCCGCGCTCACCGCCACCATGGGCCTGTCGGGCGAGGACCGCCTGCTCGCCACCATTCCGTTCTCCCATTCTTACGGCCTCTCCAGCCTGGCGCTGCCGGCCCTGGTGCGCGGCGCCGTCCTGGCGATCCCGGAGGAGAGCGGCGTCTACGACCCGTTCGTCACCGCCGCGCGCACCGGCGCGACCTTCTTCCCGACCGTCCCCGCCTACCTCGACGCCCTGGTGCGGATGAGCGAGCCGCCCCCCCGGCCGGCGTGCCTGCGGCTGGTCATCACGGCCGGCGCGCCCTTGAGCGGGGCCACCTCCGCCGCCTTCCGCGCCCAGTTCGGCCTGCCCGTCCACGTCTTCTACGGCTCCAGCGAATGCGGCGGCATTTGCTACGACCGCGAGGGCGGGGCCGCCGAGCGGGGCACCGTCGGCTCGCCCGTCGAAGGGGTGCGGGTCACCCTGGAGGATGGGGGCGTCGCCGTCGAGTCCCCCGCCGTGGCGCAGGGCTACGTCCCCGACCCCGACGAGCGGCTCGCCGGCGGCCGGTTCCGCGCCGGCGACCTCGCCCTCTGGCAGGACGGCGAGCTGGCCCTCCGCGGCCGGGTGGACGATCTCGTCAACATCAAGGGCAAGAAGGTGAACCCGCGCGAGGTCGAGACCATCCTCCGCGGGCTGGCGGGGGTCGACGAGGCCGCCGTGCTGGGGGTGGCGGCGCCGGACCGCCGCGGCGAGGTGCTGCGCGCCGTCGTCGCCTGCCGGCCGGGCGTCCTCACCGCCGGCGAGGTCGTGGCGTGGTGCCGCTCCCACCTCTCCGCCCACAAGGTGCCGCGCAGCGTCATCCTGGTCGAGGCCCTGCCCCGCAACGGCCGCGGCAAGCTGGACCGCGCCGCCCTCCGCGCTCTCGGGGCAGGCCATGGCTGACGACCGGCCGCCCTACCGCCCGCCGGCCTTCCTCCTCGGCTCGCTCGGCCTTCACGCCGCCGCCGCCCTCGCCCTCGCCGCGGCGCCCCGGCACTGGCGCGCCGTGGCCAGCCTCCTGTTCGCCGACCACGTCGCCCTCGCCGCCGCCAGCCTCTGGCCCCGCGGCCAGCTCGTGGGGGCCAACCTCCTGCGCCTGGAGGAGAGCGCCGCCCGCCGCCACGAGATCGCCCTCACCTTCGACGACGGCCCCGACCCCGAGGTCACGCCCAGGGTGCTCGACCTGCTCGACCAGGCGGGAGCCCGGGCGACCTTCTTCTGCATCGGCCGGCGGATCGAAGCCCATCCCGGCCTCGCCGCCGAGATCGCCCGCCGCGGGCACCGGGTCGAGAACCACACCCATACCCACCCCAACCTCTTCGCCTGCTATCCGGCCCCGGCCCTGCGGCGGGAGGTCGAGCGGGCTCAGGGAGCGATCGAGCGCGCCGCCGGCCGCCGGCCCCGGCTCTTCCGGGCGCCCGCCGGCCTGCGCAACCCGCTGCTCGACCGGGTGCTCCACCAGTCCGGCCTGCGCCTCGTCGCCTGGACCCGGCGCGGCTTCGACTCCGTGGAGAATGCCCCGGCCGCCATCGCCCAGCGCCTCCTCCGGGGGCTCGCGGCCGGCGACATCCTCCTGCTCCACGACGGCTCCCTGCTGAGAGAACGGGGCGGCAACCCCGTGGTCCTGGAGGTGCTGCCCCGCGTCCTCGACGCGCTGGCGGCGCGGGGACTGCGCTCGGTGCCCATCGAGGCCCCTGGAACGGTCGAGGCCCCTGGATGAAGGAGAGCCGGCAGGGCCGCGCCTCCCGCTACGTCCGCGACCTCCTCTACAAGCTCCGCACGGAGGCGACGTCGCCGCCGAAGCAGGCCTGGGCCGTGGCGGTGGGGGTGTTCATCGGCTGCACCCCCTTCTACGGCTTCCACCTGTTGCTGTGCGTGCTGTTCGCCCGGATCTTCCGGCTCAACTCCGCGCTCACCTATCTCGCGTCCCACGTGAGCCTGCCGGGCATCTGGCCTCTCCTGGTGCTGGCGGAGCTCGAGACCGGCCGCCGGCTGCGGGGGCAGAGCTACCTCGAAATCCACGTCTCCGACCTGAAGCACCTCGGCTTCCGGCAGGCCGGGCTCGACCTGGCCATCGGCAGCGCCGTGATCGGCGGCCTGCTCGCCACCCTTTTCGGACTGCTCACCTTCTGGGCGGCGCGCCGGCGGCAGCTCCATCCCGAGATCGCGGCCCTGCTCGAGGCGGCGGCCCGCCGCTACCAGGACGCCGGCATGTTCCACTGGGAGTTCGTGCGCGGGAAGCTGCGCCACGATCCGCTCTACTTCAACCTCCTGCGCCGGGGTTTTCTGCCGCCCGAGGGCCTGCTCCTCGACCTCGGATGCGGCCGGGGCATCCTCTTCTCGCTCCTTTTGGCCGCCCGGGATCTGCACTCGAAGGGGATCTATCCAGAGGATTGGGCGCCGCCGGCCCCGCGGCTGACCTTCCATGGAATCGAGGGGCGGCCGAAGACGGCCGAGGCCGCCCGGCAGGTCCTCGCTGGCGAGGCGGCGATCGAGACCGGCGACCTGCGGACGGCCGGGCTGCCCGCCGCCAGCGCCATCCTCCTCCTGGACGTCCTCCACTACCTCCCCGCCGCCGATCAGGAGGCCCTCCTCGCGAGGATCGCCGCGGCCCTGTCTCCGGGGGGCGTCCTGCTGATCCGCGACGCCGACGCCGGCGGCGGCTGGCGCTTCACGGCGACCCGTGCACAGGAGCGCCTCTCCTCGATCTTTCGGGGACACTTCCGCCAGCGTTTCCATTACCGGAGCGCCGCCGAGTGGCGGAGCCTGCTGGAGAAACAGGGCTTGACGGTGGACGTCGAGCCGATGGGGATGGGGACGCCGTACGCGAACGTGCTGCTGGCGGCCCGGCGCCAGCCCTAAAAGGTGAATCGCCAACCCTGGCGGACCTTCCGCCGACCCTGGCGGACCTTCCGCCGACCCTGGCGAACGTCCTGCCAGCTCTGGCGAACGTCTCGCCAACCCTGACGGACGTCCCGCCGACTCTGGCGGACTTCTCGCCGACCCTGGCGTGCGTCCCGTTGACCGTGGCGAGACGTCCAACCGTCCTGGCGGGACATCCAATCATCCTGGCGGGTAGTGTCCTAGCTCAGTGTTGGTGATATTTGAAGCAAGTTCTTGAAGTTCCCACGGTAAGAACCTAAGCGCTTAGGTTTATCCGCATAAAAGCCTCGCTCCTACTTTAATTCCACTCTCCCAGCTAAAGGGGCCTTAATTGGCCTAACTGGCCTAATTAGCCGCAATTCCCCCAATTAGTACCATAAAGAAGTTATTGGGAGATATAACTTCAATTGGACTAATTGGGGAATTAATTCGTTGGATGACAGTCCCGAAGTACTAGCAGGCCGCGATTTTGGGGGCTTGACGGGCAGCCGGGGAGGCTGTAATGTGGGGGCGGAAGGAGCTAACCCAAGTCCTTGCTTCATTTACGAACAATTCAGCGGGAGATAAAACAAACAAGCGCATAAACCCCGCTGAAAGCGAAACGGCCCACTGCGCTAACAGTGAGCCGTTTCTAGAGACGTTTTAACCAGACCGAAGTCCGGCGGGCATAAAGCACCTGCCATCCTACTCGCATAGGGACTCCCGGTCAATACCCAAAGGGAGAATGCCATGAGGCATTTCTATGGCGGAGCTGTACCAAGATTCCGGTTCCTTTTGGGCCTGCTACTCCCCTGTAGACCCCGAGTCAGCATAAGAGGCCCCGAGGGGAATCAGGACTCCTGCCCTACTTCAGCTCTCGCGGCTTTATTGAGGCGGTCCCGTATCCAATTGCTGAGGGTCCGGGAATCCGCCTCTGCCGCCCGCTGGTAGAGTTCTCTCTCTTCCTCAGTTAAGCGCAAGTCTAGGCGGGAGGTCTTCGCGTGGTCGGTAGGCATGTCATACATCGTACGGAAAAGATCCGTGAATTTCAAGTCCTAGACCCCTTGACGTCCGCATGCTTTGTCAGTACAATGCATGTTAGTCGAGATTGGCGCCATGAACTCCTTCCCCACTACGACCGCTCCGGTACCCTGCCATACGTGCAGCGGCCCGACGATTGGATGGGGCAAGGACCGGGAAGGGAACATCCGGCGCAAGTGCAAGAGCTGCAAGGCGACGTTCGGCATCATCCCGCCCCGGCCTCTAGGTGAGATGCGCCTGTCGATGGAGAAGGCTACGCTTTGCCTGTCGCTCCTGGTCGAGGGTTCTTCTATCCGGTCCACGGAGCGCGTCTCTGGGGTTCATCGGGACACGATCATGTCTCTCCTCCAGGTCGCAGGGGCAAAGTGTGAAGCTCTCCTGAATCGGCTCGTGCGCAACGTTCCGGTCGAGGACGTGCAAGCGGATGAGCTTTGGTGCTTCGTGGGCATGAAGGAGAAGACCAAGCACAAGCTCAAGAAGACCGACGCGGACCTGGGAGACGCCTATACCTTCGTCGGGATCGAGCGCACGTCCAAGCTGGCGCTCGGGTTCCACATGGGACGGCGGACCTCGGAAGACGCCAATATCTTCATGGCGAAGATGGACGCGGCGACCTCGGGACATTTTCAGATTTCAACGGACGGCTTCAATGCATACCCTGACGCGGTTTCACAGCACCTTGGGGGACGCGTTGACTTCGGCCAGCTCATCAAACCTACAGCTCGGAAACAGTGGACTCAGAGCGCCGGTACTCTCCGGCGCGCATAATATCGGCGGAGAAGGTGGCCGTGTCCGGAGCCCCGAAAGAAGAGCGGATTTGCACTTCACATGTTGAGCGCGCTAACCTGCACATTCGGATGCAGATGAGGCGGTTTACGCGGCTCACGAATGCCTTTAGCCGCAAGCGGGACAATTTGCGGGCGGCGTTGGCTCTTCACTTTGCCGCTTATAACTTCACTTGGATGCATTCTGGTATTAGAATGACTCCGGCAATGAAGGCGGGGATTGCAAGAAAGCCATGGACGGTGAGAGACTTACTCACTTGTTAAACTAGAGTCAAGAACACTTTTTAGTCCTGTTAGTAGTGTATGCACTCCACAAGCAATACCTGCAATACCTAAAATAAACCCTGCCACTCCTTTGGGCCAAATCTCCAATGCATACAAAGAGCCGTAAAGTGTTGGCAGAGAAACTGTAAGGGAGAAAATAAAATGAAAGGTATTGATTTTAGCCTTCTTGTGCAAATCGCTGGAGTTGTTATCCTTTCTGTCTATACCTTCCTGACCTGGAGACAGGTAAGGGCTCTTGTCAAGAGTAATGACATAAACAGAGAGACTATGATCCTGGCTCGTCGGTCTTGGATAAACGTCAGATTGAGCGGTTCTTTTATTGCCGCTTCTAGGCCCAGCATTGAGATAGCGAATGTTGGTGCTATACCTGCTCGTAATGTGCTTGTAGGATACGTACTTGAGGCCCTTGATAAGGCCCTGTTGGAGCAGACTCAACAGCCCCCAGAAATTCAACTTTCGTCTATTGGTTCCTTGGGCACTCAAGATACTTACTCCTTTATACCTGACACAGAAAAAGTATTAAGGTTGTATATGACAGTGTCCGGGCTTGATATGAAGGGACTTGTTTTTCATTTTAGGTGCCAAATCACCTATGACAACGGATTTGGGCAGCAGTGCTATACGAAATGTGGCTGGTACTTTAAAGCGCCGTCCTGGATTCGCACTTTTTATCAACTCACGTAAAAATGTATAGTAAGGCCCCCGCGCCGGGTATTTTAACATAAAGCCGGTCCCTTTTGAGGGGACCGGCTTGACTTTTTTTGTTTAGAAATCTTCTCTCTGGAACCTCTCCAGCACCGGCCCAGGATCTTCTCCCGGTTCTCTCCCGCCCCATCGCACCCAAACCCGCGCCAGCTCAGAAGCAAGAGCTTTGCAATGCCTCTCTGTCCCCATCGTGGCAAGGATTCGAGCGTCCGGCAGGAAGACCAGGGAGTGCCGCCCGCACCCCTCCGGCCCCAACCCCATCGCATTGCCCCGGTAGATCCCAAAAGGGGGAGAGGTCCGGCCCGGTGCTTCGATCTCTTGCCCGTCCATGAGGCAGACCTTGAAGTGACCGAAGCGATTCCAGACCAGCGGCAAGGGCCTTCCGGCCCTGGCAACAGCGTCCAGGTGACGGTCCGCAGCCTCCGCGAGCCACGTACCCGCAGACCGATGTCCTTCAGCATCCGCCGCCCTCTTCCATCGAAGAGACTGCTTCTCCGTAGCGCGGACCGTGAAGCTCGCCGTCTTCATGCTCCCCGTCCTCATAGATGGGACCTCGATGGCGGGTCGCATTCATCCGCGTGCTGGACTACCTGCCGTTCGTAGGCATCCATCATCGCGAGATACATGTCCGCCGTCCAAGCGACGAACGCGCCGGGGCTGCTCTTGCCCATACGCTTCGCGGCGGCAGTCCAGGCCGCTTTCTGGTCCGATGTCGCCTGGACAGTGACCTTCTCGGAGGCGTTGACAGGGTAGGAGCGCCGACTATCCCACCCCACTACGCGGCCCCCTTCGCGAGCTTGTGCTCCATCGTGTCCGCCACCTGCTTCAGGAGCCGGGCGACTCGGGAGGCGTGCTTGGACAGCTTGGCATCTCCAGCGTCCAGGGAGGAGTACCGTCTCTCCTGCCCGATACTGGCTAGGAAGCCCTGGAGATGGCGCATGTCCGCCACGGCGGCACGGAGCTCCATGCGGGTGCTGGTCTCTTGCCACGCGGGCCAGCGGTCATAGCTTTCCAGCATCATCGTGAAGAAGTGCTCCGCCGCCGTCCGGAGAGCTGCATTGAAGCTCGGCTCCGAGATGTACATCAGGAAGCTCTCGCGGAAGACGGCGAAGTCCTCGAAAGCGTCCGGATGAATCGTCGCGGGAACGGCAGACGGGGCGGCGGGAGGGGTGCTGCTAGAATCTTGCACTAGGTCCGGCATGGACGTGCTCCTTGCTGGGCTTAGGTCCGGTGTCGTGCGCCAAACACTTCACCGGGCCGTCTATCAGGGACTTTGAAGGGAACGCTTCCCCTCGGGATACGCGGGAAGCTACCTCAGATTCAAGGCCCCGGGACACCCCGCCAGCACCAACACACTAATAGGACACGACCTCCTGGCGGGACATCCGTTCACCCTGGCGAGACGTCCAATCATCCTGGCAAGACGTCCGGTCACCCTGGCGGGACGTCCGTTGACGTCAGTGGCTCGGCCTGGCGACACCGTGGATCACGAACGTCGCCACGATATGGACCCTGTAGTAGATACCCTTGGGGTCGATTCCGGACCGGCACCACACGTTCCTGGCACCCGTGACCGGGTTGGCCCCGTCGTCGTCGAACAGCGGCCGGCCAGGCAGGGTCTCACTGTTCCGGTACCAGTTCCGGGTGGCCTCCCGCACGTCGTGCCCCGGGAACTGCTCGATGACCGTCGAGCCGGCTTTTTCCGTGACGAAGGTGAAGGTCATCGGCGCTTGCTGCCTCCATGGTTCCCCCCTCCCCTGCCGCTCGTTTTCTTTATCTTATTTCAATTCAGCTATATTTGTCTATACCGTGGCATCCTACAGCTTTCCAGGATGGCGGCATTTGGGTGACTTTGTAGAAGGCCTCCGCCGCGAGCCCGGAGGGCGCCAGACTTCTAGCCCAGGGCGTGAGCCCTGGGGACAAGCACCCCCACCTCTCAGGAGCCCCGCAGGGGCGGCAGACTCTCTTCCCGGTGACGTGAGCCGGCTTTTACGGAAGCCATGGGATTGAATTCGATCCGGCGAATCCCGGCGCGTGTCAAGGTAGTTGTCGCCTCGTCGTTCATGCGGCCTTTAGTTGCCGTTGAGCCCGGCGGTGGTGGTCGGCCACCACGGTGTCGCGCTCTGGATTGAGGGTGACGGCGTGGACCGGCGACCAGTTCCTCGTGTT
>DATFNZ010000126.1:0-69988 GCA_035266085.1 Thermoanaerobaculia bacterium
GTGGCGGCGGCGGTGGCGGCGGCGGCCGTGGGGGTGGCGGCGGCTACGGCGGCGGCGGTGGCGGCCGTGGCGGCGGCGGTGGCGGCCGTGGCGGCGGCGGCTACGGCGGCGGGCGCGGCGGCTACTGACCGCGTCTCATAAAACCTTCCAGAGACGCATCATTGCGTTCCCCTCTCTCCTTCGGGAGAGAGGGGCCAGTGGAGGGCTCGGCGGAGCCGCTCCATCTCCACCTGCAAATAGATTCAAGCACCCTCCGGCATCTCTCCCACGTAGGCCGCCCGCGGGCGGATCAACCGTCCCTGCCCGTACTCCTCGATGGCGTGGCCGATCCAGCCGATCGTGCGGCCGAGCGCGAAGAGGGCGAGGGGTGTCCGCTCGGGCAGACCCAGGGCGTGGGATAGGGTGACCAGCCCGAAATCGATCGTGGGATGCTCGCGGATCAGCTCCCAGGCGGCCTCGACCAGGGCCCGGGCGCAGTCCAGAGCGGGGGAGCCGGGGGCGATCCCGGCCGCGAGGTCGAGCAGGGCCGCTCCCCTGGGATCGCCGCCCGGATACAGCGTCTGGCCGAAGCCGGGGATCTCCTCGCCGCGGCGGAGACGGTCCGCCAGGGCCTGCCGCGCTCCCGCCGCCGATTTCGCTTCCCGGAAGATCGCCCCCACCCGCTCCGTGTGCCCGCCGTGCCGGGCTCCCTTCAAAGCCGCGAGGCCGGCGATCACCACATCGTAGGGCGAGGAGCCGGCCGAGGCCACGCAGCGGGCCGTGAAGGCGGAGACGTTGAGCTCGTGGTCCGCGGCGAGGATCAGGGCGGAGCCGATGGGTCCGGCAGCCTCAGGGCGGTCCGCGGCCCAGCCCTCCTGGAGGGTCGCGGCGATGGAGCCGGAGGCGGGCCGGCCCGCCGCGGTTCCGGCCAGGAAGCGCAGGATGCGCGCGCCCGTCGCCGGTATCGCCGCCGGACGCAGGTCCCATCCCGCCAGGTCCAGGGCCCCCGCCAGAGGCAGCGCCACCTGGCAACGCTCCACCGGCGAGAGCTCCGGCCCGAACAGAGGCGCCATCCAGGAAGGGAGGATGGGCGGCTGCTCCTGGAAGAGCCTTTCGGCGTCCGCGGGGTCGCCCGTCCAGATCAGCGCCGCGACTTCCTCGACGCTGGCGCTCCGGGCCAGCTCGACCGCGTTCCGGCCGCGGTAGTACAGCTTGCCGTCCTGCACCAGGGTGATTGCCGACTCCAGCACCGGCGCGCCCCACGAGAGGGCCTTGGGCGCCGCTTTCTCAGGGTCCTTCCGCAGCTCCTTCTTGTCCTTCAGCCGCAGCACGTCCTTCCAGGGATAGCGCCGCGCCCGGGGATCGCCCGGCACCGGCTCGGAGCGGAGCATCCCCCGGCTGGCGTAGGCGTAGAGGGTCGCGAGCGAGACTCCCAGCTCGGCGGCGGCGTCCTGGGCGGTGAGAAAACGGTCCTCCATCATGGCTCCAAGGCTGGCATAGGTTGATGCGTGAATCAAGATTGACAACTCATCCAGCCGGGCCGAAGATCAGTCCTGGAAGGAGATCGACGATGGAGACCAAGAACCTGGGACTGGAAGGGGTCGTGGCCGCCACGACCCGTTTGAGCAGCGTGGACGGCGAGGCGGGCGTGCTGCTCCTCGCCGGCTTTCCGGTGGAGGAGATCGCCCCCCGGGCCACGTTCGAGGAGATGGTCCACCTGCTGTGGACCGGCGAGCTGCCGGACGCCGAAGAGCTGGCGGACCTGCAGCGCCGTCTGGCCGCCAAGAGGGCGCTGCCGGAGGCGGTCGTGGACCTGCTGCGGGCGGCGGCGCGCCGCCGCCTTCCCGTCATGGACGCGCTGCGGATGGCCGCGGGCGCCCTGAGTCTGTCCCAGGAAGCTGGGGCGGACGCGGGGGAAGACGCCGTCACCTTGGTGGCCGCCTTTCCCACGATCGTGGCCGCGTACTGGCGTCTGCTCCAGGGCCAGGAGCCGCTGGCGCCGCGGGAGGAGCACGGTCACACGGCGAGCTTCCTCTATCTCCTCTCCGGCGAGGAGCCGGCAGCGGAGAGGGTCCGGGGGCTGGAGACCTATCTCAACACCGTATCGGACCATGGCCTCAACGCCTCCACCTTCACCGCCCGGGTGATCGTCTCGACCCGCTCGGACGTGATCTCGGCCATTACCGGAGCCGTGGGCGCGCTCAAGGGCCCTCTTCACGGCGGCGCCCCGGGCCCGGCCCTCGACATGGTCTTCGAGATCGGCTCGCCTGAGCGGGCGGAGGCGGTGCTGCGGGAGAAGCTGGACCGGGGCGAGCGCCTGATGGGCTTCGGCCACCGCGTCTACCGGGTGCGCGACCCGCGGGCGGACGTCCTGGCCGCCGCGGCGGAGCGCTTCTACCGCCACGGCGGAGACGAGGCGCTCTACGACCTCGCCCGGTCCGTCGAGGCCACGGCCCTGCGGCTGCTGCGGGAGCGCAAGCCGGACCGGCGGCTCGACACCAACGTCGAGTTCTACACCGCCCTCCTGCTCCACGGCCTCGACCTGCCGACCGCGCTGTTCACGCCCGCCTTTGCCGTCGGCCGGGTGGCGGGCTGGACAGCCCACGCCCTGGAGCAGCTCGCCGAGGGCCGGCTGATCCGGCCGCAGTCGGAGTACGTGGGGGAGCGGAACCGGCGGTGGGTGGGGGTGGAGCAGAGAGAGGCGGTGATCGCTCCCAGCATCTGACAATTGACAATCTGAACGCGTTCAAAACTCTTGACGCCGGTCCCGATCCGGCGTAACGTCTAGTTGAACGCGTTCAAATCGAACGCGCTCCTCTCCAGGGAGACACCCAGATGGAGCAGGAGACTCTCCAGACCGTCCAGCCTCCGAAGAAACGGCGCAAGGGGGAGGAGACCCGCGCCAACATCCTCGAAACCGCCCTCGACCTGTTCCGGGAGCGCGGCTACGAGGAGACCACCATGCGGGCCATCGCCGAGGAGGCGGGGGTCGCGGTGGGCAATGCCTACTACTACTTCAAATCCAAAGAGCACCTGATCCAGGCGTTCTACGAGCGCACCCACCAGGAGCACCTCGCCGCCTCCCGCGAGGTTCTGGCCCGGGAACGGGGTCTGCGCGAGCGCCTGCTCGGCGTGATGCGGGCCAAGCTCGACACGATCATGCCCTACCACCAGTTCTCGGGCATCCTCTTCAAGACGGCCGCCGATCCCAAGAGCCCGCTCAATCCCTTCAGCCAGGATTCCCTGGCCACCCGGGAGCAGTCCACGTCCCTGTTCGCCGAGGTGATCACGGGAGCGGACACCCGCCTCTCACCCGAGCTGTCGGCCGAGCTGCCGAACCTCCTGTGGGTCTACCACATGGGGATCGTCCTCTATTGGATCCACGACAACTCGCCGGGCTGCGCGAAGAGCTACCGGCTGATGGAGCGCTCTGTGAAGCTCGTCCTGAGGGTGGCCTCGGTGTTCCAGTTCCCCCTGCTGCGGCCGTTCATGAGGGAGCTGCTGGGGATGGTTTCGGATTTACGGGGGGAGGGGGCGGCGGTGCCCGGCGAGGCCGATCCCGCCCGGGCGTGAAGGCCCCTTTGGGGCCGGCCCTCATAACCCCCTACCCCCTTCTCTCCCGGCCTCCCTCCCAGCCGCCGGGAGAGAAGGGGAATGAAGAAGCTCTAAAAACTTTCTCCGACAAACTTCTCCCTCTTCTCCCGGTCGGGGGGAGGGAGGCCGGGAGAAGAGGGCCGGGGTGATGAGGGCGCCCACGGGGCGAGCCCTCATCTGACAAAGTCGCCGCCGCGGAGACGCCTGCAAGGCGTCTCTACAGTGGGGGCGTAGAATAGCCCCGTGATCAAGCTAGCTCTCCTCGCCGCTGTTTTCCTCACCGCCCAAACTCCGGTACCGGACGCGCCGCCTCCGGCGGCTGCGCCCCCGGCTGCCGTTCCCGTCGAGATTTACGTTCAGGCCCTCGATTCCAAGGGGGAATCCCCCCGTACTCCCCTTCAGCCCGGCGACTTCACCGTCCTGGAAGATAGCCAGCCCCGGCCGGTCGTCAGCGTCACGCCGCTGCCTCAGCCCTGGCGCATCGTCATTTATGTGGACCGGGTCCTCACCGGCTCGCGGACCCTGCGGGCCGCCGCCGGCTCGCTCGCCGAGCGGGCTTCGGAGCTGGCGGCCCTGGGCACGGTCGAGCTGGTCGTGGCCGAGCCCCAGCCGCGAGTGGTGCTGGCACCGACCCAGAGCGTCCGGGCCATCGACGAGGCCCTGTCCAAGCTGTGGCTCTCCAACGAGGGGCGGGACGACGTGCGCGTCCTGCGCCAGCGCTTCCGCGAGGAGAAGGGAATCGAGGGCGTGGAACCGCAGGACCGGATCGCCGAAGCCGTCGAGGCCGAGACCCGGATCGTCCGCCGGCAGCAGGACGCCCTGGCCGAGTGGCTGGTGGCCCAGAAGGGCGGCGGCCCCCGCGCCCTGTTCCTGGTCACCGACGGCTTCGACGCCGACCCCGCGAAGTTCTACCGCAAGGAGGCGGCCGCGCCCGAGCCGCCGTCCTCCGAGGGCACGCTGGAGAAGGTGGCCCTGGAGACCTCGCGCACGGCGGCGGCCCTGGGCTGGACGGCCTTCCCGCTCCCCGTGGGGGATGCGAGCCTGCCCGACCTGCGGCGGGTCCAGAGGCGCTCCACCCCCCAGGTGCCCATCGGCGGCAGCATCAAGCTCGGCGGCAAGAAAGTGGAGCAGGCGCCGCCGCTGCCCTCGTTCCTGGCGCCCAACGAGCCGCTCACCTGGCTCGCCGAAGCCACGGGCGGCGAGCTCGTGCTCCAGTCGCAGAGCGTGGGCACCGTCCTCTCGCACCTGCGATCGCGGTTCGCGATCCGCTACGAGGCTGCCAGGGAGATGGACGGCCGTCCCCACGCCGTGGAGCTGCGCACCAGCCGGCCGGACGTCATCCTACGGGCGCGCCGGTGGGACGTGGAGGGCATTCCCGAGGCCGTCGCCGCGGCGCGGGCCCGCCGGCTGCTGGAAGGGGAGGAGGACGGCGCCGGGATCGAAATCTCCGCCCGGGTCCAACCCGACGAGGGGGGTCAGAAGGGAACTCTCGACCTCCGCGTCGAGACCCCGGACGTCCAGGGACCGCTCCGTCTGACCCTCGCGGGGCCGGCGGGCACCCCGTGGCATCACCTGCTGACCGCCCAGGACGCTGCCGGAACCGAGCCCGGCGTCTATCGCGTCCCCGTTCCCCTCGAAGCGGAGGCCGATACCGTCGCCGTGACCCTCGCGCCCCTCTCGGGAGGACCCTGGGGCGGCCTGGTCGTGCCCCTCTCCGAAGCGCCTGCCGAGGACGCCCTCTCCGTGAGCCGTCCAGCCCTGCGCATCGTGCCGCCGCCGGGCAACGAGCTGGCGGGGAAGACGCGTCTCAAGCTCAACGGCGGGGGAGAGGGCGTGGCCCGCGTCGAGGTCCGGGCCGGCGAGCGCGTGGCGGGCACCTGTCCGCAGCTACCCTGCGAGGTGGAGGTGGACCTCGGCCGGCGAGCCCGGCCCCAGATCCTCCAGGCCGTGGCCTATGACGCCGCCGGCAAGGAAGTGGCGCGGGACTCGCTGCGGGTCAACGATCCTGAAGGCGCGTTCCTGATCCGCATCGTCGAGCCGGCCACCAAGAAGGGCATCGGACCCGTGGACGTGGAGGCGGACGTGCGGGCGCCCGCCGGCAGGAAGGTCGAGCGCGTCGAGTTCTTCTGGAACGACGAGCTGGCCGGCACCTCCTACACGCCGCCCTACCGGCAGCGGGTCATGGTGCCCCGGGACCGCGCCGTGGGCTACCTCCGCGTCGCCGCCCGGCTCGAGGACGGCTCCACGGCCGAGGACGCCATGGCCCTGAACGCCTCCGAGCTGGGCGACCGCATCGACGTGCGCCTCGTCGAGCTGGCCGTCGTGGTGACGGACGAGAACGGCAAGCCCGTGCCCAACCTGCCGAAGGAAGCCTTCCGGGTCCGCCAGGACGGCGATCCGCAGGAGATCTCGACCTTCGAGAACGCGGGCGAGCTGCCGCTCACCGTGGCCCTGGCCATCGACACCTCGGCCAGCATGTTCATCAAGCTCACGGACGTCAGGAAGGCCGTCGCCTCGCTCCTCGACACCGGCCTGACCAACCGCGACCGGGCCATGCTCATCGACTTCGACACCACGCCGCGCCTGATCCGGCCCGTGACCCGGGACCTCGGCTCGGTCACGGCATCGCTCGGCACCCTCACTCCCGACGGCGGCACCGCCCTCTGGGAAGCCGTCTCCTACTCGCTCGGCCAGCTCCGTGGCATCTCCGGCCGCAAGGCTCTGGTGGTCTACTCGGACGGCATCAACGAGGAGGGTCGCCTCTCCTTCGGCGACGCCCTGCGGAGCGCCCGCGACACCGGCATCCCCATCTACCTCATCGTGGCCAATCCGCGCGCCGAGAGAGGGGAGGACGGCGGCTTCCTCTCCGAGCCTTCTTCGGTGAAGTTCAAGAAGCTCGCCGAGGCGGGTGGAGGTCAGGTCTACTTCATCAAGCCCGAGCAGGACCTGACCGGCGTCTACGCCCAGATCCTCTCCGAGCTGCGCAGCCAGTACACCCTCGCCTTCTACCCGAAGGACACGGCGCCGCCGGCCTCCTGGAGCAAGATCGAGGTCGAGGTGGTGGGGAAGAAGGGCCTGACGGCGCGGACGGTGAGCGGATTGCCGGGGAGGTAGGCGCGTACTCCGGGGACATTGACACCCCGAAGGGAGAAATTCCGTGGTAGAGTCCCGCCCGAAATCGTGGGACAACACGACCTCAGCTATCGGCTCTTCTTCTCTCACCGGCGCATGATCCAGGATCTCCTGCGGGAGATCGTGGGCGGACGCTGGGTAGAGCGTATCGATTTCGAATCCGGCGAGTTGGTCAACGCGACCTTCATCTCTCCTCAGCACGAGAATCGCGAGAGCGACCTCATCTGGAGGTTCCGACGCAAGGATGGAGGCGAGCCGGTCTTCGTCTACATCCTCATGGAGTTCCAGTCACGGCCGGACCCGTCCATGCCGGTCCGCCTCATGAGTTACATGGGCATGCTGTGCCAGCGCCTGATGGCCAAACGGCCCCGGGAGTTGTGGAAAAAGCTGTCGCCTATTCTCCCCCTGGTCGTCTACAGTGGAACGGAGCCATGGGATTTGGTCAAGGATATCGGTTCCTTGATAGGCGACCAGCCGGAGGAGCTGGCGGCTCTGGCCAACCCGGTGGCGGAGCTGTTCCGCATCGAGAAGAGCCGCAACTGGTGGGAGGTCCGTTTGAAAGCTCATCGATTGCGGCAGACGATCCAGCCGGATGAGGCCACCTTGCGGCGGTCGTTCGAGGCCTGGATGGCTAAGGTGGTCCTGCCACGCCTGTCGGAAGAAGAGGCGTTCGAGACACTTACTTTGGAGGAGATTGAAACCGTGCTGGTGGAGAACATTGACCGTTGGAACCGCGAGCTTCGAGAAGAGGGCCGTCAGGAGGGCTACCAGGAAGGGGTAGCACTGGTATTGCTTCGCCAACTGCGCTTGAAGTTTGGTCCTTTGGCTCTCGAGATCGAAGAGCGGGTGCGCTCCACGGACGCGGACCGTCTTCTGGAGTGGATCGAGCGGGTGCTGACCGCCGAGCGTCTCCAAGACGTCTTCGGAGACTGAGGATCAGCCCTCCCCAGTTCTGAGCGCGCCCTGCCGAGGGTGTAAACACCCTCGCGAATTCCGAGTCCGCCCCCACCGGGACGCGTTGCGCATTCGCGAATTTTCTCTCCGCCCCCGCGAATTTTCGTTGCGAATTCGCCAATTTTCATTGCGAATTCGCCAATTTTCGTTGCGCCCTCGCGAATTCGCGTTGCACCCTCGCCAATTTTCGTTGCCCCCTGCGAATTTGCGTCGCGCCCCCGCGAATTTTCGTTGCAAATTCGCCAATTTGCGTTGTGCCCCCGCGAGGTCGGAGAGAGAATTCGCGAGGGCGCGACCGTATCCGGAGACGGCGACAGGGAATTCGCGAGGGGCGCATCCACGCTCGCGAGGGCGCGTTCAGAACTGGGGAAGGCGCGGTAGAAGGGGAACTCGGTGGTTGTAGGCGTTCTCGAGCTCCCTCCCGCCTACGTGCTAGCCTTAAGCACATGCCTGACAGCTCGTCCGCGACTCCCCGCCAGTGGCCGGAGCCTCCCTCCGGCATCGCTGCCAATATCGCAGGGATCAAGGAGCGGATCTCAGCCACGCCCGCAGCTCTCCAGAAGGAGTTGGACAGCCGTCCTCTCCTTTGGGTAGGAGCGGGTACCTCGGTCGCGGCTGGCTATCCCGGCACCGGAAAGATCCTCAAGGCGCTCGCCGCACGGGCGGACGATCCGATTGACGAAAACGCTCCGTTTCCCCAGATTGTGGACGCCTTCGTGGCCTCGCGTGGCGCTGGTGAGCTGGGTGACATTCTCCAGAAGCTCTTCGAGCCCCGCTCCAGGGAGGACCACCAGCCCACGCCCGTACATCGGGCCATCGCCCGCTTGGCCGGTGCGGGCCGCTTTCACGCTATCGCGACCACGAATTATGACGACCTTCTGGAGCGCGCGCTCTCAGACACCGGGGTGCCGTACGTCCTGCAGCCGCTCGAAGGTAACGCGGCGGTCGCCGGGGATGGCGCCGTCCGCCTCCTGAAGCTCCACGGCTCGCGGGAGGACTGGATGGAGGTGGTGCTTTCCGGCCGCTCGTACGAGGAATTTGGCCGGAACTATCCCTTCCTTTCCTCGCAACTGGATGTCCTCCTCCGCCAGCGGGCCGTCCTTTTCGTGGGCTGCTCGCTCCAGGATCCCCGCCTCCTCGACTGGCTGGCCGCGCAAACCGAGGAGGCGGCCCGGGGACTTAAACCCTGGCGTCCGCTCATGACGGCGGACGAGTGGAAGGCAGCCACCGAGGCCACCTGGGAAGGTGGCCATGCCTCCGGTGCTCTGGCGCGCGGCAACGTGCGGCCGCTCATCCTGCGCGACCATGCTCATCTCTCCGAGCTCTGGGGAAGGGTGGCGTCTGAAGTCGCGCCGGAGGTTCGTTGGCTGGAGATTGAAATCGAAGTCAGCGACCCAGGCCAGCCCTGGGAGGCGCATATGGCGGGCTGTCCGGACTGGCAGCCTCCCGATCCGCTCGCGAATCCGGCGCTGCGGGCGGATCTCGACCGGCTTCGAGAGCTCGGTTACCAGCCTTTGCCAACCAATGAACGCGGGCAACTCTCTCCTAAAGCCGCTGTGGCGGCCGCGACCCTGCGGTCCCTGGCTGCTGAGGTCGGTGACCGTCTTACCGAGGCCCTTCTCTCTCCGGACGCACGGAAGATTCTGAACGCGGCCATTCACGCTGGCTTCGCTGGAGAAACGCCTCTCCTGCACCTCCGGATACGGCCGGAGGGAGGGGGTGAAGAGGCCGAGCGCCGGGCGGACCGGGCCCTCGCCCTTCCCTGGGAGCTGCTGCGGCTCGACGGTCGTTTTCCCGTCGAGGAGGGGACGCTCGACTTGGCACGGGAAGCCGTGGTCCCGGGCGTTCCGGGGCTCGGGCCTCCCGACCGACCGCTCGCCGTGGTCGCCACCGTCGCCGCGCCGGTCGATGCCACAGCCCTCGACTATGAAGACGAGATGTACCGCTTGTGGCAAGCCCTCGGCCGCGAGTCCGACGAGCGGCGGCTCCTGGTGACAGATCTGGGCACCCTCGACGAGTTGGCCCGGGAGGTCGAGCGCTTTCATCCGCCCGTCATCCACTTCAGCGGTCACGGCCGGGCGGGCCGGCTGTACTTCGAGGATGAGGCCGCTCTGACCGACGAGGTGCCGGTCTCGGAGTTGGTCCGCCGGCTGCGCGAGGCCGGCCCGTTGCCACGGCTCGTTTACCTGTCGGCCTGCCACGGCGCCACGGCGGGAGCCTCTGGCCGTTCGAATCCCGGAGAGCGCATGGTGGACGCCGCGCTTGCCCGCGAGGAGACTCAGCCCTCGACCGCGGCCTCCCTGCACCGCGCGGGTTTTCCCCAGGTAGTCGCCTACTTCGGCCCTGTGGGCGACCGCCAGGCGACGCGCGCCGCGGCGGTCTTCTACGCTGCCCTCGGCTCCGGGAAGAAGGCGTGGGAGGCCCTGCGCCGAGCGCGCCGGGTCTCCACCGATCCGCACGAGGAAAGAGGCCGGTCCACGCATGTCTATCCCCTCGGTTGGGCGCAGCTCGCCCTCTACCACCGCGGCGGCGACGTGCCCACTGCCCTGACATCTGGCAGGGGCGAGCCTGCTGTCGATCTCGAAGAGAAACGGCGGACCTTCGAGCGGCTGGACCGCGAGGGCGGGAGCGAGCGGGTGGAAGGCATCCGGGGTGTGCAACGCCTGCGCTTCGGATTCGTGGGCCGCAGGAAGGAACGAGCTGGGGCGATCCGCCGTTGGCGCAGGGGAGAGCGGCGGCTCGTCGTCCTCGGTCTCGGCGGCCTCGGCAAGACCGCCCTGTGCGCGGAGTTGGCGCCGCTCCTCGCTCGCGACCTCAAGCCTGGCGGAGCTCGTGTGCTGGCGTTGGACGGGCGGCATGCGGGCGCGCAGCCGAACCCGCTTCTCGCCCTCTGGCAGGAGGTCCAAAGCGCGCGCTCCGGCGAGGAGTGGAGCCAGATCCTGGCGGGGCTTCAGGAGAACGGCTTGACGGGCGAAGCGCTCGGGAAGGCCGTGACCGAGCTCGCCAAGCTCGAAGGCGGGCTCCTGGTCTATCTCGACGACGCCGAGAGCCTCCAGGTGCCGGTAGGGGAGGGAGAGCTCGGGTGTTTCCGCGATCCGGAGCTTCAGCGTTTCTGGGAAGTCCTCCTCGCAGCGGCCAGCACGGCGAGCCCGATCGGTCTTCTTGTCTCATCCCGCTATCTCCCCGAGGGAACTCCCAGGAGCGCCGAGTTTCATCTGCCGCAGCTTCGACCCTATGAAGTGGTACGGCTGCTCTCCTGGATGCCGACCCTGGGCCGGCTGCCTGCCGAGGATCGCGCCTGGCTCGCGGAGAAGATCGACGGCCATCCGCGCACGGTCGAGTACCTGGAGGTGCTGGCCCGAGCCCAGGAGGAGAAGCGTGTGTCGCCGGGCGGATGCTACGACGGGAGGCGGTGGCGCGAAGAGATCCTGGAACCCGTTTTGCCCAAGACCCAGGAGAAGGTTGGAGCGGATCTGTTGCTCGGCAAAGTCTGGGCAGCGTTGCCGACGGAGGCGCAGGAGCATCTGGGCCGCTGCTCAGTGATCACAGCTCCCGTTCCGTGGGACGCGGTGCTCGCGCTTCAACCAGAGGAGGGGACGGCAGCCCGGCTGGTCGAGAACGGGATGCTGAGCCCGTTTCAATCTCCCGTTGGAAGTGATGATTGGTGGGCACCGCACCGGCTGGTTGCCGAAGAGGCTCAGCGGCACTGGACGGGAATGCCACAGGAGGCGCACCGTCAGCTCGGGGAATGGTTCGACGAACGCTTCACTGCTGAGGGGCTACAGTTCTGGGCGGAGCGGGCGGTGCAGCACCTGACACAGGCTGGAGAGGGAGATAAGGCGTGGCCGTCGGCGGAAAGGCTCATCATCTCGCTTCGAAGCAGCGGGCGGTACCGAGAAGCCCTCTCTTGGGTGGAGCAGGTGCTTGCGGCGGCTCCCACGAAAGCTCAGCTAGGTAAGGGGCTTGCTTTTCAGGTAGATATGGGAAGGCTCGCAAACATCATTCCTAACCAAGCTGAGGAAAATTTGCTGCAAGCGCTTGAATTAGTAGAGCCAGAGGATCGTGGTTTTGTCTTGAACAATCTCGGTAAATTGGCCCGCCGAAATGGCGATATCAGCAAAGCCGCGGTTTATTTTGACATTTCTATCCGAGTCGAAACTGCTCAAAAGGGAGAGATACACTTCGATGTTGCGGTCTCGCTCCATGAACTCGCCAGTGTCCTTAGGGCTGAGGGCGATCTCGACGGTGCGCGACAAAAACTCGAACACTCCCTTCAAATCTTGGTCCAGGTCTTCGGCACCGAGATCAACCGCGACGTCGCGGGCTCATTCCACTCGCTCGCCGGTGTACTTCAATTGCAGGGAGACCTCGACGGCGCGCGACGAAACCTCGAACGCTCTCTCCAAATCTTGGCCCAAGTCTTTGGCACCGAGATTCACCCCGATGTCGCGGCCTCGCTCCACGAACTCGCTGGCGTCCTCAAGGCTCAGGGCGACCTCGACGGCGCGCAACTAAATCTCGAACGCTGTCTCCAAATCTCGGCCCAGGTCTTTGGCACTGAGATCCACCCCGATGTCGCGGCCTCGCTCCACGTGCTCGCCGGTATCCTTCAGGCTCAAGGCGACCTCGACGGCGCGCGACAAAAACTCGAGCGCTCCCTTCAAATCTTGGTCCAGGTCTTCGGTACCGAGATTCACCCCTCCGTCGCCGCCTCACTCCACGAATACGCAGGCGTGCTTGAGGCTCAAGGCGATCTGGACGGCGCACGACAAAACTTTGAACGGGTCCTTGAGATCAGGGGTTCCGTCCATGGGACCCGCGAGCATTACCTGACGGCAATCACTGAAACGAACTTGGGGCTACTTCTTCGTAAGCAGGGAAAAAAAGATGCTGGAGGGAAACTCCTGGCTCACGCCTACTCCGTCTTTTTGAGCAA
Source organism: Thermoanaerobaculia bacterium (assembly GCA_035266085.1). Classification (GTDB taxonomy): domain Bacteria; phylum Acidobacteriota; class Thermoanaerobaculia; order Multivoradales; family UBA5704; genus DATARR01. The sequence continues at coordinate 12,596 of DATFNZ010000126.1, forward strand.
ACTCGGCCCTGACAATCCCTACACTCGAAACCTGGCAGCTCTGGTAAAGGAAGAGTCTCCTTAAACTCTGCTCAGTGCCGCCCCGCCCCCGCCGGCTCCGCCTCCGTCCGCACCGCCACGTGAGTCTTCCGCCGGAACAGCCGCCCAGCCTTCTCCCGCCACTCGACCATGATTTCGTAGACGGTGGGGATCACCAGCAGGGTCAGCAGGGTGGAGGTGATGGTGCCGCCGATCACGGCGCGGCCCAGGGGGGCGCGGAAGTCGGCTCCCTCGCCGAGGCCCAGGGCCACTGGGATCATGCCGGCGATCAGGGCGATGGTGGTCATCAGGATGGGCCGCAGGCGGACCCGGCCGGCTTCGATCAGGGCCTCGCGCAGGGGCATGCCCTTCTCGTGGTTCCACTTGGCGAAGTCGATGAGCAGGATGGCGTTCTTGGCCACGATGCCCATCAGCAGGATGACGCCGATCAGGCTCATGAGGTTGATGGTGTCGCCCGTAATCAGGAGCGCCAGCACCACGCCCACCAGGGAGAGCGGGAGCGACAGCAGGATGGCCAGCGGGTCGAGGAACGAGCCGAACTGGACCACCAGGATCAGGTACATCAGCAGCACCGCGAGGCCCAGCGCGGCGAAGATCTTGGTGAACAGGTCCGCCTGCTCCTCGACATCGCCGCCCTGGGAGAGCTCGACTCCCGGCGGGAAGCGCAGGCCTCTCACCACCTTGTTGATGTCGGCGGACACCTCGGAGAGCGAGCGTCCCTCGATGTTGGCGCCCACGGTGACGATCTTGTCCCGGTCCAGGTGGTCGATCTGGGTGGGGCCGACGCTGCGCCGGATGGTGGCCACCTGGCCGAGAGGGATGAGGCTCGGGGCGGCGACTGCGGTCGGGGAGCCGGTCTGCCCGGCGGCCGCCGCTCCGCCGCTGCTCACTCCTCCGACCATCAGGGGGAGCTGCTCGATGGCGGTGACGTTGGCCCGCGCCTCGGGGGCGAGGCGGACGGTGACGTCGCGCGTCTTGCCCAGGGGGTCGACCCAGTCGCCCGCGTCGAGGCCGGCGAAGGCGGGGCGCAGCGACTGGGCGATGGTGGCCAGGTTGAGGCCGAGGGTGCCGGCGAGGCCGCGGTTGAGCCGCACCTCGAGCTCGGGACGCTCGCCGCGTGTGGAGAGGCCGATGTCCGTGGCGCCGTTCACCTTGCGGAGCTGGTTCTCGACCTGCAGCGCCGCCTGGTTGAGGGCCGCCGTGTCCTGGCCCCGGAGCTGGACCTGGATCTGCTTCTGGTTGCCGCCCGGCCCTCCGCCCTCGGAGATGTAGGCCGTCACGCCGCCGACCTGGCGCACCTCCTTGCGGATCTGGCGCGCCAGCTCCTGCTGCGAGAGGTCCCGTTCCTTCTTGCGGACGAGCTTGACGTAGACGCTGCCCGTGTCCACCCCGCCCGAGCCGGTGCTGCTGCCCACCGTGGCATAGGTGTAGGCCACCTCCTTGTGGGTGCGGGCGATGTCCGCCAGTTGCCGCAGCTTGATGGCCGTGTAGTCGAGGTTCGATCCCGGCGGCGTCTCGAGGGCCAGGGTGACCTCCGAGCGGTCGCTCTCCGGGATGAAACCGCCGCCGCCGAACATCACCTGGAGGGCCATGGACCCGACGAAGATCAGGACGACGATGCTGATGACGGCCAGCCGGTGGTCGAGGGCCCAGGCGATGACTCCCTTGTAGCGGTCGGCTTGGCGGTCGAACCAGGCGTTGAACCGGTCGAGAGCCCGGGCGATGAAGTTCTTCCGCTCGTGGGCCTCGAGCTGCGGGTCGGGCCAGTAGGCAGACAGCATCGGGTCGAGAGACAGGGAGACGAAGAGCGACACCAGCACCGAGCAGGCGATGGTGAGGGCGAAGGGCTTGAACCACTGGCCGGCGATCCCCTCCATGAAGGCCACGGGCACGAACACCGCCACGATGGAGAAGGTGGTGGCCGCCACGGCCATGGCGATCTCGTCCGTGCCGTCGTGGGCGGCCTGCATGTGGTCCTTGCCCATCTCCACGTGGCGCACGATGTTCTCCCGCACCACGATGGCGTCGTCGATCAGGATGCCGATGGCGAGCGACAACCCCATGAGCGACATGGTGTTGAGCGTGAAGCCGAAGGCCCAGACGGCGATGAAGGAGGAGAGCACCGAGACGGGGAGCGCCAGGCCCGTGATCACCGTCGAGCGCCAGGAGTTGAGGAAGAGGAAGACGACGAACACCGTCAGGATCGCGCCCTCGATCAGGGCCTCCTCAACGTTGCGCACCGAGTTCTCGACCCGCTCGCCGGCGTCGCGCACGACGCTGAGCTTCACCCCGGGCGGCAGGGTCTTCTGCACCCGCTGGATCGCGAGCTTGACGGCGTCGGCGACCCGCGTGGTGCTCGCCCCCTTGGACTTGGTGATGTCGATGCCGACCGCTTTCTGGTCGTTGAAGAGGGCCAGGGAGCGCTGCTCGGCCGTGCCGTCGCGCACGTTGGCCACGTCTCCGAGGCGGACCAGCCGGCCGTCGCGGCCGCTCACCACGAGCTGGGCGAACTCCTCGGGGCTCTCCAGGCGGCCCCGCAGGCGGATCGCCTGCTCGGTGAGCCGCCCTTCGATCCGCCCGACGGGCGCCGCCAGGTTCTGCGTCTGCACCGCCTGGACCACCTGGGCCATGGTGACCCCCGCCGCCGCCATGTCGCCGGGGCGGACGTCGACGGAGATCTCCCGGTCGACCCCGCCCTGCACGGTCACCTGGGCCACGCCGTTGATTCCCCGTAGAGCCCGGGTGATCCCCGGGTCGGCCAGCAGCGTCAGCTCGGGGGTCTCCATTTGATCGGAGGCCAGCACCAGCGAGACGATGGGGAAGTCGTCGGGGTCGAACTTGCGCAGGACGGGCTCTTCCATCTCCTGCGGCAGGTCGTTGCGGATACCCGAGATGGCGTCCCGCACGTCCTGGGCCGCCTGGTCGGGATCCTTGCTGAAGACGAACTGCACGGTGACGGTGGCGAAGCCGTCGAGGGAGGAGGAGCGGATCTCGTCCACTCCGGAGAGAGCGCTGAAGGCCTCCTCCAGACGCTCCACCACCTCCTGCTCGACCTGGGACGGGGAGGCGCCCGGGTAGGGGACCGAGATGAAGACGATGGGGTTCGACAGGTCCGGGAACTCGTCGACGTCCAGGTTGGTGAGGGCGAAGATGCCGAAGATCACCAGGGCCAGCATCACCACGATGGTGACGATGGGGCGTTTGATCGCGAAATCGGAAATCGTCATAACGGGAGTAACCTCATTAACTTCACAGGGACCTGCCCTTCGGCGACCTCACCCCTGCCCCTCTCCTAAAGGAGAGGGATCTCATGGCATGACGTTTCGGGACTAGCCCTCCCTCTCCTTTAGGAGAGGGACCGAGGGTGAGGTTTTCGGAGGGCAGAGCGCTCCGACAGGGAAAGCACTGCCGAGACACCCTCATAAAGCCTGCGCCAACCTCTCCGCCTGCTGCCGGACCGACGGTGCCAGGCGCACCGGCGTGCCGGGCGTCATTTCCTGAGCGGCCCCCAGCAGGACAACGTCGCCGGCGGCCACGCCCCGGCGGACTTCCACCCGCTGCTCCCGGTCGTCCACCAGGCCCAGCTCCACCTCGACCCGTTCGACCTTGCCGTTACGCACTCGCATCACGGCGGGCTTCACCATGCGCCGGTCGATGGCGTCGGCCGGCAGGGTGAGGGCAGTCCGCGATTCGCTCTCCACTCGGCCCTCGGCATAGAGGCCGCTCACCAGGTCGTTGCCGGTGTTGGGGATCTCGGCGTAGACCCGCACCTGGCGGGTGGCCGGATCGGCCGTGGGGTTGATGCGGGTGATCTCGCCCCGGAAGGTGCGGCCGGCGTAGCCGGTGACCGTGAACTCCACGGGCGAGCCCACGTGGAGCGTCCCGAGCTGCTCGGCATTGATGGATCCCTCGAGCTGCAGGCTGGAGGGATCGACCACGGTGTAGATCGCCGTCCCGGGTTGGACGACGTCGCCGCCCGAGACCGGCCGCTCGCTCACCACGCCGGAGAAGGGCGCGGTCACCCGCGTGTAGCCGAGCTGCTTCTCGGCGTTGGCGAGCTGGGAGCGGGCGAGGGCCAGGGAGGATTGCGCCGTGACCACCGACTGCTGAGCCGTCTCCACGTTGCGCTGGGCCACGGCGCCGGCCGCCACCAGGGCCCGCTGCCGCTCGAGCTCGCGCATCGCCACGGCCAGGTTGCTACGGGCGTTCTCTACCGCCGCGCGGGCGGAGTTGTAGGCCTCGGTGAGAGAAGTGGAATCCAGGCGGGCGAGCACCTGGCCCCGGCTCACGGCCTGGCCCGGCTCGGCCAGGGTCTCCAGCACGGAGCCGGAGAGCTGCGCCCTGACGGTGGCCTGCCGCTCCGCCGTCAGCGTGCCGGTGAGGGCGGGGCCGGACTGGATGGGCGCCCGCGTCACCAGGGCCGTGTCCTCCGGCCCGAGCACCATGGGAGGCTGGGGGGCGTTGGCGGCCGCCGCCTCTTCTTTGCCCCGTCCACAGCCGGACGTCAGGCCCGCGGCCAGGATCAGTGTCATCAGGATCAGGAGGAAAGTATTGTGGTTCGAGCGTCTCATGGCGTGGCTCCCCCTGTGCCCGGAATGCCTGGCACAGCGCCCGGAATTCCCGTCGTACCGGTGGAAGCCGGAGCTCCCGTTTGCATCTGCGAGCCCGGAGCGGCGACCCCGCCGGCCCCCTGCTGGCCCGCCGCCAAACCTTGAGCCGAGGCGGCGCCGGCGGAGAGGGGGAGGTCGCGCAGCAGGGCCAGGCGGGCCCGCGCCACCTGGACGTTGCGCAGGGCCTGAGACCGGTTCACCTCGGCCTGCTCGGCGGCGATGCGGGCGTCCGACAGCTCGATCTGGCTGCCGATCCCCTCGCGGAAGCGGACGCCGGCGATTTCGAAAGCGCGCCGGGCCTGCTCCACGGTGCTGGTGCTGCTCTTCAAGGAGGCCTCGGCGTCGGCGAGGTCGTTCTGCGCCACGCGGGCATCCAGGTCCGCCGCCTCGCGCGTCTGCTGGAGGCGGGCCCGGGCCTGGGAAAGGTTCCCCCGCGCCACCAGCTCGTCTCCCCGCAGCCGGCCCCAGGTCAGGAGGGGGACGGAGAGGCTCAGGGTGACCGTCCAGTCCTCCCGGAAATCGGCGAATTCCGGCAGGCCGTTGGGCGGATAGGCGACCGGGTTGTAGCGCGAGCTGAAGCTGATGGACGGCAGCCGCTCTCCCCGGGCGCCGGTGAGCAGGGCCTGGTTGGCCTGCACCTCCTGGGTGGCTTGGCGCACCGGCGCCCGCTCGTCCGTGGCGGCGTTCGCGGGGGTGGCAAAGCGCTCCGGCAGATCCTCGATCCCCGTGGTGAGCTGGATCTCGTCGGTCAGGGGCACGTTGAGGAGCTGCTTCAGCCGCCAGTAGGTCTCCTGGCGCTGGCTGCGAGTGCGCAGCACCACCGGGACCTGGTTGTCGCGGGCGACCCGGGCGCGGAGCACGTCGAACTCCGCCTTGTCCCCCACCTGGAGGGCGACCTCGGTCTGGCGCAGCAGCTCCTCCTGCTGGCCGAGCGAGGCCTCGGCGATCTGCACCAGACGGTCGGAGAGCAGGGCGTCGAAGTAGGCGCTGGTGGTGTCGAGAAGGGTCTCGGCCCGCGCCGAGTCGGTGTCGATCTCCGCCGACCGGCGCCGGGAGCGGGCGGCGCGCAGGCGCGCCACGGTCTGGCCGCCGTCGAAGACGAGCTGCGAGAGCGAGAGCCCGAGGCTGTACTGGTTCTCGCGGCCGAAGGGGAGATCCCCGGCATCCTCCCCGCCACCGCCGCCGAAGTTGATGTCGCTGAACTGCGAGCGCAGCGTCCGGGTATAGGAGGCCGTGCCCGCGACTTGGGGGAAGAGGCCGCTGCGGGCGGCGATCTCGGTGCCCACGGCGCGCATCGCGCCGCCCTGGGCCACCCAGAGGGTCTCGCTCGCCCCCGAGGCGATGCTCAACGCCTCCTCCAGGGAAAGAAGGAGAACCCTGGGCTGCCCGGTGGTGTCCTGAACCGTGGCCGGCGGAGTTTCCTGGGCCAAGACGGATCCGAACCCGGCGAGCGCCCAGGTTAGGAAGAAGCTACAAAGAGTTTTTCTCAAGATGGACCGATCCGCCCTCGCATGACGTGCTACATCCCTTGGATCGGTAGCGGCCTTCCAGTGGATACCGCCCCGCGCTTCCGCACTGCGGCATGGATAATGCGAAGGTAGTGCCAAAGTCAGGACCGAGCCCCTTGACACCTCGGATATATTGCCCGCATGGCCAGACCCATCCTCTTCGCAATTGACGACGACCCCGAGGTGCTGCGGGCGGTGGAGCGGGATCTGCGGCGTCAATATGGGGAGCCTTACCGCGTGATGCGGGCAAGCTCGGGGCAGAGCGCCTTGGAGGCTCTGGAGCAGTTGAAGGTCCGTAACAGCGCCGTGGCCCTGTTCCTGGTGGACCAGAAGATGCCGCAGATGACGGGGGTCGAGTTCCTCGAGCGGGCGATCCCGATTTTCCCTACGGCCAAGCGCGTTCTGCTCACCGCCTACGCGGATACCGACGCCGCCATCCGCGCCATCAACACGGCGCGGGTGGACTATTACCTTCTGAAGCCGTGGGACCCGCCCGAGCAGTGCCTCTACCCGGTGCTGGACGACCTGCTGACGGACTGGCAGGCCTCCTTCCGCCCGCCCTTCGAGGGCATCCGGGTGGTCGGCCACCGCTGGTCGCCGGAGGCGTTCCAGATCCGCGACTTCCTGGCCCGCCACCAGGTGCCCTATCACTGGATGGACGTCGAGGAGGACGCCGAGGCGAAGGCTTTCACCGAAGGAGGGAACGGCGAGGCGGCGCTCCTTCCCCTGGTCATCCTCCCGGACGGCACCCACCTCAGCAGGCCCTCGCGCTCCGAGCTGGCCGAGAAGATCGGCTTCAGGACGCAGGCGGAGAAGCCGTTCTACGACCTGGTGATCGTGGGCGGCGGCCCCTCGGGGCTGGCGGCCGCCGTGTACGGAGCCTCCGAGGGGCTGCGCACGCTGATGGTCGAGGGCGAGGCCCCCGGCGGACAGGCCGGCACCAGCTCGCGGATCGAGAACTACCTCGGCTTCCCCTCCGGGCTCTCCGGCGCCGACCTCGCCCGGCGCGCCGTGACCCAGGCCCAGCGCTTCGGCGTCGAGATCCTGACTCCCCAGGAGGCGACGGGACTGCGCTTGGAGGACCCCTACCGCATCGTCATCCTCGGCGACGGCCGCGAGGTGAGCTGCCACTCGCTGCTGATCGCCACCGGCGTCTCCTACCGCAAGCTCGACGTCTCCGGCGTCGAGCGGCTGACCGGCGCGGGCATCTACTACGGCGCGGCCATGACCGAGGCCATGGCCTGCCGCGACGAGGACGTGTTCATCGTCGGCGGCGCCAATTCCGCCGGCCAGGCCGCCATGTACTTCTCGAAGTACGCCCGGCGGGTGGTGATGCTGGTGCGCGGCGACTCCCTCAACAAAGCCATGTCGCAGTATCTGATCGACCAGATCGGGGAGACTCCCAACATCGAGGTCTGGTACCACGTCAACGTCGCCGAAGCCCACGGCGGCGACCACCTGGAGTCGATCGACGTCCACAATTCCGAGACCGGCGACGCCGGCAATCATCCGGCCCGGTCGCTCTTCATCCTCATCGGCGCCCAGCCGCGCACCGGCTGGCTGGAAGGCACCATCGAGCGCGACGAGCGAGGCTTCATCCTCACCGGCCCCGCCCTGCTCCGCGACGGCCAGCGCCCCAAGGGGTGGCAACTCGACCGCGACCCCTTCCTGCTGGAGGCGAGCGTCCCCGGGATCTTCGCGGCCGGCGACGTACGCCAGGGCTCGGTCAAGCGCGTGGCCTCGGGCGTCGGCGAGGGCTCGATCGCCATCTCCTTCATCCATGAGTATCTGAGCCGGCTGTAGGCCGTCATCGAATCGAATCAGATCGAGGAGGCGCCATGCTGCACGACCCCAAAGAGACCTCCCTCTTTCCCCGCCTGACGGAAGAGGCCCTGGGCCACATGCAGGAGGTGGGGGAGGAAGTCGAGCTCCAGGACGGCGCGGTCCTGTTCTCCGAGGGCGATCAGGATTACCAGTTCTTCGCCGTGCTCGAGGGCGAGGTGCGCGTCACCAAGAAGGTGGGCAACGAGGAGACGCTCCTCGCCATCCACCAGCCGGGCGAGTTCACGGGCGAGATCTCGATGCTCACCGGCGAGCCGGCCATCGCCACCGGCCGGGCCGCCGGCAAGATCCGCGTGCTGCGCCTGACCACCGACAAGCTCCGCCGGCTGGTGGCCGAGTGCCCTCCCGTGGCCCGGGTCCTCCTCGGGGCCATGGCCAACCGGACCAAGGACGTGGACGCCCAGATCCGCCAGCAGGAGAAGATGGCCGCCCTGGGCAAGCTCTCGGCCGGCCTCGCCCACGAGCTGAACAACCCCGCGGCGGCGGCGGGCCGGGCGGCCGGCCAGATCCGCGACTCCCTGCGCTGCCTGCAGAGCCTGATCCTGGAGCGCGACCGCCCGTTCACGCCCGAGGAGCGGCAGGTGATGATCGAGGTCCAGCGCGAGGCCCTCTCCGAGATCGCCCAGAATGAGGGCAAGCCGCGGCTCGATCCCCTGGCCCAGAGCGACCTCGAGGACGCCTTGACCGATTGGCTGGACGAGAGGCAGGTGGAGGACGCCTGGCGCCTCGCCCCCACCCTGGCCTCTGCCGGGCTCGGCCCCGAGCGGCTGGACTCGATCGCCGCGCGGATCGGCGGCGGCGAGCTGGGTTTCTTCCTTCCCTGGATGGAGGGGCTCCTAAACCTCGCCGAGCTCCTGGACCAGGTGGAGAACGGCACCTCCCGCATCTCCGAGCTGGTGGCCGCCATCAAGGAGTACTCCTACATGGATCAGGCCCCGCAGCAGGAGATCGACCTCCACGCCGGTCTCGAGAGCACCCTCAAGATGCTCGCCCACAAGCTCCGGAAAGGCGAAATCGAGGTGGTTCGCCAGTACGACCGCGATCTACCGAAGGTCTGCGCCTACGGCAGCGAGCTCAACCAGGTGTGGACCAACCTGATCGACAACGCCGTCGATTCCATGGCGGGCCAGGCCGGCGCCAGGCTCACGCTCCGCACCTCGCGCGAGCGGGACGAAGCCGTCGTCGACATCATCGACAACGGCCCCGGCATCCCGGAAGAGGTCCAGCAGAGGATCTTCGATCCGTTCTTCACCACCAAAGGAGTGGGGGAGGGGAATGGCCTGGGGCTCGACATCGCCCGGCGTATCGTCAAGACCCGCCACAAGGGCGAGCTCCGCGTCGAGTCCAGGCCCGGCGAGACCCGCTTCGAGGTGAAGCTGCCGATCCCGTGCGGGCCTGGCGCTCAGGCTGGCTGATATCCTGTTCAGGCATGCCCATCGATCCGCGCAATTTCGAGGTATTGGACGACGAAATGGCCCAGGTCTTCCGGGCCATGACGGGAGCCCAGCGCCTGAAGATCGCGAGCGACCTGTTCGCCTCCGCCCGGCGCATGATCGCCAGCCATCTCGTCGCGGAGCATCCGGACTGGGACGAGCAGCGCATCCAGGAGGAGACGGCGCGGAGGCTCTCGCATGGAGCAGTTTGAGCTGCTCCAGCACGTCGTCAAGGCTTTGGAGCGGCTCGGCCTCCGGTATTTCGTCACCGGATCGATGGCCACCATCTTTTTCGGCGAGCCGCGCTTCACGAACGACATCGATATCGTCGTCGATCTCCCTCCCGCAAGGATCCCTGAGCTCTGCGCGGCGTTTCCCGCTCCCGATTTCTACCTGAGCCAGGAGACCGTCCACCGAGCCGTGACGCGCCGCGGGCAGTTCAACATCATCCACCCGTCGTCGGGGCTCAAGGTGGACGTGATGGTTCCGGCCGACTCACCGTTCAACCAAGGCCGGTTCGCGCGAATGAAAAGGGTCAGGCCCGCCCCTGATTTCGACGCCGCTTTCTCCTCCCCTGAGGACGTGATCCTCAAGAAGATGGAGTCCTATCGCGAGGGCGGCTCCGAGAAGCACCTGCGCGACATCGCCGGTGTATTGAAGATCAGTGGAGAGCGCCTCGATCGAGCCTATATCGCGGAGTGGGCGGAACGGATGGGAACCTCGGAGATCTGGGAAGAGATCCTGCGGCGCGACGCCAGGGTACAATAGCGAAGCCCTGCTCGCCAAGAAGGTTGTACTCCTCTCGAGTCCAGCGCCGAATATGGATGGCATCGGTTGCCAAGACGCTCTTCATCCCGCAAGGAAAAGATCGCTCACGGCCAGCCGGAAGCCTGGCAGCACGGCGGAGGCGATGACATCCCCCTTGTTTCCTCGGGCGTGCTCAACGTAGCGCCTGCGGTCTGCGGAAAGGAGGTACACAAGGACCCATTCCATGCGGGGATCGATAAGCCAGTACTCCGGAACGCCGGCATCTCGGTAAGCGGCGAGCTTCACGTCCTGATCGAGGCGGCGGGTGGCTGGCGAGAGGACCTCCACCACAAGGTCGGGTACGCCTTCGAAGGAGCCGGCTCCCTTACGCGGCTGGTTGCCGGTGCGGAAGAAGACCAGGTCCGGCTGGACCGGGGAGGCAATGCCGGGGAGCCTCACATCGAAAGGCGAGGTGAGGACGATTCCCAGCCGGCCCTCGTGGACGAAGTTCCCCAGAAGGCGAAAGGATTGGGAGACCGAGAACTGGTGGTCGTAGTTGGGGGCCGGGGTCACGTAGAGGAGTCCATGGATGACTTCGTAGCGCCGTCCGTCGTCCGGCAGGCGCAAGTAGTCGTCGTACGTCCACTGTCCCTGGACGGGCCAAGTCCGCCCGGCATCTTCAGGGCTTAACGGGAACGCGGGTTGGGCCATGAATACCTCCTCGCGGACCAGAGTAGCGATCCATCCCGAGAGCGTCAAGGCATGGCTTTAGGGGAAAAGATATCGGGGGAACGGGATTCGGTCAAGGAAGCGGGGAGCTCGTCCGTCCGGACAGTAAGCTCCTCGGTTAGGATACCGCCCGGTCTTCAGGAGAAACCTATGCCGTCGCGAGCCGCCGCCTCTTCGTTGATCTCTGGCTTGCTCATCCTCACGCTCGCTTCCTGCTCCTCAGCGCCGCGCCCCGCTCCAACGCCGCCGGCTGCCGTAGCCGTAGAGGAAGCGCCGCCGCCGTCAATCAATCTGCTCTGCCATGAGGGTGCCCGGGCCGTCCGCTTCGACAAGATGGGGGTGCCGGTGGAGGAGCGGGCAGCGGACGTGGCCCTGACTCGCGGGTCTGCCTGGGTCCTGTTCACTCAAGGACGCCTGGTGCGGCTCAGCCGCGGCGGCGACACGATGTCCGTCCAGACGCGCATGCTGCCAGGCGGGGAGAGATGGAACCGCCTGGCGGTCGATCCGGTGGACGATTCCGTCTGGGCGGTCTCACAGGACCTGTTCGATCTTTACAGAATCTCACCCCAGGGGCAGGTGAGCGTGATCAAGCTGCAGCGCCAGATCGAGGGGACCGGCGGCTTCTACAACCTGGTCGTGGGACGGGATGCCATCTACGCGCAGCCGATCTGCGCGGACACCGCCGTCTGGCGGATCGACCGCTCCGGCAAGGTCCTGGGCACGGCGTTCGAGGCGTCGCAGCAGACCGAGGCCGTGCGGACGACCGAAGGAGCGGAGGCGCGCCGGGGTTGCGCCAACGTTTTCCTCGAGAAGGACGCGGAGGGCCGCATCCTGGTCTGGGACGATGTGCAAAAGGCCACCCAGCAAGTCGACGAGCAGGGGAACTGGACGCCGAGCGACTCGCGCCTCCTCACCCAGCTCGGCGAGTCGAGCCCGGCCATTGCCATCCAGGGCGAGATGAGGGAGGAGAGGACGGATCAGTGGTACTTCACGGACGTGGTCGGCGATCTCTTCTTCTGGAAGGGGCGGCCGGTGTTCCTGAAAGGCTGGTCCTCGAAGGAGCGAAAGGCAGGGGACTACACCGTCCTTCTCCTCCCGGGAGAGGGCGAGGCCCGGGAGGTGCTCATGTCCTGCAACGGCTTCCCCCTTCGCCACGTCACCACGGACGAGACGGGCTACGCGGCGATCTCGGAGGGATTCCTGATCTTTGGCGAGATGGCAAGGGCTCCGGATCTGCCGTGAGGGTGAAGTTAGGACAGATAACGATCGATATCGAGAGCACCATGAAAGACGCCTAGGATGTCGATGTCCCCATTGTTCACCAGGTAAGCGATCCGATAATGCCCGTAGAGCAGGATTCGGACAGGCTTCTCCGGTCTTTCTTGATAGCGATAACCGCGTTCCGGAAACCTCGTCAGAGTCTCCGCCTTTTCCACGATCCCTTGAAGGGTTCGACGGGCGGCCGCAGGGTTGTCGTGGGCGATGTAGTCGTGGATCTCCCGGAGCCAAAGCTCCGCCTCACGCGACCATCTTATTTGGCCCATGAAGAGATTCTCTTCTTCATCTCTTCATGACTGATCGTGCGCCCGTTCTCGACATCCTCAAGACCACGGTCCACCATTCGGGCGAAAGCGAGCTCACGGAGGATCTCGTCGTATGAGCTGTCCTCCGGCTGATCCTGGACGAGTTGGAGCATTCTCTGCTTCGCGGTCATCTGTGCCTGGGCCAAAGCGAACCCCTCCTTCGAGATCATGTTAGCCGACTAACCTCAATTCCCCTTCTGCTCCTTCCACCCCGTCCAACCCGGCCCCCGCACCACCCGTCCCGCCGCCGCTCCGGTCGGCTCGCCGTCCCTGAGCACCTGGACGCCGTTGACGAAGACGTGCTGGACGCCGGTCGAGTACTGGTGCGGCTTGTCGAAGGTGGCGTGGTCCTGGACCTTGGCGGGATCGAAGACGACGATGTCCGCGAAGTAGCCCTCCTTGAGCAGGCCGCGCTCGCGGATCTTGAGGTTCGAGGCGGGCAGGGAGGTCAGCTTGCGGACCGCCTCCTCGAGCGGCACCACCTTCTCGTCGCGCACGTACTTGCCGATAACCCGGGCGAAGTTGCCGTAGGCCCGCGGGTGGGGGTTGGACTTCAGGAAGACGCCCTCGGCCGTGGGGGCCTCGGCGTCCGAGCCGAAGCTCAGCCAGGGGATGGCGACCTGGCGGCGGACGTTGTCCTCGGACATCAGGAAGTAGACAGTGCCCACCCGGCTGTCGTCCTCGATCACCAGGTCCATGGCCGTCTCCTGGGGAGACTTGCCGCGCATCTTCGCCACCTCGGCCAGGGTCTTGCCGGTCAGGGGCTTCAGCTTGTCGTTCTTGAAGGCGACCAGGAGGATCTTCTCGGGACCCGCGGCGACGAAGAAGTTCTCCCACTTGTCGGTCGGGGCCGCCATCTCCCGGGCCACCTTCTCGCGGGTGGCCGGGTCCTTCATGCGGGCGATCCAGGCTTCGAGGCCGCCCTCCTGGACCCAGGGGGGCATGGAGGCGTCGAGACCGGTGGCGCCGGCGGTGTAGGTGTACATGTCGGCCGTGATCTTGAGGCCGGAGGCCCGGGCGTCCTCGACCTTCTTGATGACGGCGTCGAGCTTGCCCCAGTTCTGCTGGCCGGCGGCCTTGAGGTGGTAGATCTCGGCGGGGATCTTGGCCCGGCGGGAGATCTCGAGCAGCTCGTCGATGGCCTCCAGGAGACGGTTGCCCTCGCTGCGCATGTGGGAGATGTACATGCCGCCGTACTTCGCGGCCTCCTCGCAGAGGGCCACCAGCTCGTCGGTGCCGGCGTAGAAGGCGGGGGCGTAGATCAGCGAGGAGCCCACGCCGAGGGCGCCCTCTTCCATGGCCTGGCTGACCAGCTTGCGCATCCGCGCCAGCTCCTCGGGCGTCGGCGGCCGGTCGGCGTAGCCCACCTCGTGGACGCGGATCGTCGTCGCGCCCACGAAGGAGGCGACGTTGGGGGCGATCCCCTTGGCGGCGACCTGATCGAGGTATTCCCCGAGGGTGGTCCAGGTGATGGGGTACTTGATGTCCCCCTGCTGCTCGACGCCCTCCTTCTTCATGGCGTCGTTCAGGGGGCCCATGGAACCGCCCTCGCCCATGACCTCCAGGGTGACGCCCTGGCGGATGTCGCTCTGGGCGCGGCCGTCCACGAGGAGCGACTCGGTGGCCCAGCTCAGCATGTTGACGAAGCCGGGCGAGACCGCGAGCCCCTTCGCGTCGACCTCCTTCTTCCCTTTGGCGTCTCCCAGCGATCCCAGGGCGGCGATGCGGTCCCCGTTCACGGCCACGTCGCCGACGAACGGCTTGCCGCCGGAGCCGTCGTAGATCGTGCCGCCGCGCAGGATGAGGTCGTAGGTCTTCGGCTCCGCGGCACGGACGGCACCCGTCAGGGCAAGCAGAAGGCAGAGCACGGAGAGAGATTGCGTCATCGGGGGCTCCTCACGGAAAAGTTCACCAAACGCCGGCCAACGTCCGCCAGTTGTTCTTGCGGGTGCCGAAGCGGAACTGGAGGTCGGGGATCCCCGCCGCCGGCAAATTCTTCAGGCGGAAGACGGCCGAGCCCTGGTCGTAGACGCCGATGCCGTCCCTGCCATCGCCGTCCCAGTCGCCGGCCACGGGCAGAGAAGTCCGTCCCGCGGGGCCGAACGGAACCGTGACAGGGACCGGCTCTCCGGCGCCGAGCAGGAGGAACCGGGAGGCCGCCGGATCGAAGAGGCCCACTGAGTCGGCGCCGTCGCCGTCCCAGTCGCCCGCGAGAGGAATCCTGGCCTGGCCGGGAGCACCGAGTTGGACCGTCGAGTCGAAGCCGGGGCCGGAGAGGGTGTTCTTGAGGTGGAAGATCCCGGTCGTCACGTCGTAAAGGCCCACCGTATCCTTGCCGTCGCCGTCCCAATCGCCGGCCACGGGGCGAACGTTGGCGGAGGGCGCGCTCACCGCCAGGATGACGTCGGAGGCGCCCCCCTGGAGCGAGTTCTTGATGCGGAAGATCGCCGTCGCCGGATCATAGAAGCCGGGCGTCGCCTTGCCGTCGCCGTTCCAATCCCCGGCCAGGGGAACCCAGGTGTTGCGGCGGGGGCCGAACCTCACGGCCCTCGCGGCGGCCGCCTCCGTGTTCGCCGCCTTGAGCTGGAAGAAGGAGGCCGCGGGATCGAAGAGCCCCACGACGTCGCCGGGAGAGACGGCCTGGCCGGCGGCCAGGGCATAGACGCGTCCGGTCAGACTCGCCATGTAGACCTCGCCCGCCGCGTCCTCGCTGAAGGCCGTGATCTGGGGCACCCGGTCGGCAAGGGTGTAGACCTTGAGGCCGGCGCCCTCCCGGATGGCGGCCCACATCGTGCCGGTGCAAAAGTCGCCGAAGAGGTAGGCGCCCCGGAGCTGCGGCAGCCGGCTGCCGCGATAGACGACGCCGCCGGTGACCGAGCAGAGCGGGTCGTGGTCGTACTCCAGGACGGGGGCGGTGTAGGCCGTGGAGCCGCACACCGGGGTGGTGGCCGGGCAGGCGTCGGCGGCGGAGCAGAGTGTGCCCTCCATCAACTTCCAGCCGTAGTTCTCGCCGCCGCGCGCCGCCGCCGGCTGGAAATCGACCTCCTCGCGGTGGTTCTGGCCGACGTCGCCGATCCACAGGTCGCCCGTCTCACGGTCGAAAGAGAAGCGGAAGGGGTTGCGGAAGCCGACCGACCAGACCTCGTCCGGCGGGTTGCCCGGACCGCGGAACGGGTTGCTGGCCGGGATGCCGTAGTAGGGCGGCGTCGAGACGTTCTGATCGACGTCGAGCCGGAGCATCTTGCCGAGCAGGTTGTCCGGCTTCTGGGCTGCGCAATCCGGATCGAAGGCGGCGCCGCCGTCGCCCAGGGCGGTATAGAGATAGCCGTCGGGCCCGAACTGGACCTGGCCGCCGTTGTGGCTGCGGTGGGGCTGATGGACGATCAGCAGCGTGCGCGCGCTCGCCGGATCGGCCTGGTTGGGATCGGCCGCCGAGACCTTGTAGCGGGCGATGACCGTGTCGCCGTCCAGGTTCGTGTAGTTGACGAAAAAGAACCCGTTCTCGGAGTAGCGGGGGTGGAAGGCCATGGAGAGGAGGCCGCCCTCGTCGCTGAGGTTGACCTGGCCCCGGAGGTTGAGGAACGGCTGGGACAGCACCGAGCCGCGGTCCAGGATGACGATCCGGCCCTCGCGGAGGACCACGAACAGGCGGGGGTCCGCCGTGTGGGCGATGGACGTCGCCGCGCCGAGCTCCTCCTTGAGCAGGTTGAACCGCACGCCCGGCAGAATGCCCGTGGACGTGAACGGTCCGGTCGAAGGGGCGGGAGCCTGGGCGAAGGCCTCCGCGGCGGCGAAAGGAAGGACGGCCGCCAGGAGCGCCGCGGCGCGGGAGCGGAAAAAGGGGCTCGGCATTCAGGGCTCTCCAAGTCGTATCGCCGTCACCAGGCGCCGGCGATGGGCTTCCACCCGCCGCGCCGGGGCCCGAACCGGAACTGCGCGTCGGGGTTGCCCCCCGACGGGGCGTTGCGTAGACGGAAGACGGCTGAAGCAGGATCGTACACCGCAACGCCGTCGCGGCCATCGCCATCCCAATCCCCGGCCACCGCGAGCGAGCCTCGGCCACGCGGCCCGAACTGGAACTGGAGGTCGATGCTGCCCGTGAACGAGCTCGCCAGCATGAAGAACGACTCCGTGGGATCGTAGAGGCCGACGCCGTCGGCGCCGTTGCCGTCCCAATCCCCGGCCAGGGGAATCCGTGCCTGACCCGGAGCTCCGAAGTTGAACGTGACGTCGAACCCGGAGCCGGCAAGGGAGTTCTTGAGCAGGAACCTGCCGGATGCGGAGTCGTACAGCCCCACCGTGTCCCTGCCGTCGCCGTCCCAATCGCCCGCCACGGCAACGGCCCTGGCGGGGGCGTTGACCTGAAGGAAGATGTCGGCGTTGGGGCCGGTGAGCGAGTTCTTCAGACGGAACAGGCCCGACGCGGGATCGTAGAACCCGGGAGTGCTCGTGCCGTTGCCGTCCCAATCACCCGCGAGCGGAACCCAGGGATTGCGGCGCGGGCCGAAGCGGACGACCTGCACCCTGCCGTTGGCGGTATTGGCCGCCTTCAGTTGGAAACGGGAGGCCTGCGGCTCGAAGAGCCCGACGGTGTCCGCCTTGCCGCCGCCGGCGGCCTGGCCGGCGAAGCGGAAGAGGCTGCCGCCCAGGGTGGCCGCGTAGAGCTCGCCGGCCTGGTCCTCGCCGAAGGTCACGAGCTGCGGGAGCTGCCCGGGCACGGTGCGCACCGTGAAGCCGCTCCCCTGGCGGCTGGCGGCCCAGATCGTGCCGCTGCAGAAGTCGCCGAAGAGGTAGACGCCCCGCAGCGCTGCCACGCGGCTGCCGCGATAGACATAACCCCCCGTGACCGAGCAGCCGCCCCCGTGGTCGTACTCGAGCACGGGCGGGGTGAACGCCGAAGAGTCGCAGCGGGGC
Source organism: Thermoanaerobaculia bacterium (assembly GCA_035266085.1). Classification (GTDB taxonomy): domain Bacteria; phylum Acidobacteriota; class Thermoanaerobaculia; order Multivoradales; family UBA5704; genus DATARR01. The sequence goes on from DATFNZ010000126.1 coordinate 30,001, forward strand.
GTCGAAGCCGGGCAGGCGTCGGTCGAGGAGCAGACGGTGCCCTCCATGACCTTCCAGCCGTAGTTCTCGCCGCCCCTCGAGTTGGCGGGCTGGAAGTCGATCTCCTCGCGCTGGTTCTGGCCCACGTCGGCGATCCAGAGGTCGCCGGTCTGGCGGTCGAAGGAGAAGCGCCAGGGGTTGCGCAGGCCGCTCGCCCAGACCTCGTCCAGCGGATCGCCGGGGCCGCGGAACGGGTTGCCGGCCGGGATGCCGTAGAAGGGGGCGGCCGAGACGTTCTGGTCGACGTCGATCCGCAGCATCTTGCCGAGCAACTCGCCAGGCTTCTGGGCCCGGCAGGCCGGATCGAACGCGGCGCCGCCGTCGCCCATGCCGATGTAGAGGTAGCCGTCGGGGCCGAACTGGAGCTGTCCGCCGTTGTGGTTCGAGAACGGCTGGTCGATGGTCAGCAGGGTCCGGGCGCTCGCCGGGTCGGCCCGGTTGGGGTCTCCCGCGGAGACCTGGTAGCGGGCGATGACGGTGTCGCCCGAGGTGTTGGTGTAGTTGACGAAGAAAAAGCCGTTCTGGGCAAAGCGCGGGTGGAAAGCCGTCGACAGCAGCCCGCCCTCGCCCACGGTGGCGATCAGGCCGCGGATGTCGAGGAGCGGCTGGGAGCGCGCGGTCCCGTTGTCGAGGATGACGATCCGGCCGTCGCGCAGGGTGACGAACAGCCGGGCGTCCCCGGCGTGCGTGACCCCGGTCACCGAGCCGAGATTGCTCGCGACCGGCTCGAGCCTCACGCCCTGAAGGGAGCCCGCGACGGGAAAGGGGGCCTTGGCGAGCTCGGGGTCGAGCAGGGTGGCGCCCGACCGGGGAAGCGGCGAGGCCAGAAGAAGGAGCGCGGCAGCGAGGGGGCGGAGAAGAGGTTTGTGCATGAATGAATCCTCCTGTCGTGGAGGCATCTTACCTGGGAGACCGATTACCTGGGATACTGAGGGGATGATTGCTATCGACGGCAACCTCGCAATTCCCGAAGAGGACGTCACTTTCGCCACCTCGCGGAGCGGCGGACCCGGCGGCCAGAACGTCAACAAGCTGGAGACCCGGGTGACGCTCCGCTTCGACCTCGCCGGCTCGTCCAGCCTCTCGGAGGAGCAGAAGGCGCGTCTGCGGGAGCGGCTGGCGACGCGGATCACGAAAGACGGCGTGTTCCACGTCACCTCGCAGCGGCACCGCACCCAGGGGGCGAACCGGGAGGCGGCCGTAGAGCGCTTCGCCGAGCTGCTGCGGGAAAACCTGCGGGAGGAGGCGCCGCGCCGGAAGACCCGGCCCTCGCGGGCGGCAAAGACGCGCCGTCTGGACGCCAAGCGCCGGCACAGCCAGCGCAAGCGGGACCGCGCGGCGCCAAACCCGAGAGAGTAGACGGTCCTGGTATAGGATCGCCCGAGCGGGCCGCGCCCATGCCTATGACCTCCGACCGATTTTTCAGCCAAGCCGACCTCGATGCCATCCGCGCCGCCGTGGGCGAGGCGGAAGGGCAGACGTCCGGCGAGATCGTCCCCTACGTGGTGGACCAGAGCGACGCGTATCCCAGCGCCGCATGGAAGGGAGCGGCCCTGGGAGCCCTGCTGGCGCCGCTGCTGGCGCTCGCCATCCATCGCTGGAGCAGCATCTGGGGTATCCCGATCGAGTATTGGATCGCTCTGCCGGCGCCGGTCGGCGGCGCGGCAGGGTACCTCCTGGCTCTCCTGCCGGCGGTCCGGCGCTGGATGGCGGGGGAGGAGGCCATGGAGTCCCGGGCGCGCCGCCGGGCCGCCGTGGCCTTCCTCGATCAGGAGGTCTTCCGCACCGCCGACCGCACGGGCATCCTCCTCTTCGTCTCCCTCTTCGAGCATCGAGTCGTGCTGCTGGCCGACGCCGGCATCCATGAGAAGGTCGATCAGGGGCAATGGGAGGAGATCACCCGCCGTCTGGCCGCGGAGATCCGGCGGGGCCGGCGCGGTCCGGCGATGGTGGAGGCCATCCGCGCCTGCGGGGAGCTGCTGGCGCGGCACAAGGTCGAGATCCGTCCGGACGACCGCAACGAGCTGAGCGATGAGCTGCGGCGGGGAAGGGACTGACATGGGCCGCCCTCTCCTCCTTGCGCTCCTGCTTCTTCTGCCCCTGAGGGCGGACGCCGCCGAGGTTCCCGCCCTCCAGGGACGAGTCAACGACTACGCCAACCTGCTCTCGCCCGGTCAGAAGCAGAACATCGAGTCCCAGCTCGCCCAGTTCGAGCAGCAGACCGGCCATCAGGTCGCCGTCCTGACCATCGCCACTCTGGACGGCGAGGACATCGCGGACTACGGGAACCGGGTAGCCCGCGCCTGGGCCCTGGGACAGACGGGGAAGGACGACGGCGCCCTGCTCCTCGTGGCCCAGCAGGACCGGAAGATGCGCATCGAGGTCGGCTACGGGCTGGAGGGGGTGCTGACGGACCTGCAGACCGGCATCATCCAGAACGAGGTCATCATCCCCTATTTCAAGCGCGGGGACTTCGGCGGCGGCATCGAGGCCGGGGTCAACGCGATCCTGAGCACGATTCAGGGCAAGGCAGTGGAGCCGGCCCCCGTTCAGAGTCCGGCGAGCGGCGGGGGAGGGGGAGGCGGCGACTGGCTGGGCTTCCTGATCTTCGGGCTCTTCGCCCTCGGGCCGTTCGTCCTCAACGCCATCCGCAGCGGTAGCTGGATCGTCTACATCGTCCTGCTGCCGATCCTCTTCTTCCTCGGTTCGATCTTCAGCGTCGTCACCGGCCTCGTGGTCGCGGGGCTGTGGCTCGTGCTCTTTCCCATCCTGCGGGCGATCCTGCCGAAACATCCTCCCTCGGGCCGGTTCGGGGGAAGACGGGGAGGCGGAGGCTGGTGGATCGGCCCCGGTATGGGCGGCGGTGGCGGAGGGGGTGGTGGCTGGGGAGGTGGGGGAGGAGGCTTCTCGGGCGGCGGCGGCAGCTTCGGCGGCGGCGGGTCGTCGAGCAGTTGGTAGTTAATAGGTAATCAGCCGGCCCTCGAACGCCTCCATTGCCTCCCTCACCAGCCGGTCCGCCTCCCCGGTATGTTTCGGGGAGAAATGGAATGGCACCAGCCGCCGCGCCCCGGCCTCGCGGGCGAGCCACCCCGCCTGCCGGGCCGTCAGATGGTACTTCTCGGCCGCCCGCCGCTCCTCTTCATAGGTGAAGGCCGTCTCGATGAACAGCGTATCCGCTCCGCGGGCGAGGTCCACGATGGCTTCGGCGTTCGCCGGGGTGAACCCGGAGTCCGTCACGTAGGCGATCTTCTGCCCGGGCACGACCCGCAGCACCTTCTCCTTCAGGTCGCCCAGCGAGACGGCACGCTCCATCGTCGAGCCGTTCTCGCGCCAGCGCACCGCGACCTGCGTCCCGTCCGGCTCTCCCCGGGCCACGGAGGACTTGAGCTCCCGCAGCCACGGACCCGTGGGGAGGCCCAGCTCCTCGAGGCCGCTCTTCCAGACGTTGACGTGGAACTTCTCCTCCAGCGCGAAAGCGAGGCAGGGGATCTGGTGATCGAGGAACGCGGCCCGGATCTGGAACGTCTCGTCGTCGAGCAGGATCCCCGGCGGCAGCGCCGGGATCTCGACGGGCTCGCGCCGGAACCCGGTGCGGCTGCGGAGCTCCGCGGATTCGAGGCTGCCGTCCAGGCTCATCTCCGTCGCCCGCACTCTGAGGTCCCTCTCGTAGTTCCCCACCAGGTTCCAGGTGTAGGCGGCGAGCTTGTGCTCGACCCGGTCGATGAACCCCGGGGGACCGAAGAGATGGAGCACCTTGTCGCGGCCCAGGAGGATGCGCAGGAGGGCGTCGAAGCCCGCGAAGTGGTCCATGTGGGTGTGGGAGACGAAGGCGTGGCCGACCCTCAGGAGCTGGCGCGCCGAGAGCGGCGAGAGGTCGCCCAGGTCGAAGAGCAGCGCCCGGCGCTCGAAGAGGAAATCCACGTAGAGCCCGGGATCCCCGAACGGATCGTTGACCAGCCGGGGATGAAAGAGGGGCTTCATACCCCTGACAGTGTAGAGCCTACCGTTCCACCCAGTAGTTCGGCGCTTCCTTGGTGATCACCACGTCGTGGGCGTGGCCTTCCTTGAGGCCGGCGGGGGAGATGCGCACGACACGGGCCTTGGTGCGCAGCTCCTCGATGTTGGAGCAGCCGGCGAGCCCCATGCCGGAGCGCAGACCGCCCGTGAGCTGGGGCAGCATCTGATGGAGGCTCCCTTTGTGGGGGACCATGCCCTCGATCCCCTCGGGCACCAGCTTCGAGAGGCTGCCGCCGCCGCTGTTGTCCTGGAAGTAGCGGTCGGCGCTGCCGCGGGCCATGGCGGAGAGGGAGCCCATGCCCCGATAGGCTTTGAAGGTGCGCCCCTGGTAGAGGATGGTCTCGCCGGGGCTCTCCTCGGTGCCGGCGAGCAGCGAGCCGATCATCACCGAATGGGCGCCGGCCACCATGGCCTTGGTGAGGTCGCCGGAGAACTTGATGCCGCCGTCGGCGATGATCGGGATGTCGTGCTCGGCGGCGGCGCGGGCGCAGTCCATGATGGCCGTGACCTGCGGCACGCCGGCGCCGGTGACGACCCGGGTGGTGCAGATGCTTCCCGGCCCGATGCCGACCTTGACCGCGTCGGCCCCGCGCTCGATGAGGGCGAGCGTCCCCTCGGCCGTGGCGACGTTGCCGACGACCAGCTTCACCTCGGGGAACCGCTCCCGGAGGCGTGCCGTGGCCTCGAGGACGCCGAGGCTGTGGGCGTGCGAGGAGTCGAGGACGAGGAGGTCGACCTTGGCCTTGACCAGGGCCGCCGCGCGTTCGAGGTAATCGCCGCTCGCGCCGACCGCCGCGCCCACCCGCAGGCGGCCGAGCTCGTCCTTGCAGGCGTTGGGGTACTGCATGTTCTTCTGGATGTCCTTGACGGTGATCAGGCCCTTGAGGTTGCCCTCGGCGTCCACCACCAGCACCTTCTCGATGCGATGCTGGTGGAGAAGGGCCTTGGCCTGGTCCAGGGTCGTGCCCTCGGGAACGGTGATCAGGTCTTCCCGGGTCATCAGCTCGCCGATCTTCTTGTCCAGGTTCTCCTCGAACCGCAGGTCGCGGTTGGTGAGGATGCCGACGAGATGCCCCTCGGAGTTGGTCACCGGCACGCCGGAGATCTTGTAGCGGGACATCACCGTCAGGGCCTCATGGATGCTCTGGTCGGGGCGCATGGTGACCGGATCGACGATCATGCCGGCCTCGCTGCGCTTCACCTTGTCCACTTCCTCGGCCTGGACGTCGATGGGCAGGTTCTTGTGAACGATGCCGATCCCTCCCTCCTGGGCCAGGGCGATCGCCAGGCGGGACTCGGTGACCGTGTCCATGGCGGCCGACAGGATGGGGATGTTCACGTTGATCCCGCGGCAAACCCGGCTCCGCAGGTCCACCGCGTTGGGATGGGCGGCCGAGAAGCCGGGGACGATGGAGATGTCGTCGAACGTGAGGGCGAGGCGCGGTTCCAATTCGATCATGCTTGCGATCATTCCTCAAAAGCGAAAACAACCTCGAAAGCGAAAAATCAACCTGCTCCGGATGGCCGGCGCAGGATATCAGGTCCGCGGCCGGCTATGAAAAAGGCGGCCGAACGGCCGCCCTGATCGTCTTCCGTGAAACGATTTCCTGGGAGCGCTCCTTATCCCACCGTCACGGCCGCCCCGTGGCACTTCTTGTACTTCTTGCCCGAGCCGCAGGGGCAGGGGTCGTTGCGCCCCACCTTGACGTCCCGGTTGACGGCCGGCTGCGGGCGCTGCCCCTCCACCTTGGGCGGAGCGGAGAGCTCGATCTTGGGCGCCGTCCTCTGCTGGCGGACGCGCTGCTCGTTCATCTGGTCCTCGGTCACCGGCTCGAAGCGGAAGAGCTTCTGGATGATGTCGTTCTCGACCCGGTCGCGCATCATCTCGAAGAGGTCGAAGCTCTCCTTCTTGTACTCCTGAAGGGGATCGCGCTGGGCGTAGCCGCGCAGGCCGATGCCCTCCTTGAGGTGGTCGAGGGCGAGGAGATGGTCCTTCCAGGCCACGTCGACCGCGTGGAGCATGATGGCTCGCTCGAAGCTGCGCATGACCTCGGGATCGTGCCGGGATTCCTTGTCCTGGTACCGGGCCTCGGTCGCCTTCGAGAGGGTCTCGCGCAGCTCGTCGATGCCGAGCTCGTCGAGCTTCATCTCGCCGGCGTTGATGTTGAAGTAGGCCAGCATCTCGGTGCGCAGGCCCGTCATGTCCCAGTCCTGGGGATCGGTCTTCTCCGGGCAGTGGGTCTCCAGCATGCCGTCGAGGATGTCGGCGGCGACGGTGAACACGTACTCGCGCCCTTCGCGGCCGTCGAGGATGTCGCGGCGGAGCTTGTAGATCGCCTCCCGCTGCTTGTTCATCACGTCGTCGTACTCGAGCAGGTGCTTGCGGGTCTCGAAGTTCCGCGCCTCGACCTGCTTCTGGGCGCGCTCGATGGCCTTGGAGACCATTCCGTGCTCGATCGCCTCGCCCTCCTCCATGCCGAGGCGGCCCATCAGCCCCTGGATGCGGTCGGAGCCGAAGATGCGCATCAGGTCGTCTTCGAGGGAGAGATAGAAGCGGGACGAGCCGGGGTCCCCCTGGCGTCCGGAGCGGCCGCGGAGCTGGTTGTCGATGCGCCGCGACTCGTGCCGCTCGGTGCCCAGGATGTGGAGGCCGCCGAGGGCGAGGACCTCCTCACGCTCACGGGCGCAGATCTCGTTGTAGCGCTCGACCGCCGCCTGGAAGGCCTCCGGCTCGGTCTCCGGGTCGGCCTCGGAGCGGGCGAGCCCCTCGGGGTAGCCGCCGAGGAGGATGTCGGTGCCGCGGCCGGCCATGTTGGTGGCGATGGTGATGGAGCCCTTGCGGCCCGCTTGGGCCACGATGGAGGCCTCGCGCTCGTGGTACTTGGCGTTCAGGACCACGTGCGGCACCTTGGGCGGACGGTTCAGGAGCTTCGAGAGCATCTCGCTCTTCTCGATCGAGACCGTGCCCACCAGCACCGGCTGGCCCTTCTGCTGGGCCTCCCGGATCTCCTCGACCACCGCGTTCCACTTCTCCTGGGCCGTGCGGTAGACCAGGTCGGCCCGGTCGTCGCGGACCATCGGCCGGTTGGTCGGGATGGTGTTGACGTCGAGGTTGTAGATCTGCGCGAACTCGGCCGCCTCGGTGTCCGCCGTGCCGGTCATGCCCGCGAGCTTCTTGTACATCCGGAAGTAGTTCTGGAAGGTGATGGTGGCGAGCGTCTGGTTCTCGCGCTCGATCTTCACCCCCTCCTTCGCCTCGACGGCCTGGTGCAGGCCGTCCGACCAGCGGCGTCCGGGCATCATGCGGCCGGTGAACTCGTCGACGATCACGACCTTGCCGTCCTGGATCAGGTAGTCGACGTCGCGCTGGTAGAGCGCGTGGGCCCGCAGCGCCTGGTTGACCCCGTGGAGGATCTCCATGTTCTCGGGCTCGTAGAGGTTGCGCACGCCGAGGAGCTGCTCGACCTTCTCGACGCCGTCGTCGGTGAGGCTCGCCTGGTGCGCCTTCTCGTCGATCAGATAGTCGCCGGTGGTGCTCTTCTTGCCGTCGCCCTCGTCGATCTCCTCGCCCTTGACCAGGCGGGGGATGATGCGGTCGATACGGTAGTACTTGTCGATCGACTCCTCGGAGGGGCCGGAGATGATGAGCGGCGTGCGGGCCTCGTCGATGAGGATCGAGTCCACCTCGTCGACGATGGCGTAGTGGTGCGGGCGCTGCACCATCGACTCGAGGTCGAACTTCATGTTGTCGCGCAGGTAGTCGAACCCGAACTCGTTGTTGGTGCCGTAGGTGATGTCGCAAGCGTAGGCGTACTTGCGGTCGGCATCCGGCATGTCGTGCTGGATGACGCCCACGGTGAGGCCGAGGAAGCGGTAGATCCGTCCCATCCACTCGGAGTCGCGGCGGGCCAGGTAGTCGTTGACGGTGACGACGTGGACCCCCTTGCCCTCCAGCGCGTTCAGGTAGCCGGGCAGGGTCGACACCAGGGTCTTGCCCTCGCCGGTCCTCATCTCGGCGATCCGGCCGCGATGAAGAACGAGGCCGCCCATGAGCTGAACGTCGAACGGCCGCATGTGGACGGAGCGCCAGGCGGCTTCCCGGGCCACCGCGAAGGCGGGCACCAGAAGGTCGTCGAGGGTGGCTCCGGCCGCGAGCTGGGAACGGAATTCGGCGGTCTTGGCGCGAAGCTCCTCATCCGAGAGAGCCTTGATCTGGGGCTCGATCTCGTTGATGGCCGCCACCATCGGCAGCATCTTCTTCACTTCGCGGTCGTGCTGACTGCCGAAAATCTTGGTCAATATCGTGTTGATCATCGAGGTCTCGCTAGGGTTCGGGGAAGACTCGGGGTCGAATTCGCAGCAGCGCTTACAACCGCCAGTCTACCAGAAAGATTCCCCGGGCCGCGCCGCTGCCGGCGGGCCGCGACCGAGCTGAAAAGGAGGCGCTACGAGGCGCCGGACGCGCTGTCGTCGAGGATGTAGGCCAAGGGGTTGACGGGGTCGCCGTCCACCCGCACCTCGTAGTGGAGGTGATAGCCGGTGGAGCGGCCGGTGTTGCCCACGCGTCCGACCACGTCGCCGCGCTTGATCCGCTGCCCCGGCCGGACCTCGACGCGCGACATGTGGCCGTAGCGGGTGGTGACGCCGAAGCCGTGAGCGATGTACACCGCCTGCCCCAAGCCGCCGATGAGGCCGGCCCGCACGACCACGCCGTCGGCGCTCGCCAGCACCGGCTGGCCAGGAGCGGCGGCGATGTCGACGCCCTGATGGTCACCGCGGCCGTGGGTGAGGGGATCGCTGCGGTAGCCGAAACCGCTGGTGAAGATCCCCTTGACGGGCGTGATGGCGGGAGTCGAGGAGATCCAGCGCACCCGCTCGTTGAGCTTCGCTTCGACGGCGTCCAGGGCGCCCGCGATCTGGCCGGCGCGACCCGCGATGTCCTGAATGCTGGAGCCACCGGAGAGGTCGCCCACCGCGGCCTCGTCGAACGATGTGCCGCCGCCGATACCGGCCTCGGCGCCGCTCTCCAGGCTCTCGACGCCGGCCACGATGGCGAGCTGCCGGGTGCGGTCCTCGTACTCGACGAGCTGGTTCTGCAGCTTCTTGAGGCTCGACTCGAACGTCAGGTTCGTCTTGCGCAACCGGTCGTTCTCGCCCTTCAGCCGGGCGATCTCGACGGGGTTGGCGTTCGTGCTGTAGTGAAACCAGGTGAAGAAGAAGGAGGCGAGGGTCAGGAGGCAGAACACACCGAGGGCGATCCCGATCTGGAGGTTGGTGACCTGCCACTTGCGCAGCTTGGCATGCGCGTGGGGAATCAGGATGATCGTATGGTGCCGTTTTGCCATGAATCGCTTTACAAAGGAGCCAGACGAGCTGGACCGTCCGTAGAAGGCTGACCAACCGACGACGTTGTAGGCCGTATTGTAGACACCGGCCCCATGATGTCAAGGGGCCGATTAAATATGGCAATCCGGCATGTTGAAGCGTGTAAAATCGTAAACGGCTTATCCGGCGCTCGATTTGCGGCTCCGGCGAGGAACTGATTCGCCGGAGGATGGAGGCTGGCCTGGGATCTCGTCGTGCCAGCGGGTAACGGCTCGCTGGTCGGCGATGTGCACGTGCAGCGCCCCCTCGAGGGCCGTGGCCAGCTTGACCATCGTTGCCAGGGTGTAGTTGGCGTTGCCCCCCAGGAGCCGGGTGATGTAAGCGCGTGAGGTGCCCATCCGCCGGGCCAGCTCGGCGCGGGTGACCTTCTGCTCATCCATGAGCCGGCAGAGGTCCTCCGTGAACTCGACCACGGCGACCTCGTGCCGGTAGCCGGGTGAGCTCTCAACGCGATCCAGGAACTGCCGGTATCTTTCGAGGCTCATCTGCGCCCTCCTTCAGGTCGAGGATCTCGAGCTCGCCGCGCGACCTCGCGATCCAGTATTGCTTGCACAGGAAACGCGCGCGATCGAGCTGGACCCGCGGCGTTCGCTCCGCCTTCTTGAACGCGGCCGTACAAACGATCACCGCCGCGCCGCCATAGAACCAGAGGACCCGAAGCTTCTTGCCCTTTGGCTGTCGCCTGAACTCGTACACCCCATCTCCCAGGGACTTGCAGAGGGGCTCTCCCTTGGGCGGACCGTACCTCGGCACGGTGCCGGTCAGGATCGCCAGCATGCTTTCCGCCGCCACGCTCTCGGGGCCGTTCAACTCTTCGAGGAAGCTCAGGACCTGGCATTCCCCGCGTTGGTCACAGATCGCCAGGACCTCCCAATGGGCTCTGGCAATTCGAAGCAGCTTCATGTTAACCCTCCTATTAACGGATGTCAAGGTTCCTCGATGACTTGAAGCTCTCGGCGGAGCTTCGTCTCGAGGTACTGCTCGCGGAGGCCGCGCGCCAGATCGATCTCCGAGCGCGGCGTGGTTTCGTGCTGTGAGAAGGCGTTGGTGCAGATGATCCGGTGGTCGTCGTCAGAGAAGAAGAGGACGCGGGGCTTCGGTCCCTTCGGTTGGCGGCGGAGCTCGAAGAGGCCGTCTCCGAGCGGCTTGCAGAGCTGGGCGCCCGCCGCCGGCGGGCCTTCGAGCGGCAGGTAGACGCGCAGGGTGAGGTCGAGGAAACGGCGGGCCGGCCGGGCGTCCGCTCTGAGCTCGTCGAGGAAGTCGAGCACCTGGCAGCGCCCCTGGCGGTCGACGACCGCCAGGATCTCCCACCTTCCCTTGGCAAGGCGGAGGAGCTTCATCCGGCGACCCTCCGGTCCAGGCTGCGGTACTGGATGGCCTCCGCGAGGTGGGAGGCGCGGACGTCATCGCTGCCGGCGAGGTCGGCGATGGTCCGGGCGACCTTGAGCACGCGGTCGAGGGCGCGGGCGGAGAGGCCGAGCTTCTCGAAGGCCGCGTCGAGGAGGGCCCGGCCGGCCGGGTCCACGGCGCAGAAGCGGCGCAGCGGCTCGGGGCCCATGGCGGCGTTGTTGGGGGTCGCGGCCTGGGGTCCGAAGCGGTCGAGTTGGATGGCCCGGGCGGCGGCGACCCGGCGGGCCACCACCTCCGTGCTCTCGCCCGCCGATGACCGCAGCTCTTTCAGGCTGACCGCCGGCACCTCGACGTGGAGGTCGATGCGGTCGAGCAGCGGCCCCGAGACCCGGCTGCGGTAGCGCTCGATGAGCGGGGGAGGGCAGCGGCAGCAGTACCGTGGATCCCCCAGATGTCCGCACGGGCAGGGGTTCATCGCGGCCAGGAGAGAGAACCGGGCGGGAAAAATGAGGCGGGCGCGGGCGCGCACCACGCTGACGTTGCCTTCCTCCAGCGGCTGGCGGAGAGCTTCCAGGGTGTCGCGCCGGAACTCCGGCAGCTCGTCGAGGAAGAGCACGCCGTTGTGGGCCAGGCTCGCCTCGCCGGGCCGCGGGTTGCTGCCGCCGCCGATCAGGCCGGCCGTGCTGGTGCCGGTGTGCGGGCTGCGGAACGGCCGCTGGTGGAGGAGGCCGGCCGGCGGCTCCTCGGCTACCAGGGAGTGGATCTTGGTGACGGCGATCGCCTCCGCCAGGGTGAGCGGCGGCAGCAGGCCCGGCAGGCGGCGGGCGAGCATCGTCTTGCCCGATCCCGGGGGACCGAGGAAGAGCAGGTTGTGGCCGCCGGCGGCGGCCACCTCCAGCGCCCGCTTCGCCGTCTCCTGCCCCCGCACCTCCGAGAGGTCGGGCGAGCCGGCGCAGATGTCGGCGGAGATCGGGGGCGAGAGCGTCGGCGGCAGCGAGCCGGCGCCCGTCAGGTGCTGGACGGCTTCCGCGAGCCCCCGGACGCCGATGATCGGCACGGCCTCCAGGGCCGCCGCCTCGGCGGCGTTGGCGAACGGCAGCAGCACCTCCCGAGCCCCGAGGCGGTACCCGAGGTCGGCGATGGCGAGGCCGCCCCGGACCGAGCGGACGGCGCCGTCGAGACCGAGCTCGCCGCAGATCAGCCGGCCGTCGAGGGCCTCCTGGGGCAGGTGCTCGTAGGCCACGAGCATCGCCAGGGCAATGACGAGGTCGAGATGGTTGCCCTCCTTGCGGAGGTCGGCGGGTGCGAGATTGATGATGATGGACTTGGGATCCAGGTAGAAGCCGCAGTTCTTGATCGCGGCACGCACGCGCTCGCGGCTCTCGCGCACCGCGGCGTCGGCGAGGCCGACGATCTGAACCTGCGGGAGTCCGGAATGGACGTCGACTTCGACCTGGACTGGACGGGCTTCGATCCCCCATGGGGTGGCTGTGGTCGCTCTGGCTAGCATCACCCTCTAATAGACGTAAAATCCCTCCGCGATCTTGCAAGCCCTAGAGTTATGCGGGTTTGAAGACCCCCTTTTTCCTCATTTCGACAGTTCTAGAACGATACCCAAACTTTCCGGCCCCCTTTTTTGACCCGTATTGACCCCCCTTATTGACCCCCTCTACCGGCCCCTTGCTGCCCCCCTCTATGAACGTCCTCGTCATCGCCACCAAGTCTCCCTGGCCGCCCGTCGACGGCGGGCGCTTCCTCTTGCTGAACACCCTTCAGGCCCTGGCCGCCTCGGGCTGCCGCCTGACGCTGGTGGCGCCCGTCGATCCCACCCGGTTCGACCTCGGCCGGGCCGCCCGCGAGCTGGCGCCCTTGTGCACCCCGCGGCTGGTCCCGGCCGCTCCGCGCCCGCCGGCCGTGTCGCTGCTCGGGTCGCTCCGGTCGGGCGGCGCGCCCCTGTCGATCGCCCGCCACTCCCTTCCGGCCGTGAGGCAGGAGGTCGAGCGGCTGCTGGGAAAAGACCGCTTCGACCTCGTCCACGCCGAGCAGCTCCAGGCCCTGCCCCAGGCGGAGCCGGCTTTCGCGCGGCGGATTCCCATCGTCCTGCGGGCCCAGAACGTCGAGAGCGACCTCTGGGCCGCGGCCGCTCTGCGAGGGAGAGGAATCCGCGGGCTGCTGCTGCGGCGGGAGGCGAGGCTGCTGGCAGGCTGGGAGGGGAACGCCGTCCGCCGGGCCGCCGCGACCCTGGCGTTGACGGAGGAGGATGCCGCGCGCCTGCGCGAGCTCTCAGGGGGCGGAGGCCGGGTGGGGATCGTGCGGGCGGCGTTCCCTGACCTGCCGCCTGGCACGGGGCGGCTCGAAGGAGAGCCGGCGGTCGTCGTCTTCGGCAGCCGGGGGTGGCTGCCCAACGAGGAATCGGCCGCCTGGTTCGCCGGCGAGGTCTGGCCCGCCGTCCGGGCGGAGCTGCCGGGAGCGGTGCTTCACCTCTTCGGGTCTGACCTCGGGATGGCCGGTCCGGACGTGATCTCCCATCCCTCGCCGAGCGACAGCGGAGAGGTCTACGCCCCGGGCTCGATCCTCGCCGTCCCCCTGCGCATCGCCTCCGGAGTCCGGATCAAGATCCTGGAGGCATGGGCCCGCGGCGTGCCGGTCGTGGCGACGCCAGCCGCCCTGGCGGGTCTGGAGGCCCGGGATGGGGAAGAGGCCCTGGTGGCGCGGGAGCCGCGGGATTTCGCCTCGGCGATTGCCCGGTTGCACCGGGAGCCCGCGCTGGCTGCTTCCCTGGTCAACGCGGGCAGGGAAGCACGGCGGGAGCGGCATGATCCGAGGGCGATTGCCCGGCGGATGATGGAGGAGTACGAGAAGCTGATCTAAAACTCCCCCACGAACGAGATCTCCGGCTCCAGCCGGTATCCCGTCCTCTCCGCCACGGCCTCCTGGACATGGGCGATCAGCGCCCGGACGTCCGCCGCCGTCGCTCCGCCGGCGTTGATGAAGATGTTGGCGTGGCGGGGGGTGATCATGGCGCCGCCGATCCGGGCGCCCTTGAGGCCGCACTCGTCGATCAGCCGGCCGGCGCCGATCCCCTCGATCTTCTTGAAGATGGAGCCCGCGCTCGGCTCCGTGTCGAGAGGGGGATGGCGCTCGCGCCGCCACGTCAGGTTCTCCTCCACGACCCGCCGCAGGCGCTCCGGCTCCGCCGGCTCCAGCTCGAAGGTCGCCGAGAGCACCACGTCCGGCCGGTGGTGGAGGACCGAGGTGTCGTAGCCGAGCTCGAAATATTCGACCCCCACCGTCCGCCTCTCGCCCTCGATCGTCAGGATCTCCGCCTCCCGCGTGACCTCGGCGATGAACATCGTCCGCTCCCGGGCCGGAGCGGGGGAGAGGAAGTGCAGGTTCTGCCAGAGCGCGCCGCCCACCGTCGAGGGGATGCCCACGTAGTGCTCCAGCCCCGAGAGGCCGTGGGCGATCGCCATCTCGATCAGGTCCGGCCAGACCACGGCGCCGCTCTCCGCGCGCACCCGCCGTTCCCCAGAGAGGAATTCGACGCCGCGGGCCCTGTTCCGGATCACCAGCCCCCGGAACCCCCGGTCGCCGATCAGGATGTTGGCGCCCAGACCGAGCAGGAAGAAGGGCACCCCGTGCCCGCGGGCGGCGAGAATGGCCCGCGCCAGCTCGTCCGCGCTCCGCGCCTCGTAGTAGAGGTCGGCCGGCCCGCCGATCCGGAACGTCGTGTACGGCGCGAGCACCTCGCCGGTCCGCACCCGCTCCGGCTCCAAGTCCCGTAGGAGGAGATCGTACGGCGCCGTCACGGCTCGCCGGTCATCTTCCTTCATCCAGCCTGTTCCTTCATCCAGCCTGCTCGTCGATCATGTGGATGCGGCGGAGGTGGCGCCCGCCCTCGAATTCGGTATCGAGCCAGATCCGGACGATCTCCAGGGCCGTCTCGATCGGCATCATCCGCTGTCCCAGGGAGATCATGTTGGCGTCGTTGTGCTGCCGCCCGAGCCGGGCCGACTCCTCGTTCCAGCAGAGGGCGCAGCGCACACCCCGCACCCGGTTGGCCACCATCGCCTCGCCGTTGCCCGAGCCGCCGAGCACCACCCCGCGCTCCAGCTCCCCCCGCGCCACCGCCTCGGCCACGGGCCGGATGAAGGCCGGGTAGTCGACCGTCATCTCGGATTTCGTGCCGAAGTCCTTCACCTCGTGGCCGAGCTTGGAGAGGAGCTTCTTGATCTCCTCCTTGTAGCGATACCCGGCGTGGTCGGAGCCGATGCCGATCTTCATCCTTACCTCTCCTTGGGACGGGGCTGCGTTCGGGTCCGGGATTCTACCGCGCCACCCGCAGACCCAGGAACTTCTCGAACGGCTCGTACCCCGGCGAGGAGTGGAGGAGGGCCAGCCCCCGCAGGATGCAGAACGTGGCGAGCCGGCACTCCGCCGTGCGCACCGGCACGCCCCGGGCCTTGAGCGTGTGGTAGCTCACGGCCGACTGCGCCACCACGTCGAACCCGCCGGTCTCCACCAGCCAGAACTTGAGGAGCGCCTCCTGGGCCTGCCTCCTGTGGACTTCGTCCGGCAGGCCGTGGAGCACCTCCATCAGCACCACGTCGGCCACCACCACGGCCTCCCGGCCGAGCATGGCGTCGAGCCGGTCCGCCTGCGGCGAGGCCGCGCCCGTGAAGTAGTCGATCCAGACGGAGGCGTCAACGAGAACCTGCACCGCGCTCCTCCCGCATCTCGTCCAGGTCCCCCTTCCAGATCAGCTTGCCCCGCAGCGCCCGCACCTGCGCCTGCTCGTGGAGCCGCACGTACAGCCGTAGCGCCTCGTCGACCAGCGCCTTCTTGCTGCGCGCCGGCGAGAGCGAGAACGCCTTCCGGAACAACTCGTCGTCGATCTCCAGGCTCGTGAACACGTCTTATCCTCCTTGGATAGCGCTCCGCGCGAGGCCGGAGCGGATCTCCAGACGCGGGAGGCCGTCATTACGGCATATGAATCTGTCTGGGAATCATATAGGAACCGAACCGGTGCTTGCCCAACCCTTCCCCGGTATATACAAAATATCAGGCGATATATAGAAAATGAGGGAACGAGTCCTCCCACCTTTCGTCCCCATATAGTTCTGTGAGCTGCCCATATAGTTTTGCCTCTGCCCTCCGCAGCCAAGAGAGCCGGTTATATAGAATTTTCTTGTGACTATATGGAATTAGCCTTCCCATGGCAGCCGGAGGAGAATTATATATAGACCTGAAGGGATTTTATATGAAGTTGAGCCGCCCTTCGCTCCAGCTCTCCAAAATTAATATGCCGGGGACCCGAAGATATATAGGTGGGACCCAGGCTGGACTACCGCGCTCCGGCAATTCCGCTTGACTTCCGCCGGCGTTTCTTTCTAGGATCACGCGACAGAGACGTAACGCTCTCACGCGATCCGGAAGAGAGGTGCGGTGGCCGATCGAGACGCCCCAGCAATATCCCGACCCGTCCTTCGCGGGCCGAATCCCGGCCCAACGTCTGATTCCAAAGGAAAACGGCCCGGTGTGAGTGCGACCTCACAGCCGAGCCTGACCACGCAAAGGAGGCTATTCCCATGCGTAGCTCTGACGATTCTACCCTTTCGTCTTCCCGTAACGCGTTTTCCCCTTCCTTCCTCCAGCGCATTGGCGAGCGCGACGAGCCCCTGACGGCGGGTGAGGCGGACGTGGCCGGTCCGTGGCACGTGGAGGATCTCCCCGGTCGAGGCCACGGTCTGTACCGCCTCGGTGAGAGCCGGGAGCGGGGTTTCGAGCCTTACGCCGTCTTCCGTTCGCGGCCCCACGCCCTGCTCGCGGCGGCCGTGCTCCCCGGCACGGGCCGTGATCCCGCGTTCCGCCTCAAGAAAGAAAGAGGAAGCGACGGCTTCGCCATCGAGACCCCGGACGGCGAGCTGGTGGGCCACTGCGCCCTCTTTGACGAGAACCTGATCGCCGCCCTCGGCCTTGGCGACGGCCTCCTGAGAGTCCCTGAATCCTTGGCCGGTCTGCTCGAAGCCGCCGGGGCGGTGGCGCTGGAGCGGGCGGGGGTGATTTTGGAGGGGCGGGTGAGCTGAGGCGGTTCAAGAGCCGGTACGGCAGAAGGACAACAAGGACGCCAAGGACGCCAAGGACAGCAAAGTTCGCAACGAGATCGAGATTCTGTTCTTGAAGTCCTTGTTGTCCTTGAGGTCCTTGCTTGGGCTTTTTCTGCCGCGCAGGCGCTCCAAAGTGGAGTTCACGTTGCTGAGGCGGATCGTAGAGGAGGACTTGAAGTGAAAGATGCCGATTTTGAGCTGCTCGTCACCAGTGTCCGGCAAGCTGGCCGCATCAAGCGTGGTGAGTTGGAGCCGGCACGCCAGCTCGAGGTGAGCCCGGAAGACGTGAGGGCGATTCGGGTCAAGCTCGACAAGTCGCAATCCGAGTTTGCCCTCATGATCGGCGTGAGTGTCTCGACTCTTCAAAACTGGGAACAAGGGCGGCGGCAGCCGGAGGGACCTGCCAGGGCGTTACTCAAGGTGGCCTCGGAGAATCCTGCCGCAGTGGCTGCCGCGCTGGACCCTCGCCGGGCGCCCAACTCCGGCGTTGCAGCGGTCGGTTCACGCCGCCGCTGAACGCCAGGGCGCGAGCGAACGAGTTTTTGCTCGTAGAACTCGAGGGGTGAGCCCCCTCTGGTGGCACAAGGTCGAAGGTCATATTGGCCCGCCTAACGATCTCCGCCGCCGCACCTCGAACAGCACCAGCGCCGCCGCCACGGTGGCGTTCAGGGACTCCACAGCCGGCTCCATAGGAATTGTCAACCGCAATCCGGCGCGCCCGAGCAGGGCGGGGGAGAGGCCGGGGCCTTCGGCGCCCACGGCGAGGATCAGGGTGCCTTCGAGGTCCGCCTCGTAGAGGCTTTCGCCCTCCCTCGGGACGAGCGCGGCCCACCGCGGACTGGCCGAGGCGAGGCGGGCGTCGAGGGCTTCGGGGTCCGCATTGACGGCGACGGGCAGGCGGAGGAGGCTGCCGGCGGAAGCGCGCAGGGCTCGGGGGTGGTTCGGGTGGGCGCAGCCGGGGGAGAGGACGAGGCCGGCGGCTCCTGCCGCCTCCGCGACGCGGGCGAGGGCACCGAGGTTTCCCGGGTCCTGGAGGCCGTCGAGATAGAGATAAGGACGGCCGGGGCGGACGGGCAGAGCCTCGGGGCCGGAGCGCGGGAGGCGGGCCACGGCGAGGAGGCCGCGCGGAGAATCCGCGTCTGTGACATCCTCCAGCACCTCCGGGCTCACTTCGAGCGGCGGAAACGGCAGGAGGGGAGCAAGCCGCCGACCCTCGGCCGACTCGAGGAACGGCGGCGTCGCGAGGATTTCCTCCAGGACGATCCCGGCGGCCAGGGCCTCCGCCAGCAGGTGGGGGCCTTCGAGCAGAGCCTGCTCGCCTTTACTTCGCCGGAGGCGCCGAATATCCTTGAGCCTTTGATTTTGACGGCTGGTGATCATGACCATGGATCTTAAGAACTTCTGGCAGCGCCTCCAAACGGGCGTCGAGGTGGCGGTCGCGGGACACGCCGCGGACAAGCTCCTCGGCGTGCGCGACGGTTTCCTCCGATTCTTTCACGACGGCATGGACCGGACGGTCTCGGTCGCCGTGGTGCCGCAGTCGGTGGAGGAGGAGCCGGTGGGCCTGCTCGTCTCCGACGAAGAGGTGGTGCGCCAGGCCCGCAACCGGGCCATCGAGCTCGAGCAGCGGCTCGGCGGCAACTACCACTTCTACATCTGCAGCGAGGGCGGCATCGAGTCGCTCGACGTGGACGGCAAGCAGGGCTACCTGATCCGCAACTGGACGGTGCTGCGCAGCCCACTGGGCGAGGCCTGGGGGTCGAGCGGCGCGGTGCAGCTCCCGGACCGGCTGGTCGCCGGGCTCGACAGCGCCCAGATCCCCTTCGCCATCCCCGGTACCCGCCGCAGCGGCGGCATCGCCAGCTCCCTCACGGGGGGGCTCGAGACGCGGCGCAAGAACGTCGCCCTGTCCACCTTTCACGCCCTGTCTACACTCTTCTACGGTGTGCTGGAGAGCCGGCCGATCCGGTGAACCCGGGCAGAGCGCGTTGCCCTTTTTTTGCAGGTCCGAACGTCAAGCTAGAGGTGCGAACGATGAGTGAACGAGATAGCCACCTGTTTACGTCGGAGTCCGTGACCGAGGGTCATCCGGACAAGGTCGCCGACCAGATTTCCGACGCCGTGCTGGACGAGGTCCTGCGCCAGGACCCGACGGGCCGCGTGGCCTGTGAGACGACGGTGACGACCGGCATGGTCCTGCTCGCCGGCGAGATTTCAACCAAGGCCTACGTCGATTTCGCGGGGGTGGCGCGCCGCGTCGTCCGTGAGATCGGCTACACCAGCACCCAGTCCGGCTTCGACAGCGAGACCTGCGCGATCCTCTCCGCGATCGATCCGCAGTCTCCCGACATCGCCCAGGGAGTGGACACCGGCGGCGCCGGCGATCAGGGGCTGATGTTCGGCTTCGCCTGCACGGAGACGCCGGAGCTGATGCCGCTGCCCATCGCCCTGGCCCACCGGCTGACCCGCCGCCTGGCGGCGGCGCGGAAGTCGGGCGAGATCCCGTGGCTCCGGCCCGACGGCAAGAGCCAGGTCACCGTGGAGTACGAGGGGCACCGCCCGGTGCGGGTCCACACCGTGGTCATCTCGACGCAGCACAGCCCCGAAGTCAGCCACGAGGAGATCTGCAAGACGGTCACCGAGAAGATCATCAAGGCCGAGATCCCCGCCGACCTTCTCGACGACCGCACGGTCTACCACATCAATCCCACCGGGCGTTTCGTCATCGGCGGCCCGCAGGGGGACTGCGGCCTGACCGGCCGCAAGATCATCGTCGATACCTATGGCGGCTATGGCCGTCACGGCGGCGGCGCCTTCTCGGGCAAGGATCCGACGAAGGTGGACCGCTCCGCCTGCTACATGGCCCGGCACGTGGCCAAGAACCTGGTGGCCGCCGGCATCGCCGAGCGGGTGGAGGTGCAGCTCGCCTACGCCATCGGCGTTGCCGAGCCGGTCTCCGTGCGCGTGGACAGCTTCGGCACCGGGACGATCAGCGACGCCCAGGCCGAGCGCTTGGTGCGGGAGCACTTCCCTCTCTCACCGCGCGGGATCATCGAGGATCTCGACCTGCGCCGTCCGATCTACCAGAAGACGGCGGCCTACGGCCACTTCGGCCGCGAAGAGCCGGAGTTCCGCTGGGAGAGCACCCACCGGGCCGCCGAGCTGCGCGCCGCGGCCGGGCTCGAAGTCGCTGTCCCCGCCTAGTCCTGAATCTGCTGTTCCCCCTCCTCTCCCTCCAGGAGAGGAGGGCCGGGGTGGCCGCCGCCGGCCGACGGTCCTTCTTTCGGCTCCCACGTCTTCCCATACTTCAGCACGTCGTGCTTCAGCAGGTCGAACTCCCCCTGCCGCGGCCCCGGCCGAGCGTCGCGATAGACCGTGTCGCACTTGTAGCAGACGACCGCCTCCTTCAGGCGGCGGTACATCCAGAGGTCGATCAGGCCGCAGGCGATGAGCGACAGCCCGAACGTCCAGGGGACGAAGGCCGCTCCCAAGGCCACGATGCCGCAGCCGAGCGCCCGGTTGACGTCGCGCTGGCGGTAGAGATGACGGCAGCCGCAGAGGGGACAGGTCTCGACCTGGGGCTCGGGCGCGTCGGTCCAGCCGTCCGGGGCGACGGCGCGCGCCACTCCGCAGTTGGGGCAGGCGAGATCCGCCGTCTCCGGAGAGAGGACGGCGCGGAAGGGGAGGCCGCACTCGCGGCACTGGGTGCGGACGCGCATCCGGCTGTTGTCCTGCACGGCCAGAGGATCCTGCACGGCTAGATGGGCACGCCGGTGGTCACGCTCAGGTAATAGCCGGTGATCTCGCCGATGAAGGCGCCCACCACCAGGACGTAGAGGATGCCCGTGGCCGACTGGTTCGAGCGCTGGCGCGCGCAGTGCAAGGCCATGAGGGCCAGGGCCAGCGGGATGGCCAGGCCCCAGAGCACGCGGAACCAGAAGAACACACCCTGGCCCTCGAAGCCGGCCAGAACCCGCAGGGGATGAGGCTCGACCAGATCGCCGACCCCGGAAGCGACCGCCAGGCTGGCGGCCACGGCGATCAGACGCAGGCCGACCACCGCCAGCAGGACCCAGCAGAAGACCGACAGGTGGCGGAAGGTGAGCTTGGGCGCCACCAGGTACCAGTGGCCCAGCAGCATGGTGATCAGCGACCAGCCGAGCAGCAGCGACGAGGCGAGCAGGTTCGCCGCCAGCAGGCCGCCCCGATGGGGGAGGGGAGTGAAGGCGGCGACCAGGTGCGGGCCGGCAAGGAGGAGGGCCGCGGTGCACCCGGCGAGCGACAGCGTCAGGGGCCAGCGGCACAGCTTCCACCGCTCCCGCCAGATCGCGGCATAGTAGAGGAAGGCCCCCAGGAAGGCGGCGCCGAGGGCCGCGATCCCCGGCCCGGGCCGGGCCCCGAAGGGCTGGAACGGATGCAGCGCCACCACCGTCACGGCGAGCGCCAGCAGGCCGAGCACGACGAGAGCGTTCATCTGGAAGTACCCGCGGCCCAGGTCCTCCTCGTCGATCCAATAGAGGGTGGACAGGGAGCCCAGGCTGGTGGCCAGCAGAAAAAGGAAGAAGACGCCCATTCTGGTGCGCATCTTACCAGTCTTGCTCGCCGGACCCAGGCTGCCGGCCAGGATCTCCGTTGATCTGGACAGGGCGCGAATGGGGTGTTAGCCTACCAACCGTCGACAGCAGACATTACTTGCTATGGCAACTCTTGACCATCCTGAACTCCGGGAATCGCTCAACATTCTGCTGAAGAACTCGCGGCCTCGGCTGGAGCGGGTTCTCAGGAATTTCGAGATTCCTCCCGAGGACGCTGAGGACATCCTTCAGGATGCCCAGCTCACCCTCCTTTATAAGTGGGACAAGATCCGCAGCCCCGAAAGCTGGCTGATCGGCACCGTCAAGAAGAAGTGCATCATGTATTGGCGCAAGCGCCGGGGCAGCCTCTGCGAAGCCGTCGATACTGCAATCCTGGATCTGCTGGCCGTCCCCCAGCCTCCGGATCAGGAGAAGGCCGAGCTGACCTGCGATCTCAACCGGGTGCTGGCGCGCCTTTCCACCCGCTGCCGGTCGCTCCTGAAGCTGCGCTACGGCCTTGGCTACGGGCCTACCGAGGTGGCGGAGCAGATGGGGTATCGGACGTCGAGCATCCGCAAAGTCACCAACCGCTGTCTTGCGGCTCTGACCCGGCAGCTTCTGGCCGTCGGGTTCGACACCCGGGAGCCCCAAGGGGGATCTCAGGATGGATAAGCACCCGGACTCCGCCGTCCTCTCGACCTTCGGACGCGGGCGGCTCTCCCGCCGGCGGAACCGTGAGATCGTCCGGCACCTCCTTGCCCGTTGCGAGAGCTGCTGCCGCGCGGCTTCCCGGTACCTTCCGCCGGGCCGCAGGCGTGGCGCCGAGCCTTCGAGCGAGGCGCGGGCTTTCGATTACGGGACGGCTTTCTCCCAGGCCTGGCGAGCGACCGGGCAGCGGCACGCGGCCCTGGCCGCCGAGCGGACCGCGGCGCCGGAGCTGCTGCGCGAGTTCCTGGCCGAGCCCTTCGAGCGTCAGCGGACGCTGGCGGCCACCGATTCCCGCTATCTCACCTGGGCGTTCTGCGAGCTGCTCCTGGACACGGCGCGCGAGCATGGCTTCCAGGATCCGGGCCGCGCTCTCGACATGGCGCAGCTCGGCGTGGAGATCGCGACGCACCTCGCCCACGCCTGCTATGGCGAATCGCGCGTGAACGACCTGGCGGCGCGGGCCTGGGCGGGGATGGGCAACGCGCAGCGGATCCGTTCCGACTTCCGCGAGGCCGAGGAGAGCTTCGCCAAGGCCGAGCGGCTGCTCAAGAAGGGCACCGGCGACCCGCTGGAGAAGGCCAACGTCCTCCTCCTCAAGTCCTCGCTCCGCGGCAACCAGCAGCGCTTCGGCGATGCCTTCCGGCTACTCGACCGGGTGCTGGCCATCGGCCGCAAGGGCGGAGATCCCCAGCTCTGCGGCAAGGCCCTGATCATGCGCGGCTTCCTCCTGGGACTCGCCAACGATTCGGAAGCGGCCATCCGCCACTTGAAGGAGGGGATCCGGGACGTCGATCCGGCGACCGATTCGCGCCTTCTCGTCGCGGCTCAGCACAACCTCATCCTCTTTCTGGCGGAGAGCGGGCGCTACGACGAGGCCATGCGCCTCCTCGAGAGCGCGCGGCCTCTCTACCATCAGGTCGGCGACCGCATGAGCCTCCTGCGCCTGCGCTGGCTGGAGGGGAAGATCGGCACCGCCCTGGGACACTTCGCGGAGGCCGAGGAGCTTCTGCGGAGCGTGCGGACGGAGCTGATCGAGCGCGATCTCGGGTTCGACGCCGCCCTCCTGTGCCTCGACCTGGCCAACATCTACACCCGCCAGGGACGGAGCGCCGAGATGCAGCGCCTGGCGGAAGAGATGCTCCCCGTCTTCAAGTCGCGGGACATCCACAGGGAGGCGATCGCCGCCCTGCTCGTGTTCCAGAAGGCGGCGGAGATGGAGCGCGTCACCCTGGGCCTCATCCGGGAAGTGAGCAGCTATCTCAGGGAATCCCGTTCCGTGTCAGGGCTCGGCTCCCGAGAGACCCGCTAAAGCGTTTTGCCGCCGGGACGCCCGGCGTTTCCCCTCTTCAGCTCCTCACGACGGGTCCGGCGATGGCCGCCGGGCGGTCTCTCTGGACAAAAGGGGGGAGTGCTGTTAATGTAAACGCTAGTTACATTTAGCTATCGCAATGAGCTCTTCGGTACCCCCCGATCTGGCGGAGCCTTCTCTTGAGGACATCCTGGTACGGATGGCACCCAGGCTGAAGAGGGTTCTCAGCCGCTACCGGATTCCGGCGCAAGACGCGGAGGACCTGCTGCAGGAGACTTTTGTCATCATGATCTCCAAGGCGGGCACCATCCGGAACTACGACGCCTGGCTGCTCGGGACCCTCGCCAACCGCTGCATCATCTACTGGCGGAAGCATCACAGCCGGCTCTGGGACCTGGTCGACACGGCCATCCTCGAGCTGCTGACCGATGGGGAAGCGCCGCCGCAGGAGAGCTCGGACCTGCGCTCCGATCTCGACGCCCTGCTGGCGAACCTGCCGGACCGCTGCCGCTCCCTGCTTCGGCTGCGCTATGGGTTCGGCTGCAGCACCGCCGAAACGGCTGAGAAGATGGGGTACTGCAAGTCCAGCATCCGGAAGGTCACCCGCCGTTGTCTGGCGGCTCTGACCGAGCAACTCCTCGGCGCCGGCTTCCTGCCCAAGCCCTGACCACCGTCCCACCGGGCGCGAGCCCGCCCTCACTGCTTTTCGTTCCCCAAGTTTTCTGTCCTCCGGAGGTCTCTTGCGGTAACTGTACTTAAGAGGACCTCATCAAGAACGCCTATGGCTATTCCGTCAACATTTGAAAGGAGACTTCATGTCCCAGCCCAAAACCCGCCGCGCTCTCGCTTCCGCCGCTCTGATGTCCGCTCTCTTGCTGCTGCCCCTCCGGAACGCCGGTGCGGAGCCTCGGGCACGCGGGGAGGGGCGTGAGGTTTCCGCGCGGGTCCTGACGGCGACCCGGTCCTTTTCATTCTGGGACCTGCTGGCCCGTGTGCTGGCGAAGGCCAGCGTCCGTATCGACCCTGACGGCAACCAACTGAGCGCACAGACCGAGCCGACCGATCAGGAGAGGGAAAAGGCCAGCGTGCGGATCGATCCGGACGGCAACCACTAGCCGCAAGGCCGTGGCCGAGCCGAGCGTCCGAACCCCCTGGTTCGGGCGGGATCTCCCTGGACATGCTTCCAGGATGATGTTACTGTGTCAAGAAGCTTAGAAGAGAACTCTCCAGGGAAGATGAGCGCACTGGATCAGCCGCAAGTCGAGGCAACGCTCGAAGCTTTCCTGAGCAGGTTCAGGCCTCGCCTCAAGGCGCTGTTCGCACATTACAAGATCCCGTCCCAAGATACCGAGGACATCCTGCAGCAGGCACTGCTCGCTCTCGTCTACCAGCACCAGGCCGTCCGGGATCCCGAGGCCTGGCTGGTCGGCACCCTGCGGAACAAGTGCCTGCTCTATTGGCGGGAGCGCCGGCGCAAGCTGTATGACAACGTCGACGCCGCAGTCCTCGAGTGCATGGCCCAGCCCATGTCGCCGGCCCAGGAGGGCAACGACCTCCGCCGCGACCTGGAGACCGCCATGGAGCTCCTGCCGGAACGCTGCCGTTCGCTGCTGTCGCTGCGCTACCGCCAGGGCTACGAGCCTCCGGAGCTGGCGGAGCGGCTCGGCTACAGCCCTGCCAGCATCAGCAAGATCACGACGAGATGTCTCGCCGCGCTGACGCGGCACATGGTGATTGCCGGTAACCGGAAGAAGGCCAGCCATGAATGAGATCCACCCGACGCCGGAGGCTCTCGAGGGGTTCGTCCTCGGGCAGCTTTCCACGATGGAGATGCGGGACATCGCGCGGCACCTGCTGACCGGCTGCCTGGAATGCCAGGAGGCCACGGTCAATCTCTGGGAGCCCAGCGACGAGATCGACGACCCGATGGCCGTGGCCGTGACGGAAGCCGGGGACGTGCAGTCGTGCGACGACTATGACGAGATCCTGGACCGCGTGTTCGAGAAAGTGGTGGCCGCGGAGTCGGTCGTCACGGCGCAGCGCGCCGTGGGCCACAAGCTGTTCGAGGAGCTGATGCAGGTTTCGGCGGACCGCCGGCACCTCCTGGTGAGCAACAGCAACCGCTTCCGCAACCCGATGCTCTGCGAACGGCTCATCGACGAGAGCTATGAAGCCCGATTCGAGGAGCCGCGCCTGTCGGTCGGCATCGCTCGGCTCGCGACCCTGGTGGCGGACCGGCTGACGCCGGCGGACTGTGGCGGTCAGGAGTACCTGGACAGCCTGCGGGCCCGGAGCTGGGCTTACCTTGGCAACGCCTTCCGGATCAATTTCGACTTCGCGAGCTCGGAGGAGGCGTTCGAAGCCGCCCAGTCTCTGCTGGACGGCGGCCGCGTCGCCCTCCTCGACAGGGCCAGAGTGCTCGTCCTGCAGGCGGTGCTGCGCCGCGACCAGCAGCGGTTCGCCGAGGCGTTCCATCTGCTCGACCGCGCCTGCGCCCTCTACAAGAAGCTGGGGCAGTGGAGCCTCCTCGGGCGCACGCTCCTTCAGAAGGCGCTGGTCTGCGGTGAGTCCGGCGATGGAGAAGGGGAGATGAGGCTGCTGCGCCGGGCGCTCGACCTGATCGATCCCCAGGCCGACCCGCGCGTGTTCCTCGCGGCCCGGCACAACCTGATCAACGCCCTCCACGAGAGCGGCCGGTCGCGCGAGGCCTTCGCCCTGCTCTTCCACTCCCGCCCCCTCTACCTCAAGGCGGGCGACCGCATGAACCTCCTGAAGCTGCGCTGGCTGGAAGGGCTCGTGGCGTTCGGCCTGCAGAGGATCGAGCAGGCCGAAGCGGCTTTCCGGGAGGTGCGGCAGGCCTTCATCGAGATCGGCCTCGATTACGACGTCGCCCTGGTCTCCCTCGACCTCGCCCTCGCCTATACCGTGCAAGGACGGACGGCGGACGTGCTTCAGGTCGCCGAGGAGACCCTCGCGATCTTCCAGGCGCACAACATCCACCGGGAAGCCATGGCCGCGCTCCTGGTCTTCTGCAGCGCCGCCCGCCTGGACCAGGTTGGGATCGATCTGGTCCGCGAGGTCTCGGGATTCCTGAAGCGGGCACGCAACAATCCGGACCTGCGCTTCTCTCCCGCCTCCTGAGCCCGGGAGCCCCCATGACCGTCAGCCATCCCGACCCTGGCGAATATCAGAGCTTTCTGCGGGGAGAGCTGTCCGGCGGAGACGATCACCGTTTCGTCCGCCTCCTGCTGACCGCCTGGCGGGCCTGCCATGACGAGCTCGGGCAGCTCCTCGACGGGAGCCGGCTGCCGTCCATCCTGGCATCCTGGCCGAGAGCGGGACGCGATTACGAGGGTGCCTTTCAAAACCTGCTTCCGGCTTTGGGCGAGCGCGCCCGTGCGGCGGCGCGCGAGCGCCAGCGTCTGCCGGAGCTGATCGCGCGCCTGGAGTGCTCCCAGGAACGAAGGGATCTCCTCCATGACCGCGCGGAGTTCCGGAGCTGGCCGTTCTGTGAATGGCTGATCGAGGAAGCCCAAAGGTCCCTCTATACCGACCCGGGTAAAGCCAGGGAGCTGGCCAACCTGGCCGTGGCCATCGGCGAGGTTCTGGATCCCGAGGCCTACGGCGGCCCCCTCATCCGCGATCTCCAGGCCCGCTCCTGGGCTTGCCTGGGCGAGGTGCTGCGCGTCCTCTCCGATCTGCGGAGCGCCGAAAAGGCTTTCGCCACCGCCCAGAGCCTCCTCTCCCAGGGCACGGGCGATGCTCTCGAGGAAGCTCGTATCCTGGAGCTCAAGGCGGCTCTGCGGCGAGATCAGCGCCGTCCGGACAAGGCGCACCAGTTGCTCGACAGGGCGATCGGAATCTACCGGCAGTACCGCGACCTTCACCTCGTCGGCCGTGCGCTCGCCCAGAAGGGGAGAGTCCATGGCCGTTGCGACGAGCCGGAGCTGGCGGTCCGCTGGCTGCGCAAGGGCTTGAGCCTGATCGACCCCGCCCGCGAGCGGCTCGTCGACCTCGCAGCCCGCCACAGCCTGATGCTCTATCTCCACGAGAGCGGACGTCACCGCGAAGCCCGCTTCCTCCTGAAAGCTTCGCGGCCCGACTTTCGCCAGCACGGGGGGGAGTTGCTGAACCTGCGCCTGCTGTGGCTCGACGGCAAGATCCATGGTTCCCTGGGCCTGCCGGACCAGGCCGAGGAAGCTCTGAACGAGGCCCGCCAGGGCTTCATCCATCTGGGAATCGGGTTCAGCGCGGCGATGGCCTCGCTGGACCTCGCGGCCCTCTATGCCCGGGAGGGCCGCTCCGCCGAGATCCGCCGGCTCTCCGCCGAGATGCTCCCGATCTTCCAGTCCCGGGACCTCCACCAGGAGGCGGTCGCCGCCCTGATCGCTTTCCAGCAGGCGGTCAAGATGGAGAGAGTGAGCGCCGAGCTGCTGACCGATCTCCGGTCCTACCTCGGCCGGGCGCGCAAGGATCCCCAGCTCCGGTTCGAGCCCGCCTGAGCCTCAGGTTCGCACGCCGAGGAAGAGGTAGCCCGAGAAGAGGGCGAAAATGGCGCTCGGGCTCCAGACCGCCACGACGGGAGGCAGGGCGCCGGCCTCGCCCAGCTTACTGAAGAAGGCGAAGACGCCCATGAAGATGATCCCGAGGACGATCGAGATCCCGATCCCGTACAGAGCTCCCTGGCGCCCCAGGCGGAAGGCGAAGGGGAGCGCCACCAGAGCCATCACCAGGGAGGCCACGGGCAGCGCGATCTTGTTCTGCAGCTCGACCTGGAGCTCGGGGACGGCCTGGCCGCTCTCCTTGAGCTCCTGGATGTACTCCTTCAACTCGCCATAGCGCATCTGCTCGGGCGGCCGGATCTCCGAGTCGAAGTAGTCCGGGGTCTCGGGGTAACGGACGATCTTCGGCTCCTCGAACCGCGTGTAGTCGGTCACGTCGACGCCGCCGAAAGCCCGGGCCCAGCCGTTCGTGAACACCCAGGCGTCGTCCCCGATGTAGCGGGCGCCCTCCGCATAGAGCCGCCTCGTGAGCCGGTGCTGCTCGTCGAAGTCGAACACCTGCAGGCGCTGCAGGCTCGCGCGCTGCGGGTCGTAATGGATGTAGTTGTAGATATAGCGGCCGCGCCCGTACAGCCATTGCCGGTCGGCCCGCCGGTAGGTGCGGGCCGTTTCCCGGCCGTGGATACGGTCTTTCAGCTTGGCGACCTTCTCGTTCGACGCCGGCAGGATCGAGGATTCGAGGTAGCCGCAGAAGAAGGTGATGAACAGCGCCGCGGCCAGAGCGGGCAGCGAGATCCGGTACAGGCTCATGCCGAGGGCCTTGCAGGCGGTGATCTCGTTGGTCCGGGCGAGCAGGCTGAAGGTGAGCAGCGTCGTCACCAGGACGAGGATCGGGGCGATCTCATAGAACATCTGCAGGGAGAGGTACTTGTAGTAGTCCAGCACCAGGCCCATGCCGACCTTGTTCTTGAGGATCTCGTCGATGTTCTCGCTCAGGTCGAAGATGATGAACAGCGAGATCCCCGAGAGCACCACCAGCATGAAGACCCAGGAGAACAGCCTCAACACGTAGCGGTCGAGGAGGTTGATGAAGCCGATCCGCAGGCGGGGGAGGAGGAGCACCAGGCGGGGGAGCGCCTTGCCCTTCGGGAGCTTCGCCGCCTGGCGGCGAAGGCGTTCCTCCCGCATCTCCCGCCGCCGTTCCCGCTGAGCCTTCTTCAGGAACAGGAGGCCGCTCCAGACGTCCTCCCGGATCCAGCGGTCGAGCCGGGTCAGCAGGAGGCTCTTGTCCCGGTTGCGGCGCACGAGAAGGAAGAAGCCCGCGGTGGCCAGCAGGATGTTCGGCGACCACATCGCCAGCCAGGGCGGGATCCTGCCGTAGCGGGCCGCCTCCTCGCCATTGCTGAGCAGGAGGTAGTAGAGGATCAGCACGCCGATCGACATCGCGAAGCCCGAGGCCTTGCCGCCCCGGCGGTTGTTGATCCCGAGGGGCAGGGCGAAGAGGCCGAAGACCAGGCACGCCACCGGGATGGAGAACTTCTTGTGGAGCTCGACGCGGGCTAGGTTGCGCTGCTCGGGGATCGCCGCGGGGTCGTCGAGGACGTCGCGAAGCTCTTGGAGCGTCAGCTCGCGGATCCCCTTGGAGACCGAGATCTTCGCCTTCTGCTCGCTGGTGAACTGGTCCTCCAGGACGAGGTCGAGGCGTTTGTGCCGGCTGATCTCGTAGCGGTCGGGGGCGTTCAGGTCCACCTTGTGGCGGATGGCGTTGTAGAGCCGTAGGACGACCCGCTCGCCGGCCTTGTCGACCAGGATCTCCCCCCAGTCGGCGATGGTGACCTGGTTGTTCTCGCTCGCCGGGATCGCCTCGGCGAGGAACACCCCCTTCCAGCGCTTGCTCCCCGGCGGCACCTCGAAGACGTAGACGACCTTGCCTTCCCATTCCTCGTAGAAGATCCGCGGCTCGACCTGCTGCGACACCGTCTGGGTGGTGATCTCGAGCCGCAGCTCCTGAAGGGCATGGTTGCCCCAGGGCAGCACGTACACCATCAGCGCGGCATTGAGCAGGGTCAGGGCGCCCGACAGCAGCAGGATGGGCCGGTAGAGCGTCAACAGGCTCACGCCGCAGGCCCGCATGGCAATCAGCTCGCTGTCGGACGACAGCCGCCCGACGGCGATCAGCGTGCCGAACAGAAGAGACATCGGCAGGGTCAGGACGACGATGTTCGGCAGCGTCACCAGGAGCAGCTCGCCGACCATCCTCACCGGCAACCCCCGGCGGATGATCATCTCCGCCGAGCCGAAGAGAAAACGGATGAGCAGGATGAAGGTATAGACTAGGAACCCCAGGGCGAGGGGCCCCAGGATCTCGGTCACCATGTAGCGATTCAGTCGACTCCGCACGGGCGCATTATATGGGCCATCAGGTCATATGGGCATCAGGTCATAAGGGGTCATCGATGAAGATCGCTCTCGAGCGCCGCTACCGTTTCAGCGCCAGCCACCTGTACCGCCGCCCGGAGTGGGACGAAGAGGCGAACCGCGCCCGTTTCGGGAAGTGCGCGAACCTGCCGGGGCATGGCCACAACTACCGCCTGTACGTCACCGTCCGCGGCGAGATCGATCCGGTGACCGGGTTCATCGTCGACCTCGGCCGCCTCGACGCGCTCGTCCAACAGCACGTCGTCGAGCGCCTCGACCACCAGCACCTCAACGCCGCGCTCCCGGAGTTCGGGGAAGGGCAGGCGATCCCGTCCAGCGAGAACCTCGTCCGCTGGATCCACCAGCAGCTCGCCAGCCGTCTGCCCGCGGGCAGCGAGCTCGCCAGGCTCCGCCTGGAAGAAGACGAAGACCTGGCCGCCGAGTGGAGCGACGGCTGACGGACCCAGGTCGCCGGCGCCTACGCGCAGCGGTGTTAACATAATCTCCCTTATCAGACTTCGCATAGAGGGGGAAAGCGAGGGCAAAATGCCTTCAGGGCGGCCACGAAGGGCCGCCCTACAGCAGAGGTCCATTCTTGTTTGGGATCTTAGCGGTCGTCTTTCCGGAGATCCGTCAGGATCCGCTCGAGGGCGCGGATGAGGTCGTCTTTGTCGACCTCGCTCTGACGGAAGCTCAGGGAAAGACTGAAAGTGCGGTCCGGGTCTTTGAACCGGAAGACGTAGGGCTTGCGGCGGCTGGACTTGCCGCCCTTGTCCCCTCGCCGCAGGCGCTGGCGCAGATCGTCCCGGTTGAGGCCGCGGCGGGCGACCTCCTCCAGGAGATCGATCATCTCGGCTTCGCTGCCGGCCTTGAGGACTTCCAGCAGCAGCGACTTGGAGGTGATCCCCAAGGCCTGGACGGTGTCGCGCACCCTGGGCGGCATCTGCAGCAGCGACAGGCTCTCGGTGACGACCGTGCGGGACTTGCCGACCGCCTCCGAGATCTCCTCGTGGGTGTAGCCGTGCGTCCCGGCCAGCATCCGGTAGCCCTCGGCCTCTTCGAAGGGCGTCAGGTCCTTGCGCTGGAGGTTCTCGATCAGGGCGATCTCGAGAGCTTCCTCGTCCGTCAGGTCCATCTCGATGGCCGGCACGTCGTAGAGCCCAGCCTCCTGGGCCGCCCGGTAGCGCCGCTCTCCCGAGATGATCCGGTAGAGCACGCCGGACGGTCCGTCCTCCGGACCCTCCGGCCGGGGGCGCACCAGGATGGGCTCCAGCACCCCCTTGTCCCGGATGGAGGCCACGAGGTCGTCGAGGTCTCCCATGGTCGACCGGGGCTGGCCGGGGTCCGGCTCGATGGCCGACAAGGGGATCATCTTCCCCACCGGCACCTCATGCCGGGCCGTGAGCTCCTCGACGAAATGGGTGTCGTGACGCATCTTCACGCGCATGGGGAGACCACCTCGCTTGCGGGCGGGATCAGACACGGCTCAGCACCTCCTCGGAAAGACGGTAGTACTCGTAGGCCCCGGTCGACCGCGGCGCGAAGGTGAAGATCGACTCCCGGTAGGCCGGGCTCTCCTCCAGGCGGACGCTCTTGGTGATGACCGTCTCGAACACCTTGACCCCGAACACCCGCTGGATCTGCTCGTAGATGTCCTTGGCCAGCAGGGTCCGTTTGTCGTACATGGTGATGAGGGCTCCCAGGATCTGGAGCTGCGGGTTGGCCCGTACCTTGATCTTGTCGATCGTCTCCAGCAGGTCGTCCGTGCCTTCCAGCGCGAAGTAGCTGGCCTGGATCGGGATCAGCACGTGGGTGGCGGCGACCAGGGCGTTGACGGTGATGATGCCCAGGGTCGGGGGCGTGTCGATGATGATGTAGTCGTACTCGTCCTGGACCCTCTGCAGCTCGTCCTTCAGCCGGTAGTGGCTGTCGAGCTCGCCGATGAGCTTGGCCTCGATCTTCGCCAAGGCGATGGTCGAGGGTGCCAGAAAGAGGTTGGCGATCTTCTCCGCCGGCTTGATGACGTCGGGAAGGTGGGTGCCCTCGTCCGTGAGAGCGTCATAGATCGACGATGGGAGACCGTGGATGTCCAGGAAGGACATCGAGCTGTTGGCCTGGGGATCGAGGTCCACCAGCAGCGTCTTTCGGGACTTGCTGGCGAGGGCTGCCGCCAGGTTGATCGCGGTCGTGGTCTTACCGACTCCACCCTTCTGATTGGCGATGGCGATGATCATAGGCGGCGGGCAGTCTAAGAAAAGGGACAGGGGCGGTCAAGGGAGCACGACGGCGGAGACGAGGCGATGTCGGCGCGCCGACATCGCGGGTAAACTGCTGCAAAACCTGGAGTTGTGGTTACGGTCACAATTGTGGGTACGGTCACATCGTCCACTTGCCCAGCTCGTCGGGGCTGATCTCCTCGAGCCACTTCTTCAGCTTCTCCTCATCGCTGGCATCGGTGGCGAGATCGACGGCCTGAGCCTTGTCGAGCACCGACCGTAGCACATAGATGGGCGATTCAGTCCGCAGGGCGAGGGCGATGGCATCGCTGGGACGGGCATCGATGGCCAGCGAGCTCTCGTGGTTCCGCACGTGGATCATGGCGAAGAACGTGCTCTCCCGCAGGTCGGAGATCACGATCTTCTCCACCGTCCCCCCGAGCTGCTCGAGCAGGGAGCGCAGAAGGTCGTGGGTCATCGGCCTGGGGGGCTCAACCCCCTCGAGGCGCAGGGCGATGGCGTTGGCCTCGAAGACGCCAATCCAGATCGGCAGGAAGAGTTGGCTCCCGATGTCGCGGAGGATCACGATTGGAACGTTGGACGAGGGGTCCAACATCAGCCCTTTGATTTCCACCTGGAGCTCTTCGTTGGGATCACCGTTGGGGTTGCTCATGACCTTATTCTGGTCTCGGCGAGAGGCCAGGTCAAGGCAAACCTGAGGCGGCCCCCAGGGGCCGCCTCTCTGCTCGCCGGCAGGTCAGCTCGGGGAGGAAACGAGGACGGCTGAGCGCCGTCCCTGGAGGCTGTAGGAAAGGGCCTTCTCCACCTCCACCCGGGTCGTCATCCCCAGGGGCAGGGGATCGGAGCCGACCTCGAATTGGATGATCCGGTGGCAGGGCGTCCGCCCCGTCTGGGTTCCAGGCTGCTTGCCCCACCCCGTCACGATCACCTCGAACGCCCGGCCCACCAGGCTCTCGTTGATCTCCTGCTGGATCTTTTCCTGGAGGTCGAAGAGGCGCTGCAGCCGCTCGGAGGCGATCTGGGGATCGACGGCGCCGTCCAGGCGAGGGGCCGCCGTGCCCGGGCGCGGCGAGTACTTGAAAGCGTAGATCGCCGAGAAGCGCATCTGGCTCACCAGCTCGAGAGTTCGCTGGAAGTCATCCTCCGTCTCTCCCGGGAACCCCACGATGAGGTCGGTCGAGAGCGCCAGGTCCGGGCGGGCGCGGCGAAGCTGGGCCACGAGATCGCGATACTCGGCGGCCGTGTAGCCCCGTCCCATGCGGCGCAGCACGGAATCGGAGCCGGATTGGACCGGCAGGTGGAGGTAGGGGCAGATGTTGGCGTGGGCCCCCACCTGCTCCACCATCCGAGGCGTGAAATCGCGCGGGTAGGAAGTCACGAAGCGCAGCCGCTGGAGCCCCGGCATGCGGGCAATGCGGTCGAGAAGGTCCGCGAAGTCCCAGGTGCCCCCCGGCTCGCGCCAGTGGTTCACGGTCTGGCCCAGCAGCTCGATCTCCTGGAATCCGTAGTCGAGGAGGTGCTGGACCTCCCGCAGGACGTCCGCCATCGGCCGGCTGAGCTCCGGGCCTCGGGTCTGGGGCACGATGCAGAAGGTGCAGTTCTTGTTGCACCCCTCGATGATGGTCACCATCCCCTTGTACTCGCCATGGCGCGAGACGGCGTCGATGTCGTACTGGCGGTCTGCCGGAAAGCCGGTCGCCACCACCCGCTCGCCGGCGCGGCGGCGAGCCACGACGTCCTGGAGCTCGCCGACGCGCGCGGGGCCGAGCACGAAGTCGAGGTCCGGCACCCGGTCCAGGGCCCGCTCCCCCTCCTGCTGGGCAACGCAGCCGCAGAGGCCGATCAGCAGGTCCCGGTGGTCCTTTTTCAGCAGCCGGTACTCCCCCAGGCGCGAGTAGACCTTCTGCTCGGCCTTGTCGCGCACGCTGCAGGAGTTGAGAAGGATGATGTCCGCCTCCTCGGCGCTGTGGGTGGGCAGGATCCCCTGCTGCATGAGCTGGCCGGCCATGCGCTGGCTGTCCAGCTCGTTCATCTGGCAGCCCCAGGTCTCGATGAAGAAGCGGCGGGGGCGAGTCATGACGATCTCCGGCCTCCACGGCCCTCTCCAGCGGGCGGCGGCTCGGCGGCGGGGGGCTCCATCACCGGCGGCTCGATCGACTGCACGGGCTCGCCGAGCGGCGTCGAGTCCGGCTTCCTGGGCGCCGGCTCCGGCTCCTCGTCCTCTCCCTCCCGAAGCCAGCCGGGCATCACGTCCGCGACCCTGCCCTCCTCCAGGAACTCCGCCAGCTCCTTCTGGGCCTCGTCCGCATCGAGGCGGGACTGGCGGAGCTTGTCGAGCACGCGGTCCCACTCGGGCTTGATCTGGTTGTCCCGGTTGAAGGTGTCGCTCTCGAGATAGAACTTCTGCCGCAGCTCGGTGGACTTCTGCTCCAGCTTCTTGACGTCGTCGGCGGCATAGCGCCAGCGCTCGCGGATGTTCCGGGCCCGGCTCCGCCAGTACGGCTCGTCGCGGCCATCCGCGGAGGGCGGCGCGGCGGCGGCTTCCTGCTGGTCCTTCTCCTTGGGGCTGGCGACGGTGAGCTGCCCCTTGCTGGCGTGCTTGTGGAGGTTCTTGTCGTTGATCACCACGGTGGACGCGCCCGCGCCGGCGCGGCGGGTCCGCTCCGCCCTCGACGCCTCGGCCAGGGTCGTCGGCCTGTAGTCGTCCTCCACTCCGGGATCCACCACCACGGGATCGTCGTCCCGGGCCTGCTTCGTTTCCTTGGGAGCTTCGGGGATGGGAGCGGGAGCCTTCGGAGCCGGTTCAGGGGTGTCGGCTGGAGCCGTCTTGGCGGGAGGAGTCTTGTCGGCCCGGACCACCGGTTGGGGCGTCCCGCGGCAACTGGCCGATGACAGCGCGAGCGCCAGCGCCAGCGTGGCCGCGGCCGTCATCCTAAACGCGGCCATAGCGGTCTTCCAGTCTCACGACGTCGTGGAGCTCAGGAGTGGATACCTCGATGATGTCGCAGCCGTCCGCGCCCGCGACCATGCGGTGCCGCGTCCCGGGAGTGATGTGGTACGAGTCGCCGCCGCGCAGCGTCGTGCTCACCAGGACGCCGTCCTCCTCCACCACCAGCTCGACCTCGCCCTCCGAGAGGTACAGAGTCTCGTCCTTGACCTCGTGGTACTGCAGCGAAAGAGCCTGGCCGGCGTCGACGTGCAGGATCTTGCCGACGTAGCGCTCGGTATGGGCGAAGATGAGCTCATATCCCCAGGGCTTGTCCACTCGACGAATGGGAAAACGCATCCGAAAATCCTCTTCAGAAAATCAGGTCTCAGAGACTAGGTCGCGGCGCCCGCACCCGAGGGGAGCAGGCATTCGAAGTAGTTGTCCAGGTGCTGCTGGACCTCGGCGGCGGTGCTGTGCTCCATGCAGCTCGCGGCGAGGTCGGCCAGGCCGGAGACGGTGGCCTCGCGGACCCAAGTCTTGACCTCCGGGATCTGCCGCGGGCTCATCGAGAGCCGGCGCAGCCCCAGGCCGACCAGCAGCAACGCATACCGCGGGTCCGCGGCCATCTCGCCGCAGAGGCTGACCTCGATCCCCGCCGCCCGTCCGCTGTCGATGACGAAGCGCAGCATGCGCAGAATCGCCGGATGGAGGGGCTGGTAGAGATTGGCCACGTGCTCGTTGTTACGGTCGACGGCCAGGGAGTACTGGATCAGGTCGTTGGTGCCGATCGAGAAGAAGCCGGCCTCGCGAGCCATCAGGTCGGAGATCATGGCCGCCCCCGGCACCTCGATCATGACCCCCAATTTGACGTCCCGCCGGAACGGCACGCCTTCCTTCTCCATCTCAGCCATCACCTCGTCGGCGAAGGCGCGGAACTGCCGCACCTCCTCGATGGTGCTGACCATTGGCAGCATGATCCAGAGGTTGCCGTAGAGGCCGGCGCGGAAGAGCGCCCGGATCTGGCTGCGGAAGACCTCGGTGCGCGCCAGGGTCAGGCGGATGCCGCGCAGGCCCAGCACGGGGTTCTCCTCCTCGGTCGCCATCATCTCGCGGGCCAGCTTGCGCCCGCCCAGGTCGTAGGTCCGGATGATGGCCGGATGGGGCGCCGAGAGCTCGACCAGGCGGCGGTAGATCTCGACGTGCTCCTCCTCCGTCGGCATGTGCGGGCTCTTCTCGATGTACAGGAACTCGCTCCGGTAGAGGCCGACGCCGGCGGCGCCGAAGACGCTCACCTCCTCCACCTCCTCCGGCAGGTCGATGTTGGCCATCAGGAGGATCTCCACCCCGTCGCGGGTCACCGCCTGCAGCTCGCGCGTGGCCAGCATGTCGTGGCCGCGGCGCTCGAGCTCCGCCTTGCGGGCCCGGTACTGGCTGACCACCTCGGGTGTGGGATGGAGGATGACGGTGCCCTTCTCGCCGTCGACGATGATCGGGGCCTCGTCCTTGAGCAGGGCCATGACGCCCACCAGACCGGCCACGGCCGGCAGGTTCAGGGAGCGGGCGATGATCGTGGTGTGCGAGGTCCGGCCGCCGCTCTCGATGGCGAAACCGATCACCCGCTCGCGGCCCAGCCGGATGGCGTCGGACGGCGTCAGGTCGTCGGCCACGATGACGACGTCGTTCGGCAGCTCCGAGATCTCCTGGTGCGCGATCCCCTGCAGGCTGCGCAGGAGATGCCGGCTGACGTCCGTCAGGTCCTCGCTGCGCTCGCGCAGGTAAGCGTCGTCCATGTGTGCGAAGCGGTCGTCGAGCTCCTCCGCCGTCTTGTGGACGGCCCACTCGGCGTTGACGTGGTGGGTGCGGATGCGCTCCTCCACCCGGCCCAGGAAGTTGCGGTCGGAGAGCAGCAGGACGTGGGCTTCGAAGATCGCCGCCAGCTCATCGCCGAGGTCCTCCTCGGCCCGCACGCGGATCCGCTCCAGCTCGATCCGGGCCTGCCGGGCGCCCTCGTGGAGGCGGGCGACCTCGGTCTCGACCTGGTCTTCAGGGACGTGGAGGCGGTAGACGTCGGGGCCGCGCGTCTCGATGCAGACGGCGCGGCCGATGGCGATACCGCCCGAGACTCCCATTCCATGCACGATCTGCATCTCAGCCTGGGGCATCAGCTCTCCTCGTCAAAGCGATGGGCGATGAGCTGGGTGACGGCGCCCAGGGCCGCCTCCTCGTCCTGGCCTTCGCAGCGGATAGTCAACTGGCTCCCCTGGGCGGCCGCCAGCAGGAGGAGCCCGAGGATGCTCTTGGCATCGACCTCCTCGCCGTCCTTGACGATCGTCACCCGGCTCTGGAAAGCGCCGGCGGTGTGCACCAGTTTTGCCGCCGCCCGGGCGTGCAAGCCCAGGCGGTTGATGATTTCGGTCTGCTGTTCGATCACTTGGGCTTGGGCTCCACCGGGCACGCTTCCCACTTACGGCTCTGCGACAGATCCCCCGCCAGGCAGACGCTCTTCTGGCCCTTGGCCTGAAGCCAGCGGGCGAGCTCCCCGACGCTCGCCGCTTCAGGCTCAGCCTGGCAGGCGAGACGCAGGACCATCGGCAGGTTGACCCCCGTGAGGACCTCGACCTTCCCCGCCTGGAAGAAGGTCATAGCGATGTTGCAGGGGGTCCCCCCGTACATGTCGGTCAGGATCAGGACCCCCTCTCCCTGGTCGAGCCGCGCGAGGGCCGCGGCCACTTTGGCCCGGGCCTCGTCGAAGCCGTCGCTCCAGTCGAGGGAAAGCGCCTCGAAGCCGTTGAAATGGCCCGATATCACGTTCGCCGCGGACAGGAACTCACGGGCCAATCCGCCGTGCGTCAGAATAAGTTTGCCGATCATCTTCTAATGATTGCTTGTTGAAAACAATCCACCTCAGACTTGTAACCCGGCCGCCCCCACCAACGATTCCTCAGCGAGCGATATCAACGAGCAATATCGCGGTGGATCTGGCGCGCCGGCCAGCCCCGCTCCTCGAGCGCGCTCCGCAGGCGCTCGACGACCGCCACCGACCGGTGCCGCCCGCCCGTGCAGCCGATGGCGACTGACAGGTAGCTCCGGTTCTCCCGGCGGTAACGGGGCAAAAGATACGTCAGGAGGTCGGCCAGCCGCTCCACAACCTCCTCGAAATCCGGCTGACGGTCCAGGTACGCCATGACCCCCTCGTCCTGCCCCGTCTGCTCGCGCAGACCGGGCACGAAGTGGGGGTTGGGCAGGAACCTGACGTCGAACAGCAGGTCCGTACCGTAGGGGATGCCGTACTTGAAGCCGAAGCTCACCAGGGATACTACCATCCCGGGCTCTTCCTCGGGATTGCTGGCGAACTCGCGGTAGACCTGGCTGCGGATCTCGTGGATCGACCACTCGCTGGTGTCGAACACCATGTCCGCCCGGGCGCGCAGCTCCGCGAGGACTTCCCGCTCCCGCTGAATGCCCTCGATGACGGGGCGGTCCGGGGCCAGCGGATGGGGCCGGCGGGTCTCCGAGAACCGCCGCACCAGCACCTCGTCCGAGGTCTCGAGGAACAGCAGGCGAGGCTCGATCCGGTCGCGGTCGATCTCGGCGAACAGGCGCGGGAACTCCTCGGCGAAGCCGGGGGCCCGGACGTCGGTCACCACGGCGATCCGGTCGTTGCCCCGCACCAGCTCCAGCGGATTGTCCAGGAACAGGCGCAGCAGCGGCAGCGGCAGGTTGTCGACCGTGTAGTACGAGAGGTCCTCGAAGCTCTTCGCGACGACGCTCTTGCCCGAGCCGGAGAGGCCCGTGATGATGACGAGCCTGGCCCTACCGGGAGGGGCCTTTTCGATTTCGCTCAAGCTGCGCCTCGAGTTTCCGCGCGAACTCCCGGGCGGAGTGATGCCCCTGGAGCTTCAGCACGTGGTTGCGCGCCGCGATCTCGACGAGGATGCTGATGTTGCGTCCGATCGCGACGGGCATCCGGATGTACGGACAGGGCGTCTCCAGGATGTGGAACAGGGTCTCGTCGAGCCCGAGCCGGTCGTAGGCCCGGCCGTCCTGCCAGTGCTCCAGCTCGACGACCAGGTCGATGGTCGTCCGCTCGCGCACGGAGGCGAGCCCGAAGAGGTCCTGGACGTTGATGATGCCGATCCCCCGCAGCTCCATGTGGTGCCGCAGCGGCCCTTCGCTGTAGCCCACCAGCTCGCCGTTGGGATAACGCTTGACCTGCACCCTGTCGTCCGCCACCAGGCTGTGGCCGCGGGTGATGAGGTCGAGGGCGGACTCGCTCTTGCCGACGCCGCTCTGGCCGATGAGCAGCACGCCCAG
Source organism: Thermoanaerobaculia bacterium (assembly GCA_035266085.1). GTDB lineage: Bacteria > Acidobacteriota > Thermoanaerobaculia > Multivoradales > UBA5704 > DATARR01. The sequence goes on from DATFNZ010000126.1 coordinate 69,890, forward strand.
GCCGTAGATCTCGAGCAGCACGCCGTGCAGCGAGGTCGAGGGGACGAGGTGATCCTCGAGGAAGTAGCTGATCCCCTTGATGACCGTCGACGAGAGGGC
>DATFNZ010000127.1:0-7391 GCA_035266085.1 Thermoanaerobaculia bacterium
CCTGGAGTACGCCAACCTGCTGATGAGCGCCGGGCGCACCCAGGAGGCGGTGCCGTTCCTCGAGAAGTCCACCGCCTACTATCCGCGCAATCCGGACGCCTGGAAGGCTCTCGCCAAGGCCCTCGACGCCACCGGCCGCAAGGAGGACGCCCGCCAGGCCCTGGCCCAGGCGGCGGAGGCCGCGAAGCCCCCCGTCAAGCCGGCGCCCGCCATGGCCACGGCCGCCGCTCCGGCCCCGCCCACCGCCGCCGCGGGCTCCCCCCCGGAGCCGCCGGTCAGCGAGGGCCTGAAGAACGTCCTGAACCTCATGAACAATGGTCAGACCGACGCCGCCCTGGTGGCCGTCCGCCAGGAGGTCGGGATCACCAAGGACCCTCGCGCCCGGATGCTGGAAGTGCGCCTGCTGCTGCGCCTCAAGCGGGCCGAGGAGGCCCTGAAGGCCGCCGAGGCCGCGGCGCAGGCCGATCCGGACAACCCTGGCTTCCTGTATATGCGGGCCCTGGCGGAGATGAGCCTCCAGCGCTGGAGCGCCGCCGAGCAGGACCTCCGCAAGACCCTGCAGCTCGTGCCCCAGCACACGGCGGCGATGAACGACCTGGCGGTGCTGCTCATCAACCTGGACAAGAAGGCCGAGGCTCGGACCCTCCTCGAGCAGATCCTGAAGCTCAACCCGCTGGACCGGATGGCCGCGGCAAACCTCCAGCAACTGCAGGCCGAGAAGCAGTAGGAGGGCGGGGCCGATTCATGGGCAGGCTCGGCAAGAGGCCCCTCGGAGCTATCGCCGTTGCCTTGATGGCGCTGGTGGCCCGCCAGGGGCTCGCCGCCGGCCCACCCACGGCGGCAGGGCGGCGGGTGGCGTTCGCGCCGGCGGACCAGCGGTTCGACACCGATGTCTCCGGCCGGCTCACGGCCTCCGTCTACTCCCTGCCCTCCTTCTTCTTCGACGAGGCCGCGGCGGACGCCTTCCTGTCCGCCGTCCGCGCCGCGGATCCCGGCCGCACCCTGATCGTGCTCACCGATTCGCCCCTTCTCGACCGGCTGCAGACCCGCGCCAAGGCGCTGCGCCTCCATCTGCTCGACACCCACGGAAAGGCCTACTCCCCCTGGCCGCGCGATCCCTTCAGCCTGGTCCACACGCGGGCGGGGAGCGTGCGGGTGCTGGTGCGCCCCAACCGCCAGCCGGGCCGGGAGGAGGACGTCCACCTCGGCCCCGAGCTGGCGCAGAACCTCCCGGAGGAGATCGACCGCGCCTGGGGGAAGGTCACCTGGGCGGAGGCGCCCGTGCCGTTCCACAACGGCCAGGTGCTGCTGACCGGCAACGCCGCCTGGGTGACGCTGCATGCCCTGGAGCCCCGCATCCTGGCCATCCTGAAGCTCGACCGGGTGCCCGTCGAGAGCTTCTCGGCGGCGGCGGGGATCGACCGCTATCTGGCCGCCGCGGACCAGGCCGCGGCCGAGCTCGGCACCCTCTACGGCCGCCCCGTTCGCTTCGTGCACCCTCTGCCCTCGGCCGGCGCGGGGAACGCCGCCGCGCGCACGGACCTGATGCGCCGGATCGGCGGCGCCGCCGGCTACGACCTCGACTCGATCGTGACCTTCGTGCCCTCCAGGAAGAAGGGCCTGGCGGCTCTGGTGGCGGATGTTCCGCTCGGGCGCAAACTGCTCGCGGAGCTGCCCGCGGCGGACCTGGACGCCCTCCGGCGCGGCTACGGCCTCGCGCCCGCGGCGACCGCTGAAGGCCTCGCGGCGGCCCAGCGGACCCCCGAGACGGAGGCCCTCGCCGCCTTCCTCGACCTCGCGGCCGCCCACCTCGCCGCCGAGGGGCTGGAGGTCCGCCGGCTCCCCCTCCTGACCGTCCCCATTGCCCTGCTCCAGGACCGCGCCGGGCTCAGCCACTCGAGCTTCCTGATCACCTGGAACAACGTCGTGGTGGAAACCCGCCAGGGGCGCGCGCGCGCCGAGGGCTTCTCGTCCCTGATACCGTCCGGCGACGCCCGGGCCCGCGAGGCCTTCGGCGCCCTCGGCGTCCGCCTCGACCTCCTGCCGCCGCTGGTCCGCAGCGTGATCCTGAACGGCGGCTACCGCTGCGCGTCGAACCACCTGCGGTCGGGTTCCTGAGGCGGAGGTTAAGCCACTAACCCGGCAGGAAGTGCGGCTTCCGCGACCGTACCCCGACCCTCACCTTGGTGCCGGGGGTGGGCGCCGACTCCGGCGGGAAGTGGGCCAGCATCTCCGCGCCGCTGTCGAGGACGAGCACGACCCGGTCGACGGGTCCCATTCCCCGGCAGTCCACGACCGTGGCGCAACAGCCGCCGGGGTCCTCCGTCACGTCCTCCGGCCGCACCAGCACCCAGCCGCGGGTCACGCCCGCCGGGTAGGCGAGCTTGCCGAAGGGGGTGTGCAAGGGCTGGCCCTGGCCGTCGTCCACCGTCACCTCCACCAGGTTCGCCTCCCCCAGGAAGGAGGCCACGAAGGGGGTCCGCGGCCGGCGGTAGAGCTCCAACGGCGGCCCGGCCTGCACCACCCTGCCCTGGTCCAGCACGACGAGGTGGTCGGCGAGGAGCATCGCCTCTTCCTGGTCGTGGGTGACGTAGAAGACGGTCGTGCCGAGCTTGCGCAGCAGGGAGGCGAGCTCCGAGCGGACGGTGCGGCGCAGGCGGGCGTCGAGGGCCGAGAGCGGCTCGTCGAGCAGGAGGAGGGAGGGCCGGGGCGCCACCGCCCGGGCCACGGCCACCCGCTGCTGCTCGCCGCCCGAGAGCTGCCCGGGCCGGCGGTCGAGCAGCGGCTCGAGCCCGAGCAGGGCCGCCGAGTCCCACACCCGAGCCTCGATCGAGTGGCGCGACGGCCGCCGCCGCGAGCTGCGCAGGGAGAAGCGGCGCCGCCCCGTGCGCAGGCCGAAGGCGATGTTCTCCCGCACCGTCAGATGGGGGAACAGGGCGTACGACTGGAAGACCACTCCCACGTCCCGGCGCTCCGTGGGCACGCCCGTCACGTCCTCGCCGTCGAAGAGGATGCGCCCCTCGGCGGGATGGAGCAGGCCGGCCAGGAGCTGAAGGAGCGTCGACTTGCCCGAGCCCGACGGGCCGATCACCACCGTGATCCCCCCTTCCGGCAGCTCCACCGAGACCCCGGAGAGCACGGGCTCCCGGCCGTAGGCGAACGAGACGCCGTCGATGACGGTCCTCACGCCGGCAGCCCCCGGTGGAACTCCTCGCCCCCGAGCGCCTGGATGGCGATCAGCGCCGGCACGACCGGCGCCAGGAAGACCAGCGTCGCCGCCGCCGCCACGGGGAAGGAGTTGGTGGTGTAGGTGAGGTAGAGCGCCGCCGGGAAGGTCTGGAGGAGCGGCGGCGCGAGCAGGAAGCTGACGTTGAACTCCCCCCAGGAGACGGCGAAGACCAGGAGGGCCGAGAGGATCAGCGACGGCAGCAGCAGCGGCGCCGTGATCCGCGCCGCCGTCTCCAGCCGTCCCGCCCCCATGGAGCGGGCGGCGTCCTCCAGGCGCGGATCGAACGTCTCGACGGCGTTGCCCACCGTCTTCACCACCAGGGGGATGGTGTAGGCCAGGTGCCCCGCGGCCAGCAGCCAGAAACGGGGCACGCCCTGCACGCACTGGATCATCGAGAAGGCCAGCGCCACCCCCGGCACCGCCAGCGGCACCAGGGCCGCCGCCTCCAGCAGCCGCGAGCCGGGGAACGCCAGCCGCCGGAACGCCCAGGCCGCCGGCGCGCCGATCAGCAGGGCGAGCGGCACGACCACGGCCACGATCTGCCCGGAGCGCAGCAGGGCCCGCCCCCAGACCTCGAGCACGTAGCGGAACAGCTTCGGGGTGGAATCGACCTCCGCCCCCTCGGAGCGCTGGCCGTACCACTCCGCCCGCGAGAAGGCGCCCGCCGCCGTGATGAGGATGGGCGCCAGGAGCGCCAGGGCCAGGAGCGCCGTCAGGGCGATCCCCGTCCGCCGGAACAGCCGGCGCCGGAGAAACCCCGATCTCACCGCCTCTTCCCCAGGGCGAGCAGCCGGTCCACCGTCAGCGTGCACAGCGCCAGCGCGAGGCAGAGAGCCCCCGCGACCTCGTCGTTCAAAAAGCCCGTCATTTCCGTATAGATCTCGAGCGGTGCCACGGTGAAGCGTCGCGAGAGAATCAGCGCGACGCCGAACGACCCCATCGACGCCGAAAAGGTCACCGCCAGCGTGGAGCGCAGAGCGGGCGCGGCGATCGGCAGCCCGATCCGGAGCATCCGCTCCAGGCCCCGGGCGCCCAGCGTGCGCGCCGCCGCGTCCAGCTCCCATGGAAACCGCCGGAACGCCGACTCGAGCGTCATCACCGCCCGAGGAACTTCGAAGTATACGTAACCAAGAAACAATCCGCCAAAGGTGTAGGCCGCGCCCTCGAGCGCCTGGCGGCCGGTCAAGGCCTCGATCAGCTTGGGAATGGCCCCGATCCTCCCCAGCAGGACGACGATCAGGAACCCCACCAGCACGCCGGAGAAGGTGAGCGGCAGGGAGATCGCGGTGCGCAGGAGCTGGCGGCCGCGGAACCGCTCCCGCGCCAGGATCCAGGCCGGCCCCAGGGCGAGCAGCAGGGCCGTCACGGCCGCCGCCGCCGAGAGGGCCAGGGAGTTCACCAGCGCCGTCCGGTACCGCCCCGCGGCCATCACCTGCCTCAGCGCCTCGCCATCCTCCAGGAACGCCCGCCTCACCAGGTGAGCCAGCGGCCACGCCACCGCCGCGAGGAGGAAGAGGAGAAGCGGCAGGGCGAGGAGAGCTCCCGCCCAGGAGGCGGCGGAGGAGTGGGCGCGGGGGGTCATCCGGAATTCATCTCCCGCTCCCCCGGATCTGCTCCGTCCACGCCTTCTTGAGCGCGTCGGCCGCGGCGGCCATCTTCGCGAGGTCGAGGGAGCGCGCTCTCTTGTAGTCCCTTTCCGGCAGGAAGTGGGCAGCGATGTCCGGCGGCAAGGCGCCGGCGAGCACGGGGCGGAAGTAGGACTTGGCGAACTCGGCCTGGGCGGGCGCGGTGAGCAGCCAGTCCAGATACTTCTTCGCCTCCTCCCGGTGGGGCGCGCCCTTGACCAGGGCCATCACCAGCGGCATGGTGAACGTCCCCTCGGCGGGGATCACCACCTCCACCGGCCCGCCGTCGACGTGCTTCATCTTGTAGCCGTTGCCGTCGGCGTTGATCCAGATCGGCACCTCTCCCCGCAGCACCGAGTTGTAGATCGATTCGCGGGGGTAGGAAGAGACGTTGGCGTCGAGCTTCTTCAGGTAGGCGAGGCCCGGCTTGAAGTTCTTCTCGCTGCCGCCCATCAGCCCGTTCAGGCCGTAGACGAGGGTGAACGAGGTGCCGCCCCAGGTGGGATCGTCGTAGGCGATCTTGCCTTTGTAAACGGGCTTCAAGAGGTCGCTCCACGACCGGGGCACCGGCGCCCCGCCGAGGGCCTTGGTGTTGACGATGAACGCGATGGCGCCGGTGTGAACGGTCCACCACTGGCCGCTCAGGTCCTTCAGGGCGGCGGGGACCTTCTCCCACCCCTTGGGCTTGTACGGCTCGTGCAGCCCTTTTTCGGCCGCCTGGAAGCCGATCGCGCCTGAATAGTAGACGGTATCGGCCTGGGGATCGTCCTTTTCCTTCTCCAGGGCCGCCATGGCCACCGAAGAGCCCTTGGAGTCCGGCGGCACGGTGACCCCGGCGGTCTTCTTGTAGAGGGCGGTCACGCCGCCCCAGTTGGCGTAGTTGGGGATGCAGTCGTATTGGATGACGACCTTCTCCTGGGCCACGGCCGCCGTGACTGCCACGGCCATAAGGGAGAGGGCGATCGCTGTCTTTCCAAGCATGGGTGATCTCCCTGTCAGAACTTGATCTGGAGCTGGCTGAGGACGGTGGGGCGCCAGCCGGAGCCGGCCTTGAACGAGCCGTTCCCCCGGCCGTCGAAATGCTCGCCGATGGCGTTGATCTGCCAGCGCGTCCAGCCGTTGAACCAGACGTTGGCGCCGGCCGTGACGGCCACCACGCGGCGGCCGTCGATGGCGTCCAGGGCATCCCCCGTGAGCTCCGAGAGCTCGGCCCGCAGGACGGGCTGGACGCCGCCCTTGGCCTCGCTCCCCCGGACCCAGAAGGCCGCCTGGGCGAAGCCGCCGGAGAGCCTGGCCTCCGTATCCTCGAAGTCCGCCGACAGCCACTCGGAGTCGAGCGACAGCCGCCCCTTCCTGAAGTGGGCGTCGAGGTCCCAGCCGCGGCGGTCGCCCGTCACCGGCAGGACGATGAACCGGCCGCCGGAGTAGGAGGCGAGGGTGAGCGTCTGAGCCTCCTCCTTGTCGAGGTCGAAGGCGGCGCCGGTGGTGAAGGCGTCGGTCCACTTGACGTTCACCCGCCCCTGGACCTCCTTGTCGCCGTTGTTGTCGCGGGCGTTGCCCCGCTGGCCGTTGACCACGCCGGCGCCGGCCGAGGCGTTGCCGTTCCAGACGCCCAGGAAGTAGCCGACCTTCTTGCCGGCATCGAAGTGGCCCCAGAGCATGGGGCCGAACTGCACGTCGAGCGCCGGCAGGCTGAACATGGCGTTCAAGGCCAGGTAGCGCTCGACCGTGTCCAGGGCCCGGGAGGAGCGCAGGTTCTCGGCGCTGAACGGGGTGATGAACTTGCCCACCCGCACGTAATGGCGGTCCTTGACGTAGGCGGCCTGGGCCCAGGCCTCCACCAGCGAGGTGCCGTCCGAGGGCCCGCCGTCGTACTCGACGAAGAGCTTGTAGCGCTCCTCGTAATCGACCGTGAAGTCTACCCGCGCGCGGCGGACACGGAAATCGCTCTCCTCGAACGAGTTGCCGTTGTCCTCGTCGGTGAGGGTGAGTTGGGGCTGGGCGTAGCCGTAGAGCCGGAACAGGGTCTTGCCGTCCGGCGACTTCACGAACAGGCCGCCGCCCTGCGGATTGAGCCCCGCCGTCCAGACCGGAGCGGGCTCCTGGGCAGCGGCGGGCAGCACGGATAGAACGGACAGCACGGACAGAGCCGCGAGGCTCCTCATGGATCGAAACACGAATCCCTCCCCCGAAAAGCCGGACGAATCCGGCAACTTGTATCGTTGCGGTCGCGCTAGGACGCGGCGAAAGGCAACGCGGGAGGAGGGGGCCGGTTGAAGAGAGGATGGGAAAGGAGGAGCGCGGTGGGCCGGCGGAAGTCCTCGACGAATCCCGGATCGCGGAGGAGCGCGGCCACCTCGCGGTCCGGACCCGCGGCGAGGGCCGCCACGTCGGCCCAGCGGTCCACGTCCTCGAGGGGATCGAGCACCGCGAGCGACGGAGCGTTGGCCGCCAGGTCCGCGAAGGTCCGCGAAGTCTGCCAGTGGACGCCGGTGAACAGCTCCGAGGGATCGCTCCGGCAGCCGATGAGATACGCC
>DATFNZ010000128.1:0-13234 GCA_035266085.1 Thermoanaerobaculia bacterium
TCGGAGGCCTCCCGCGTCGGGGCGTCTCCGAGGCGGAGGAATCGCTCGCTTTGCTAATCCCTTCAACCGTCACGTCGTTCCGCCGTCCAGGCTCTCGGTGCAGCGCAAACCCGGAACGAACTTCGGGCACGTCGTACTAGCGCCTCGTCAACACAGAATTGACGCGTTCCTTCGTAGGGGCGGCCCTATGTGGCCGCCCTGGGTGGGGGAAGCCGGCGGTCCGTAGAGGCCCCCCGCCCAGGGCGGCCACATAGGGCCGCCCCTACAAAGCATCCACCATTTCTAGGAGCTCACGCCCGAACTCTACTCCGAATTCGTCCTCGGCTGACACCTCTTCGATAGCGACGAGCTGCCGCTGCTGGCGACGGGCTGCCGCTACTGGCGACGGGCTGCCGCTACTGGCGACGAGCTGCCGCTACTAGCGACGAGCTGCCGCTACTAGCGACGGGCTGCCGCTACTGGCGACGAGCTGCCGCTACTGGCGACGGACCGCCGGCGGCGGACACAGATCGTCGCTACGGGCGGCGGAACGTCGTGGCGCGACGACAGAGCATCGTCCGCGACGGCGGCTCATCGTCCAGGAATGATCGAAGGTCGCGGAAGTCGGCCGCCGAGATTTTGCCCTAGAACGACGAACGCGATCTCCCCAGATGGGATTACCTCCCAGCCGCTCGCAGCGATTCCGCATACTTCCAGAACGCGTCGAAGATGACGGAGGACGCGCGCGCCTCGGGTCCGCTGAGCGATGTGTTCATAAACAAAACGACGCCGACCTTCTTGGTGAGATCCGAGAGCATCTCCGTCTGAAGACCCGGATCGTTGCCCCCATGGCCGACCCTCGTTCCATTGAATTTCGTCCGCCAGAAGAGACCTGAGTTCCCCTCTTCCGCCGGGTAGTTCTCCGGCCGATTGGCATCGGTGAACTGGAAGCGCTGCATCTCCGCGGCCATCCCGGCGTCCAGGATGCGCACGCCCTGAGACTCTCCACCGTTCAGCAGGGCGATGAAGAATCTCGAGAGATCCGCGACCGAGGTGCGGATTCCTCCATCCGGGTAGGTCGTGCCGCCGTACAGCAGGATAGGAATGCTCTGGCCATTCTGCGAGACGAACAGCGTGGAGTGATTCGCGAGGTCCACTTCGGACAGGAACCATCCGGTGCCCGTCATCTGCAATGGCGTGAAGATGTGCTTCCGCGTGTAGACGTTCAGTGGCTCGCCGAAGGCGCGCTCGACGATATAACCCGCGAGGGCGGCCCCGATGTTGGAGTAGTCGCGACGCGCACCAGGTCTGGCGTCGAGGAAGTTGTCCCGCGAGTAGCTCTTGCCATTGGGTGTGAAGTATTGCTCGAGGAAGCGTCCGAGGGGCTCTGGCGAGTCGCCGCCGTAGTGGTAGGTGCCCGAGTAGACCTCCCACCGGTCCGTGATGCCGGACGTATGCGTCGCGAGGTGCCGGAGCGTTATTCTCTCATTGGGGTGGTGCGGGTTGACTACCCGGAACGGCAAGTACTTGTTGATGTCCTCGTCGAGCGAGAGCTTGCCCTCCTGGACCGCGCGCATCATCGCGACGCCCACGAAGGGCTTGGCGATCGAGCCGGCGTTCATGATCGTGTTCGGAGTGAACGGCCGCGTGTGCTGCCAGTCGGCGAAGCCATATCCCTTCATCCACACGACCTGCCGGTCGACGATCACGGCGGCGGCGAGCCCCACGATTCCCGCATCGGCCATTTGCGCCGTGACGAGACTGTCGAGGGCCGCATTCGTGGGAAACGCCGGTGGCTGCGTCTGTGCCGCAACCACGGAGACCCCGGAGAGAGCCACCACCGCCGCGGCGGTGAGCATCGTCATCAAGCGCATGAGACACCTTCCATTGGATTCGTGAGGTCGATCGCTCGCGTCATCGCCCCAGTACGCGCGGCCCCCCTCATTTGTTTCGAGCATCGATCGTCCCTTTCCCCGTCGCCGGCATCGTCTCGGGTCCCTTCGGCATCTTCGGGGGGGACACCAAGGGACCGGACCGGGGGGGCTCCACCAACGCTGCCAGCGCGGATACGAGCTTTGAACCTTGGGGTCGCCGGGGTGGCGGGCGCACCAGGTTGACGCGCCATCACAGATGCCGCTCAGGATTTAGCTGGCACCTGTTGGGCTCGTCGCCCTGCTCTCAGACGTGCGACTTGGGCGGCAGGCTCGCCGCTGATCACGATCGCGATCGCCTGGTACCTCCGCATTACGGCTTCTTTCCCTTGACCTTCTTGAAGTGCTCGATCCACAGAGGCTTGCGCTTCTGGAGGAACTTGAACCGCGCCGGCGAGAGGGCTTCGAGCAGGGCGGGCTCGTGGATGAACGCCCGGAAGGCTTCGGCGAAATCCTCCCCCGGACTCTCTGTCATGTACGAGGTCAGCGGACGCTCCTTCCAAGGATCTACAGCGCCTTTCTGTCCGTTCCAGGAACCCTTGTCCCAGTTGGCCTTGTTGATCCGGTCGAGCTCGGAGGGCTCCTTGCCGTTCTTGAACGCTCTCTCTACCTCGGGACGCTGGATGTCGAAAAGCTTCGGCGAAGCGGAGCCGTCGATCCAGCCCACCGCGCGGTTGTACTCCTTGAAGAGCTTGGGATCGAGCGACGGACCCGGGTCGTCGCCCGCCTGAGGAAGCGAGATCTCTGCCATGCCATGACCGAGCTCGTGCGTGATGTTCTGGACCGCGTTCTGCTCGGTGCTCAGCTTCTTGTTGGGCTCTCCCTTCTGCCGTGCCATCTCGCCACCCTCCACCACGGAGGCGTAGATATTCATATGGCCCAGTGCGAAGCTGGCCCCGGTTTCCGGATCCCGGACCGCCTTGCCGTGCTGTAACTCGTAATGCATGTCGTACAAAATGATCTCTTGAACCGGCGGCACGCCTCCGAGCTCGGCTTCGACCGTTTCGAAGGACCTCAGGATCCACTCGTAGATCTGTGGATCGGGCTCCTTCCAGGGCTTCCAATCCGATTCTTTAAGATCGCCCATGCTCTGATCCTGAAATGTACCCGCCCGGACGGTCTGGACCTTGAACCGGCTTTTCATGACGGCGGCGAATTCGCCCAGCGTCTGGGGAGGCTTCGCGACCGCCCCGGTCTTGGCCGGCGCTGCGGCGACCGCAAAGACGTGAGCCTGCACCTGGCGGTCCGCCGGGTCCGGCTTTGTCGCCGCTCCCGTCTCGCCACAATTGCGGATCCCGTCCTCGACGAGCGCGCAGCCAGGGCCGGCAGCCGGGGGCTCGGCGATTCTGGAGCGCTCGAGGCCTTTGGCGGTCAGCACCTCCGCCACAAGCCGGACCCGTCTCTCCCCGAGCTCCCGGTTGAATTCGGGTAGACCGTCGGAGGACGACTTGCCCGTCAACTGGACCTTGAAGGAAGGGTTGTCTTTGAGCTGCTGGAAGAGTTGGTCGAAGGTCTTGACGCTATCGGGGACCAGGCTCTTGCGCAGCGCTTCCTCGCCTTTGGCGCCCGCTTGGGGCCGTTCGAGCCCAAAGAAGATCACGGACGGAACGGGCTGGGGAGCCGCTGGCGTCGGGACAGGAGCGGGCGCCGGGCCTGGCGCCCGCTCCTGCTGCGGCGCGGGCTTTGGGCCGGTCGCCGATCGCGGCTTGAGGCAGCGGCCCTGGACGTTGATCTCCTCGGGCGTGCAGCACCGCGCCTGGAACAGGTCCATGTTCTTCGGGCCGCAGCACTTCGCTTCGTCCCGGACGAATTTGGGGCAGCATTGCCCCTTCACTTGTCCGGAGGAGGCCTCCTCCATGCCGAAGCGGGCACAAAAGTCCGGTCCCGCGCTTGGACTCGTGCTACCGGACAGCGCGCCGAGCGCCTTCCGCAGGTCGCTCAGCTTGAGTTCCTGGCCACGTAAAAAATCGGGAACGCCCGGGATATCGGGTGCGATGACCGTGGGGTCCAGCTCGTCGAAAACCGGGATCGGGATCAGCGGCTTGGGGGTTTTCTCATTCTGCCGCTGAAGTACCGGAATGCCCGCGCGGGCCCCGTTCGGCAGCGGTCCGTTCGTGTCGATCCTGTCCGCCGCGTCGTCGGCTTCCCGCTCCAGCCTGTCGCCGGCTGGTCCGATCCGTAGCGTCCCGGTGGCGGAGGGCATGCCTTCTTGCTGCAGCACATGGGCGAGCTCGTGCGCGACGAGCCGGCGCCCCTCCGGCCTGCCGGGAGCGTACCGGCCCATGCCGAAGACGACGTCGTGCCCCACTGTATAGGCGGCCGCCTGGACCGCCGCCGCCGACTGCGCCGCGGGCGCGTCCGTATGCACCCGCACCCGCGAGAAGTCGTGTTGGAACCGGGACTCCATGAACGTCCGCGTCCCCGGCTCGAGCGGCTGGCCAGAGGAGCGCAGGGTCTCGTGCACGATGGGGGGCGCGGCAGCACTCTGTGGTTTCGCAACCGGCTGGTGGGAGGCGTGCACGGTAGATTCTCAGTTCTTTAGCACCTATATTAGCACGACCAAGTGCTCCAATCGATGGAAGCCGGCGTCTGGTAGATCTATTGAACCTGAATCTTCCGTTTCGAGCTCTTGGCACCGCCAACTCGGCCTGCATTTGAACATCCCGCGAGAACGCTTTCCAAGGCTCTTCACCCTCCTGAGGCAGCTCGTGGCTCGCTGCCGGACGGGTGGCCGGGTGAGGCAGGACGCGCGGACCTCCTGCCGTGCCGCGGGCAGGGAGGCCTGACGTCCTCTGGTGTCGGGACCAGCCGGCCCCGCCGGCACCCCTTCCGGCCGGCGGATCTACAGGTCGAACTTCCAATCGCCCACGGCTTTGTCGAGCTCGTCCGCCAGCGCTCCGACTTTCCGCGAAAGGCGGTTCGCCAACCGGGCGAGCGCATCGTGCCGCTTCGCCTCGGCTTCGTCGTCCTCTCTCACCCCTTTCTCCCTGTCGCCGGCAAACGTCAAGAATCCTTGCACTTGGCGGAGATCGGCAAGGGCTGCCTGGAGGTCGCGGGCGGTTGAATCGATCCAGGAATTGAGTCCGGTTGAACACCGAGATGCAAGGACGCCGCTATAGAGGAGTTTCCCGAAGGCCCGGAGAACATCATGCTCCTTGGGGTCTTCAACCTCGGAGAGAAAGGTTTCACGGAAGATGGGATGGGCTGACCATTCATGGGGTTGGATCTTCGGGACGTGACGAACGGGGCGTTTCTGACTGTGGGACAAGTTTTCTCCTTTACGGCGAACAAGCTCGGCGGTGAGCCGAGGCACCTATCGTCGCACAGCTTCATGCTCACCGGCATCCCGGCCTGGGGCAGTGAGGGGATCCTCCGGGTTGACGCGTTCATTCCAAGTCAGCCCCGCTATTGGGGCTTGGCGAGGAGGATCCATGATGAACCGAATACTGCTGAGTTTGGGATTGCTGTCGCTGCTCCTGACGGCGGGGGCGCTCGCCGCGCCGGCGCCGCAGGACGCCTCGGCCAGCCAGACAATATCGCCGCTGCTGAAGCCCGAACCGCCGAAGTGGGAAGATCGGAGCTCGAGCTCCAACACGGCCTCGGGCAAGGCTTTCGAGGCCAGCCGTCTGCGGCAGGTTGTTGCCGATCTGCCGGCGAAGGCGTCCGTCGATCAGGTGGAGCTGGCGCTGTACGATGTGCTGCCACAGATCTACCGCGCGACCAATCGGGATCTGCCCGTGGTCGCGGAGGTCGTGGAGAAACTGCGCCAACAGCCCGGCGCCGTCGAGGCGATCGCGCGGCAATACAGGCAACTGCCGGCCGAGGCGCTCGAGCACCGGCTCGTGGTCCTCGGCATCCTGGGCGAGATGAAGCGGCCCGACGCCATGGCGCAACTGCGCGAGGTGGTCTGGGCTCTGCTACCCCCCGCCGACTCGGAGGCGGACAAGCTGACCGCGCGCGATTTCGAGGAGATGGTTCAGGTCAAGGCGGTCCAGGGGTTGGCCTTTCTGACGACGCCGCAGGCCGACGCGGCGGTGCGCGAGGTGATCGCGAAACACGAGGCCCTTCACGTGCGGGTCTCGGCGATCGACGCCTACATGTGGAACCACGGTGATCGCCCGGAGACGGCCGCCGAGCTGTACCGGCTGCTGCCCGCCGAGCTGCACCCGTACGTCGAACGGCCGCGGTTTCAGAGCGGCCAGGATGCCGAGGAATTCACGCGGCGGCTGCGCGCATGGCAGGAGAAGTGGGATACCAAGCCCCAGACGACGACGGCCGCGGAAGGCCACGACGGAGGTGAGAAATGAGATCTGAAGCGAAGACCCTGCTGCGGATGAGAGCCCTCACCGCGATGCTGGCCCTCGTCCTTCTGCCGGCCGCGGCTGGCGCCGTGTGCCCCAACACCGTCGAGACGGACGAACAGGCCCTCTGGAACATCCACAACGGCTGGCCGGCGTTTCGCGACTGGTTCCGCCCCTATTTCAACTTCCAGTCGGACCACTGGAGCGGGAGCTGGGGCTGGGATTCGAGCAATCCCACCCAGGCCTTTCCCAAGGCGTGGGACTCGGCCTACCTGATCACCTACGGATTGCGGGACTCGACCCGCGGTCCTTGGCACAGCGACGTCGACTATTACAACTGGGCTTCGGGCTCCAATCACGGCTTCCGCTACGAGCCGGAGGACTCGAACGACGCCTTCGCCCAGGCTTTCTGGGGCTGGTTCACGACCGATCGCGTGGAGATCATGTGCCCCAGCTTCAACGGTCGGACCGCGGGCGGACGGGCCGGGACGATGTTGCACGAGTCGACCCACATCACGTACGAATCGAGCCATGGGTCCAACCTGCCGGGCAGCAACTGCTCGGACTCCTGCACGGACGACTGGTTCTTCCACTACCTCAACTCCTACTCCTACGGCTCGCTCGCTGGCCACAGGCATTCGATGAACCAGATCCAGATCGAGTGGCTGTGCGACCTGTCCCAGTTCGGCGAGTGGTGGGTGCCCGTTACGACCGGACTCCTCGCGCAGAGCGAGGCCAACGACCGGATGAACAACCGGATCCGCAACCCACCCGGCTGGACCTGTGGCAGCCCGCGCCCGATCTACGTGCCGCCACCGCCGCCACCGCCGCCCCAGTGCCTGATTAACTGCCCCCAGGAGCCGTAGCGCCAAGTAGCCCTGCCGGCAGGCGCGGACCACATCCAGGAACGAAGTGCAATGCTTGTCGTGAAGAGGGGCGGCCGCAAGGCCGCCCCCGCCGCACAGTCAAAGGATTTAGCGCCGCGATCCTGCCTTCTGAAAAGCAGAGCTGAGGCAGGGGCTCAAGGTTTAACTGGCACCTGTTGTGGGCCTCCGGCGTGGCGGCTTCTTCGCACCATCCGACTTGATGATGAGACTGCCCTTCCCCTTGGATGGCAATGGAACCCTCGCCTGATCAATCGTAGCTGCGATCAGCGCTTCCACGTCGGGATGTGCCAACTGGCTGGCCGCCTCCACCTGGATGAAGCGAACCTGCTTTCCCGATCCCCGCAGAAGCCGCTTCGGGTCGGGCAACTGAGGTCCCTGACTGAAGTAAAGAGATACACCGGTGGCAGATGCGTGGATCGCCACGATGGAGTCGATCCCTAGGTCCGCCGGCGAATAGCCGATGACGAGGGCGTGACTGTAGTCGTACGCCAGCTCGTTGGCGGTCGGGAATCGCTTACGCACAGCAGCCCGGACCGCTCGAAAGAGCTTCTGATTCTTCGGATCAAGCTTGTGGATGTAGGCCCGGAGCTGAGCCTCGGGCGTAAGTTTCCTGCTATCGGGTTTCACTGTCATCGCATTCTCCCGGTCGTGCTCAGCAGTTTCGCCTCAAATCCGCCGAACGGTTCAAGCGGTGAGCGGCGGAACCGCGCTGTTTGCGGGCTCCGTCCGCTCGACCGCTATGAGGACTCTCAGGCAAGCCCGAATGCCAGGACCAGGAAGCCCATCGCTCCGAACCCGGCGTGGATAACCATCCCGGCCCATGTGCTGTGCCGACGCTGGACAACGTAGGGCAGGATCAACGTGATCGGCACAAGGGTCAACAGGACTTGCCAGGGGAAGGCAGCGTGGAACAGTAACCACAGGATCCCATTGACCAGCCAAGCCCGCCCCCCGAAGGCAACCTCTTGCCGCGGCAGCGCGACACCCCGCCAGACAAACTCTTCCCCAACGATATTCAGCACAAAAAACGGGATCCACGCGCCGAGAATCCAGTACCGGCCAAAACCGAGCGGCTCGAAAGCCATGAACGAAGGATGAAGATCCTTGCCGGCTTGCAGCATCCGGAGTAGGGCGCCGATGCCGCCGGTCAGCACGGCGACGGCAGCCAGCCCTCCGACAGCCCAGAGCCAGTCGCCTCCACTCATCGGGCGAAGCCACAGCCGCGCGCCCAACGAGCCCTGCCTTCCTGGACGCCGCTCTCGATACAACAGCAGGGCAGCCGTGACAAGCAAGGGGCCAAAAAGGACGATGCTTGCGGCCAAGAACCACATCACGACGGTCTCAGCTCCGGTAGCGGAGACGAATGCCGGGACGGCTACCCGCGTTGTCAGAACCAGCAGCAGAGCGCCCGCCCCGAACAGCGCAGCAGAGCCGACCAGGCCCAGCGGCGGAACCCGATCCGGCTCAGACCCCTCGCGCCCTTCAAAACCGGTGGCTCTCAATGGCCTTCCTACCTCCTGTATGCCGAACGGGTTTACTGCTCAGCGGTCGGAAAGCGGAGCTTTTCGATCCGGGTCCTATCCTTGCGTGCGGGACGTGTTTCCTGCGGTCTAACGCGACTGCCCCTCACCGGCTGCGCCAGCAGTCCGGTGCAGGGGCCTGGTTCGGCGGTAATTTGATTCTCATGATTGAGGCTGTTCCCCAGGATCGTGTCGCTTCCTTTTCCTTAGTCTCGCTATGAGCCCGAATGCCACCAGAAGTATCAGAGGTAAGTAAGACCAGAGTTCCGCCAACGACAACAAAACTCCTCCTGCTGCCATCAGGAAGGCCAACAATAAAAACTGTGCCGGAAGTTTTCTCCATTTAGCAGGCGTGGTTCGCACACCACGTATTACTATGAAGAGAGCGCTCAGAAGACAGAAGAGAGTCATCCATGACGTCAGAAATGCTTCATCTATATGGAGCCTCGGATAGCGGTCGACAATCAGAACAGATCCCACTCCACCGATGATCGACGCGAAGATAACTGCTAGAACAAGGATGCTTCCTAGGCCGGCATCATTTTCCGAACTTGGGTTTGCCTCTGAATCCATCTTCCAGTGACCTCCAGAAACAGTACTTATCGCCGAACGAATCGCCGTTCAGTGGCCGGCCACTCACCAGCCCACAATCACAGTTCTCCCTCGCGGCCGGTCCACTGCAGCGGGTGGTTATGCCGCAGCCCGGCCGTCTACTCGACGGGAACGAAGTCCGGCTTGCCGAAATACGTGCTCAGCAACACGCAGCCGCCCGACGAGCCGTGCGGGCCGTGCGGTGTACCCGCCTTGGCGAGCAGGAAACTGCCGGGGCCGTAGGTCACGCCTTCGTCGATGAGGTCTCCTTCAATCACGAACACGGCTTGGTCGGCGTGCGTGTGGCTGTGGGCCGGGATCGAACTGCCTGCTTCCATCCGGATCATCCCGCACATCCCGCCGGTCGACTCGACCTGCTGCAACATCTTCATCGAAATGCCCGGCCACCCCGTTGGCGACCAAGCTAGGGCAGACGTGTCGGTCTGCGTCTCGTACATGCAGGCTCCTCCTGCGGCATAACCTGTCAGAAGGTGAGCGGCGGAACCGCGCTGTTTGCGGTTTCCGTCCGCTCGACCGCCCGGGTTGGCCGCACTACCGATACGTTGCGATATTGTATGCAGCTTCTCCTCTTCAGCGGCTCCAATTCTACCCCAGATGCCAAAGCAAGACGAGATGCTCCGAGGGTACTCCGGTATAGGATCTTCAAGGAAGCGCCTAAATCGGGTAGTAGCGCCAGTTTGGTGCCGTAGCTCAGCGGAGGCGCCAAGCAGCGGATACCCGAAAAGCCGCACGGGATGCTGGCTGTCCGTCTCGCGCCACTTACGGCTATTCCCCATCAACAGCCGCCTTCTTATGTGCCTGCAAAAAGTGGTAAAGCTTGCGGACGAGCCGACCGCGAATTGCAGCTTGATATAAGTCAAGGATGGCCATAATAATGATTAGAAGTTCTAAAATGGGAAAGAACCACTCCGACTTCGAGATGCGGAAAAAGCCAAACCCTAAAGTTCCCCCTAACGCGAGGACCAATGCTACTGCCAGGAGAGACTTCACCCACTGTATGGGACCTAGGTTAAGTTGCGGCACGTTTACCGCGCTTGGCGAAGGGACGACGAGTTGTCGCAGTTCCTTAGCCTCGCGCTTGGTGAGATCGAGATCATCGATTGCTGCCTCAGAATCTTCGTTGCTCACGATATCTCCTGGTCAACTCCGGAGAGACACCTCTTCGCGTCGCGGACCTTGAGCCGCCGGCCGAGCGCAACGAGCCACCAGGCAACGAACGCCCAGAGGGCGCCGCTTGCTAGACCGGGCACATGGCCGAGAATGCCAGGAAACACGGCCCCGAGAACCTTGGACTCAGCCGCTAGTGGGAGAAGCGGATTCAGGACCTTAGAGAGCACGTCGACGGCGCGTTCAACGAGTGTCGGTTCTGCTCCTGTATCGAAGCGAGTCATTGCCTGCCCGAAGGCCACCATGAAGAGCCGAATCGACACGAGACTGTGCACAACTACGAAGGGGACGAAGAACCTCCAAGGAGGACGCCAGGCAGATCTACTGACGGTGACCATGACGCCTAACGCCCGCGCTCACCGGCGGGCCGAGCAACGCGAGGCCCGTCCGAGTGCAGCGTGTTGTTAGGCGACATGACCCATCTCCGAGTCAGCGCGCGCGCCGGTAGTGCATGGCGACCGCGCCGCTGCGGAGCGGCTTCGCCGAGATCAACTCGAGCCGTCGCGTGCTGGGCAGCCCGCTCTCGTACAGGGTCGGACCGTGGCCGGCGATCCTGGGGTGGACGAGTAACTTGTACTCGTCGATCAGATCCAGCCGGTCCAGCTCGGTCGCGAGCTTGCCGCTACCGAGGAGCACGCCGTTCGGGGTCGCGTCCTTGAGCTTCTGTACGCCCGTGCGCAGGTTGCCGGCGATATGGTGGCTGTTGGTCCAGGGGAAGTCCTTTCGCGTCGAGGACACCACGTACTTCGGCTTGGCCTCCAGCTTGACCGCCCACTCGCGCATCGCCGGCGGTGCCTCCGCGTCGCCGCGGGCGACCGCTGGCCAGTAGCTCTCCATCATCTCGTAGGTGACGCGGCCCCACAGCATCGCCCCGCCCTCGTCCATGAGGCGGGTGAAGAAGGCGTGTGTCTCGTCGTCGGCGATTCCTTCCTGGTGGTCGACGCAGCCGTCCAGGGTGACGTTGATACTGAAGGTCAAGAGTCCCATGGTGTCCTCAGTTCGAGATACGCAACGAGCCGCTCGCCGTCTGCCTCCAAGTGCACGAGCCCAATTCGCGAGGTACTCCCCTGTGTCGCCTAACGAATCGCCGTTCAGTGGCCGGCCACTCATCGGCCCAAAATCACAGTTCACCCTCGCGGCCGGTCCACTGCAGCGGGTGGTTATGCCGCAGCCCGGCCGTCTACTCGACGGGAACGAAGTCCGGCTCGCCGAAATACGTGCTCAGCAACACGCAGCCGCCCGACGAGCCGTGCGGGCCGTGCGGTGTGCCCGCCTTGGCGAGCAGGAAACTGCCGGGGCCGTAGGTCACGCCTTCGTCGATGAGGTCTCCTTCAATCACGAACACGGCTTGGTAGGCGTGCGTGTGGCTGTGGGCCGGGATCGAACTGCCTGCTTCCATCCGGATCATCCCGCACATCCCGCCGGTCGACTCGACCGGCTGCAACATCTTCATCGAAATGCCCTGCCACCCCGTTGGCGACCAAGCTAGGGCAGACGTGTCGGTCTTCGTCTCGTACATGCAGGCTCCTCTTGCGGCATAACCGCGCAGAAGGTGAGCGGCGGAACCGCGAAGTTTGCGGTTCCGTCCGCTCGACCGTATGTGTTATATGGGAGACTGTGCCTTCGGTTTACGCCGCGAGTCTGGGTCGCTTTCTTTCGAGTCAGGGCTGTCGGGACCCTCTGGCTCTGATGGCACCATGATTAGTTCATCCAAGAGTTCTGCTGATTCATTACTCATACCTTCTGTCCTCCGCTTTGTTGGTGTTTTGCGCGAAAGGCTTGCTATCGTTCTATGCGTCCACCCGTTCTCCGCGCTCTCGTCTCTAAAGAAAGTCTCAATTTCAACTAATGAAATGGTCGACGGTACAGTGAAGTAAAATGTGAGCACCTGAGGTTCATTTGGCTCAAGGCATGCATTCTCACTGTCCTTCCACACTCGGGTGCGTCGATCGATTTCCGGCGGCGGGCCGCCGCTCTTGATCTCCTTAAGCACGCCTTCTGTTAGTGGCAGTACTTGGCCCAAAATAACCTTAAGCAAGCGCATTGACACCATGACTTTACCAACATTCCTAAGCCTCACTACGACACTTAGAAGGTAGCCGCTCTCGATGACCTTGTAAGACACAATGTGCGTTGTCTCAACGTTGGGTTTATCTTCACGCTGCTGAACAAACTTATGATATGCCCATAAACCTCCGAAAAGAGTAGCCCCAGCAATCGCGAAGGATTGGCAGATCTCAGCAACTGTCTTAAGCACTTGAAGAGTCATAAGATCCTACATATAACCTCGAAGTCTACATTCACCGTACTCTCGCCAGATTGCTTCGCGACAAATGCTTGAACCTCCTGGCGACCTGGCGAAAGTGGCTTATGTCATTCAATCTATGAGACATAGATATCTTACGCTGGTTCCTAAGGCTCGTCAATTCGGCGGCTAAGCCTTCGAGGTAGGAAAGTCAGGCGCCAGCCTTAGCCGGGCCCTGGAAGCTTGTCCGCCACGATCTGTCGGATAGCAGTCGGAGGCCAAGCCGACAAGATCCCGGCAAGCACGAAAAACCAGGCGAGGAGCAGCCCCCATCTGCCCCCCGCCTCAAAGGTGTTTCAGTTGTCAAAGAACGCGGGGAGAGGCACCAGCCCCTCCCCGGTGTTCACTGCCTGTTACCTACTGTTCACCGTCTACTGCCTACTACGGTTCAGCCTCCGTTGGAACCGCCCCGGGAGCCTCGCTCCTCTCCTTTCGGCGGGCCTTCAGGGACTTCGTCTTGTCGAGAAAATCCTGCAGCACTTCCCGGTAGGGGCCGAGGGCAGGACGGGCCTCTTCGTGCTCCTTGAGGTCG
>DATFNZ010000129.1:0-43047 GCA_035266085.1 Thermoanaerobaculia bacterium
TCAACCACCACACGGCGGACGCCGAGCGCATCGCCCGCCTCGCCATCGACAGCGCCCAGACCCGCCTGCGGGCCGGCAAGCAGGTGAAGCGGAAGACGGTGACCTCCGGCCCCGCCCTGCCCGGCAAGCTCTCCGACTGCACGAGCCAGGACCTCAGCTTGACCGAGCTCTTCCTGGTCGAGGGCGACTCGGCCGGCGGCTCGGCCAAGCAGGCGCGCAGCAAGGAGTTCCAGGCGATCCTCCCCCTGCGGGGCAAGATCCTCAACACCTGGGAGGTGGACGCGTCCGATGTGCTGGCCTCCCAGGAGGTGCACGACATCGCCGTCGCCATCGGCGTGGACCCCGGCTCGAACAAGACGGACGGCCTGCGCTACGGCAAGATCTGCATCCTGGCCGACGCCGACTCGGACGGCGCCCACATCGCGACCCTGCTCTGCGCCCTCTTCCTGCGCCACTTCCGGCCGCTGGTCGAGGACGGCCGCGTCTACGTCGCCATGCCGCCCCTCTATCGCATCGACGTCGGCAAGGAGGTCTACTACGCCCTCGACGAGCGGGAAAAGAAAGGCGTCCTCGACCGCATCGAGGCCGAGGGCAAGAAGGGCAAGCCCAACGTGCAGCGTTTCAAGGGCCTCGGCGAGATGAACCCCCTGCAGCTCCGCGAGACCACCATGGCCCGCGAGACCCGCCGCCTCGTCCAGCTCACCCTCACGGACGAGGAGGCCCCCGCGAGCGACCCCGCGCCGGACCCCGAGAAGAATGATCCGACGAAAATACTCGACATGCTCCTCGCCAAGGCCCGCTCGGGCGACCGCAAGGAGTGGCTGATGGCCGAGGGCAACCGGGCCGAGGTCGAGGCTTGAGGATCGAGACCGCTGAAATGAGATTCATCTAGAGATGCCAAGAACCTCCCGCAGAAAAAACGGCAACGGCGCCGCGCCGCTGTTCCATGCGCCCTACGCCGACGTCGAGAAGCAGCCGCTCGCCCGGTTCACGGAGAAGGCGTACCTCGACTACTCGATGTACGTCATCCTCGACCGCGCCCTGCCCCACCTCGAGGACGGCCTCAAGCCCGTCCAGCGGCGGATCATCTACGCCATGTCCGAGCTGGGGCTCTCGGCGACCGCGAAGTTCAAGAAGTCGGCCCGCACCGTCGGCGACGTGCTCGGCAAGTACCACCCGCACGGCGACAGCGCCTGCTACGAGGCCATGGTCCTGATGGCCCAGCCGTTCAGCCTGCGCTATCCGCTGGTCGACGGCCAGGGCAACTGGGGCTCGCAGGACGATCCCAAGTCGTTCGCCGCCATGCGCTACACCGAGGCGCGGATGACGCTCTTCGCCCAGTCGCTCCTCTCCGAGCTGGAGCAGGGCACCGTCGAATGGGGGCCGAACTTCGACGGCACGCTCGAGGAGCCCAAGCTGATGCCGGCGCGGCTGCCGCACGTCCTGCTGAACGGCGCCTCCGGCATCGCCGTCGGCATGGCGACCGACATCCCGCCGCACAACGTGGGCGAGGTGGTCGCCGCCTGCATCGCGCTCCTGGACGACCCGAAAGTCGCGGACGAGGCGCTCTACGAGGCCATCCTCGGGCCCGACTTCCCGACCTCGGCCGAGATCATCACCTCGCGCGCCGAGATCCGCAGGATCTACGAGACCGGCTCGGGCTCGCTGCGCCTGCGCGCCGCCTTCGAGATCGAGGACGGCGAGATCGTCGTCACGGCCCTCCCCTACCAGGTCTCGGGGAGCAAGGTGCTGACCCAGATCGCGGCCCAGATGAACGCCAAGAAGCTGCCCATGGTCGAGGACCTGAAGGACGAGTCCGACCACGAGAACCCCACGCGGCTGGTGATCACCCCGCGCTCGAACCGGGTGGACGTCGAGGGGCTCATGGCCCACCTCTTCGCCACCACCGACCTCGAGCGGACCTACCGGGTGAACCTGACGATGATCGGCCTCGACGGCCGCCCCCGCCAGTTCAACCTCCGGGAGCTGCTCGGCGACTGGCTCAAGTTCCGCGTCGAGACCGTCCGGCGGCGCCTCCAGTTCCGCTACGACAAGGTCCTCACCCGTCTCCACGTCCTCGACGGCTACCTGATCGCCTACCTCAACATCGACGAGGTGATCCGCATCATCCGCACCGAGGACAAGCCGAAGGCCCGGCTCATGGAGCACTTCCGCCTCTCCGACGCCCAGGCCGAGGCCATCCTGGAGCTGAAGCTGCGCCACCTCGCCAAGCTCGAGGAGATGGAGATCCGGACCGAGCAGAGCAACCTCGCCAAGGAGCGGGACGCGCTGGCGAAGATCCTGAGCTCCGACACCCGCCTCCGCCGCAAGGTGCGGGACGAGCTGCTCGCCGACGCCGAGAAGTTCGGCGACGCCCGCCGCTCGCCGATCGTCGAGCGCGGGGTCGCCAAGGCCATGGACGAGACGGCGCTGATCCCCACCGAGCCCGTCACCGTCGTCCTCTCGGAGAAGGGCTGGGTGCGCGCCGGCAAGGGGCACGACCTCGATCCGAAAGAGCTCTCCTACAAGTCCGGGGACGCCTTCCTCATGTCGGCCAGGGGGCGGAGCAACCAGTCCGCCGTCTTCCTCGACTCGACGGGCCGCACCTACTCGCTGGCCGCCCACGCCCTGCCCTCCGCCCGCGGCCAGGGCGAGCCGCTGTCGAGCCACGTCCAGCCGCCGCCGGGCGCCACCTTCATCGGCGTGCTGATCGGCGGCGACGACGACCTCTACCTGATGGCGACCACCGCCGGCTACGGCTTCCTCGCCAAGTTGGGCGACCTCCAGACGCGCCAGCGCGCCGGCAAGGCCGTGATCACCGTGCCGGACGGCGCCAGGGTCCTGCCGCCGATCCGGGTGATGAAGCCGGACGCCGAGCTGCTGGCCGCCGCCAGCGACGCCGGCCGCCTCCTCATCTTCCCCATCAAGGACCTGCCCCAGCTCCCCCGTGGCAAGGGCGTGAAGATCCTGAGCCTCTCCGCCAAGGGAGAGCCCGAGTCCCTGACCGCCCTGGCCGTGATGACCGAGGGAGCCCACCTCCTCGTCCACTCCGGCAAGCGCTACCTCAACCTCAAGGCTTCCGACTGGAAAGAGTTCACCGGCAACCGGGCGTCCCGGGGAGGCAAGGTGCCTCGGGGATATCAGAACGTGGGAGCGCTGGAGGTGCCAGACTAGTAAGGTAGGTAACAACCCTACACCACCTTTAGCTACGCCTACCGTATGCCTGAAGTTGGTGATATGCTAGTTGTTAGTAATCCTGACCGCACAAATACTCAAATGGCCGCAGATCTACGTGTTCAAAGTTGTCTTACCCGAACCACTATCGGCGTGCCGATTTACGTTGTCTAAGCCATGACCTTGACAGAGGTTTCGAAGAAGGTCGTGATAGTTGATCGGTCAACGAGTACGGCACAGTTTGGTCCCAGTTTTAGATCCCTACGCAATGGCCCAGAGTTAACCCTCATTGACACCTTTCTTTCTGCCCATCCGTTCAGGATCCGCCCCGGCTATAGGGTAACTATTTTCCGAGAGCCTCAGATCGACTCAGGTTGTCCTGACATCGTAGCCGTAATCTGGCAACCCCGCCTCACCTTGCACTGGCCACCAGCTCGCCTGATGCTAACAAAGCACGATTTCAGAACCATTCACTATCTGTCTCAAAATGGCCCTCGATCCCAAGGAGAGATTAAAAGAATATTTGGTCGCCAGACGGAAGAAAGCCTCTCACGGCTCACCGAAGCAAGAATGATCTACAATGGAAAGTCGCAGTGGAAAGCCCGGCCACTCTCTTCCATTTTTTGCATCCGACACCTTATCGCCATAGAAGCCAAGCTTGGAAAAACACTTAGCGCTATTGGACAAGCAATACTTAATACTAGATTTGCCGCGGATTCATACGTACTACTCCCCCGCTTACCAAAGAACCATCAGGTCCCCCACGAAGCTTTAAGATTTGGCATTAGCCTACTAAATCCTCCCGCAAGTCTTCACAGCCTGACCCCTACGGGACCGCTATCATATATTTCCTGGATGTTCAACGATTGGGCTTGGCGCTTTGACCGGCTCTCTAGAACTGAAACCTCATGAGCATCGACCTCGACTGGCTCAGGCAGCAGTTCCCTACTCTGTTCGAGCTCCAACCACTGAGCGACGGAGGTCAAAAGATAGTCCTCCAAGGCTCACACAAGGAGCATGGCGATGTCGTTCTAAAACTTATTCGTCCGACGGAAGACATTGAGGGTATCAGACGTGAGATTTTGGCGGTCCAAAGGATCTGGTCTCCTCGCGTACCACCCATTTTAGAGTTTGGACAAATCTCTTCACCAGTAGGAGATTGCTTCTGGATAGTCGAAAAGAGGATCCATGGAGTAACACTTCGAGAACGACTCCATGCCAACGGACCGCTCTCACAGAGCACCCTGCTTACACTAGGCACGCATATACTTGAAGCGCTTCACGACTCAGAGAAACACCACATTGTGCACCGAGACGTCAAGCCAGAGAACATCATACAAGGAAGTGATGGCCAATACTGGCTATTAGATTTTGGAATTGCAAGGCACCTTAAGCTCGACTCTCAGACAAACACCTTGTCCCCCTTCGGCAAATTCACTCCAGGCTATGCCCCTCGTGAGCAATTCCGTAACATCAAATCAGAAATAGACTCTAGAGCAGACCTCTTCGCTCTAGGAGTAACGCTCTACGAATCAGCCACAGGCTTCAACCCTTTCATAGTCGACACAAAGTCGCTGCTCGAAGTTCTTCGTCGAGTAGAGTCAATGAAGCTCCCACGGCTCGAATTGCCACATCCTAGCCCCGAAGGCTTCGCCGACTTTGTTGAAACCCTGGTCCAGAAGAGACGAGATCACCGGCCATCATCGGCCGCCGAAGCCTTGAGTTGGTTGGCCGATATCTCAAGAGGATACTAACCGGAGAACCAGATCCATGGAACTGAATCTTCAGTTCGGACACGGCATGATAGAGCACAGCTGCTCCCTTATCCGGGACTGGATGGGTGGAACAGTGATCCTTAGCCCAAGAGACCTTAATGAAAAGCAACTCGTACGTCTATCTACAGCTCTACGAAACATACCTCTCGGCAAAGTGCTGCTGGACCCTCAGCTCTACCTGCCTCGGGCTGGTCACGAGCGATTACGCTCACATGCCTACTGGCCAAGCGACTACGCAACAGGAACTTTCTGGAGCGGACCAGGGCTAAGACACCTCATAACCGAACTCAGGCAGCTAAACCAGCGCCTTGAAACTGACGCATTTATAGCGCCCGGCATTCTTGCAGACGCCGTAGACAGCGATTGGATCGATATCCAAAAGCTCATTCTTGATGAGACAACGTCGCAAGTCGGCGGCTCCAGAGTCATTGCTACTGTCGCACTCTCGGCAGAATCCACACGCAGCGAAGACCAGATTGCACAGGTAATCGAGACAGCATCGACCTGGAAAACTGACGGCTTCTATGTCGTGGCTGAGCATCCAGGGGGAAGCTACCTTGTAACAGATCCACTATGGCTGGCGAATGTACTAGACCTTGCTGCCGGACTCAAACTCTTGAACAAAACTGTACTGATGGGCTACTGCCACCATCAGATGCTTATCACAGCCACAACCAAAATATCTGCAATCGCCTCCGGAACTTGGATGAATGTTCGCTCCTTCCCTCCAGACAAGTTCCGACATGTTTATGATGACGAATTTAAGACGCGCAGGACTTGGTATTACTGCCCTCAAGCTTTGTCAGAATATACGGTACCCTATCTCGATATCGCAGAGACGGTTGGCCTACTTCACTTGCTCCAACCGGATACCGATATGGACATGAGCTATGTAGAGGAATTGTTTAACGGTGTAAAGCCTTCGACGGTCGGGTTCAGTGAGCAGGCCGCGTTCAGACACTACCTGCGTTGTCTAAATGAGCAAGTATCGCGAGCATCCAAGAATACCTTTGATGCAACTGTGGATCATCATGAGCAAACGCTAGAACGAGCAGAGAGCCTCCTTCGCGAGCTAAGGAGCCAGGGTGTACGCGGCCAGCTAAGAGATTTTAGCGACTCCATTGATGCAAATCGCGCTGCTCTTGCTGTGCTGAGGAGCACTCGTGGAGCATTACTTCGGCGCAGGTGGGCAAGCTTATAGCAAGGTATTATATGAGGGATATATTCGCCTGCACCCCCCGAGGACACGATCTCACTCTCCTTCAGGAGCTTCAGGAGATCACGCCCGCCGAGCGGATCGCCCGTAACTGCGCAATGGCGGAGTGGATCGAGAAGCTCCAAGCCGCCACCCGGAACGATGCAACCCGACGCGATCTTCCGAAGCCTCGCTGAGCAGGGCGTCGAGTACGTCCTCGTCGGCGGATTGGCGGCGACCGCCCATGGTGCGAGCATCGTCACGGTGGATACGGACATCTGCTTTCGGCAGACGCCGGAGAATTGCGAGCGGCTGGCACGGTCGCTGGAGCCTCTCGCGGCGGAAATCTACCCGCCTCGGCCGGAGCCGATTCCGATCACCGGAGAGCTCCTCCGGACCCACCGGATCGTCCACCTGCGGACCAGGGCCGGACGTCTTGACGTGATGGCTTCAATTCCGGGCCTTGGCATGTACGACGAGCTCGTTCCGGGGGTGACCGTCATCGCCGTCGGCGAGCTCCAGATCCCGATGCTCAGCCTCGACCAACTCATCCGAGCCAAATCAGTCTTGGACCAGCCAAAGGACCGGGAGCACCTCGACCAGCTCCTCGCCATTCAAAGACTCCAAAGAGAGCGCTGAGGGATTCCAGCCCTCCGCGACGTTCCTACAGCCACGAGGCATCGAGGCGTGGGGGATGGGGATGGACCGATGCCCTACCGATAGCAACTGCCGGGGACGGTCTTCCCGGATTTAGAGATAAAACTCCGCAGGGCGACCACCGCCCTCGGCTCACTTATACCGGAATCTCGGAGGGCGGCGGCTGCCCTCCGAGATTTTCTTTCTTCCCCTCAGAGGGCGATCGCTGCCCTCCGAGATTCCGGTTCTGCGCCACTGGATTTTCGCCCTTGGTTTCAGAGGGCGGTGACTGCCCTCTGACATTCCGGTCCCCCCTCTCGGAGGGCGGCAGCCGCCCTCCGAGGGGACGCTTCGGATTTTCGGAGGGCGATGGCTGCCCTCTGAGGGGATCGAGCGGAATCTCGCAGGGCAGCGGCTGCCCTCCGAGAGCGCGAAAGGGAATTCCGGAGGGCCGAACCTCCCCTCGGCAGGTTTCACGCCGCTAGCTCCGCGGCGGCTCCTCGCCATCCGGAGGCGGCGGCAGGATCACGGAGGGAAGAGACGCATTTCGGGCGCTGGGGCGCGCCTTCATGCCGAATTCAGCCAGCCGGCCGTTCGTGAGACCGTAGATCGCCTTGAGCTGGGAGCGGATCCGGCTCGCCAGCCGCTTCCCTTCCTCCTTGGCCGCCGCGAGCTCCTGGGTCACCTGCTGGCGCTCGCCGGTGAGACGCGCACGCCTGCTGTCGAGCTCCCGCGTTCCTTTCCAGAACGGTGCGAAGCTCATCGAGCCGCTCGCCGAGGCCAGGCTGATCCGCGTGCTGGCTGGCGTTGGTGAGGAGCGTCTCCCAATCGATCTTGGAGTCGGCAAGCGCGACCTTCGGCATGATTCTCCCTTTTGAAGCACGGCGTCTGAGTGCGCCTATCATACCGCCGGACCCAGGAGGTCTCAATCCGACCCGTTTTTCCGCTCCTGCTACACTGCCGCCTCTTCGGCCGGGCCGCCGGGCCGCCGGATGCAATAAAGCTTCAGGAGGACGTTTCAGAATGATTGAGATCGACCGCGAAATCACACAGGACTTCGATCGCGCCAGCGGGCTCG
This sequence comes from Thermoanaerobaculia bacterium, assembly GCA_035266085.1. Classification (GTDB taxonomy): domain Bacteria; phylum Acidobacteriota; class Thermoanaerobaculia; order Multivoradales; family UBA5704; genus DATARR01. Next base: position 7,859 of record DATFNZ010000129.1, read on the forward strand.
AGTGGCTGGAGACCAACGGGCTGGGCGGATGGGCGGGCACCACGGTGGCCGGCGCGCACAGCCGCCGCTACCACGGCCTGCTGGTCGCCGCCACCCAGCCGCCGGCGGAGCGCACGGTCCTGCTTTCCAGATTGGACGAAACCCTCCACGTCGAGGGCGAGAGCTTCGAGCTGAGCTGCAACCAGTTCCCCGGCGTCGTGATCCCCCGGGGCTTCGAGCACCTGACCTCGTTCCGCAAGGACCTCTTCCCCGTCTTCGAGTTCGAGGCCGGCGGCGTCAAGCTGCGCAAGACGGTGGCCGCCGTGGACGGCGAGAACACGACGCTGGTGCTCTACGAGGTGCTGGAGGCGCCCGGTCCCTTCATCCTGTCGCTGCGGCCGTTCCTGGCCGCCCGCGACCAGCACGCGCTGTCCGCCGCAAATCCCAAGATCAACGAGGAATCGCCGTTCGAGGACGGCATCCTGAGCCTCCGGCCCTATCCGGACGTCCCCGAGCTGTTCGTGCAGGTGCCCGGTGCGGATTTTCGCCAAAATCCTCAGTGGTGGTACCGCTTCGAGTACGAGGCGGAGCGCCGGCGCGGGGCCGATTTCCAGGAGGACCTCTGGACGCCGGGCGTGCTCGGCCTCGAGATGGCGGCGGAGGACCGGCTGGGGATCGTCGTCTCGACCCGCAATCCCGCGGGACGCGACGCCTTCGCTCTCTTCGAGAAGGAGCGCAAGCGCCGGGAAAAAGTCCTCAAGGCCCTGCCGGTGCAGGACGACTTCGCCCGCCACCTGGCGCTGGCGGCCGACGGCTTCGTGGTGCGCCGGGGGCCGAACCAGCGCGCGGTCCTGGCCGGCTATCCCGGGTTCGGCGAGCAGAGCCGCGACACGATGATCGCGCTGCCCGGGCTCTGCCTGGTCACCGGCCGCCACGAGGACGCCAAGAAGATCCTCCGCGACTTCGCGAAGGGCGTCTTCAAGAAAGAGGAGCCCGAGCACACCTCGGCGGACGCCCCCCTCTGGCTGTTCGTCGCGGCCTGGAAATACCTCCAGACGACGGGCGACGAGGCGTTCGTCCGCGAAACGCTCCTGCCCGCACTACGCAAGGTGGTCCGTGCGTACAGCAAGGGCACGCTCCACGGCATCCAAGTGTCCGACGACGGCCTCCTATCGGCCGGCGGCAAGTCGGTAGAGGTGAACGCCCTCTGGTACAACGCGCTCGCCATCCTGAGCGAGATCGAGGCCCGGCTGGGGGATCCCAAGGAGGCCTCGCGCCTGGGCAAGAGCGCGAAGCGCGTTCAGAAGCGGTTCCAGGAGGCGTTCTGGAACGAGGAGGCGGGCTGCCTCTACGGCCTGATCGACGGCGGCCCGGACGGCGACGAGCGCGACGACTCGTTCCGGCCCCGCCAGATCTTCGCCCTGAGCCTGCCCTTCCCCCTGCTGCCGAAGCCGAAGGCGGCGCGGGTGCTGGCGGCGGTCGAGGCCGACTCCCAGCGGAGCGGAGCGTGGCCGTTCGGCCCTTACTTCACCGCCCTGGTGCGCGTCCATGGCGCCGCCGGCCGCAAGAAGGCCCTGCTGGCCGTCGAGGAGCTGAAGTCGCGGCTGGCCGAAGACCCCATGGCCCAGGCGTGGAGCGTGGCCGAGGTGCTGCGGGCCTATGTGGAGGATCTCCAGAAGGCTCCCGTAAAGGCTTAACGGGGACCGTACGCGACCCGCTCGCGGATCTTGTTGAACCCCAGCCGGTTGAAGAGGGCCTCGATCTTGTCCGGATCCGCGCCGCGGAGCTCCAGGCTCTTCAGGGTGCCCTCGACGACCGGCGCGTCCCGCGCGACGGTCGCGAGCTGCTTCGAGAGGAAGGCGATGTCGCGGTTGGCGGCGAGCTTGGCGTGGAGCGACTTCGCGCCGCGGATGGCAGCGATCCAGGGGAGCTCGTCCAATCTCTCGTAGAGGTCTTCCAGGTGGCCGAAGCGGGCTAGCAGCTCGGCCGCGGACTTGGCGCCGATCCCCTTGATGCCGGGGATGTTGTCCACCGTGTCGCCGGCAAGGCCGAGGAAGTCGGTGATCTGGTCGGGCCGCACGCCGAACTTCTCGAGCACGGCCGCCCGGTCGAAGCGGAGCCCCTTGCCGAAGTCGAACAGGGTCGTCCGCTCGTCCACGAGCTGGGCCAGGTCCTTGTCGGTGGTGACGATGACGGCGCCGTGGCCGGCCTTCTCTAGATGGCCGCAGAGGGTGCCGATCAGGTCGTCCGCCTCGTAGCGGTCGTCGATGAAGGTGGCGGCGCCGAGGGCCCCGGCGATCTCCAGGCAGGTGTCGATCTGCGCCTCCAGCTCGGGCGGCGTCGCCACCCGCTGCTGCTTGTAGGCGGGATAGACCTCGTTGCGGAAGCTGGAGCTCAGGTTGCGGTCGAAGGCCACGCCGAGGTGGGTGGGCTTCTCGTCCGCGATCAGCTTGAGCAGGAAGGAGGCGAAGCCGTAGGAGGCCGCCGCCGGGACGCCGCCGGGCGTCTTGATGCTGGAGGGCAGGGAGAAGTGAGCCCGGAAGATGTACGGGCTCGCGTCCACCAGGTGGACGGTGGCCATCGTCAGGCTCCGAAGAATCCCCGCACCGCCGCCGACACCGCCTCGACCTCTTCGTTGGTCAATTCGGGGAAGACGGGCAGGCAGAGCACCTCGCGGGCCGCGGCCGTGGCGACCGGCAGCTCGCCGTCGCTCGCGTCCACGAGGCCGGCCAGGGCGGGCTGGTGGTGAAGGGGGGAGGGGTAGTGGACGGCCGAGGCGATGCCCCGGTCCTTGAGGTGCGCCATCAGCTCGTCGCGCCGCTCGGTGCGGACGGTGAATTGATGGTAGACGGACTTCACGTCCGGGCCGTCGGGAAGCAGCCGCAGGTCGCCGACGCCGGCGAAGGCGCCGTGATAGCGGCAGGCGATCTCGCCGCGGCGGGCGTTGTCCTCGTCGAGCAGGGCGAGGCGGCAGTTGAGGACGGCGGCCTGCAGGCTGTCGAGCCGGCTGTTGGTGCCGATGGCGGTGTGGGTGTAGCGGCTGGTCTGGCCGTGGTTGCCGTAGCTGCGCACCCGCTCGACCAGGTCGCGGTCGTTGCCGGTGACGGCGCCGCCGTCGCCGAAGCAGCCGAGGTTCTTGGTCGGGTAGAAGCTCCAGGCGGCGAGCTGGCCGAAGCCGCCCACGCGGGTCCCCTTCCAGCGGGCGCCATGGGCCTGGGCGGCGTCCTCCAGGAGCCAGAGGCCGCGCCGCTCGCAGAGGGCGAGCAGGGCGTCGACGTCGAACGGCCGGCCGTAGAGGTGGACGCCGATGATCCCCACCGTGCGGTCGGTCACCCGGGCCGCGGCGTCGCGCGGATCGAGGTTCAGGGTCTCCGGATCGACGTCGGCGAACACCACCTTGCCGCCCAGCAGGACCACCGCTTCCGCCGTGGCGAAGAAGCTGAAGGCGGGCACGATCACCTCGTCGCCCGGCGCCATGCCGAGGGCGCGCAGGCCGAGGATCAGGGCGTCGGTGCCGTTGGCGAGCCCGGCGCAGGCGGCAACGCCGAGGTAGGCGGCGAAGGCGGCCTCGAGCTCCCTGACCTCGGGGCCGAGGATGAACGAGGACTGGTCGAGGATGCGCCGCCAGCGCTCGTCGAGCTGGGAGGCGATGCGCTGGCGGACGCGGCCGAGGTCGAGAATGGGAACGTTCAAGTCAGGTTGGTCTCCGGGGCGGCATTGTATCCGTTCCGCGACCGGCCTCAAGAGGACTGCCGTGCGGGCTGGTATGCAATACTGCCCGCCCATGTTTCCGCGCCTGCGTTTCTATTGGGTCGTCGCCGCGTGCGGCGGCGTCCTGATGGCCCTGGAGATCCTCTCCAGCCGGCTGCTCGCCCCGCACTACGGCAACAGCGTCTACGTCTGGGGATCGATCATCAGCGTCTTCCTCGCCGCCCTGTCGCTCGGCTATCTCTGGGGCGGCCGGCTGGCGGACCGCCAGCCTTCGATGGCGGCGCTGGGGCGCATGGTGGCGCTCGCCGCGGCCTGCCAGGCGGTCCTGCTGCTGGCCGGCTCGCGGCTGGCGGCGGCCCTCGCGGACTTCACCGGCGGCAGCCCGGCGGGCACCCTGCTCGCCGCCGCCGTGCTGTTCGGGCCGGTGAGCACGCTGCTCGCCACCGTCTCCCCCTGGGCGGTCCGGCTGGCGGCGCGCGACCTCGGCCATCTGGGGAACACGGCGGGACGGCTGTTCGCCCTGTCGACGCTCGGCAGCCTGGCGGGGACCCTCGCCTGCACCTTCCTGATGATCCCGTTCCTGGAGCTGCGGCAGACCCTGGGCCTGCTGACGGCGCTGACGGCGGCGACGGCCTGCGTGGCCCTGGCCGGCTCGTTCCGGGCCGAGGCGCCCTCGGCGGCGCTCGCGGCGCTCCTCCTGATCCTCGCCGTGCCGGGGGCGCTGTACACGCCGCGCAAGGCGGGCGGCCTGATCTACGAGCGGGTCACCCCCTACCAGACGCTCCAGGTGTGGGAACGCCGCGGCGTCCGCCTGCTGGAGAGCGACCACGTGCCGCAGGCGTCGCTGCGGCTCAGCGACGGCGAGACGGCGCTGCCCTACAACCGCGCCGCCGCGGCGGTCCTGGCGATCAACCCGGAGATCCGGCGGGTGCTGATGATCGGCCTGGGCGGCGGCACGGTCGGCCGCTACCTGGCGTCCCGCGTGCCGGACCTGACGGTCCGCTACGTCGACATCGACCCCGCCGTCCCCGAGGTCGCCCGCCGCTTCTTCCGCTTCGAGGAGGGGCCGCGGATGGCCGTCAGCGTGGCGGACGGCCGGCGGTTCCTGCAGAGCTCCGGCGAGACCTGGGACCTGATCTACGGCGACGCCTACATCGGCCAGAGCGTGCCGTTCCATCTCACCACCGTCGAGTTTCTGGAGGAGGTCGAGAGGCACCTGGCGCCGCGGGGGGTGTTCGCCCTCAACCTGGCGGCGGGGCTCTCCGATCCCTTCTCGCAGGCGATGTACCGCACGGTGCGCGAGCGCTTCGGCTCGGTCTACGTGTTCCAGGTGCGCAATGCCCGCAACGTCCTGGTCGCCGCCACGCGGGAGACGGACGCGCTCTCCGATGCGGATCTGGTGCGCCGCGGCCGGGAGCTCGACGCCAGGCTGCGGTTCGACCCGCCGCTCGCGGCGCTCGCCTCCCGGCGCAGCAAGGTGGAGCTCGACATGTCGAAGATCCCCGTGCTCACCGACGAGCTCGCCCCGGTCGACCGGCTGATCCGGCTGGGCGCGAGAAAGTGAGAAAGGACCTCAAGGACTGCAGGGACCGCAAAGACAGCAAGGTTCTTCGTTCTTGCAGTTCTTGCAGTTCTTGCAGTTCTTGCAGTCCCTGCAGTCCTTGAAGTCCTTGCAGTCCTTGGTCACCGCAGGCGCCGGCGCGTCCAGGGAGTCTCGTAGACCACGATCTCGTCTCCCCCCATGGTGATGTTCCCCGGAATGGAGAGCGCGTGGACGGCCCGGAAGCGGGGGTCGTGGGCGAGGCCGGGGAACCAGGACGGGAAGATCACCACGTAATCGGGCTGCCGCCGGGCGAGGGCGGCGAGCAGGGCGTCGCTCCAGGGCACGCCGGCGGCGGTGGCGCGCTGCACCTCGCGGCCGATCTCCGGGGTGGCGATGCTCGCCAGGTCGAGGACCGGGTTGGGCAGGAAATACTTGATGGCGCCGATATCGTTGACGGCCAATAGAGCGTCAGGGGGCAGGCGGGTGGCGAGCCAGCGGGCGATGGCGACATCGCTCTCGTGGACGTTGGCGACGTTCTGGGCGTAGAACCGCTCTCCCTGGACCAGCACGGCGAGGGTGGGAGCGAGGAGAACGGCGGCGCCGAGGGCGCCCAGCGCCAGCCGGGCGGAGCGGGAGCGGAGGCGGGCGGCGAGGGCGAGCACCGCCGGCTCGAGGCCGATCACGCCGAGGATGGCGAGCACCGGGAAGAGGGGGAAGTAGTAGCGGCCGAAGTTGCCGAGCATCTTGGTGGGCCCGGGGGTGAGCAGGGAGTAGGCGAGCGGCAGCCCGAAGAGCCAGAGGGCCGGCAGGAGGCCGCGGCCGCGGGGCGTGCCGAGCCGGGCGGCGAGGGCCACCGCACCGGCGCCGGCGAGCAGCGTCGTCCAGGGCTGCGGCCGGAAGAAGAGGCCAAGCACGTTGGCGAGGTACCGGAAGTCCGGCAGCAGGCCGCGGATCTCCCCGCCCCCCTTGGCGGCGTAGGTGGTCGGCAGGACGGAGCCGCCCGCCCATGCGTAGAAGAGGAAGGGGCCGGCGAGGGCGCAGACGGCGAGCGCGGCACCGGCGAGCAGGGTCTTCGGGGAGGGCGGGCGTCCGAAGGAAAGCAGACGGTCGGCCAGGGCGAGCAGCAGGAGCAGGAGCCCTTCGGGCCGGGCCAGCACGGCGACCGCCAGGACGGCGAGGGAGAGCGGCGGCCGGGCGGGGTCGGCGAGCTCGCGGAGGTGGAGGATCATCCCCCACAGGGAGAGCAGGACGAAGAGGGGGATCTCCATTCCCGATAGGGCCGACCAGACCAGCCAGCTCGTCGCCAGGGTGAGCGCCGCGGCGAGGGCCGAGAGCCCCCGCCCCAGGTCCAGCTCGCGGGCCAGGCGCCAGGTGGCGTCGATGCCGGCGAGGTAGAGGACGACGCCCAGGAGCTTGACCCAGGGCGTCACGTCGCCCGGCAGCGGGAAGAGCAGCGCCAGCAGCGCCGTCCAGAGCGGCGCGGTGGAGCCGGTCACCAGCTCGCCGGGGTTGTAGGAGAGTCCGAGGCCGTGCGCCAGGTTACGCGCGAACTGCAGGTGGATCCAACTGTCGTCGAGCGGAAAGCCGATGCCGCCCCGCAGCCGGCCGATCTCCCCGAACAGGTAGCGCAGGCAGGCGATGAGGCCCCCCAGGAGCAGCAGCGGCCGGAAGGGGACCTTCCGGCGGAGCGGCCCGGGAGCGGCGGCGGTCGAGGCGTCCATGATGGGAAGCGAAGCATACACAACTCGCCAAGAAGGTTTATCATCGCCGGTCTCATGACTCTGCAAGTGCTTGAACGCCAGCGCCGGCGAGCGGCGAGGATCGCCCTGTACGGCAGCCTCCTGCTGGTGGGAGGGATGACCTGGGGCGCCGTCTCCTTCCTCGGCCGGCCGTCGAAGGCCCAGGACTCCGAGCAGCAGTGGGCGAGCCGCGACTACCCCAGCCTGCCCGAGGTGAAGCTGCTCCAGGAGTACGTGCGGATCGATACCAGCGAGACGACCGGCGACGAGCTCGCCGGCGCCCGGTTCCTCGCCCGGCAGTTCGAGGCGGCGGGCATCCCCACCCGTATCGAGCAGCTCGGACCGCGCAAGGCGAACCTCTATGCCTGGCTGGACGGCAAGGATCCCCGGCCCCTGGTGCTCCACAATCACATCGACGTCTCGCCGGCCGATCCCAAGGAATGGTTCTCGCCGCCGTTCGAAGCGCGGATCGAGCTGCCCTGGATCTACGGCCGCGGCGTGTTCGACATGAAGAGCATCGCCATCGCCCAGATGGCCGCGATGATCGACCTCAAGAAGAGCGGCGTGCCCCTCAACCGCTCGGTGCTCTTCCTGGCCACCAGCAGCGAGGAGCGGGGGAGCCGGCTGGGCGTGCGCCACCTCATCCATCTCCATCCCGAGACGGTGCGCGGCTTCTGGGCGGTGCTGACCGAAGGCGGGGTGGTCGAGGCGCGCTCCCGGCAGGACATCAAGTTCTGGGGCACGGAGTTCGCCCAGAAGCGCTACGCCGACCTGATCGTCTGCAGCGACCGCCGCGAGCAGCTCGAAGAGCTCCGCAAGACGCTGCTCGAGCTGGGGCCCACCGAGACCGACCTGCGCCTGACCCCCGAGACCGCGGCCGTCCTCGCGGCCTACGCTCCGACCCGCGACCGCGGCGACTTCCGCGACCTGTTGAGCCACCCCGAGAAGGTCCTGGGGGACATCGCCGCCTTCCGCAAGCTGCCGCCCTACCTCCGCTCCATGTTCCGCAACGAGGCCGTGCCGTTCAAGGTGGAAGAGGCCAGGGGCGGCGGCTACCAGATGGTGATCAAGTTCCAGCTCCTGCCGGGGGAGGACCTGCAAGCGGTGCGGGAGAAGCTCGTGCCGCGCTGGCTGACCTTCGGCATGACGACGCTGCTCGACGAGCCGCCGAGCGCCCGCGGCGGCAGTCCGCTGGACCACCCCGTGTTCGAGGCCATCGAGGCCACCGTGCGCGACGAGTATCCCGGCACCCCGGTCGGGCCCTACTTCCTGGCGTGGACGGCGACGGACGCCCGTTTCTTCCGGACCCTGGGAGTGCCGGTGTACGGCTTCTCCCCTTTCCTCGTCATGAACACCGACACCCTGTCGGTGGACCAGCCCAACGAGCGGTTCGCCCTCCCCGGCTTCGTGGAGGGCGTCGCGCTCTACGGCAAGCTGGTCCGCCGCCTGGTGTCTGACACTTAGTGCTAGCCGCAAGTGTCAAATTTTGTCGCGGCCGAATCTGAAGCTGAAGAAAACAAAGGACTTAGAGCTAATGAAACCCTGGCATCGACCCTGCTTTACTTCCTTAACGACACGCCTCGCGGATTGCCCCGGGGCCGAGATGCAAAACCAGGGGAGGAGACCCAAATGTTGATGAAGATCCGTAACCGCCAGAAGGGCTTCACGCTGATCGAGCTGCTGATCGTCGTGGCGATCATCGGTATCATTGCCGCCCTGTTGATCCCGAACTTCCTCGATGCTCTGCAGAAGGCCAAGCAGAAGCGGACCGTGGCCGACATGCGCAACACCGGCACCGCGATGTTCTCGTGGCTGACCGACCAGCTCGGCGCCGCCGCAGCGGGCGCGACCGTGACCGAGGTCACGATGGAAGATTACACGACCCTGGACCGCGAGGAAGTGCTGGAAGTCCTGGTTCCGCAGTACCTGCAGTCGGTCCCGGAGAAGGACGGCTGGAAGCACGACTACGTCTACTACCTGAAGACCGGCACCAGCGTTCTGGACCGCACCGTCATGGCGATCTTCTCTTCGGGCCGCAACACCGGCGACCCCGCTGGGGCGTACGAAGTGGGCCCGTTCGAGCCGACCGACTACGATCAGGACATCGTCTGGGCCGACGGTTTCTTCGTCCGCTGGCCTGAGAAGCCGGGCGCCGGAGCCGCGACGGCCCCGTAAAACGGCGCATGCAGTAAGGCAGCCGTTTCTTTCACATGTCTTCAGGGGACCCCGGTCAAGGGGTCCCCTTTTTGTCGTCTCAGCAGGATTGAATGCACCCAAGCCGTCTGATCCTCCTCGCGCTCCTCCTGGTTCAATTGCGGCCCGCGCAGTCCGCGGCGGCGGCTCCCGGCCTGTCGGAGGCGGCGGGCTGGCTGCAGCAGTACCTCCGCATCGACACCTCCAATCCGCCTGGCAACGAAGGGCGCGCCACGGCATACCTGGCGGGCATCCTCCAGCGGGAAGGGATCGCCTCGCGAACCCTGACGACGCCCCAGGGCCGGGCCAGCCTGTACGCCCGCCTGTCGTCGCCGCGCAGCGGCGGGCGCGCCCTGCTCCTGCTGCACCACATGGACGTGGTGCCGGCCGGGCCGGGCTGGACGGCGGCGCCCTTCGGCGGGCAGGTCCGCGACGGCTATCTCTGGGGGCGGGGCGCGCTGGACGACAAGAGCCTCGGCATCGCCCAGCTCGCCGCCATGATTGATCTAAAGCGTGACCTGAAGCGTGACCTGAAGCGTGATCCGAACCGTGATCCGAAACGCCGGCAGGCGGGCCTCGAGCGGGACCTCGTCTTCCTCGCCGTGGCCGACGAGGAGAGCGGAGGCCTCCAGGGTACGGCCTGGCTCCTCGCCCGGCACCCGGAGCTCTTCCAGGGGGTCGAGGCGGTGATCGGCGAGGGCGGGCGCAGCCAGGTGGGGCCCGGGGGAAAGCTCCTCTGGTGGGGCGCCGAGGTGTCGCAGAAGAGGCCCCTCTGGCTCGAGGTCTCCACCTCCGGGCGTGGCGGGCACGGCTCGGGGCTCAACCCCGAGAGCGCCAACCACCAGCTCGTCCAGGGGCTGGCCCGGCTGCTGGCGGATCCGCCGCGCTGGCGGGTCTCCCCGCCGGTGCGCGATTACAGCCGCGCCATCGCGCCGCTCCAGAACCCGCACTGGCGCCGGGTCTTCTCGAACGTCGACGGCGTCATCACCGAGAACGGCCCGAAGGAGTTCCTGATGCCCGGCATGGGCAACCTCTTCCTCGACACGGTGCAGGTCACCGTGCTGCGCGGCGGCGAGCGGATCAACGTCATCCCCGCGAAGGCCTCGGCCCGGCTCGACATCCGGCTGCTGCCCGACACCGATGCCGCGGCGTTCCTGGCCAACGTCAAGCGCCTGCTGGGCAGGGACTTCGAGGTCAAGGTGCTGGTGACCTCCCCCCCTGCCCCGCCGTCGCCGGCCTCCGGGCGCCTCTGGGAGGCCTTGAAGCGCGGGCTCGGCAGCGAGGGCCCCGTGGTGCCCACCTTCATTCCGGGCTTCACCGACTCACGCTTCTTCCGCGAGCGCGGCATCCCCGCCTACGGCATCTCCCCCTTCAAGCTCGGTCCCGAGCAGTCGAAGGGAATTCACGGCCCGGACGAGAAGATCCCCGTGGCGGAGATCGACCGCGGAGTCGAGCGGATGCGGCGGATCCTGTCCTCCTACGCCGGTCCGCAACGCCGGTGACACCGCTTGGCTCCGGGTTGACGTTTTTTGCCACAAAGACGTATTTGCAAGAGACGAATTCTCTTTGTTTTCAACGGCTTGGAGCTCTCCCTTTTATTGGCATGTGCCTTGCCCTAGATGATTTCCGGCAACCTTTTTGGGAGGATCTCTTATGAGGCGTAGACTCGCGAAACGGCAGACGGGCTTTACGCTGATCGAGCTGCTGATCGTCGTGGCCATCATCGGCATCATCGCGGCAATGCTGATCCCGAACCTGCTGGACGCCCTCCAGAAGGCCAAGCAGAAGCGGACGCTGGCCGACATGCGGATCACCGGCACGGCGATGTTCGCCTGGCTTTCCGACCAGGTGGGCGCGGCCGCCGCCGGGGCGGAGGCCACGACCGTCGAGATGTCGGACTACAAGTCCCTCTCCGTTCTGGAGCTCCGTACAGCCCTGGTCCCGCAGTACATCGAGCACATCCCGGAGCGGGACGGCTGGAAGAGCACGTACCAGTACTACCTCAACACCACCACCCCGTCCGCGCAGCGCGTGATGGCGATCGGCAGCGGCGGCCGCGACAAGAGCCTCCTCGAGGACACGTACTCGGCCGAGCCGTTCGACCCGACCGATTACGATCAGGACATCGTCTGGGCCGACGGGTTCTTCGTACGCTGGCCCCAGAAGTAGCCTGCTTCCTCCGCCCTGCAGATAGAATCAGGCGAATGCGCCGTCTTCCCGCCGTGCTCCAGCCCGCCCTTCTCGGGGCGGGCTGGCTGTTGAGCCTGTTCGCACCCCTGCTGTCGCCGGCCGTGGCGATGGCGAACCGCGACATTCCGGTCTTCCACCTGCCGCTGCGGTCCGCCTTCCGGGATCTCGCGGCGTACGGCCTTCCGACGTGGAACCCTTGGGTGCACGGCGGCCAGCCCGTCCTGTCGAACCCCAGCTACGGGGCCTTCTACCCTCCGAGCTGGCTGATCTTCGCGGTCTCCCCCTCCTATGCGCTGAACCTGATGGTGCTGTTCCACGCGGTGGTGGCGTTCGCGGGCGCCTGGCGGCTGGCGCGGCACTTCGGCTGCGGCCGGCCGGCGGCGGCGCTGGCGGCGGTGGGCTATAGCGGCTGCACCTCCTTCCTGTCCCTGCTGAGCGCCTTCACGCTGTTCGGCAGCATGGCCTGGTTTCCCTGGGTGCTCGCCTGGGGGGACGAGGCGCTGCGGACTCCTCCGGGCGGGAGATGGTGGCCGCCGGCGCTGCTGGCCGGCGGGGCGCTCGGTTTGCAGCTCCTCAACGGCGAGCCGTCGACGGTGGTGATCAGCGGCCTGGCTCTGCTGGCCCTGGCCGCCTCGGCCGCCGGCCGGCGTTGGCAGGCCGTGCCGCGGTTGCTGGTGCCGCTCCTGTTCGGCGTCGCTCTCGCCGCGGTCCAACTGCTCCCGACCCTGGGCCGCATCGCGGACTCGCCGCGCAAGGACGTGCCCTCCAAGGTCGCCACGACCTGGTCGATGCGGCCCGCGCGCCTGGTCGAGGTGGTCTTCCCACGCTTCTTCGGCGATTCGTCGCGCATGATCAACGGCTTCTTCATCGGCTGGAAAATCAACGACCGCGACTACCCTTACGTCCAGTCCTTCTATCCCGGCCTCCTGCTGACCATCCTGGGGCTGTCGGCGCTGCTGCGCTGGGGGATCCCGCGGCGCGTCGCCTGGGCCTTGTGCGCCGCCGGCGGCGTCTTCCTCGCGCTGGGGCGCTACAACCCGCTCTACGAGGGGCTGCGCAAGGCCGTGCCGGTGCTGGCGGTGCTGCGGTTTCCGGAGAAGTTCATCCTGCTCTCCGTCTTCGCCCTGGTCTTCGCCGGCGTCCTCGGCTGGCAGCGGCTGCTCGACGAGCGGGATGCCGGGCGGAAGGACGCCGCCGACTTCCCGCTCGCCCTCGCGCTGGTGGTGCTGGCGACGGCCCTCACCTTGTCCCTGCTCCTCTGGCTGGAGCCCCGGGCCGCGGCCTGGTTCATCTATCTCCACGGCAGCCCCACCCTGACGCCGGCGGCCCGCAACGTCACCCTCTTCTACCTGTTCGTCGAGAGCTGGGCCGCGGTGGTGACCGCGGCGGCGGTCGCCGGCCTGCTGGCTCTGTGCCGCTGGCGGCGGCCGTCGCGGCGCCTGCTCGAAAGGCTGGCCCTGCTGGTGCTGGCCTGCGACCTGTGGCACTACGGCTCCGGCGCCCTGCAGAAGATGCCGGCGTCCATCTACCGCCAGCCGCCGGCGCTGGCCACCTCGCTGATGCCGATCCGCAACCGCATCTACACGCAGGAGGGCATCGCCGGCGAACGGGAGCTGATCTGGCGGGGCGGCAAGCCCGAGTCCTGGATCGCCCGCACCTTCGTCGCCACCCTGAGCCCGTACGCGGGGATCCTGTGGAACGTCCCCTACGCCTTCGACGTCGATTTCGAGCTGATGCTGACCGGCTGGGGGCGGAAGGCGGAGAACATCCTGACGGCGGAGCTCGGCCAGCCTCAAATGGCTTACCGCTACCTGGGCGTCTGGAACGTCGGCACCCTCCTGCGCCCCTTGAGCCAGGCCGAGCAGGTGGCGGCGGAGAAGACCCCCGACGCCCTGCCCAGGAAGCGGGTGATGAACACCTACGTCCTGCCGCGCTTCCGCTTCGTGCCGCGGGTGACGTTCCATCCCAGCCACGCCGCCGCCCTCGCCGCCGCCCGCGCCAGGGGCTGGAAGGTGGCTCTCGACGAGCAGTGCGTGCGGCCCGGCCGGCCAGCCTCGGCCGCCGCCTACCGCCGCCCTCCCCGCCTGCTGGACGTCGTCGACAAGGGCGGCCGGATCGCCGCCCGCTACCGCTCGGAGGAGGGGGCCTTCCTGGTCATCGCCACGACCTTCGACAAGGGCTGGCGGGCCTCGGTCGGCGGCCAGCCCGTGGCGGTGTATCCGACCGCGGCCTGCCAGCTCGGCCTGGCCCTGCCGCCGGGCGAGCACCAGGTCCTCCTCGAGTACCACGACCCTCTCGTCGGCATCGGCGCCGCCGCGACGCTGATGGCGCTGGTGGCCGGGGCGGCGGCCCTGGCCTGGGCGGGACGCCGCCGGGGCGTGCGGCCCCAAGAGCGGTCTGAAGAACAGGACGCCATCGCATAGAATCGGCGCATCGTGCCACTGGAAATCCTCCTCGGCGTCTACGCCGCAGCCCTCGGGCTGATCATCGGCAGCTACCTGAACGTGGTGATCTACCGCCTGCCGCTCGGGCTCTCGACGGTTCTGCCGCGCTCGCGCTGCCCCGGCTGCGGGGCCGCCATCCGCGCCGCCGACAACGTGCCGGTGATCTCCTTCCTGCTGCTGGGCGGACGCTGCCGCTCCTGCCGCACCCGGATCTCCTGGCGCTATCCCCTGATCGAGGCCGTCACCTCGGCGCTCTTCCTGGCCAGCTTCCTGCGCTTCGGCCCCACCCCCCAGGCTCTGGGCGCCGCGCTCTTCTGCGCCCTGCTGGTGGTGCTGGCGATGATCGACGTCGATCACATGATCCTGCCCGACGTTCTGACCTGGCCCGGCATCGCGCTGGGGATTCTCCTGCAGCCGTTCCTCTCCTGGGCGAGCTTGTGGGAGGGGACCTGGGGGGCGGTGGCGGGATCGGTCCTGGGCGCCACCCTTGGAGCGGGCATCCTGCTCGCCGTCTGGCTGGCCTGGTACCTGATCCGTCATGAGGAGGGCATGGGCCTGGGGGACGTCAAGATGCTGGCGTTCATCGGCGCCTTCCTGGGCTGGAAGGGCGTGCTGGTGTCCCTCTTCTTCGCGGCGCTCTCGGGGGCCGTGGTGGGGCTCGCGCTGATGGCCCTGGGCGGGATCGGCGCCAAGGCCAAGCTGCCGTTCGGCGCCTTCCTCTCCCTGGGCGGGCTGATCGCGCTGTTCGCCGGCGAGCCGATCGTCCAGGCCTACGCGCGGCTGCTATGAACGGCCTCAAGCCCGAGCCCCGGCAGTGGCGCCGGCTGGGCTTGCGGCGCGAGATCCTCATCCTGCTGCCGGTCGCCCTCCTGCTGCTGGTGGTGCTCTCGACCTTCACCCTCTTCTCCTACCGCAACGCCCTGTCGCTGCTCGCCGCCGAGCGGCAGCAGGAGGCGGCCCGGCTGGCGCGCACCGTGGCCGAGCGGCTGGCCGCCCCGCGGTCCCTGCCGAGCTCTGAAGACCTGCGCGGGCTCGCCCCCACCGCGCGCGCCATCGCTCTGCTCGACGCCCAGGGCCGCGAGCTGGCCGCCGCCGGCGACCTCCCCCTGTCCGAGCTGGCCGGCTCCGCTCCCCTGGCGGGAGAGGGCAGCCGGTCCGTGCGGGTGGACCTGCCCGTCGGGGCCCTGCCGGGGCAGCTCCGCGGCCTGCGGATCCTCTCCGCCGTGGTGCTCACCATCAACGGCGCCCTCATGCTGCTGGTCGTGCTGTTCACCCGCCATCTGCTGGCGCCCTACGAGACGCTGCTCGAGCGGGCGAAACAGGTGGGCGAGCCGGGCGCCGGGGAGGGGGAGATCGAGTTCGTCCTAGCGACCTTCGAGAGGGCCCTGGCGGACCTCTCGGCGAGCCAGCGGAAGCCGGACGACGACATCGCCGCCGTCGAGCGGACGCTCCTGGCGAGCCTCCAGAGCGGCCTCCTGCTGCTCGACCGGGAGGGCGCCGTCCTGTCGATCAACGCCGTCGGCGCGGAGCTGCTGGGCACGGCGCCGCCGGCTCCCGGCACCCCCCTCTCCACCGTTCTGGCCGGCCTCCCCGAGCTCGGCGAGCTCCTCGCCGGCGCCCTCCGGCAGGGCGGCGACCTGCAGCGGGAGGAGTGCACCGTCCGCGTCGGCGACACCGCGCGCACCCTCGGGCTGACCCTCCACCCCCTGCGCCGCGACGACGGCGCCATCCGGGGGTACCTGGTGCTGTTCGCCGACCTGACCGCAGGCCGCCGGCGGGCCGAGGAGACCCACCTCTCCGAGAGCCTCGCCCGGCTGGGCGAGCTCGCCGGCGGGGTCGCCCACGAGCTGCGCAACAGCCTGGCGACCCTGCGCGGCTACCTGACCCTCATCGAGAGGCGTCCCGACGAAGGCTCGATCGCCGATTTCATCGGCGAGATCCGCAACGAGGCGGACCATCTGCAGCGGGTGCTCGAGGACTTTCTGTCCTTCGCCCGTCCGGGCACCGCCCGCGTCCAGGAATTTCCGCTCGTCCCGCTCCTGCGGCGCGCCGCGGCCGATCCCGCCCTGGACGGCTTCGACGTCCAGGTCCACGCCGCCGAGCCCGGCGCGCGGCTGCGGGGCGATCCGCAGCTCCTCGACCGGGCGGTCCGCAACCTGCTCCACAACGCCGTCCAGGCCGAGCGGGAGGCGGGGAGCGCCGGCCCGGTGGAGGTGACGGTCCGGACGCTGGCGGAGGGGGTCGAGGTGACGGTCGAGGACCGCGGTCCAGGCATCCGCCCCGACATCCGGGAGCGGCTGTTCCATCCTTTCGTCACCGGCCGGCCGGGCGGCGTGGGGCTGGGGCTCGCCCTGGCCCAGCGCGTCGTGGTCCTGCACGGCGGCCGGATCCGCCTGGAAGACCGAGAGGGAGGGGGCACCCGGGCCGTGCTCTTCTTTCCTTCCGAAGGTTTCGGGGATGGTTGACGGGGCGCCCGGCCAGGCGCCCCGTCCTGCCAGGGAGGCTCAGCGGCCGGGCGGCGCGTCTTCCGCGGACTCGTCTTCCGGAGCGGGCTCCCTGGTCATCAGGGGAATGCTGTTGACCTCAAACTTGGCGACGGCGAAGTCGATGACGTTGGGGAAAGCCACCCGGAAGGCCGTGTTCTGGCCCGCCCGCAAGGCGCGGGTGTCGAGCGAGGCCTGCTCGGCGGCAACGATCTCGTCGCGGACGTCATAGAGGCGGACGGTCAGGGACACGGCGGTTGCGAGGTCCTTCCCGGTGTTCCGCACCGAGCCGGTGATCTCGATCTGCTTCAGCTCCTGATTGCGGTTCTGCGTCCAGTCCGTCACCTGCACCACACTGCTGGACGGCTGAGCCGCGCCGGCAGGGGTCGCCGCCCCGCCGGCGGCCGCGGCCTCTCCCTCTCCCTCGCTCCCGGGGGCAGGCGCCTCGGGCTCCGGGCGGGCGAAGTCCTTGTCCGTGAGCACGCGGACGGCTTTCTTCGGCGGCGCCGGGGACTTCACCGCCTCCGCCGCCCTGGCTTGCGCCACCGCCGCGGTCGCCTGGCGGCTGGCGTCGAGGTCGACCTCCGACAACCGCAGGGAGGAGAGGGTGCCATCCGCCAGGGTGAAGACGACTCTCTTGGTTTCAAGCTTCCACGGGCCCCGGGTTTCGACCTTGCCGCCGTCGCGCGTCACCAGCCAGTCCGCCCGGGCCGGCGCCCCGATCCACAGGCTGCCGGCCAGGAGGTAGAGGGCCACGGCCACCGGCCGGGCCCCGCGCGAGGGGATCGAGAGGGTTTGCTTCACGTCTAATTCTCCTTCCAATTCTTGCGGATCACGCAGACCGGAACGGGGGCGATGCACACCAGCCCGTTGTCCGACTGGATGGTCTCGATGTCCTGGGTGTGGTTGGCGAACTGGCAGTTGCTCGGGAACAACGCCATCAGACGCCTGGTCACCAGCTCCTTGTCATTGCAGACGGGCGGCGTCGGGGTCGGGCAGGGGCCGTTCCGAGGATCGCAAGGGGGGTTCTTCGTGGCGCTCGACTCCACGAAGGGGTTGGTGACGAAATCGTCCACCCGGCGGAACCTGGGCTCGGGCACGTACACGGGGGGCTCGCCACCCGTACCGCCCGTGCCGCCGCCAATGCCGCTGCCGCCGTAACCGCCGCTGCCGTCACCACCGCCGGGGACGCTGCCGCCCGAGCCGCCGGTGCCACCCGTACCGCCGGTGCCGCCGGTGCCGCCCGTGCCGCCGGTGCCGCCGGTACCGCCCGCCGTCGGATCGCCGACGCCGTCGCCGCTCGCCGTGTAGACGGTGAAGATGTTGCTCTGCCCAGCGCGGGCGCAGACCGGGATGTCGTCCGGGTTGCCGCTGCCGTTGCCGTTGCCATTGCCGTTGCCGGTCCCGCTGCCGCTGCCGTCATCCACGATCACGGTGCGCGGGTCGTACGAGGTGAAGATGAGGATTCCGGAGAGCGCGAACGGCTTGGTGATCATCCGCTCGTCCGCATCGAGCTGCAGGTACCAACCCGGCTGCTTGCCCGAGGGAGGGGCGGCCAGAAGGTTGTCGGTCTCCAGCTCGAAGCTGTTCGTGTCGGTGATGTCCTGGTACAGATCTTCGGTCTTGACCGTCATGCCCTGCTGGAAGCCGTCGTCGAGGATGACGTAGAAGCGCCCGGGCAGGCCGTCGTTGGCCCACAGGTTCTCACGGTTGCCGGTGCCGAAGGCGAGGGCGTACTTGCCGAGCTGGGTCACGAAGATGACCGACGGCGGGAAGAAGATCGGACCGCGCCGGGTCGAGCCGGACTGCAGCGTGTCGAAGATCTTGAACGGCTCCCAGGCGGGATCGGTGACCGTCCACTTCCGGGTCACCGCGTTGTACTCGATGAGGCCGGGGGTGTGGATGTCGGCCTTGTAGAGGTACCCCGCCGTGGTGCCGATGTAGATGGTGTCCAGATAGCCGTCCTGGTCGGTGTCCACGGCGGCCGGGTCGCTCGGGGCGGACCCTACCAGGGCCCGCTTGTAGAGGGCTTCGCCCGTCTCGATGTCGACGATGTAGAGCCACTGCCCGCGCGGGTTGAGGACTTCCGGCCCGAAGCCGGAGGGGTCCATGCCGCCGCCGAACACGGCGACGTACTTGTCCGCGAACTCCGTGGCGCTGATCTTGACCCGGATGCGGCCGGTGTTCGGGGTCGACCAGGTCTCGCCGAGGTCCCTCCCGTCGGTGAAGTTCCAGAGCACCGAACCGAACGGCACCGGGCCGCAGTCGCCGCCGCCATTCCAGCAGGAGGGCACCCAGGTGCTCGTGGGCTGCGGCACGTTGTCCGTGTTGAGGATGTCGGGCTGGGTGAGGTCGACGGCGAAGTAGCCGCTGCCGCCCTCCCGCAGCCCGCCGATCACGACCGAGCGCCACTCCCGGTCGTCCTCCGAGGGGGTGCCGTCATGGCTGGGATCGATGAACACGTCGTCGAACTGGATGGTGCCGTCCACACCCCAGTGCTGGGTGGTGTCGTGCGACAGGACCGTCAGGTTCGGCATGATGGGCCGCGGCACGTAGGAGAAGATCTCGTAGCCGGTGCCGTTGTCGAACAGGCCCGCCTCCGGCGTGCCCCGGAAGATGCCGGCGTCGAAGATGTGGAGCTGCTGGTCGTTGCTGCCGACGATCAGCATCTTGCGCCGCCGCTGATGCTTGCTCGCGAAGCAGCGGTAGCCGGGATCGTCCTCGGAGCACTTCTTGTTCCGGGTCTCGACGTTCAGGGCGAAATAGCGTGCCCGGCCCGGCGTATTGAGCAGGATCGGGTTCGAGTGGAAGATGTCGCCCAGCAGGTACGTGATGTTGGTGGGAGGTCCGCCGTCCGGATCGTCGATCTGATCGGTCTTGATCTTGTAGGTGGACTTCAGGATATTGACGACGTCTGCCTGCAGCGCGTTGACCGCCGTGGTGTTGCTCAGGCTGGGATAGGGCGGCTTGAAGCCCAGGCCCTTCCACATGTCGATCTTGTCGGCATCGGCCTCCGCCGGCAGGAGGAACCTGCGGCTGGCGGGCACCGTGCGGTCCGTCTCCTCCAGGGTGTAGAAGACGCGCCGCTGCCGCCCGCCGGAGCCGATCTGGAACTGGGGCGTCGCGGCGCTCAGGTCGGCGGCGCTCGGGGCGAGGTCCAGGAGCTTCTCCCCGGCATCCCAGACTCGGCAACCGCTCGTCAGGCCTCCCGCGCAGGTCCGCGTCTTGTCGGGCAGGCCCGCCTCGGTCAGCGGCAGGGGCTTCAGATAGGCGTCCACGTGGCCGTCCCAGTAGGCGTTGCCGTTGAGCGGGGTGAAGTTCGTCAGGTAGATCTTGTCCTGCACCTCGGCCTGCACGCCCGGCACCGCCGCGGAAGCGAAGGTGCGGGCCTGCTCGCGGATCTCGCCGAAGATCTTCCGCAGCTCGGCGACCAGTTCTTCCTTGTTCTGCGGATACACCGGATCGCCGCTGCCGCCGTTGGCCGCCATGCAGGTCAGCACGTTGCTGCCGCCCTGCACGCCGAAGGCGATGACGTAGGTGATGACGCCTTCCTGGGCCTTCAGCGAGGCGGTGCCGCTGCAGGCGCCGTTGCCGTTGCTGCAGGTCTCGTCACCATCGGTGAGCACGATCAGGTACTTCTTCCGGCACGGCCAGTTGGGGTCGTAGCTCGCCGCCACGTCCTTCCAGCCGGTGTTCTTGGGGCAGGTCCCCGCCGCGCATCCCGCGTACCAGGTGCGGAAGGCCTCCACCGTGTTGCCGAGAGGAGTCAGGCCTTCCGGGATCAACGGCTTGGCCCTGCCGTCGGGGTCGCTCAGCTCCAGGCCATAGGTGGCGGCGGCCGTGCTGCCGGTGATCGAGTCCTTGAAGTAGCGCGCGATCCGGAAGTCCGGCACCGTTTCCCCCAGGCGCAGGTTGGGCGCCAGGCGGGCGAGGACCTCGTTCTTGTGATCGGCGGTCCAACTGAGCGGCAGCACGTCTCCCGAATTGAACCGCGGGTTGGCCGGGAAGCTGGGGTTGATCGTCGTGGGGTATTTGACGTTGACCGTCACGTTGGGCGTCACCGACTTGATCACGTAGCCGTCATTGCCGGCGTCGGTGTTGGGGTCCCAGCCGGGAGTGCAGGTGTTGCTGGCGAACTTGTCGTTGATCTGATCATTGAGCAGGGTGTCGGTCACCAGGGCGTAGGTGACCGTGACCGGACCCACCGTCTCGTCGAACAGGGTGCTGGTGGGAGGGGAGACGCCGCACCTGCTCGAGCCGGTGGCCAGCCGGCGGCGCGTGAGCTCGACCTGGATCGTCGCGTCGCCCAGCGCCGACCCGGCCGCGAGCTTCGTCTCGACGTAGTAGGTCCGGGTCTGCTTCAGCCAGGCGCCGTGGGTCTGGTTGCCGAGGTCGCCGCCGCGCGGATACCCGATCAGCTCGTCGAAACTGGCGCCGGTGGCCGGCAGGCTGCGCGGCGAGGTGCAGGCGAACTGGGTGTTGGCGGCGCCGCCGCCGAAGGCGTAGCCCTGGTCCTTGATCGGATAATTGAGCGTCGCGCTCCAGGAGGGAGCCGCCAGGGGCATGTAGATCCAGTGCTTGCGCAGAACCCGCAGGTTGTCCTGGTTGAAGCTCGCGAAGCCGTAGGAGATGTTGTCGAACTCCTGCATGACCGCATACAGCGCTTCCTTGGCCTGATACATCTTCGAGGCCGGATCGTCGCCGCCTGCCAGGGCGTTGGTGCTCGTCTCCGGCTTCTCGTTCATCGATCCCGAGGTGTCCAGGACGATGAAGAGGTACGGGTCGCCCGAGGTCTCGCGCAGCAGGTCGCGGTCGTCGCTCCAGGCGGGCCGCGCCGGAGCCCAGAGGAGGGCCCCCAGGGAGAGCAGCAGGACGGCCGCTGAGGTCAGCGGGTGGAACTTGGTACGAAGTCGGCTTTCGCGTGGCATGACGGTCTCCTCGATCTGCGTCGAAGATGCAAAGGGCTTAAAGAAAATCGGCTGATGGGTCAAGGCTTCTCGCCGTCGAAGTTTTCGATGTCGGGGGTGTCCTGAATGGGCTGGATCACCACCATCATCTCGAGGCTCTTGCGGGCGAGAATGGTCTCGTTGCCGTCGCTGTCGATGCCGAAGCGGGAAGCCTCGGACTCGATCTGGTGCGTGATGTTGAAATACTGGGTGTTCTGATTGACCTCGCACATGTTGCACGGCCCGACGTTGAGCTGGACCATGGGCGACACCTCGACGTGGGTTCCGAAGATGGTGGAGCCCGGGTCCATGAAGGTGAGGTCGTTCCCCGCGCGGCTGTTGTTGAACAGGAAGCTCGTCACCGACGCCGTGATGCCGGCCTCGGCGCCGTAGAAGGCGCGGTTGATCGTGCGCTCGTTGGCTCCCACCTCCACCTCGCTCTGGGTGATCAGCGCGAGGACCAGGCCGAGCAGCGTCAGGACCAGCAGGACGATCAGCGTCAGGACGTAGGCGCTGCCGGCTTCCCCGGATCGGTGGCTGCGGTGCGTGCTCATATCGTCAGGTTCCTCACGTTGACCACGGTCTGAAGAAGGCGGCGGCGGTATTTCCGGGAGACTTCGGAGTTGACCGGGTCGGTCGCGTCGAGCGCGTACTTGTGGTCCTCGACGTTGGCGATGACCGGGGCGTCATACTGGTTGTCCGGGCGGTTGGTGCGCGCCAGCGTGGTGATGCGGAGGGCCTTCAGGCTCCCCCCGAACCCGTCCTCGCCGTCCGCGTTCCCCAGCCACTCGTCCTCCTCGCCGTCGGGAGCCGCGAGGTCCTCGGCGAGGTCGCCGTCGTCGTTGCGGTCGAAGCCGAGGGCGACCTGGAGGTCCATGATGCCGTCGGCGATGTCCTGCCGGAGGCTTTCCCTGCGGATGGTCTCGGTCGTCCCATAGGGATCCGGCGTGTTGGGATAGAAGCGGGCGCGGGAGAGCACGGGAGTCAGACGGCTCGTGGTGTCCTCGAGAATCGAGTACTCCTCGCGCACATAGAAGCGGTACTCCTCGAGCAGGCCGACGTAGGCCACCTTGGTGAGCGCGAGCTGGGTCTCGGCCAGCGGAGCGCCGAGCCTCTTGTACTCGTCGTCGATGGTGAACCCGATCCGGATGCCGGGCGACGGCCCCGCATCGGGGCAGCTTTCCGCGGATGGGGGATTATCCCGGTCGAACGGGACGAGCTCGACGACGGTGTAGAACCGGTCGTCGAGGGGGCTGACCAGGACCAGCGCCTCAGGGCCGTCGAACCGGTCGATGAAGGCTCTGAGGTCCTGCACCTTGCCGGCGGGCGACAGGTTGCAGATATCGATGTAGCCGCCGGTGGCCCCGGCGGGAGTCGGCGTGGCGCCGGTGAGCCCGAAGGAGCCCGCGGTGGTGAAGGCGACCTGGTAGATGGGCGTCGAGAACACGCCCCGCACCGTCAGGATGTCCGTTCCGGGCAGCACCTTGGGGGAGGTGGCGTCGGTGGGGATGATGTACGCGGCGTCCCCGACGTTGGGAGCGATGAAGATGCCCTGGTCCGCGTTCAGCCCGCCCCGGCCCGCCATGCGCACCATCCTCACCAGGTCGTACTGGGCGATGCGCAGCGACTGCTGCATGTCGGTGACGTTGGACTGCACGCGCGTCAGCTTGTTGTTGAAATCGAACAGGAAAAGGATGCCGAGCATGACGATCGTGGTGACCCCGAGAGCCACGGCAAGCTCGATCAGGGTGAATCCGCCCTGCCCGGGGCGTACGGTGTTGGGCTCGCGAGGGGAGGTCATCGGCGGCTCCTCAATAAGCTTTCAAGATTCTCAGGGTGATCCGTTTGCCGGCGCCCAGGGGACCGCCGCCACGGCCGCTCTCCACCCGGACCTCGATCTCCTTGAAGTGCACGAAGGAGTCCGCGGTCCCCGCGGGGAGAGGGTTGTCGAGCTTGCCGTCCCTGTCCGTGTCGACCAGAGCGCCCACCCCGAACTGCTGGAGGGTGGTGGTGCGCGTCCACAGCGCCATGTCGTCAGCCGGGTCGTCGCCGTCGACCGGGGCCTCGCCGTCGACCCACTTCTGGTCCCTCTGCGAGAAGTACTCGGTGCGCACCGTCGGCGCCGCCGTGATCGCCAGCTCCGGGCTGTTCATCGGCAGCGAGTACAGGCGCTCGAGCTCGGACTTGGCGTGGTTGGTCGCCTGGGTGTAGTCGGCGCCCGCGCGGTTGTTGACGATCGCCTGGGCGAAGATCGGCAGGATCCCCAGGGCGATCATCATGAGGATGCCGGCGGCGATCAGCACCTCGATCAGCGAAAAGCCCGACTCCCCTACAGGAGCTTGCCGGTCTTCCATTCCCATGCCTTGCCTCCTTGATCTCGGGTGTACCAATCCTCGGCGGTCTCGTCCCACTTCAGGACATGGACCCGGGCGGTCGCCTGAGGCTCGACCCGGATCTCCAGGAAGTTGCCCCGCACGTCGGCGATCCGGAACGCTCCCAACTCCTGCACCGAGCCGTCGGGGAGGAAGACGAAGCAGTTGCCGGTCAAGCGATCGATCACGGTCTGCGACGGCGGAGCTTCGAACCTGACCCCGTCGGGGAGCTCCAGCGCTCCCCCCGGCGCGGTGATCACCCCGCCGGCCACGTCGGCGCAGACCTGCATCGGCTGCGACTGCTTGATGGCGCGAAACCGCGTCCGCTGCAGGGTCAGGGCGGTCTCGCGGGCGAGCCCTTCGAGTTGGCTGCGGATGTAGTACTTCAGCAGCTCCGGCGCACTGAGCGTCAGCAGGATCATCGCGATCAGCAGGACGACCAGCAGCTCGATCAACGTGAAACCCGCGTGGCGCGGGACCGACCTTGGCCGATTCATTGAAGCTCCTTGTGGGACGACTACGCATTCCCTCAAGAGCAACCCTGATGCCAGCCGGCGCTCCGGCCCGGCAAGCCTCTGATTCGAATGGACTTGAGTCTGAAACGCGGGGTCTCGGCTGCGGCCGGCGAAGACGCGGATTGTTACGGATCGTATCGGAAGTGCCGCCCCTACTCGCGGTATCTCGGCACGCCCTCCAGGTCGAGCTCCTTGACCTTGCGCAGGACGGTGCGGTAGCTCAAGCCCAGGCTCTCGGCCGCCCGGCGCTTGTCGCCGTCGGCGTCGATGAGGGCCTGCTTGAGCCGGTCGCGCTCGCCCGAGCCGGCGAGGGGGCGCAGCAGAGGCCGCAGGTCGGCGGCGCGGATGGCGGGGCCTTCGTTGAGGATCACCGCCCGCTCCAGGACGTTGGCCAGCTCGCGGACGTTGCCCGGCCAGGGCTCGGCGGCCAGCAGCTCGGCGGCGGCGTCCTCCAGCCGCGGCGGCGGCTCGACGCGGTGCCGGCGGGCGATCTCCTCGAGCAGGTGGCGGGCGAGCAGGGGGATGTCGCTCGCCCGCTCGCGCAAAGGTGGCAGCTCGATCGGGAAGACGTTCAGCCGGAAGAAGAGGTCGGCCCGGAACTCCCCCTCCTCGACCATGGCCGTCAGGTCGCGGTTGGTGGCCGCGACCAGCCGCACCTCCGCCCGCAGCGTCTTGCCGCCGCCCACCCGCTCGAAGGTCCGCTCCTCGAGCACGCGCAGCACCTTCCCCTGCACCGCCACCGGCAGCTCGCCGATCTCGTCGAGGAAGAGGGTGCCGCCCAGGGCGAGCTCGAAGCGGCCCGCCTGCCGGCGGTCGGCGCCGGTGAAGGCCCCCTTCTCATGGCCGAACAGCTCGTTCTCGATCAGCGACTCGGGGATGGCGGCGCAGTTGAGCGCCACGCACGGGCCGTCCCGCCGCGGCGAGAGCCCGTGGAGCGAGCGGGCGAAGAGCTCCTTGCCGGTGCCGCTCTCGCCGGTCAGCAGCACGGTGCTCTCCGTGGGGCCGACCCGCTGCAGGAGCCGGAGGGCGGCCCGCAGGCGCGGATGGGCGCCGATGATCGCCGGCGCTCCGGGGGCGCGGAAGACGGCCGTCTCGCCGCGGTCGCCGATCGCCCGCTCGATCAGCCGCGACAGGTCGTCGATCTCGAGCGGCTTCTCGAGGAAGTCGTAGGCGCCGAGCTTCATCGCCTCGACCGCCGCGCCCACCGTGCCGAAGCCCGTGAGCACCACCACCGGCACGCGCGGCTGGGCCGCCCGGCTGGCCTCCAGCACCTCGAGGCCCGAGGCGTCCGGCAGCTTGAGGTCGGTGAGGACGAAGTCGAACGGCCGCTCGGCGAGCAGCCGGATGCCGGCCCGGCCGTCCGCGGCGGCCGCCACCTCGTAGCCCTCCGCCCTCAGCGCCAGCTCCAGCATGCGGCGCAGCGAGTCGCGGTCTTCGACGATCAGGATGCGGCCGGCCGCCACGTCAGCTCTTGGCGGCGCGCAGGGCGCCGAGCAGGGCCTCGTCGTCCTCGGGGGCGACGGTGCGCAGGTCGAGGATCAGCCGGCCCTGGCGGAGATAGCCGACCACGGGCGGATCGCCCTGGCGCAGGCGGGCCAGCAGGGCGTCGTCGCCGGGCAGGGCCAGCGCCTCGCCGGGGATGGGCGCCTCCGGCGCCGAGCCGCCGCCCAGGAAAGCCTCGGCGGCGACGATCTCCGCGCCTGTTTCCAGGCCGACCCGCTCCAGGCGGGCGCGGTGGGCTTGCGGATCGGGCCAGAGGCGGTCGAGCGGCAGGGGGGCGCTCGCCAGGTGGAGACGGAGCACCCCTTCGAGCGCCGCCAGGGCCGTGCGGTCGGGCCGCAGCGCCCGGTAGAGGGGGTGCCGCCGGCAATTCTGGAGCAGGTCGGCGCGGCCCACCAGCAGACCCGCCTGGGGACCGCCGAGCAGCTTGTCGCCGCTGCCGCAGGCGAGGTCGCAGCCGGCGCTCATCAGCTCGGCGAGGCTCGGGTGGCCGGCGAGCTGCGGCGCGGCATGGGGGCGCAGCAGGCCGCTCCCCTCGTCCACCAGCACCGGCACCCCCGTCCGCCGGCCCAGCTCCGCCAGCGCCCTGGGCTTCACCGACTCGACGAAGCCGGTGAGCCGGAAGTTGCTGGGGAAGACCTTGAGCAGCAGGGCGGTCGCCGGCCCCAGGGCCGCCTCGTAGTCGGCGAGTCGGGTGCGGTTGGTGGCCCCCACCTCGACCAGGCGGGCGCCGGCGGCGGCCAGGATCTCGGGGATGCGGAACGAGCCGCCGATCTCCACCAGCTCGCCGCGCGACACCACCACCTCGCGGTCTTTGGCCAGCGCGGCGAGCGCCAGCACCAGGGCCGCCGCGTTGTTGTTGACCACCACCCCCGCCTCGGCGCCGGTGAGCGCCGTCAGCAGGCGCTCGACGCGGCCGTTGCGCTGCCCCCGCCGGCCGGTCTCGAGGTCGATCTCGAGGTCGCAGTAGGCGTCGAGCAGGGGCGGCATCCGGCGCGCGACTGCCGCCGGCAGGGGCGCGCGGCCGAGGTTGGTGTGGAGGAACACGCCGGTGGCGTTGAGGACGCGCCGGAGGGGCCGCCCCAGCAGGGCTTCCAGCTCGGCCGCGATGCGCTCGGGCAGGCCGGCGACGGCGCCCGCCGCCGCCGCCTCGGAAGGCGGCGGATCGGCGGCCAGCCGGCGGCGCAGATCCTCGACCACGCGCCGGGCTTGGACCCGTACCTGATCCCGCCCGTATAATGGGATGAGACACGCAACCGCCGGGTGGTTCAGCAGCCGGTCGAGCGGCGGGAGACCCCGCCGGGCGTTGGAGGATTCGGAGCTTGTCATGATCATCAGGCCCCGAGCATTCTAGGAGATCCGTGGACCCCAAGCGACCCCCGAGAGCCGGTGCCAGCCCTCTGAATCCCCAGCCCTCGCCGCTCCAGCCGGCGAAGCCGGGGCTTCAGCGTGCCGGCGCGGCGGCCGCCGCGGCGCCCGCGGCACGGCGCCAGGCGCCCGGATTCGGCGAGGCCCTCGACCGGCTCGGCCGCGACATCCAGCAGCTCCGCATCGACTTCGAGCGCTTCTTCAGCGGCGCCCTGCAGATCCCGCCGGAAGAGCTGCGCAACCGGGTGCAGGCGCAGATCCGCGGCCTGCGCGGCCAGAGCCTCCTGTCCGCCGTCGACACTTTCCGGCTGGGCGACCTCGAGGCGCGGTTCAGCAGCTACAACGAGCTCTTCAACCGCCGCGTGCGCGATCTCGAAGAGGGACGGCAACCCGCCGCCCGCCAGGCTCCCCCGCCCCCCCCGAAACGCTTCGACCCCGAGAAGGGGGTCGTGTTCGGCGAGCGCGTCGATCCGGCAGCCGCCGAAGCCCTGTACCAGGGCCTCGCCGCCACTCCGGGAGACGGCCCGCGTTTCGATCTCGACAGCTTTCAAACGTACCTCACGCGGCAGGTGGCCGCCATCCGCGAGAAGACGGGCTGCGCCCAGGTGCAGTTCCGGCTGGCGACCGAGGATGGCAAGGTCAAGCTCAAGGCCCGGCCCGTCACAGCCCGCGAGGGCACATAGCTCCTAGAAGGGAGAACTCAAGTGCGCAGAAGGACTCCATGGATTCTCATCTCTTGCCTCGCCGCCCTGGTCGTGGTCGTGGCCATCGCCGCGACCGCCGCGGTGCCCCCGAACCTCGCCAAGACCATCGAGGCGCAGCGGCGGCTGACGGTGGAGCAGCCCCAGGACGCGGCGGCTTTCAACGACCTCGGCAATCTCCTGCTCCTCGTTCCCCAGACCGAGGAGGCCGAAGCCGCGTACCGCACGGCCATCGAGCTCGATCCTGACAGGGCCACGGCCCTGTTCAACCTCGGGCTGCTGCTGCAGCAGCGCGGCGAGCTGCGCGAGGCCTCGAAGCTCTATGGCCGCGTGCTGAAGCTGGAGCCCCGCCATGCCTGGGCCCACTACCAGGCGGGCACCATCTACGAACGGTGGGGGCAGACGTCGCGGGCCGTCGACTCCTACGCGCAGGCCTTCGCCCTCGACCCGCAACTCGCGTTTCCCGAGGTCAATCCGCACATCGTCGAGAACAAGCTCCTGACCCAGTCGATGATGCGCGCCTACAAGAACGACTTCTCGGAAACGCAGGTGCCCAGGGTCTATGACGATCCGGCCCGCATCTCGACCCTGCTGGTGCCGCCGCCCGCCGCGGCGGGCGGCGACAAGGACCAGACGGCCACCAAGCCGGCGCCGCAGCCGGGCGCTCAGACCCCCGGCCGCTTGCCGGGCCAGCCGGGAGCCGCCGCCAAGCCCCCAGGCCAGCTTCAGGGCCAACCGGGCCAGCCGGCCCAGGGCACGACGGTGCTGCGCGAGCGCGACCTCGACCGCGGCAATCCCGCCGGCCAGGCGCAGCCGCAGGGCGCCGCGCGCCGCCCCGCCCCCGGCGGCCCGGCCTACGATGCGCCGCCCCAGCGCGGGCTGCGCGAGTGGAACCGGCCCGAGCCGACCATCCAGGAGGTCCCCGAGGGCGTGTACGACGAGGACGGCACCCAGCCCGCCCCCGTCATCACCCCGCCGCCGGGAGGCGTCTACTACCGCCCGGGCATCCAGAGCACGGGCCGGCTCAGCCTCCGGATCGCGCCCGAGCGTCCGCGGTCCGGGCGCCGGTAGATTGCAAGCCGTGGAGGTGAAGGGCCCTACGGCCTCTTCACCTCCACCTTCCCCACCGCCGGCAGCAGCCGGATCCCGGCATCGTCCACCTGCTTGCGGAAGGCGGCGACGTCCGTCTCGAAGAAGCGGTTGAAGTCCGCCAGCACGGACTGGACCTTCGCCTCCGCCTGCCGCAGGTACTCCAGGTGGGTCGGGCTCGGCGGCTCCGTGCTCTCGAGGGTGTAGCCGAAGTAGCCGAGGTCCGACAGGGCATCGGTCGCCGGCTGAATCCCCACCGCCTCATAGGGCACCCACAGGCGCCGCTCCAGCTTGTCGAGACCCTCCTTCAGCTTGCCGGCCGCCTCGGCGATCGGGTCCTTGGCGTCCTTGGGTTTATCCGCCTTGGGGTCCTTCTGGTCCTGCCGCTTCGCCACCACCTCGTCGACGTCCGCGCGGGTGGCGCGGATCCGCTTCACCGCCTCGGCCAGGGCGTCGTTCAAAGCCGCCCCCCGGGCCAGGGCGTCCTCGCGCCGGCGCCAGTCCGCCTCGGTGTTCTTCGAGCGGGGGTCCTGCAGCACGCGGACGGTCCCCTTGGCCTCGTGCTCCCCGTGCTTCACCGTCACGCCATAGGTGCCCGGCGTCACCGGCGGGCCGGCAGGGTGCTCGTCCGCCGGGCGCTCCTGCGGGAACTGCTTGAAGCCGTCGCGGGAGAGGTTCCAGACGACCCGGTTCAAGCCCTGGCTGGCGGGCGCCGTGAAGGTGCGGACCGTCTTGCCCGCGGCGTCCACGATCCTGATCTCGACCTCCTGCGGCTTCTCTTCCCCCGCCTTTTTATCGTCCTTCGCCTTCTCTTTGCCTTTCTCCTGCTCCGGCTCCTTGCGGCGGGCCTGGCGCTCCGCGAGCTTGCGGTCCCGCTCTTCTTTGGGGTCGGGCAGCGGCAGGCCGGGGGCGTTCAGCGAGAAGGTGAGGATGGCGCCGTAGGGCTCACCCTCGCCCCGGAACTCGCCGGAGCCGAGACCGAAACCGCCGGGTTCCGGCGACCGGCTGTACAGCAGAGCCTCGCTCGCCCCGTAGAAGTGAAGCGGCTCGGCCATCGTCTTCTCCGAGAGGGTGCGCAGAGGCGTGATGTCGTCCACCACGTAGAGGGAACGGCCGTGCGTCGCGATCACCAGGTCGAGGTCCCGCGGGTGGATCACCACGTCCAGCACCGGCGTCGTGGGCACCCCGTGCGTCCACTTCATCCACCGGGCGCCGCCGTCGAGGGAGGTCCAGAGGCCGAACTCGGTGCCCAGGAAGAGCAGGTCCCTGTTGCCCGGGTCCTGCTCGATCGAGTGGGCGTAGCCCCGGATGTCCTTGGTGGCCAGGCTCTTCCAGGTCTTGCCCCAGTCGTCCGTGCGGTAGACGTAGGCCGCGAAGTCCTCCCGCCGGTGGTTGTCGAAGACCACGAAGGCCGACGCCGCATCGAACCGCGAGGGCAGGACGTGGGGGATCCAGGTGTTGGCCGGCACGCCGGGGACGTTCTTCTCGACGCTCGTCCACGTCTTGCCACCGTCGCGGGTGACGTGCAGGCGGCCGTCGTCCGTGCCGACCCAGATCACCCCCTGCTGGAGCGGGCTGGGGGCAATGGCGAGGATGGTCGTGTAGTTCTCGGCGTTGCTGGCGTCCGGCGTCAGGCCGCCGCTCTCGTCGGACTTCTGCCACTCGGGGTTGTTGCTGGTCAGGTCCGGGCTGATCGTGGTCCAGGTCTCGCCGCGGTCCGTGGACTTGTGGAGGAACTGGCTGCCCAGGTAGATCGTGCCCTTCTCGACCGGGTCGGTGGTGAAGCCGGCGTTCCAGTTGAAGCGCAGCTTCACCCCGTCCGGCGGGCTGGGCCGGATCTGGCGCTGCTCGCCGGTGCGCAGGTCCACCCGGGCGAGATAGCCGCCCTGGGACTCGGAGTAGACGACGTTCGCGTCCGCCGGATCGGGCCGGGTCTCGAAGCCGTCGCCGCCCCCCACCGCCACCCACTCGTGGGTCCGGATGCCGCCCTGCTGCCAGACGGTGTTGGGACCGCGCCAGGAGCCGTTGTCCTGCAGGCCGCCGTAGACGTTGTACGGCTGCTCCATGTCCACCGCCACGTGGTAGAACTGGCCGAGCGGCAGGGTGGAGACGAAGGCGGCCGTCCGCCCCCGGTCGCGGCTGACGGCGACGCCGCCGTCGTTGGAGAGGTAGATCAGGTCGGGACTCCTGGGATCGATCCACATGCCGTGGTAGTCGCCGTGGATGATGTAGCCGGGGATCAGGGCCTTGAACGTCTGCCCGCCGTCGTCGGAGACCCGGACGTCGTAGTCCAGGCTGTAGATGCGGTTTGGAAGCTGCGGATCGACCCGCAGGTCGGCGAAGTAGAAGGGGCGCGGGTTGGCGTCGTAGCGCTGGTTGACCGTCCGCCAGGTCCGGCCGCCGTCGTCCGAGCGCACGATGGCGCTCTTGGCGGCCTCGACGGTGGCGTAGACGACGTCCGGGTTCGAGTGCGAGATGGCGATGCCGATCCGCCCCAGGTCCCCCTTCGGCAGCCCGTCCCCGTCCGTGATCTCCC
Organism: Thermoanaerobaculia bacterium; assembly: GCA_035266085.1. Classification (GTDB taxonomy): domain Bacteria; phylum Acidobacteriota; class Thermoanaerobaculia; order Multivoradales; family UBA5704; genus DATARR01. The sequence goes on from DATFNZ010000129.1 coordinate 39,168, forward strand.
GCCAGGTCCGCCCGCCGTCCTGGGTGACGTAGAGCCCCGAGCCCGGGCCCCCCGACTTGAAGAACCAGGGCCAGCGCCGGTACTGCCACATCGAGGCGAACAGCTTGTTGGGATTGCGCGGGTCGATCACCAGGTCCGAGGCGCCCGTCCGCGGGTCGACGTAGAGCACCTTGCTCCAGGTCTTGCCGCCGTCCTCGGTCTTGAACACGCCCCGTTCCGGGTTCTCGCCCCACTCCTGACCCATGGCGGAGACCCAGGCCACGTCGGGATCGGAGGGGTGGAGCACGATGCGGTAGATGCGCTCCGTCTTCTCCAGGCCCAGGTGCATCCAGGTCTTGCCGCCGTCCATCGAGCGGTAGACGCCGTTGCCGACCGACACGCTGTTGCGCGGGTTGCCCTCGCCGGTGCCCACCCAGACGACGTCCGGGTTGGCCTGGTAGATTGCCAGGGCGCCCACCGAGGACACCGCCTGGTCGTCGAACAGCGGCGTCCAGGTGAGGCCGCCGTTGACCGACTTCCAGACGCCGCCGGCCGCGGCGCCCGCGTACACGATGTTGGGATTCGACTCGACGGCGGCGACGACGGGCACCCGGCCGCTCATGCCAGCCGGCCCGATCGAGCGCGCCTTCATCCCGGCCAGCAGGCCGGGATCGACGTCCGCCCGGGCGGACGCGGCGAGCAGGACGAGGGTGGCGTAGATCAGTTTTCGCATGCGGGAAACCTCCCCTGAGGAAACAGTAGGCATAGATCGATCAAGGCTCCGGATGGAGCCTTGAGGTGGTACGCAGGGGAGTGGAGGAAGGTTGCGGCCCGGGCATCGAAGCCCGGCGGGTGACGTCTACCGGCCCGCCGGCACGATCTCCGCCTCGGCGACCTGTGCAGCGGGGAGCGCAGCCTTGGCAGCGGGGGGATCGGGCGTGAAGCCGAGGAGGCCGAAGATCTTCTGGACGTAGTTCTGCGTCTCGCGGTAGGGAGGAACCCCGCCGAAGCGGTCCACCGCTCCCTCGCCGGCGTTGTAGGCGGCCAGGGTCTTCTGGACGTCGCCGCCGAAACGGGCGGTCAGCCACTTCAGGTACTTCACGCCCGCCTCCAGGTTCTTCTTGGGATCGAAGAGATCCTTCTTCTTCGTCACCCCGAAGCGGCGCGCGGTGGCCGGCAGGAGCTGCATCAGGCCGCACGCCCCCTTGCGGGAGACGGCGCGGGCATTGAAGGCCGACTCGACGTGGATCACGGCGGCCACGAGCTGCGGGTTCACCGAGTGACGGATGGCGATGTCGTAGATGAGCTGCCCGTAAGGCGACTTCGGAGCTCCCATGGCCGCGTTGGCCTCCGCCAGCAGGTCCGCGGCCTTGCGGAGCTGCTCCAGGCTGCTCAGGGGAGCAGGGGGAGGAGCCGGAGCGGGGGTCGGAGCCGGGGTGGCAGCGACGGGTGCGGGGGTAGGCGCCGGGGCGGGGCTGGCGGGAGCGGCGACAGGAGCCGGGCTCGCCGCCTTCGGAGCCTCGGCGGGCACGGTCTTCGCAGTCTCCCCGGGCGGCTCCGGCTTCGGAGCCTCCACCGCGGCGGGCGCGTCCACCTTGGGCGCCGGTGCCTGAGCGAGGGGTGCCTGAGCGGGAGATGCGGCGGCTTGCTGAACGACGGCGGCGGGCTGAAGGGCCGGAGGGTGCACCGTCGGGGCGGCCGGACCGGCAAGATTGACCAGGCTGAAGGCGAAGGCGCTGATGCAGACCGGGCTTGAGCGCCTGCCGAGACGCTGCAGATAGGAACGGATCTGGGCTACTTCTTGCTTCGGCAAACGTGCCTCCCGTCTGGGATAGCTCTTAGTTTCTATACGAGCAGGCGACGCTGCTCCTAACCTCGTGCTGCCGGCTTGGGCAGGGCATTGATACCTAACTATCAATAGGGATGTCAACCCTTCCGCCTCGTGCCCGCCCCCTGGCCGCGGGCTTCATTGCCCATCGGCGGAGGAGCGTGTTAGCTTCGACCGGGGGGTGAATGCGATGAGCTCGAGGCTGCTACGGAGATCCAGCTACCCGCGCCGGCGGCGCGGCCGGGGCTTCCTGTGGACGCTGCTGGGCCTGCTCACCCTGGGGGCGTTCGCCACCCTGTTCGCCAGCCGCCGGGAGGTGGACCTTTTCCCGGAGGACGCCGATCCCGGTCCGGACCGGCGGCGGCGGCCGGAGCCCGGGCCGTCCGTTACCGAGCCCGAGCCCGCCCCGGGCGAGACCCTGTGGATCGCCGGCCCCGCGGGCAACCTCTATATAAGGGACGGCGGCGAGGAGGAGCATCGGGGAGCGACGCCCGTCCTCTTCCTCCACAGCTTGGCGGGCAACGGCGGCCAGTGGTCCCTGCAGCTCGATCACCTGCGCCGCCACCGGCGCGCGGCGGCGCTCGACCTGCGCGGGCACGGCGAGTCCGACCCGGCGGAGGACGGCGACTACTCGATCGCTTCCCTGGCGGGCGACGTGGCCGCCGCCGCCGACCAGCTCGGCCTGCGCCGCTTCATCCTGGCCGGCCACAGCCTGGGCTCGGCGGTGGCCATCGAATACGCGGGCCGCCACCCGGAGCGGATCGCCGGGCTCCTGCTGGTCGATCCCAACGGCGACATGAGCCGCGTCCCCGACTCGGAGTTCCGGCCCTTCCTCGAGAGCCTGCGCGCCGATCCCGTCAACGAGCTCGAGTCCTACTACCGCCAGCTCGTGGTGAGCGGCGATCCCGACGCCTCCCGCTGGGTGCTCGAGGACCTCCGCCTGACCCACGAGGACGCCATCCCGGCCGCCATCGAGAGCAGCATGCTCTACCAGCCGCTCCCCGCCCTGGAGCGCTACCAGGGCCCCCGGCTCTCCGTGGTCTCCGACATGAACCGCCTCCCCTACAGCCTCCACAACCTCCTGCCGGACCTCCCCGTCCGCCTGATGACGGGCACCGGCCACTGGGTGATGATGGACCGCCCGGAGGTGTTCAATCACCTGATGGATGAGTTCGTGGCGGAGGTGGAGGGCGGAAAGCAGTCATGAAGCTTCTGGATGCTGTGGTCCTGGCCCGGGATTTACCGGCACAAGGGCTTCGTGCCGGAGACTTGGGCGCCATCGTCGAGGTGTACAGGCCGGAAAGTTTCGAGGTCGAGTTCGTGACCGCGTTCGGCCAGACTGGTGCCCTGGTCACTCTACAAGCTGGAGATATCCGGTCACACAACGCCGGCCCCGAAGGGCAGGCCTTTCAGAGCGGAACGCAAGTTGCAGACGCCCTCTCCCGTAAGGGATCGCCGGAGATCCCTGAGGAGGAGAGAAGATGAAAGCCCTTCGAGCCCTGGGCAGCGGCCTCGCCGGCGCGTGCGCCCTCACCCTCGTCCACCAGGCGGCCCGCCGGATCACGGATAAAGCTCCCCGGGCGGACATCCTCGGCCTGCGCGCCCTCGCCAAGACCATCCGGGCGACCGGCCGCCAGTCGCCGCCGGACGACCAGCTCTATCCCTGGACCCTGGCCGGCGATCTGGTCTCCAATTCCCTCTACTACAGCCTCGTCGGCACGAACGGCGGCACCGCCACCTGGCTCCGGGGCACGGCCCTCGGCCTCGGCGCCGGCCTGGGCGCCCTGGCCCTGCCGGGTCCGATGGGCCTGGGGAGCCGTCCCACCAACCGGACCGTGGCCACCCAGGTGATGACGGTGGCCTGGTATCTCCTGGGCGGGCTGGCGGCGGCGGGGATGGCTACGGCGCTGGCGAGGCAGGGCGAGAATACCGGCTAGTACGACGTGCCCGAAGTTCGTTCCGGGTTTGCGCTGCACCGAGAGCCTGGACGGCGGAACGACGTGACGGTTGAAGGGATTAGCAAAGCGAGCGATTCCTCCGCCTCGGAGACGCCCCGACGCGGGAGGCCTCCGA
>DATFNZ010000130.1:0-25616 GCA_035266085.1 Thermoanaerobaculia bacterium
GTCCCTGTCCCTGTCCCTGTCCCTGTCCCTGTCCTTGTCCCTGCCCGGGCCTCTGCTGGCCGCGGGGCTGGGCATCGCCCTGGCGATGGCCGCCGCCGCGAGGCCCGCCGCCGGGCCGCTGCGCCCTGGGCTGCTGCTCGCGGTTGTTGCGGTCGGGGCGGTCGCCCCGGGGTTGCTGCGGCTGGGAGCGCCCTTCCATGCGGGCCTTTTCCTCGGCCTCGCGCTGCACCTTCTTCTCCGCCTTGGCCTTGGCCCGCGCCCGCTCCTCGGCCTTGCGGGCCCGGATGGCCGCGATGCGCTCGGCGATGGGGATCTCGAAGCGCTCCGGCGGCTTCGATTGGTAGTCGAAACCCTCGACGGTCAGGCGGGACAGCCGCTGGCCCACGGCCCGTTCGATGGCGTGCAGCTCGCCCAGCTCACCCTCGGAGACGAAGGTGAAGGCGTCGCCCACCATCTCGGCCCGAGCCGTGCGGCCCACGCGGTGGATGTAGTCCTCGGGCACGTTGGGAACGTCGAAGTTGATGACGTGCGAAAGGGCCTCGACGTCGATGCCGCGGGCCGCGATGTCGGTCGCCACCAGCACCTGGAGGGTGCCGTTCTTGAACCGGGCGAGGGCGTCGGTACGCTGCGGCTGGCTGCGGTTGCCGTGGATGCGGTCGCACGAGACGCCGTGCCGCTCGAGGAACTCGGCCAGACGGTTGGCGCGGTGCTTGGTGCGGGTGAACACCAGGACGTTCTTGATCTCCCCGCGGCGCAGCAGCTCGACGAGCAGGAACGGCTTCAGATCCTCGCGCACGGGGTAGACCGCCTGGGTGACGCCGCTGGCGGGAGCCGACTTCCGCTCGACGTTGAGGCTGGCGGGATCGCGCAGCATCTCGCGGGACAGCGTCACGATGGGCGGCGGCAGGGTGGCGGAGAAGAACAGGGTCTGCTCGGCCTTCGGCAGGTGCTTCAGGACCCGCCGGATGTCGGGCAGGAAGCCCATGTCGAGCATGCGGTCCGCCTCGTCGAGGACGAGGATCTCGAGGCCCTCGAGCTTGGCGTAGTCGTTCTGGAAGTGGTCCAGGAGACGCCCGGGGGTCGCCACCAGCACGTCGACGCCCTTGCGGAACGCCTTCTCCTGCGGGCCCATGGCGACGCCGCCGAAGACGGCCGCGCCGGTCAGGTCGGTGAGCTTGGCGAGCCCCTCGAGGTGCTCGACGATCTGGGCCGCCAGCTCGCGGGTGGGAGCGAGAACGAGGCAGCGGGTGGTGCCGCGCGGTTTGCCGATCAGCCGGTTGAGGATGGGCAGGAGGAACGCCGCCGTCTTGCCGCTGCCCGTCATGGCGCAGGCGAGCACGTCGCGGCCGGTCATGGCCGGGGGAATGGCGTCCTTCTGGATGGGCGTCGGCAGGGTGAAGCCCATGCTCTCGACGCCACGCAGGAGATCGGGGTGAAGGCCGAATTCAGCGAAATCGTTCAAAGGGTCGCAGTCCTTCCGAGGGCGCACGGACCTCCAGCCGGTTGGCCAGGCGCTTGCGCTCTCAATACTTCCGGCGGAATCGAGGAAGAACGGGGACTTGCCGGTGAGGCCGCCGCTCAGAGGCTCAGGAGTTGAGCCGTTCCACACGCACTGCGCTCACCGGGGGTGAGCAGGCGGTAGGGTGCCACATCTGGACTCATTTGCCAAGCCATAGGTAGCACGGAACCTCTCTTGAGAACCCTCAGTCCCGTCCTGGAATTCCCGGCGCGGCGGCTCGGCGGGCGCGCGAGCGGGCCCGCCAGATCTCCCAGACGGCCGGCAGGAGAGACAGGACGATGATCATCAGCACCACGAGCGAGAAGTTCTCCTGCACGAACGGCAGGTTGCCGAACAGGTAGCCGGCCAGGGTGCAGATCAGGACCCAGGCCACGCCGCCGACGACGTTGTAGCTCATGAACCGCCCGTAGCTCATGCTGCCCAGGCCGGCCACGAAGGGCGCGAAGGTGCGGACGATGGGGACGAAGCGGGCGATGATGATCGTCTTGCCGCCGTACTTCTCGTAGAACTCGTGGGTGTAGGCGAGGTGCTCGGGCTTGATGACCCGGAAGCGCTTGGCGTTCAGCAGCCGGTGCCCGAGGAAGTGGCCCACCCAGTAGTTGACGGTGTCCCCCAACACGGCGGCGACGATCAGGGAGGCGATCAGGATCCAGATGGAGAGGGAGCCGTTGGCCGCGAAGGCGCCCGCCGCGAAGAGCAGGGAGTCGCCGGGGAGGAACGGCGTGACCACCAGCCCGGTCTCGCAGAAGACGATCAGGAAGAGGAGCAGATAGGTCCAGGCTCCGTACTCCTGGATGATCGGGCTCAGGTGCTTGTCCAGGTGCAGGACGAAGTCGAGCAGTGTCTTCAGGAATTCCATGGGGTCCCCCTCGCGGCGGCTCCAGCGGCGGAGCGCGCGCGGCGGGGGGAGAGTAAGGGCTGGACGCCCGGATGTCCAGCGGCGGCAAGGCTCGGATCTGGCAGAAAGCGTGCAGAATAACGCCCCGTGACGCTGCCCATCTTCATCGTCCTCTTCCTGCTGGTCGCGGTCGTGACCGTCTTCGCCACCGAGTGGGTGCCGGTGGACGTGGCGACCCTGGTCCTGCTGTGCTGCCTGGTCCTCTCCGGGATCCTGGACGTCGGCGAGGCGTTCTCGGGGTTCTCCAACGACATCATCATCATCCTGGCCTCGATCTTCGTGCTCTCCGGGGCGCTGATGAAGGGCGGGGTGATGGACCACCTGGGCGAGGTGATCTCCCGGCTCGCGGGCGGCAGCCGGACCAAGGTGCTGCTCTGCGTGATGCCGGTCAGCACCTTCATCTCGTCCTTCATGAACAACACCACGACCACGGCCGTGCTGATGCCGGCCGTCCTCGGCGTCTGCCGGCGGAGCAAGGTGAGCCCCGGGAAGGTGCTGATTCCCCTCGCCTACGCCTCGATGCTGGGTGGGACCTGCACGCTGATCGGCACGTCCACCAACGTGGCGGCGAGCGGCTACATCAAGACGGCGGGCCTCGAGCCGTTCTCCATGTTCGAGTTCCTGCCGGTGGGCGCGGCGGTGGCGGTGGCGGGCATCCTCTACATGACGTTCTTGGGGCATCGCCTGCTGCCGCAGACCCGCGAGGCCGATTACGCCGAGGAGTACGCCATGCGGGAGTTTCTCTCGGAGGTCGTGGTCACCCCCGGCTCGCCGCTGGCGGGCAGAGAGCTTCGGGAGTCGCGGCTGGCGCAGATGGGCTTGCAGGTGCGGGCCATCCTGCGGGGAGGCCGGCGGCTGGAGGCCGAGCCCCACGTGACGCTCGAGGAAGGAGACCTGCTGCTGGTGCAGGCGGGCCGGGAGGGGCTGCTCCAGGTCAAGGACACCGCCGGCATCGAGATCCCTTCCGACCTCAAGATGAGCCCCCAGGATCTGGTGAGCGAGACGCGGAAGATCGCGGAGGCGCTGCTGATGCCGCAGTCGTCGCTGATCGGCCGGTCGATCCAGGAACTCGACTTCCGCCGCCGCTTCGGCCTGACGGTGCTCGCCATCTACCGCCGCGGGCACGCCCTGGCGACCCGGCTCGCGGGCCTGCCGCTGCGGGCGGGAGACGTGCTGCTGCTCCAGGGCCGGCCCGAGAGGTTCCGCTCCCTGGCGGACGACGCCGACCTGTGGATCCTCGAGGAGGTCGAGCACCAGCCCGCGCGCCGCCGGAAGGGGATCTGGGCGATGGGGATCTTCCTGCTCGCCGTGCTCGCCTCCTCGTTCGGGTGGCTGCCGCTGCCCATCGCCTTCCTGTTGGCGGCCCTGGGAGTGATCGGCACGCGGCTGATCACGATGGAGGAAGCCTACCGGCTGATCGACTGGCGGCTGCTGATCCTGATCGCCGGCATGACCTCGTTCGGCCTGGCGATGCAGAAGACGGGCGCGGCGGCGTACGTGGCCGGCCTGATCGTCGCCTGGTTCGCGCCGCTCGGCACCGGCGCCGTGATGCTGGCCTTCATCGTCCTGACGATGCTGCTCACGCAGCCGATGTCCAACGCCGCGGCGGCCCTGGTGGTGCTGCCGGTGGCCCTGAGCACGGCCCATCGGCTGGGCCTGGACCCGCGGACGTTCGCCGTGCTCGTGACGCTCTCGGCCTCGCTCTCCTTCATCACGCCCTTCGAGCCGTCGTGCCTGATCGTCTACGGGCCGGGCAAGTACCGATTCCGGGACTTCGTGACCGCGGGCACGCCGCTGACGGCGCTGGTGGTCGTCGTCATCTTGCTGCTGGTGCCGATCTTCTGGCCGCTTCGCTGACCGCCTCCTCGATACGGGCGCGCAGGCCCTCGGCCACGACGCGCACGCCGGGGAGCCGGACGACGTCCTGGTGGCTGCCGGGGAGGGGCTCGATCTCGACCCCGCCGGCGGCCAGGCGGTCCCAGCCGAGGGCGGGCTCCTCCGGATGGCCGGCGGCGGTGCCCTCGGCCCGGAACAGGGTCACGCGGCCGGAGTAGGGGCCGGGATCGTAGGCGCGCAGGGCGCGCTCGTTGGCCTGGTAGAGGTCGAGATAGCGGCGGGCCCGGTCGAGGTCGAAGCCCTCGGGGAAGGCGCCGGCCGCGCGGGCAAGCTCGACGACGTAGGCCAGGCTCTGATCCGGGCCCAGGGCACGCAGCTCCTCCAACGATACGGGCAAGGTCTCCTGGAAGGCGTGGAACAGCAGCTCCGCCTCATCCCGGTCGGGCAGCTCCGTGAGCCAGAAGACGCTGGCGTCGAGGAGGGCGACCAAGGCGACCTGCCGGCCCTCGGCCTCCAGGCGCCGCGCCATCTCATAGGCGACGAAGCCGCCGAAGGACCAGCCGCCCAGGTAGTAGGGGCCCTCGGGATCGACCTCGCGGACGGCGGCCAGGCACTGCTCGGCGATCTGCTCGATCGAACCGGGAAGCGGCTCGCCGGCTTCCAGCCCCGTGGCCTGGAGGCCGTAGAACGGTTGCTCTTCGCCCAGCTCGCGGGCCAGGTCCGCGTAGCAAAGGACGTTGCCGCCCGCGGGGTGGACGCAGAAGAACGGCGGCCGCTCGCCGCGCGGCTGGATGGGCACCAGCACGGGCGTCCGGGGCACCTGGTTCTGGTCCAGACGGGCGGCAAGGCTGGCCACGGTGGAGGCGGCGAACAGGACGGCCGGCTGCAGATCGACCTGGAAGGCTTCCCGCACGCGGGAGACGAGCTGGATGGCGAGCAGCGAGTGCCCCCCGAGCTCGAAGAAGTCGTCGTGGATGCCCACGCGGTCGACGCCGAGGGTTTTGGCCCACAGCTCGGCCAGCCGCTCCTCGGCGGGCGTGCGCGGCGCCGCCCAAGCCTCGGCGGCCGCCCGGCGCTGGAGATCGGGCGCCGGCAGGGCCTTGCGGTCCACCTTGCCGTTGGGCGTGAGCGGCAGCGCGTCGAGCTCGACCCAGGAGCCGGGCACCATGTACTCGGGCAGCGAGCCGCGCAGGAAGCCGCGCAGACCGGCGGCGTCCGCGATCTCTACCCCCGGCCGCGGCACGATGTAGGCCACCAGCTTGCGGGCCTCGCCCTCGCCATGCACGGCGAGGGCGGCCTGGGCCACGGCCGGATGGCGGCCGAGCGCGGCCTCGATCTCTCCCAGCTCGATACGGAAGCCCCGCACCTTGACCTGATGGTCGATGCGGCCGAGGCACTCCAGCGCCCCGTCCGGCCGGTAGCGAGCGAGGTCGCCCGTGCGGTACAGACGGTCTCCAGCGCCGCCGAAGGGATCGGGGACGAAGCGGTCGGCCGTCAGGTCGGGCCGCCCAAGGTAGCCGCGGGCGAGACCCGTGCCGCCGATCCGCAGCTCGCCGGCGACGCCCACGGGCACGGGCTCGCCGGCGGGATCGACCAGGTAGATCCGCGTCGCGTCGATGGGCCGGCCGATGGAGACCGCAGCGCCTTCGGCGACCGGGCCGATCTCGGCGACGGTGGACCAGATGGTGGTCTCGGTGGGTCCGTAGAGATTCCACACGGAACCGGCACGCTCGCGCAGGCTGGCGGCCAGGGCCGGCGGGAAGGCCTCGCCGCCGCACAGCGCCTTGAAGCCCGGGCCGCCCTGCCAGCCCGCCGCGAGCAGCAGCCGCCAGGTGGCGGGGGTGCCCTGGAGCACGGTGCCGCCGGAGGTCTCCACGAGCTCGCGCAGGAGCCCGCCGTCCGCGGCCTCGTCGCGGGTGGCCAGCACGACGCGGGAGCCGACGAGGAGCGGCAGCCAGAGCTCGAGGCCGGCGATGTCGAAGGAGAGCGAGGTCACGGCGACCATCACATCTCCGGACTCCAACCCCGGCTGGCGGCGCATGGCGCCCAGGAAGTTGGCGAGGGCCCGGTGGGTCACCTGTACGCCCTTGGGCCGGCCGGTAGAGCCGGAGGTGTAGAGGATGTAGGCGAGGTCGTCGGGACCGGAGCTGTCCGCGGGCACGGTCTCCCCCGCTCCCGGCAGATCGCCGCCGGGGCCGAGGCGCACCACCTGGCCGCTCCAGGCGCCGCTCCAGGCCGGGCTCTCGTCCTGGGTCACCAGCACGGGCGCGCCCGAGTCCTCCAGCATGAACGCCAGGCGGTCCTCGGGGTAGGCCGGGTCGAGCGGCAGGTAGGCGCTCCCCGCCTTCCAGATGCCCAGCAGGCCGACGACCATCTCCAGCGAGCGCTCCATGGAGAGGGCTACGGGCACGTCCGGACCGGCGCCGAGCCCGCGCAGAGCATGGGCCACGCGGCTGGATCGGCGATCGAGCTCGGCGTAGGTCAGCGCCTCGCCACGGCAGACGATGGCGGCGGCGTCCGGGATGCGGGCCGCCTGGGCGGCGAAGAGGGCGTGGACCGGGCCTTCCCAGGCCGGCGCGGGCGTGCCGTTCCAATCCTCGAGCACCTGCCGCCGCTCCGCCGCGGACAGGAGGGGCAGGCCGGAGACGCGCGCCTCCGGCTCGGCCGCGATCCCCCCGAGGAGAGTCTCCAGGCTCCCGAGGACACGCTCGATCGTCGTCCCGTCGAACAGGTCCGTGTTGTATTCGAGGTAGCCGCCGATGCCGTTCGGGGTGGCCGAGAGCGACAGCGTCCAGTCGAAGCGCGAGGTGCGGTGGACGGCCTCGACCGGCGCCAGGCTGAGCCCCGGCAGGTCGAGGTTGGAGAGCGGGGCGTTCTGCAAGGTGAACATCACCTGGAACAGCGGCGAGTAGGCGAGGTGCCGCTCGGGCCGCAGCTCCTCCACCAAGCGCTCGAACGGCAGATCCTGGTGGGCGAAGGCGCCGAGGGCCGCCTCGCGGACCCGGCCCAGGAGAGCGGTGAACGCGGGGTCGTCCCCGAGGCCGCTGCGCAGCACCAGGGTGTTGACGAAGAAGCCGATCAGCGGCTCGACCTCCTTGCGGGTGCGGCCGGCGATCGGGGTGCCGACCACCACGTCGTCCGCGCCGGTGTAGCGGTGCAGGAGCACCTCGAAGGCGGCGAGCAGCAGCATGAAAGGGGTCGAGCCGGTCCGCCGCCCGAGGGCGATCAGATCCGTGGAGAGGCCCGCCGGCAGGGCCCACGGGCGCCGGGCGCCGTTGAAGGTCTGGGCCGCCGGCCGGGGGCGATCGGCGGGCAGCTCGAGCAGGGCCGGCGCGCCGGCGAGGCGCTGGCGCCAGTAGCCGACCTGCTCCGCCATCACCTCGCCGGTGAGCCAGCCGCGCTGCCACTCGGCGAAGTCGGCGTACTGCACGGGCAGCGGCGGCAGGGGAGCGCCGGCGTAGAGGGCCGCGATCTCCGTCACGAAGACGGCCATGGACCAGGCATCGGAAACGATGTGGTGCATGTTGGCGACGAGCAGGTGGTCGTCTTCGGCGAGGCGCAGCAGGCGGGCGCGCAGGAGCGGCCCGCGGGCGAGGTCGAACGGCCGCGCCGCTTCGGCCGCCGCGAGGTCGCGGGCCTCGGCCTCGGATGCGACCTCGATCACCGGCAGGTCGAAGGGCACGGGCTCGCCGATCACCTGGACGGGCCGGCCGTCGCGGCTGGCGAAGACGGTGCGCAGCGCCTCGTGGCGGCGGACGATCTCCGTGAAGCACGCCGCCAAGGCGGCGACGTCGAGCGCGCCGCGCAGCCGCAGGGCCGCCGGCATGTTGTAGGAGGCGTTCGCGGGCTCGAGCTGATCGAGGATCCACAGCCGCTCCTGGGAGAAGGAGAGGGGCGGCTCGCCGCCTTCCCGGCGCGGCAGGATGGGGGGAGCGGCGGGCCGCTGGCCGCCCTCGACGGCGCGGGCGAGCCCGGCGACGGTAGGCGTCTCGAACAGGCGGCGCAGGGGCAGCTCGACGCCGAAGGCCTCGCGCACCCGAGAGACCATCTGGGTCGCCAGCAGCGAGTGGCCGCCGAGGTCGAAGAAGCTGTCGTGGACGCCCAGGACGTCGAGCTTCAGCAGGTCCATCCACAGCTCGGCCAGCATCTCCTCGACGGGCGTGCGGGGCGCCACGCGACCGACCTCGATGCCAGCCTCGCGGGGCGCCTCGATGCGGGCGAGGGCTCGCCGGTCGAGCTTGCCGTTGGGCGTCAGGGGCAGCCGGTCGAGGAAGACGAAGGCGGCCGGCACCATGTAGCTGGGGAGACGGTCCGTCAGGAAGGGCCTCAGCTCCGGCGCCTCTTCCCGCGGCACGACGTAGGCAACCAGGCTGTCGCCCACCGCCAGCACGGCCGCGGCGGCTACCTGGGGGTGGCGAGAAACGGCGGCCTCGACCTCGGCGAGCTCGATGCGGAAGCCGCGGATCTTCACCTGGGCGTCGGCGCGGCCCGCGAACTCGACCTCGCCGTCCTCGCGGTAGCGGCCGAGGTCGCCCGTGCGGTAGACGCGGTCCACGGGATCCTCCGTGAACGGGTTGGCGGGAAACCGCTGGCGGGTCAGCGCCTCATCGCCGAGATAGCCGCGCGACAGGTAGGGCGTGCGGACGCAGATCTCGCCCAGCTCGGCGATGCCCGTCAGGAGGTCCCGGCGGTTGAGCACCAGGAGCTGCACGCCGTCGATGCCGCGGCCCACGGGCAGCACCTGGCCGCCGGCCGCGGCTTCCTCCGGCGTCACGGCGTGCCAGCCCATGGCCTGCGGCGTCTCGGTGGCGCCGTAGAAGTTGCAGCAGGCGACGCGCGGGGCGAGCGCCCGCAGGCCCGCGATGTCGCGGCCCGTCAGCCGGTCGCCGCCGAAGAAGGCGCGGCGCAGGTCCGGCAGCGGGGCTTCCCGCGTGGCGCCGTGCGCCAGCATCTGGGCCAGGGCCGGGGTCAGGTGCACGACGCTCACCCGCTCGGCCGCCAGCCAGCCGAGCAGGCTCCGCGGGTCCTCGTAAATGCCGCCGCTCGGGATGCACAGGACCGCTCCGACGGCGAGGGGCGTGAACAGGTCGCGCAGCAGCGGGTCGTGCGCCAGCCCCGAGAGCAGGCTGAAGCGGTCGTCCGGGCCGAAGCCGAAGGTCTCCGCGTGCCAGCCGAGGAAGTGGGAGAGCGGCCCGTGCTCGCCCAGGATCCCCTTCGGCATCCCCGTCGAGCCGGAGGTGAAGGCCACGTACGCGAGGTCGCGCGGCCCGACATCGACGGCGGGCGCCGAACCGTCGCCTTCGTCGAGGCCGCCGAGATCGATCCGGCAGCGCAGGGAAAGCCCGGCCAGCGCTTCCTCGATCTCCTCCGGCAGCGGCTCCATGCCCGCCAGCCGCACCAGGGCGCGCGGCTCCGCGAGGCGCAGGTACGCCGCCCGCCGCGCCGGCGGATAGGCCGGATCGAGCAGCAGGAAGGCCCCGCCCGCCTTGAGGATGCCCAGGACCGCGAGCGGCAGCGCGGCCGAGCGGCGGGCGTCGACGGCCACCACCTCGCCCGGCTGGAGCCCGGCGGCGAGCAGGCGGCGCGCCAGGCGGTTGGACCGCGCGTCGAGATCGCCGTAGGTCCAGATCTCCTCGCCATCGAGCACGGCGATGCGGCCCGGGGCGGCGGCCGCCCGGCGGGCGAACAGCTCGTGGACGGGGGCGAGCCCCCGCGCCCCGGCCAGCGGCGCGGCCGGATCGGGCAGGAGGGCAAGGGCTTCCGGCGTCACCAGCGGGACCTCGTCGACCGGCGTCTCGGGCCGGGCCACGAAGACGGCGAGCAGCGCTTCGAGCTGGGCCAGCAGCCCGGCCATGCGCCCGGCGTCGAACAGGTCGGCGTTGTAGAGGAGCAGCAGGCCGATCCCCTCCTCGCGCTCGGAGACGTAGAGCGTGAGGTCGAACTTGGAGGGCGGCGGCGGCGCCTCGATCCCCTCCATGGCGAGCTTCGGCAGCTCGAACCGCTCGCGGGTGAAGTTGAGCACGTTGAAGAAGACCTGGAACAGCGGCGTGCGCGACAGGTCGCGGTCCGGCTGCACTTCGGCGACCAGCTTCTCGAACGGCAGGTCCTGGTGGGCGTAGGCCCCCAGGGCGGCCTCGCGCACCCGTGCCAGCAGCTCGCGGAACGCGGGGTTGCCCGAGAGGTCGGAGCGCAGCACCAGGGTGTTGACGAAGAAGCCCAGCATCCCCTCGACCTCGGCGCGGTTGCGCCCGGCGATGGGGGTGCCGACCAGGATGTCGTCCTGGCCGCTCAGCCGGTGGAGCAGCGCGTTGAAGGCGGCGAGCAGGGTCATGAACAGGGTCGCGCCCTCGCGCCGGCCCAGCTTCAGGACGCCCTCGGAGAGCTCCGCGGGCAGGAGGCGGAATTCGCTCTCGCCGCGGAAGGTCTGGACGGCCGGCCGCGGCCGGGAGGTGGGCAGCTCGAGCACCGGCAGCTCGCCGCCCAGCGTGCCCTTCCAGAAGCCGAGCTGGCGCTCGAGCGCCTCGCCCTGGAGCCACCGGCGCTGCCAGACGGCGAAGTCGGGGTACTGGAGGGCCGGGGCGGGCAGCGGCGACGGCCTGCCCGCGGCGAATGCGCCGTAGATCGCGGCGAGCTCGCGGATCAGCACGCCCATCGACCAGCCGTCCGTGACGATGTGGTGCTGGGTGAGGACGAAGACGTGCTCCTGGCTACCCAGGCGCAGCAGCGCGGCCCGCACCAGGGGCCCGGCGGCGAGGTCGAAGGGACGGGTGGTCTCCTCCTCCAGCCGCTTCCGCAGCTCGGTCTCCGGCAGGCCGCTCAGGTCCGCCCGGGAGAAGGGGACCTCGAAAGGCTTGCCGATCAGCTGCACGGGCAGGCCGCCAACCGATGGGAACGTCGTGCGCAGCGCCTCGTGCCGGCGCACCAGCTCGCCCAGAGCCAGGTGGAGGGCGCCGCCGTCGAGCTCGCCCACCAGCCGTACGGGGACCGACAGGTTGTAGGCCGCGTGGGCCGCCGGATCGGATTCGAGCTGGTCGAGGAACCAGAGCCGCTCCTGGGCGAAGGAGAGCGGCAGGTCTTCCCGGTCCTCCCCATCCTGGCCACCTCGCGGCTCGATCGGCGGCACGCCGGGGCCCAGGTCGGCGCGGCGGGCCTCTTCGACCTCCAGGGCGAGCTCCCCGACGGTGGGCGCTTCGAACAGCTTGCGCATGGGCAGATCGACGCCGAGGGCCGTGCGCACCCCGGAGATCAGCCGGGTGGCGAGCAGAGAGTGGCCGCCCCGCTCGAAGAAGTCGTCGTGGACGCCTACCCGCTCGGCGCCCAGCACCTCGGCCCACAGGCCGGCCAGGATCTCTTCGACGGGCGTGCGCGGCGCCACGTAGTCCTCCCCCGTGGCCCCCACCGCCTCGTCGCCGGGCAGGGGCAGGGCGCGGCGGTCCACCTTGCCGTTGGGCGTCAAGGGCAGGGAATCGAGGAGCACCCAGGCGCCCGGCACCATGTAGTCCGGTAGCGCGCCGCCGGCGAACGACTTGAGCCCCGCGAGATCGAGCGCCGCGCCATCGCGGGGCACCACGTAGGCCACCAGGCGGCGGTGGCCCGGCGTGTCCTCGCGCACCAGGACGGTGGCCTCCCGGATCCCGGCATGGCGGCTGAGGGCCGTCTCGATCTCCCCCAGCTCGATGCGAAACCCTCTGACCTTGACCTGGTTGTCGAAGCGGCCGAAGAACTCCAGCGTGCCGTCCGGCAGATAGCGCACGCGGTCGCCGGTCCGGTACAGGCGCGCCCCCTCCTCACCAGGTGGTGGGCAGGGATCGGGCACGAAGCGCTCCGCCGTCAGGTCCGGCCGGCCGAAGTAGCAGCGTGCCACGGCGGCGCCGCCCGCGTAGAGCTCGCCCGAGACGCCCCGCGGCACGGGCTGGCCGTCGGCGCCGAGCACCAGCACGCGGGTGTTCGCGATCGGCTTGCCGATGGGCACGCAGGGCGCGTCCGGCGACAGGGGATGGGCCTGCCAGCAGGTCGTGAAGCAGGTCACCTCCGTGGGCCCGTAGCCGTTGACCAGCCGGAGGTCCGGGAAGGTCTCGACTACCTTGTTCACGTGGGGCAGCGACAGCGCCTCGCCGCCTGCCAGGAGCTGACGCAGCGGGGCCAGCGCCGCGATCTTGTGATCGATCACCTGGTGGAACAGCCCCGTCGTCAGCCAGAGCGTCGTCACCCCCTGGGTCCGGATCGTCTCCTCCAGATCCTCGGGCAGGGGGACGCGCCCCGGGAACAGGACCAGCTTCGCGCCGTGCAGCAGGGCGCCCCAGATCTCGAACATCGAGGGATCGAACGACAGCGGCACGAGCTGCAGGAAGGTCTCGTCCGCCGCGAAGCGGGCGTAATTGGTCTCCTTGACCAGGCGGATGGCCGAGCGGTGGGTGATCGCGACGCCCTTGGGCCGGCCCGTCGAGCCCGAGGTGTACATGATGTAGAGCAGGTTGTCCGGGAGCGGGCGGACGACCGGCGCGTCCTCGCCTTCGAGATCGCCCAGCTCTTCCAGGAGGAGCACCCGCGCGCTGGTCTCCGGAAGGGAAGACAGCGTTCCGCCTTGAGCCAGCACCAGAGGAGCGCCGGAGCTCTCCAGCATGTAGCCCAGCCGCTCGCTGGGATAGGCCGGGTCGAGGGGCACGAACGCGCCTCCCGCCTTGATGATCGCCAGGAGGCCCACGATCAGGTCGAACGAGCGGTCGGCGCACAGGCCCACCGGCACCTCGGGCCCCACCCCCAGCCGGCGCAGGCGGCGGGCCACGCGGTCGGCCCGCTCGTCGAGCTCCGCGTAGGTGAGGCTCCGGTCGCGGAACACCACGGCGATCGAACCGGGCGTCGCCGCCGCCTGCTCCTCGAACAGCTCGCCGATCGTGCGGTCGCCCGGGAAGGCGGTCGCGGTGTCGTTCCAGCCGGCCACGAGCTGATGCCGCTCGGCGGCGGAGAGCAGAGGCAGGTCGGAGATCCGGCGGTCCGGACTGTCGGCGACGCCTTCGAGCAGGACGGTGAAGCGCCGGGCGATCGCCTCGACCGTCGCCGGGTCGAAGAGGTCGCGGTCGTACTCCCAGGAGCCGGCGAGCCCGGCCGGTCCCGCGCCGAGCAGGAAGTTGAGGTCGAACTTCGCCGTGCCGGTCTCCGGAGTCACCGGCTCCAGCCGCAGACCCGGCAGCTCCATGGCGCTCACGGGGGCGTTCTGGAGCCCCAGCACGACCTGGAAAAGGGGCGTATGGGAGAGGCTGCGCTCCGGCTGCAGCTCCTCGACCAGCTTCTCGAACGGCAGGTCCTGGTGGGCATAGGCGCCGAGCGCCGACTCGCGCGTGCGGCCGAGCAGCTCGCCGAACGTGGGACGGCCCGAGAGGTCGCCGCGCAGGACGAGGGCGTTGACGAAGAAGCCGATCAGCCCCTCGATCTCGGCGCGGTTGCGGTTGGCGATGGGCGAGCCGACCAGACAGTCCGCCTGTCCGCCGAGCCGGTGGAGCAGGGTCTGGAAGGCGGCGAGCAGGACCATGAAGAGGGTCACGCCGCGGCCGCGCGCCAGGGCCTCGAGCCGCTCGACGAGCGCCGCCGGGGCCGTCCAGGGGCGCTGGCCGCCGAGCTGCCGCCGCACCAGCGGGCGCGGCCGGTCGGTGGGCAGCTCGATGGCGGCGGGCGCTCCCGCCAGGCGGTCCCGCCAGTAGGCGATCTGGCGCTCCAGGACCTCGCCGGAAAGATACCGGCGCTGCCACACGGCGAAGTCGGAGTACTGCACGGGCAGCGGGAGGAGCGGCGACGGCCGGCCGTGCCGCGCGGCCTCGTAGAGCGCCGCCACCTCGCGGATGAACACGCCCATGGACCAGCCGTCGGAGACGATGTGGTGCATCGTGGCGAGGACGAGATGGTCCTCCGTCGCCAGGCGCACCAGGGTGACGCGCAGGAGCGGGCCGCGGGCGAGGTCGAACGGCCGGGTGGCATCGAGCTCGGCCAGCCGGCGCGCCTCTCGCTCCGCATCCGCGGGAATGCCGGCGAGATCGATCACGGGCACCGCCACGGACGCGGCGGGATCGACCACCTGCGCGGGCTCGCCGGCCACGACCTCGAAATGGGTGCGCAGGGCCTCGTGCCGGCCCACCACCGCGGAGACGGCCGCCGCCAGGGCCGGGGGCTCGAGACTGCCGATCAGCCGGAAGGCCAGCGGCAGGTTGTAGGCGGCGTTGCCGGGCTCCAGGCGGTCCAGGAACCAGAGGCGCTGCTGGGCGAAGGAGAGCGGCCGGCCGCCCTCCCAGGGCACGGGCACGATGGGCGGCAGCGCGGCCTCGCCGGCGGCGCCCGCCTCGATCTCGCGCGCCAGGGCGGCGAGGGTCGGCCGGGCGAACAGGGCGCGCAGGGGCAGCTCGACGCCGAACACCTTGCGCACCCGGGAGACGACCTGGGTGGCGAGCAGCGAGTGGCCGCCCAGTGCAAAGAAGTTGTCGCCGGCGCCGATCCGCTCGCGGCCCAGGATCTCGCCCCACACCGTCGCCAGCAGCTCCTCGGCGGGAGTGCGCGGCGCGATCCACTCGCCGCTCCCGGAATCGCCGGGAGCCGGCAGGGCCTTCCGGTCCACCTTGCCGTTGGGCGACAGCGGCAGGGCTTCCAGCACCACGAAGGCCGAAGGCACCATGTGCTCCGGCAGCCCGGCCGCCAGGGACTCGCGCAGGGCCGCTACGTCGAGATCCTCCCTCCGCGCCGGCACGACGTAGGCCACCAGGCGCTTGCCTCCCAGCTCGTCGCGGGCCGCCACCACGCTCTCGCGCACGGCGGAATGGCGGTTGATCGCCGCCTCGATCTCCCCCAGCTCGATGCGGAAACCGCGCACCTTGACCTGGAAGTCGAGGCGGCCGAGGTACTCGACCCGGCCGTCCGGCAGGTGGCGCGCGAGGTCGCCCGTCTTGTAGAGCCGGGCCCCCGAGTCTTCCCCGCAGGGATCGGGCACGAAGCGCTCGGCCGTCAGCTCCGGCCGCCCCAAGTAGCCGCGGGCGAGCTGGATGCCGCCGATGTGGAGCTCGCCCGCCACTCCCACGGGCACCAGCCGCATGGCCCGGTCCAGCAGGTGGATGCGGGTGTTGGCAACCGGCCGGCCGATCGGCACCGACGAGGCGCCGCGGGCCGGCACGCAGGGCTCCCAGGTGACGTCGACCGCCGCCTCGGTGGGGCCGTAGAGGTTGTGCAGCTCGACGCCCGCGGGCATGCGCTCGAAGAAGCGCTCCTCGAGCTCCACCGGCAGCGCCTCGCCGCTCGCCATCACCCGGCGCAGCGAAGTGCACCCGGCCACCGCCGGCTCCTCCAGGAAGACCTGGAGCATGGAGGGCACGAAGTGGAGGGTGGTGATCCCCTCGTCGCGGATCAGCCGGGCCAGGTAGGCCGGGTCCTGGTGGCCGCCCGGCTTGGCGACCACGAGCCGGGCGCCGGTCAGCAGGGGCCAGAAAAACTCCCAGACCGAAACGTCGAAGCTGAACGGGGTCTTCTGGAGCACGTGATCGCCGGGGCCCAGAGGGTAGGCCGACTGCATCCAGAGCAGCCGGTTGACGATCCCCTCGTGAGTGTTGACGGCGCCCTTGGGACGGCCCGTCGAGCCCGAGGTGTAGATGGCGTAGGCCGCGGACTTGGCGCGCGTGCCGGAGTCCGGGCGGCCCTGCGCTGCCGGCGGCTCCGAGGTGTCCAGGCAGATCGCCTTTGCAGGCAGGGGCAGCGTCGCGAGCAGCCGCTCCTGGGTCAGCAGCACCGGCACGCGGGAGTCGTCCAGCATGTAGGCGATGCGCTCCTCGGGGTACGAGGGATCGATGGGCACGTAGGCGCCGCCCGCCTTCAGCACGGAGAGCAGGGCAACGACCATCTCGACCGAGCGCTCCAGGCAGACCCCCACCAGCGTGTCGGGCCCGGCGCCGAGGCCGCGCAGGACCCAGGCCCAGCGGTTCGCCAGATCGTTCAGCCCGGCATAGGTCAGCGACCGGTCCTCGAACGTAACCGCCACGGCGTCCGGAGTGCGCGCCACCTGGACCTCGATCAGCTCGTGGAGGCAGCCCTCGACCGGCCAGGTGACGGCCGAGTCGTTCCAATCCCGCAGGAGCTGCAGCCGCTCGGGCCCGGTCAGCAACGGCAGGTCGCCGATGGCACGCTCCGGCTCCCGGACGGCTGCCGCGAGCAGGACCTCGAGCTGGCTCAGCAGGCGCCGGGCCGTGGCCGGGAAGAACAGGTCGGTGTCGTACTCCAGGCTGGCCAGCAGGCCCTGGGGCGTCTCGGCAAAGGCGAACAGGAGGTCGAACTTGGCCGTCGTCTGCTCGCCCGCCAGCCCCTCGGCCTCCAGGCCCGGCAGCGAGAAGCGCTCGCGCGCCGCGTTCTGCAGCACCACCATGACCTGGAAGATCGGCGTGTGGGCGAGGCTCCGCTCCGGCCGCAGCTCC
The DNA here is from genome assembly GCA_035266085.1 of Thermoanaerobaculia bacterium. Lineage (GTDB taxonomy): Bacteria > Acidobacteriota > Thermoanaerobaculia > Multivoradales > UBA5704 > DATARR01. The sequence continues at coordinate 16,694 of DATFNZ010000130.1, forward strand.
TCGACCAGCCGCTCGAAGGGGACGTCCTGGTGAGCATAGGCGGAGAGGGCCCCCTGGCGCACGCGGCCGACGGCCTCGCGAAACGTGGGGTCGCCGGCCAGCACGGTGCGCAGCACGACGGTGTTGACGAAGAATCCGATCAGCGGCTCGATCTCCACCCGGGTGCGGTTGGCGACCGGCGAGCCCACCACCACGTCGTCCTGGCCGGTGATCCGGAACAGCAGCGTCTGGGCCGCCGCGAGGACGGTCATGAAGAGCGACGCGCCCTCGCGCCGCGACAGGGCATCGAGGTCCGCCAGCAGCCCGATAGGCAGCGCGCGGGTCGCCACCGCTCCCTGATGCCTCTGGGTGGAGGGCCGCGGCCGGTCGGTGGGCAGCTCCAGCACCGGCGGCGCGCCGGCCAGCCGCTCGCGCCAGAAGGCGATCTCGCCTTCGAGCACCTCGCCCGCCAGCCAGCGCCGCTGCCAAGCCGCGAAGTCGGCGTACTGGACCCTGAGCTCCGGCAGCGCCGAGGGGCGGCCTGCGAGGAAGGCGGCGTAGAGGGTGGTGACCTCGCGCACCAGGATCCCCATCGACCAGCCGTCGCTCGCGATGTGGTGCATGGTGAGGAGCGCCACGTGCTCCTCGGGCGCCAGGCGAACCAGGGCGGCCCGCAGCAGAGGGCCGTTGGCGAGGTCGAAGGGCCGGGCCGATTCTTCGATCACCAGCCGCCGCGCCGCCCCGCCCCGTTCCTCCAGGGAGAGATGAGAGAGATCGATCATGCCGACGGGGAATGACTCCGGCGGCGGCATCACGATCTGCACCGGCTCGCCGTCCTCGACGGCGAAGACCGTGCGCACCGCCTCGTGGCGCCGCACCACCTCGGTGACGGCCCGCTCCAGGGCGGCGGCGTCCAGCCGCCCCGTCAGGCGCAGGCCCGTGAAGATGTTGTAGATCGGGCTGCCGGGCTCCAGGCGGTCGAGGAACCACAGCCGCTGCTGGGCGAACGAGAGGGGCAGCGGCTTGTCGCGCGGCTCGGGCCCGATGGCCGGCGCCGTGGCCACCGTGGTCTCCGGAGCGGCGCCGAGCGCCCGCGCCAGGCTCGCCACCGTCGAGTGCTCGAACATCTGGCGCACGTGGAACGACAGCCCGGCCTGGCCGGCCCGCGCGGACACCTGGAGCGACAGGAGCGAGTTGCCGCCGAGGTCGAAGAAGTCGTCCTCGACGCCGATCCGCTCGAGCCCCAGGACCTGGGCCCAGATGCCGGCGAGCAGCGCCTCCGCCTCGTTGCGCGGGGCCACGTACTCCGCCCCCGCCTCGCGCTCGTGCTCGGGCGCGGGCAGGGACCGGCGGTCCACCTTGCCGTTGGGCGTCAGCGGCAGGGCGCCGAGGATCACCCACGCCGTGGGGATCATGTACTCGGTCAGGGTCTCGCCGAGCGCGGCCCGCAGGCCGTCGGGCTCCAGCGCCGCGCCTTCCTTCGGCACCACGTAGGCCGTGATGCGCCGCACCCCCGGCGAGTCCTCGCGCACCAGCACTGTCGATTCGAGCACTCCCGGGAGCCGGGCGAGGGCGGTCTCGATCTCCCCCAGCTCGATGCGGAAGCCCCGCACCTTGACCTGGTTGTCGAAGCGGCCCGAGAACTCGAGCGTGCCGTCCGGCAGCAGGCGGACGCGGTCGCCCGTGCGGTACAGGCGGGCGCCCATCTCTCCTGCCGGGGGGTACGGATCGGGCACGAAGCGCTCGGCCGTCAGGTCCGGACGGCCGAAGTAGCCGCGGGCGACGCCTTCGCCCCCCGCGTAGAGCTCGCCCCAGACGCCCACGGGCACCGGCTGCCCGTTCCGCCCGAGCACCAGCGTGCGGGTGTTCGAGATCGGCTTGCCGATCGGCACGCTGGTGGCCTCGGCCGGCAGCTCGTGCGCCACCCAGCAGGTGGTGAAGCAGGTCACCTCCGTGGGGCCGTAGCCGTTGACCATGTGGACGCCGGGGAGGTGCTCGAGCACCTTGCGCACGTGGGGCAGCGACAGCGCCTCGCCGCCGGCCAGGAGCTGGCGCAGGGGGTAGAGCGCCTGGATGCGATGGTCCACGACCTGGTGGAAGAGGCCCGTGGTGAGCCACAGCGTGGTGACTCCCTGGTCGCGGATCGTCTCCTCGATCTCCTCCAGGGTCGGCACCCGGACCGGGAAGAGCACCAGGCGGGCGCCGTTGAGGAGCGAGCCCCAGATCTCGAACATCGAGGGGTCGAACGACAGCGGCACGATCTGCAGGAACGTCTCGGAGGCGTCCAAGCGGGCGTAGTCGGTGTCGCGCACGAGGCGGATGGCCGAGCGGTGGCTCACCGCCACGCCCTTGGGCCGCCCCGTCGAGCCCGAGGTGTAGATGATGTAGAGCAGGTTCTCGGGGTGAGGCCGCGCCGCGGGCGCGTCCCCGCCGTCGAGGTGCTCTTCCCTCTGAACGTCTTCGAGGAGGAGCACCCGGGCCGAGCCCTCGGGCAGTGACGACCGCGTCCCCGCTTGCGCCAGCACCAGCGGCGCCCCCGAGCTCTCCAGCATGTAGCCGAGCCGCTCGGCGGGATAGGCGGGATCGAGCGGCACGAAGGCGCCGCCCGCCTTGACGATGGCCAGCAGGCCGACGATCAGGTCGAGCGAGCGGTCGGCGCACAGGCCCACCGGCACCTCGGGGCCGACGCCCAGGCGGCGCAGCCGGCGGGCCAGCCGGCCGGCCCGTGCGTCGAGCTCGCCGTAGGTCAGGCTGTCATCGCGGAACACCACGGCCGTCGCGCCCGGCGCCGCGGCCGCCTGCGCCTCGAACAGCTCGGCGATCGTGCGCTCCCGCGGGAAGGCGGTGGCGGTGGCGTTCCAGTCGACGACCAGTTGCTGCCACTCGCTCGCCGAGAGCAGCGGCAGCTCGGAGATCCGGGCATCCGGCCGGCTGCCGAGGCCCGCGAGCAGGGCGCCGAAGTGCCCGGCCATGCGGGCGGCCGTCGCCGGCTCGAAGAGGCTCAAGTTGAACTCGACGCCGCCGGCCAGCCCTTCCGGCGTCTCGCTCAAGGCCCACACCAGGTCGAACTTGGCGGCGGTGCTCTCGAGCGGGATGGCCGACAGGCGCAGGCCGGGGAGCTCGAGCGCCTGCGGCGGCAGGTTCTGGAGGCTCAGCGCGACCTGGACCAGAGGCGGATGGCTGAGGTCGCGCTCGGGCTGCAGCTCGTCGACCAGCAGCTCGAAGGGGACGTCCTGGTGGTCGTAGGCGCCGGAGGCCACCTTCCTCGCCTGCCGCACCAGCTCCCGGCCCGTCAGGTCCCCGGCCAGCCTCAGGCGCATGGCCAGGGTGTTGACGAAGAAGCCGATCAGCCCCTCGATGTCCGAGCGGTTGCGGTTGGCGACGGGAGCGCCGACCACCGCGTCGTCACTGCTCGTGTAGCGGGAGAGCAGGACGGCGAAGCCGGCGAGCAGGACCATGAACAGGGTGCCTCCCTCGTCGGCGGCCAGCGCCTGCAGCCGGTCCGTCGCCTCGCGCGGAACGGTCTGGGGGAAGTTCCCCGCCGGCGCTCCCGGACGGGATCCCCGGGGGTGGTCGAGCGGCAGGTCGAGCAGAGGGGGCGCGCCGGCGAGCAGCTCGCGCCAGAAGGCGAGCTGCCGCTCCAGCGCCTCGCCCTGGAGCCACTCGCGCTGCCAGATGGCATAGTCGGGGTACTGCACGGCGAGCGGCGGCAGCGGCGACGGAGCGCCCTGGCGGAAGGCGGCGTAGAGGGCCGCGAACTCGCGGTTGAAGACGCCCATCGACCAGCCGTCCGTGACGATGTGATGGATGGTGAAGAGTGCCCAGTGCTCGGTGGGAGAGAGCCTGACCAGCCCCGCCCGCAGCAGCGGCCCGCGCTCCAGGTTGAAGGGCCGGCCGGCATGCGCGCCCGCCAGGCGGCGGGCCTCGGCCAGGGCCCGCGCGGGCTCCAGGCCCGACAGGTCGATCAGCGGCACGGGCACCGGGCCGGCGGGCGCGACCACCTGGCGGGGCTTGCCGTTCTCCGACGTGAAGGTCGTGCGCAGCGACTCGTGCCGGCGGACGATCTCCTGGATCGCCGCGAGCAGCGCGGAGGGGTCGAGCGTCCCTTCCAGGCGGACGGCCCCGAAGATGTTGTAGGCCGGGTTGTCCGACTCCCACTGGTCGAGGAACCAGAGGCGCTGCTGGCTGAACGAGAGTGGCAGGTCCTGCCGGTCCGGGTCGCGGCGAGGGATCCTGCCCGCCTTCTCCGGCTCGGCCTGGGCCTGCTTCTTCTTCATGCGAAGCTGCAGAAGCTTCCACTGTTCTGGAGACAGCTCAGCAAGGAGCTTCGACAGATCCGTCATGCGAAATCATCCTCCAGAGCCGGCTGCCCCTTGGCGGCTGGCTGCGTCTGCAAATCCGCGAGCGACAGCCCTTCAAGCTCGGCCAGCACCTCGGCCAGGTCAGCCTCGTCGACCAGCGCGGCCCGCTGCTCGATGATGGCGCCGGCGAGCCCGGCCACGGTGGGGGCCTTGAAGAAGCTGAAGAAGCTCACATCCACTCCAAAGGTGTCGTGGATCCGTGAGATCAGCTGGGTCGCCAGCAGCGAATGCCCGCCTAGCTTGAAGAAGTCGTCCTCCGCTCCGACCCGCTCGACCCCCAGGAGCTCCGCCCAGAGGCCGGCGAGCAGGGCCTCGGTCGTGTTGCGCGGAGCGATCCACTCCGCGCCGGCCGCGTTCTCGGGAGCGGGCAGCGCCCGGCGGTCCACCTTGCCGTTGGGCGTCAGCGGCAGGACCTCCAGGAACACCCAGGCCGCGGGGACCATGTAGTCAGGCAGGGTCTGGCCGAGGAACGCTCCGAGAGCGGCCGCCGCGACCCCCGCTCCAGCCTTAGGCACGACATAGCCGGCCAGCCGGCGGTTCCCCGGCACGTCCTCCCGCACCAGGACGGCGGCCTCGCGCACGTCCGGGTGGGCCAGAAGCGCCGCCTCGATCTCCCCCAGCTCGATGCGGAAGCCCCGCACCTTGACCTGGTGGTCGATCCGGCCCAGGAATTCCAGCTCTCCCCCGGCCCGCCGGCGGACCAGGTCGCCGGTGCGATAGAGCCGGGCCCCCGCTGCCGCCGCGAACGGGTCGGGCAGGAAGCGCTCGGCCGTGAGCTCGGGCCGGTGCAGGTAGCCCCGGGCCAAGCTCTCGCCACCAAGAACCAGCTCGCCGGGCGTGCCGGCCGGGACCGGCTGGAAGGTGCGGTCGAGCACGTGGGCGCGCACGTTGGCGATGGGCCCGCCGATGGGCGGCGCCGCCGCTCCGGGCACGGCCTCCCAGCAGGTGGCCACCACGGTGTTCTCGGTGGGGCCGTAGTGATTGAACAGCGCGAACGGCAGGCTACGCGGGCTGCGGTGCAGACGGTCGCCGCCAGTAAGCAGGGCCCGCAGCGGCATCCCCTGGAGTTGGGGTTCGGCCAGCGCCGCCTCGGCCAGGGGAGTCGGCAGGAAACACAGGGTGACCGCCGTCTCCGCCAGCCAGGCCACCAGCCGGTCCGGCGCGGAGCGCACCTCCTCGCCCGGGACGTGCAGGCTGGCACCCGCCGCCAGGTACGGCCAGATCTCCCACACGGACGCGTCGAAGCCGGGGCCCGCGATCTGGGTGGCCCGGTCTTCCGGGATCACCCTGTAGGCGCGGCGGTGCCATTCCACCAAGTTGGCGAGCCCCTGGTGCGGGACCACCACTCCCTTGGGGCGGCCGGTCGAGCCCGAGGTGTAGATGACGTAGGCTGCGCTCTCCGGCGCCAGCGGGGCGGGCTCCCACTCCCCCGAATCGTCTCCTGAAAAATTGCCGCCGTCGAGGCACAGCACCCGAGCACCGGCGGGCTCGGGGAACGCCAGCCGCTCCTGGGTGAGAAGCACGCGGGACGCGCCGCCGCGCCAGGCGTCGTCGAGCTGCCACGCCAGGCGCTCCCAGGGATGGGCCGGGTCCAGCGGCACGTAGGCGCCCCCCGCCTCGAGCACGGCGAGCAACGCCACCACCATCCCGGCCGAGCGCTCCATCAGCACGGCTACCCGCTCCTCAGGCCCCACTCCCAGAGCTCGCAGCCGGCGGGCGAGCCGGCGCGCCCGCGCCACCAGCTCGCCATAGGTGATCCGCGACCCGTCCGCCGCGACCGCCAGAGCGTCCGGCGCCTCCGCCGCCCTCGCCGCCACCAGGCGGTGCACCGGCACCTCGCGGGGGTAGGGGACCGCGGTGTCATTCCAGGCGAAGATCAACTGGTGCCGCTCGCCGGCGGAGAGGAGAGCCAGGCCGGAAATCCGCCGATCTGGGTGGCTCACCATCTCTTCGAGCACGATGGCGAAGTGCCCTCTCATGCGCTCCACCGTCGCCCGCTCGAACAGGTTGCAGTTGTACTCGATGTTGCCGTTGATCCCCTCAGGCACCTCGTTCAGGGCCGCCAGGAGATCGAACTTGGCACCAACGCTGGGCAGGCGGACAAGCGACAGCCGTAGGTCCGCTAGCTGCATCGCCGCCGGCGGCAGGTTCTGGAGGCTCAACGCCACCTGGACGAGCGGCGGATGGCTGGGATCCCGCTCCAGGTCGAGCTCGTCGATCAGCAGCTCGAAGGGCATGTCCTGGTGATCGTAGGCCCCCGAGGTCGCCGTCCGCGACCGGCGCAGCAGCTCACGGCCGGTCGGATCGCCCGCCAGGTTAACCCGCAGGGCCAGGGTGCTGACGAAGAAGCCGATCAGCCCTTCGATCTCCGAGCGGTTGCGGTTGGCGACGGGAGACCCCACCACGACGTCCTCGCAGCCGGCGTAGCGGGCGAGCAGGAGGGCGTAGCCCGCGAGCAGGACCATGAAGAGCGTGCCCCCTTCGCTGGCGACGAGTGCCTGCAGCCGGTCGGCGAGGCTCCTGGGCAGCAGGATCTGGAGCTGTCCAGCCGGCGCGCCCTGGCCGGCCGCCCGGGGATGATCGAACGGCAGCTCGATATGGGACGGCGCTCCGGCAAGCAGCTCCTTCCAGAATGCGAGCTGCGACTCAAGGACCTTGCCCTGCAACCAGTCCCGCTGCCATACGGCGTAGTCGGCGTACTGGATGGGGAGCGGCGGCAACGGCGATGGGGCGCCCTGCCGGAAGGCGGAGTAGAGGGCGGCGAGCTCGCGGTTGAACACGCTCCACGACCAGCCGTCTGAGACGATGTGGTGGAAGGAAAGGCAGGCCCAGTGCTCGGTCGGAGAGAGCCGCACGACCGACATACGGGCCAGCGGCCCGCGCGCCAGGTCGAAGCGCTGCGTGCCGTGCTCGTTGGCGAGACGGCGCCCCTCGGCCTCGGCCCGCTCGGGATTCAGGGCGGAGAGGTCGAAGAGAGGCACCGGCACGGAGGTGAGAGGCGCGATCACCTGCCTGGGCTTGCCGTCCGTCGCGGTGAAGCTCGTCCGCAGCGCCTCGTGACGGCGCACGACCTCCTCGAACGTGCGGGCGATCGCGGCCAGGTCGAGCATCCCCTCCATGCGGAGGGCGCCGAAGATGTTGTAGACCGGGTTGCCCCGGTCCCACTGGTCGAGGAACCACAGGCGCTGCTGGCCGAAGGAGAGCGGCAGGTCCTGCCGGGCCGGATCCCGGCGCGGGATCCGGTTCTTGCCGGGAGCGTCCCCGGCGCGCCCCTGCTGCTTCTTCAACCGGAGCTGCAGCAGCTCCCTCTGCTCCGGAGAGAGCTGCGCGAGCAGATTCGAAAGGTCCGCCATCAGGAACCGTCCTCCATCATCGATTGCTTTTCGGCGGCGAGCTGATCCTGCAGATCCTCGGCCGAGAGGCCCTGGATCTCGGCCAGCAACTCGGCCAGGGAAGCTTCCTCGAGCCGCGCGGCCTGCAGCCCGACGATCTCCGCCGCCAGCCCAGCCACCGTCGGAGCGTCGAAGAAGCGCGCGAACCTCACCTCGACCCCGAAGTGGTCGCGGATCTGCGACATGAGCTGGGTCGCCAGCAGCGAGTGGCCGCCCAGCTCGAAGAAGTTGTCGTCGGCGCCCACCCCGTCGATGCCGAGCAGGTCCTGCCAGAGGCCGGCGACCTGCACCTCGAGCTCCGAGCGGGGGGCCACGAACGGGATGGTGAGGGCGGGCCGGGGGTGGCGCGCGCCGGCGGCACGGGGAGCCGCCGCCTCCCCCTCGGGCTCCAGGAGGCGGAGCAGGGCGCGGAGCTGCTCCGCCGGCACCACGACCTCCTGCTGACCGCTCTCCAGGAGCCGGCGCAGCAGATCCCCGTACTGCTGGAGGGGCCGCTTCGCCAGCCCTGAAGGGGCCGCCCCTGCGATCCAATAGCGCCGCCGCTCGAAGGGATAGGTCGGCAGCGCGACCCGCCGCCGGCGTTCGCCTCCGTGGACGGGCGTCCAGTCCGGCTGCCCGCCGGCGAGCCAGAAGCGGCCCAACGAGCCGAGGAGATCCTCCAGCTCCTGGGACTCCGTCTCGGGGACCACCCCGGGATCGTCGACGGCCACACCGGTGACGATCCGCCGCGGGTCTCGCAGCGCGGCGATCGCGTCCGCAATGTCGCGGCAGACGGCGATCCGCCGGTGGGGAAAGGCGCGGCGCCCCACCCGCAGCGTGTAGGCGACGTCCGCCAGATCGGCTTCCGGGTGGTCCTCCAGGTACGCCGCCAGGAGTTCCGTGACTCTCTCCAGGGCCGCCTCGGTGCGCGCCGACAGCAGCAGGAGCTGCCACGGCTGCGACGGGCCCGCGGGGGCGGGCGGCGGCGGCTCTTCCAGCACCAGGTGGGCGTTGGTGCCGCCGATGCCGAACGAGCTGACGCCGGCCCGCCGGGGACCGTCCTCGAGAGGCCAGCCGCGCAGCCCGGTATTGACGAAGAAGGGGGTGCCGTCGAGCTCGATGTCCGGGTTCAGCCGCTCGAAGTTCAGGCTCGGCGGCACCAGCCCCTCGCGCACGGCGACGGCGGCCTTGATCAGGCTCGCGATCCCGGCC
>DATFNZ010000131.1:0-2379 GCA_035266085.1 Thermoanaerobaculia bacterium
AGGATGATGCGCTTGCCGTCGGGGAAGATCACGTGGTCCACCTGGGGCTTGATCTCTTCCCACGGGTACTGCTCGAGGCTCGCGACGTCGATCTCGCTGTCGAAGTGGCCGATGTTGCAGACGATGGCGTTGTGCTTCATCCGGCTCATGTGATCGTGAGTGATCACGTGGAAGTTGCCGGTGGCCGTGACGAAGATGTCCGCCTGGTCGCAGACCTCGTCCATGGTGACCACGCGGTAGCCTTCCATGGCCGCCTGGAGAGCGCAGATGGGATCCACTTCCGTGATCCACACCTGGGCGCTCAGGGCGCGCAGGGCCTGGGCGCTGCCCTTGCCGACGTCGCCGTAGCCGTTCACGACGGCGATCTTGCCGGCCACCATCACGTCCGTGGCGCGCTTGATGGCGTCCACCAGGGATTCACGGCAGCCGTAGAGGTTGTCGAACTTGCTCTTGGTGACGCTGTCGTTGACGTTGATGGCGGGGAACCTCAGCTCGCCCCGCTTGGCCATCTCGTAGAGCCGGTGGACGCCCGTGGTGGTCTCCTCGGTGACGCCCTGGATGGCTGCCAACTGCTGCTTGTACCAGCCGGGCTGGGCGGCGTTGCGCTTCTTGATAGCGGCGAAGAGCACGCGCTCCTCCTCGCTGGTGGGCTTGTCCAGCACGGAGGCATCGTCCTCGGCCTTGGCGCCCAGGTGGATGAGCAAGGTGGCGTCGCCGCCGTCATCCAGGATCATGTTGGGCGCGCCCTCGGGGAACTCGAAGATGCGGTGCGTGAAGTCCCAGTACTCCGTCAGGCTCTCGCCCTTGTAGGCGAAGACGGGGACGCCGCCGTCGGCGATCGCGGCGGCGGCGTGGTCCTGGGTCGAGTAGATGTTGCAGCTCGCCCAGCGCACCTCGGCGCCGAGGGCCGTCAGAGTCTCGATGAGCACGGCCGTCTGGATGGTCATGTGCAGGGAGCCGGCGATGCGCGCGCCCTTCAGGGGCTGGGTCGCCAGGAGCTCCTCGCGGATGGCCATGAGGGCCGGCATCTCGCCCTCGGCGATGCTGATCTCCTTGCGGCCCCAGCCGGCAAGGGAGATGTCCGAGACGTAGTGATCTGTCTGGGTGGTGGTCTGCGTGTCGGTTGCGACGGTCATGATTAACCTCCTCAGGAGGAACCGGGGCGACAGGAGTAACCTCACCATCGACCCCGAAGGGTTAAGGTGAGCGCCGTTTCCTGTGCTCCGGTCATGCCGGCGTCCGAGCCTGGGAGGAGGTCCTCCTGCAACGCTCCTCGGACTGCCGGCTATTTTACCCTGTCGGGCGCGAATCTCAAAGGGCCATCTCGTGTATCCTTCGCCAAAAGCAAAGCCAATACCGGAGATGCTCTCACTCAACTGGCTCCGTGTCGTCCTCGTTGTGGCTCCGTTCGTCCTCGCGGCTCGGATGGAGCAGGATGCATCCCTGGGCGAAGATGTCGAGGCGCCGGAGGGTGACGTCGCCGCCCTCGTCCGGCGGATCCAGGCGGGCGATCCGGCCGCCGAGAGCGAGCTCGTGGCCCGCTTCAGCCGCGGCCTCCTCTTGATGCTCCGCCGCCTCGCCCAGAATCCCGCCCTGGCCGACGATCTCCATCAGGAGACCCTCGCCCTGGTCCTCGGCAAGGTCCGCCGTGGCGAGGTGCGGGAGCCCGAAAGGCTCGCCGGTTTCATTCGCAGCACGGCGCGCAACCTGTTCATCGCCGACCGCCGCAAGGAGGCGCGCTACCTTGCTCTCGACGACGGCGAGGAGGAAGCAGGGCGTCCGGCGCCCGCGCTCGCCGACCGGGGCCCGGCGCCGCTCGACCGGGTCCTTGCGGAAGAGGAAGCACGGCAGGTGCAGCGGCTCCTCTCCGAGCTCCGGTTCGACCGCGACCGCCAGCTCCTCCTCCGGTTCTACCTCTCCGACCACGGCAAGGAGGAGATCTGCGCGGACCTGGAGATCGAGCCGGAGCGCTTCAACAAGGTCCTGTTCCATGCCCGCGAGCGGCTGCGGGAGCTCTGGGAACGGGCGGAGAAACGGCAGCGATTCTTCGCGAGTGCGCAGAGAATTGTCGGAAGGATCGGCGGCGATCCCGCACGGGGCAGATAGATGGATCATCAGACGATCGATTCCGGCAATGACCTCGATAATATTGCCGAGCGCTACGTGACAGGCCGCCTGCCGTCCGAGGAGGCCGCGCGTTTTGAGGAGCACTATCTCGATTGCCCGTCCTGCTGCGCCCGGGTCGAGGCCGCCGAGCGGCTCCAGCGCGGGCTCCGGCGGCTGGCCGAGCAGGCGGCGGTGAGAACGCCCAGCGTCTCGCGCTCTTTCCGCTCGCCGCGGCTGGCTCTGGCGGCGGCCGCCTTGATCGCCGTCGCCCTC
>DATFNZ010000132.1:0-26952 GCA_035266085.1 Thermoanaerobaculia bacterium
TCTCCTCGACGGTGAGGTCGCTGTTGCCGAGGGCCAGGATCGGGATGCTCCGCAGGCCCAGCGTGCGCCCGCCGAGCAGCGGCGCCAGGGCCGCTTCGAGCGGCGCGAAGGCGGTGATCGGCGCGCCGGCCGGGGCGCGCAGGAAGAACTCCGAGTAGTTGGGCACCTGGAACGCCTCGTTGTAGGTGACCCGGAACGTCTGCGTCGGCGTCGCCGCGAACACCAGCGAGCCCTTGGGAGAGAACTGGGTGTCGTGGAGCGTGCTGTCGTCCACCCGCGCCGCCACCACCGCCTTCAGCCGCTCCGTGAAGCTGTACTCGACCTGTCCGAAGGCCGCCTGCGAGTGCTCGTCCTTGGCCTCGGCCATCAGCGTGTGGAAGCCGGCATTGTTGGCCGTGTCCACCTTGGTCTGCTTGTAGGCGACGCCGCCCACCAGGAAGCCCTTGCCGTCCGCGAAGCCCACGTTGCCCTGGATCTCGCCGTTGGCGTTCGAGGAGTCCTCGAACAGCAGGGCGCCCGAGGCGAGCGCCACCTGGTCCTTGGCAATCCGCTTGTCGTAGTAGCCGAGGAAGTTCCAGTGCAGGGTGTTGAAGTTCAGCCGGCCCCAGGGACGGTCGACGTCGGTCACCTGGACGCGGCCGATGCCGGTGACGAAGGTCGGGCCCTCGAGGCTCGCGGTGCCGCCCTCGACCGTCAAAGCCGCGTTCTCCCCGAAGTAGTGGTCGAACCGCAAGCCCCCGAAGCCGATCTTCGCCTCCTCGGTCGCCAGCGGCCGGGCCTCACGGCGCAGGCAGTTGGTCTGCGTCGTCGTGAGGCAGACCGAGGAGTACTCCACCGACGAGTTGCGCGAGCGGGTGAAGTCGTCGCTCTGCTGATAGCCCCCCGTCAGCTTCCAGTAGGTGCTGTCGCCCAGGCCGCCGGCGTAGCGGAGGTCGGCCCGCTTGGTGTTCAGCTCGCCGGCGGTGACGCGGATCTTGCCCCCTTCGCTGCCGCGGGGCGTCCGGGTGGTCATGTTGAGCACGCCGTTGAAGGCGTTGGCGCCATAGAGGGCCGAGCCCGGGCCCCGCACCAGCTCGACCGTCTGCAGCTCGTCGAGCGGGAAAGAGACCGCCGCCCACTCCTGCGCGCCGAGGAACGGCACCGACGGGTCGCGGCCGTCGATCAGCGTCAGGATGCGGCGGTTGAGCGAGCTGTTGAAGCCGCGGGTGTTGAAGTTGAAGTCGTAGAGGCCGCTCTGGGTGAAGTCGACGCCCGGCGTGAACTCCAGCAGCTTGGGGACCTGCCCGCTGGACGCCTCGCGCTCGATCTCCTCCTCGGAGACCACGGTCACCGCCGCCGGAGCTTCCGTGACCCGCTCCTCGCGGCGCGACACTGAGGTGACGGTGATCGTCTCGGCGAAACTGACGTCCCAGTCGACCGACTTGTTCACCGTCCGGGCGGCTCCCGCCGTCACCTCGACCCCCGCCTCGGTGGTCGAGTTGTCGGACAGCGAGAAGCTCAGCGTGTGGGTGCCCGCCGGCACGCCGTCGATCCGGTATGAGCCGTTGCCGGCGGTCAGAGCCGAGCGATCCGATCCCTCGACCACCACCGCGACGCCGCCGAGCGGGGTGCCGTCCTCCCGGGTGACCGTGCCTTCGATGCGGCCGGTCTCCTGCGCCAGGGCCAGCCCGGCCGTGAGCAGTAGAAGACCCAGCGCCAAGACCAGAATCCGTTTACCGTGCATTGTCTACCTCCACCGGAAAAGAGGCGGCGGAAGGGACCGGCTGCACCCTCGGAGCTGCAGTAAGGAGGGAATCCGGAACGGCCGCTCGCCAGGAATTCGAAGAACACCGAAATTAGGGGCTCTTTTACCTTTCGAAACGCAGTAAAGTCAAGGCCTGGAGCGGCATACGGCGTCTCGCGGCATCTCGCTTCACTGTCCATGGTAGGGTTAGCACCGTCTTCCTCCTGCCGGGAAGCTCCGAAGGACATTCATGACAGCCGTAGCCGCCGAAAGCCCAGCGTGAGGATCCAGCCGGAACCCCGCCCCGTCTACAGCCGCGCCCTGCTGCTGCCCGGGCCCCTGCCGCCGCTGTCGCACTTCGGCGTCACCCTGCTCCGGCACGCCGTCGCGACCGGCCTGCGCTATTCGCTCTACCACCTGGGCTTGCCGATGCCGGAAGCCGCGCCGGTGAAGATCGTGCGGCTGCGGCTCTACCTCGACGCCCGCGAGCTGCGCTCCCTGCTCACCCAGGCGCCGGGCGGTCCCGAGGTCGTGGCCGCCCTGCTGGAGCCCGGCGAGTTCGGCTCGCAGCCCGCCATCGCCCAGCCCCTGGCGGCCGCCCTCTCCTTTCACCGGGTGCGGCTGCTGCCCTTCCGGCCGCCGGTCGTCCGGCCCACGGCGCTCAGCGGCGGCGAGACGCCGGAGGAGCTCTGGCGCCGGTTCGGCGACCGTCTCGCCCGCGTGCTGAACCGCACCAACGACGCCCTGCTCGCCGACCTGATCTCCGCGCTCGACCGCCGGACCCGGCGGGCCCGGGGCGAGGACGTGCCGCCCGTGCTCAGCAAGGGGGCCTGGAGGCTGCGCACCCAGGGCCGGGGCGACCTCGCCCGCTTCGGACTGCCCGATCCGCTGGCGCCCTGCTGGAAGGAGGAGCCGGAGATGGCCCACGCGGCACGCCATGCCCTGGAGCGCCAGCCGGCGCCGGGACAGGACCGCTACCGGGGCCGCTTCCGCGAAGCCTGGCGCGCCGCCCTCACCGGCCTCGCACCGCTCTACCGCGCCCTCGGCAGGAGCGCCGCCGCCCGCGGCTTCCTCGCCGACCCCGACGACGCCTTCTTCATCCCCCTCGACACCGCCGGCGACCTCGCAGGCGACCACAAGCCGGCCTGGGTAGCGGACGCCGTGCGCAGCAACCGCGCCGAGTACGACAGCCTCCGCAAGGCCGCCGAGCCCCTCGACCTGATGAGCGAGAAGCAGGAGATGGCCCCCACCAGCGGTGAGCGGCCCGAGTGGGGGTGGACGCCGTTGCTGCCGCTGCCGTAGGGCCCTCTTCGCCCCTCCGGCGGCCCCTCACCTCCCCGGCCCTCCTCTCCCGACCCCTCCCTCCCGCCCTCCCCGGGAGAGGAGGGAGACATGCGGAGACGGTTTGCTTCTTTTCCCTCTCCCGGTGTGGGCGGGAGGGAGGGGTCGGGAGAGGGTAGGGTGAGGGTCTATGGCATCATCATCCCGCCCATGACCCTCTCCCCCGATCCCACCCCCGCGCCGCCACCGCCGCCTCCCGAAACGGAGAAGGCCGTCGAGAGACGCCGGCGGCGGTGGCCCCGGCTGGCGGCGTGGCGCCGGCTGCTCCGGGCCCATCCCCGGCTGCGCCGGCTCCTGTACGGGCTCGGCGGGATGCTCGCCGCTCTCTTTGCCGTCACCCTCTGGCTGCTCTTCCCCTATCTCCGGGCCTTCGGCGACATCGGCGCCGGGGGGGCGAACGCGCCGACGCGGATCTATGGCGCGCCGGCCGGCGTGCGGGTGGGGGATGAGACGAGCGCCGCCGGCCTCGCCCGCGAGCTGGAAGGCCTGGGCTACAACTCCTATGAAGGAGAAGGCATCCCGGCCGGCCGGTATCGCACCCTGGACGACGCCCTGGCCGTGCGGCTCCGGCGGCACATGACTCCCAAGGGGCCAGTCCAGGGGCAGCTCCTCGTCGTGCGGCTCCGGCGCGGCAAGATCACGGAGATCCGGGCCGACGGCCGGCCGGTCGAGCGGATCGAGCTCGAGGCGCCCATCCTCGCCACCTTCTACGGCGAGGAAGCCCGGGAGAAGTGGCCCGTGCAGGTGCTCGAGCTCCCCGAGCACGTCGCGCAGGCCGTGCTGGCGGCCGAGGACGCCGCCTTCTACTGGCACCCCGGCGTCTCGCCCAGCGGCATCCTGCGCGCCCTCTACGTCAACTTCCGGCGGGGCGAGGTGGCCCAGGGCGGCAGCACCCTCACCCAGCAGCTCGTCAAGAACGTCTTCCTGACCTCCGAGCGCAGCCTCTTCCGCAAGATCCGCGAGGCCGTGATCGCCGTCGCCGTCGAGGTCCACCACAGCAAGCGGAACATCCTCCAGGGCTACATGAACGGCATCTACCTGGGGGGCGGCGGCGGCATCCAGTACTACGGCATCGGCACCGCCGCCCGGGCCTACTTTGGCAAGGACGCCACCGAGCTGACCCTCGAGGAGGCCGCCGTTCTCGCCGGCATGATCAAGTCGCCGGCCTCCTACTCCCCCGTGGCCCACCCGGAAGCCGCGCGGCAGCGGCGCGACGAGGTGCTGCGGCGCATGGCCGAGCTCGAGTGGATCGACACCGCCCGGCTCGAGCGCGCCCTCGCCACCCCCGTCGAGACCTCCCCCATGCGCCTCGGCGGCCGGCCCGCCCCCCACTTCGCCGACGCCATGGCCAACGAGGTCCGCGAGCGCTTCGGCCTGCGCCGGCTGGGCAACCGCGGCGGCCACCTGTTCGCCACCCTCTCCATGCGCGACCAGGACCTCGCCCAGGAGGCCGTCGACAAGACCCTGGACCAGCTCGACCGCCGGGGCCGCCGCGGCGCCGATCCGCTCGAAGCGGCGCTGGTCTCCGTCAATCCCCAGACCGGCGCCATCGTCGCCTACGTCGGCGGCCGGGACTTCGCGAAGAGCGAGTTCGACCGCGTCTCCCAGGCCCACCGCCAGGCCGGGAGCGTCTTCAAGCCCATCGTCCTCGTCACGGCCCTCGAGAGCGGCAAGGTCTCGGCCGCCACCAAGCTCAAGGACACCCCGCTGACCCTGAAGACCGGCGGCTCGCGCTGGACGCCGCGCAACGCCGACGGCGCCTACCGCGGCTCGATCACCGCCCGCACGGCCCTGGAGCAGAGCCGCAACGTGCCGCTGATCCGCCTCGCCATGGACGTCGGGCTCGACAAGGTGGCGGCCACGGCCCACCGCATGGGGATCGAGTCCGACATCGACGCCGTCCCCGCCATGGCCCTGGGCTCGGCCGAGGTCACGCCGCTCGAGGTCGCCACCGTCTACTCCACGCTGGCGAACGGCGGCGTGCGGCCCGTGCTGCACGGCCTCGCGGCCGTTCTCGACGCCGAGGGCAAGCCCGTCCCGGAGCCCAAGGCGAAGAAGCCCGAGCAGGTCCTCTCGCCGCAGATCGCCTACGTCGCCACCTCCGTGCTCGAAGGCGTGGTCGAGCGCGGCACCGCCCGGGGCGTGCGGCGCTACGGCGTGCCCGGCCCGCTGGCCGGCAAGACGGGGCCGACCAACGAGGCCCGCGACAGTTGGTTTGCAGGCTACCGTCCCGACCGCGTCACCGTCGTCTGGGTGGGCCGCGACAACCCGGGCGCCACCACCCTCTCCGGCTCCCGGGCCGCCCTGCCGATCTGGGGGCGCTACATGAAGGCCGCCCTCCGCGACGCCAAGAGCGCCGAGTTCCCCGAGCCGCCCGGCTTGGAGCACGCCGCCATCTGCCGCGACAGCGGCCTCCTCGCCCGCCGCGCCTGCCCCGCGCGGCTCGACGAGGTCTTCCTCCCCGGCCAGAAGCCGACCCAGGTCTGCAACTTCAAGCACGAGCCCCGCATCGAGGAGACGCAGGAGCAGTTCGGCCTGCGCTTCAGCGACTTCCTGAAGGAGCGGCTGACGAAGATCTTCGGCGGGGATGAGGAGAAGACGGAGGAGCCCGCGGAGGGCGAGGAGGGCGAGCAGCCGGTGGCGGAGGAGCCGCCGCCGCCGGGCTAAGGAGGGGCCTGAGGAATCGTGACCTGTAAAGGCCGCACGGGCGGCAAAGACCGGACCTGCACTCTCAGCCCTTCCTGCTTCGCGATCTCTGCGAACCACGTGTCTGTTGTGTAGATAGCCGCGCAGCCCACGACTTCAGCAGTAGCGAGGATCAGCGCATCAATCTTGACCTCTCGCTTGGTGGCATTCGATGCTGCCCGTCCGGCCTGCAGCATTGGCGCCGTCAGTCGATTGGCGAGCACCGCGGCGACCGGGTTCAGCGGCCAGATGAGGAAATTGGTAGCCGCATCGACCTCGCAGTGGCAGCATTCAGCCCAACCTGGCGCGGGCACCCCCACCAACTCCCCTTCTTCTTCATGCTCGAACAGGATGCCCTCTGCCCGCTCCCGTGCGCGGGGTTCGGCGGAGCTTCCACCAGCGAGAATAATGATGATCGAAGAATCAAGCGCGAACAGTCGTGCCACTCATCCGCTCCTGTCTTCCTCTCGTTCGGCTAACAATTCCTCGACACTATCGACGGTTAGCCGGATTGGGAGGAGGTTGCCATGATCGCGGTAAACCTGTGCAAGGTGCACATCCCGCCACGCCAGCAGGTCGAGGATATGCATGTTCTCAACTTCCAGGGTTCTAGAGTTCCACCAAACTTCGACCGATAGTCGAACCGTGTCGTAGAGATGGCTGGCAATTTGCTTCGCAAGCCCCCGACGATCCTTACCCCGAATCGGGTATGTTCCGCTCCCCCCGTTCAAGAAATTGAGCGTAACAGTCGGAGTGTCGCCGCCCGCACGCACGACGGTCACGTAGACTTCGTCGAAGCCGTGAATCGCTGCCGGCTGCTTGAGAAGCAGGAGCTCCTTGTAGCGAGCGTCAAAACGAAGGATCCGCTCCTTCTCAGGCGTAGCCTTCGCTTCCTGCGGGTCTGGCACTTCCACCATGGTGACATAGGCCCAGGTGGCGGACTTCGTCGCTACGTGCTTCTTGACGAAATCCCTGCCCTGCGGCCCCAGAACGTGACGTTTGGCCTTGGATCGGAAGCTCTTTACCTGTGTCCTGAGCTTGCGCGCGAACGGTGTATGGACTGCCAGGACGGTCGAGCCCTTTCCGACCACTTCGATCTGAGGTTCGATCGATTTCCAGATCTCGTCGTCGGTACCTTCTTCGGCGATAGCCTCCAGCAGATCACGGACCATGGCCAGGGCCGACAAAGGCAGCCAGCCGGAGTGGACGCCGCCGCCTCCGATCTTGATCTCTAGAAGCTTGTCCATGGCGCGTGTCCCTCCGTCTTGCTGCTGATCTTACGCCCACCTTGCGCCCTGTCAACTCTTCAGTGCGTCATGACGATCTTACTCCACGACCTCTGGCGTAACTACGTCTAACGTCACTACAGCAAACGTGAGCCCGGAGGCGGGACGAGAGCAGCCGGCTGGAGGAGCCCGCCGCAGGAATCTAGGGCAGCGCCCCCGCCGCCCGCAGCGCCGCCTTCGCGAGATCGATCCGCCGGTCCTTGATCGCCGTGTAGCTCGGGCCGTCGAGGTTGTCCTTGACCGTCGCCTTGGTACGGGGCGAGAGGCCGAGCTTGCCGTCATGGAAGGAGGTCAGGAAGCGGACCTGCTCGTCGGCCGAGATCTCGAGCGAGCTGGCGAGCCAGAAGTGGTCAATGCCGCCGGAGATGTCCTGGTTGCCGTAGCCGAGTTGCCGGAGGTGCTTCGCCATCCGCTCCGGCCCGATCCGCACGGCCATGTCCTGGAAGAACCAGACCGCCGAGGCCTTGAGCGCCGAGCGCAGGCTGTGGCCGCGCTTCCATCCCTCGGGCCAGTGCGATTGAGGCGGGTGCTTCTTCCGGTCCCAGGGCACCACCGCGTCCGGATCCTGGATCACCCCCGATTCCAGCCCGATCGCCGCGTTGGGGATCTTGAACGTCGAGAAAGGCGTGAACCGCCGCCTGCACCGCGCCTCGTCGAAGCGCACGAACCGGTCGTGCGCCCGGTCGTACAGCACGAAGGCGCTGGGCGTGCCGGCGAGGGCGCGAGAGATCCGCTGCCCGGCGTCGGCCGGGAGAGGAGCGGGCGGCGCCGCCGCGCCAAGGAGGGAGAGCAGGAGGATGGGGATCAGGACGGCGGGCGGTTTCTTCGGCATGGCGAGACGCTACCATCCCGCCGATTCGCCAGTGAACCCTCCTACCTCGCGGCATCGTTCCTGTAGAGACGTTCCATCCCCGTTACGACGCCTTTCACGGAGCACGGGGACGTCGGAACGTCTCTTCGGAGGGCATGCCGCCTCCAGATCCATACCTGATCCAGCCAGTCAAAGGCAAACCACGTCACGGGAGGCCCCCAACCTCGCCGGCCCACCCTGCCGGCCTTCCACTCCAGTCCACATGGCCCCCTACCAGGATGGCGGCCTTCTCGCGCCCTTTGCCTTCTCAAGGATCGTGGCAGGGCGGCGGCATGCCCTTCGAAGAGACGCCCCGTCGTCCCCGTGGTTGCCGAGGCGGTGTCGTATCGGGGGTGGGGCGTCTCTACCGGAACGGTGCCGCCTCGGCTCTACTTCCCATCCTCCTCGTCCGCCACCTCGATGAGCACCTGCTGGTTGACGGTCCGCGCGATGTCGCCGAGGACCCGGCCGAGGGCGCGCCGGAGATTCCTCTCCAGCCTCTCCTCGGAGGCCTCGGGCTCCGCCATCTCCCGGATGCGGAACGTACCCGTCGGCGCCTTACCCCCGACCCGCTGCCACAGCTCCCAGGCGGCGGGGCTCGGCGGGTCCTTGAGGTGAGGGTAGACGAACGCGAGGATCTCCTCGGGCGCCATCCGCAATGCCTTGGCGATGTCGATGACGTGCTCGACCTTCAGCTCGATGGTGCCCGAGAACAACCGGCTCAGGTATCCATAGCTGTAGCCGAGCTCCTTCTCGATGTCCCGGGCGGTATACCCGAGGACCTTGATCGCGGTCTTCAGGGTATCGACGACGTGCTTGACCTCAGGGCGGATGGCGTTCTTCGGTGCGGGGGCCATGGGCTTAATCTATATGAAGGACGTGATGATTGGTCAGGTGATTGGCCGGTTGATTGGCGAAAGAGGGGGGCCGCGCGGGCCCCCCTGAAGGTCAAGGTCTCGGATCTCTACTGCGCCGGTCCCGTGGGTGTGGGATTCGGGGTCTCCTTCTCCGTCTTCTTGCGGCTTCGCTTGCGCGGGGGGATCCCGAAGGCGAGAAGGTTCTCATTAGTGAAGCCAAGTTTGCCCCTGATTTGCGCGGCGACACGGCTCCGCAGATCCTGACTCCGCAGCTCCGCCTCGCGGCGCATTCTCGTGATCTCCTGGAGGCGGCCCCTGAGGATCGACTGCTCGTTGGACAAAGCTTTGGTCTCGATCACGAGCGCATCGAGCTGCGCCGACTCCTCCTGCAGGTGCGGCATGTCGGTGAGATGCGGCTTCAGGTTCGAGCTCAGCAGCTCACAGGACGAAACGATCTTTTGAAACGAACTTCCAGGCATGGTCTTACTCCTTTTTTGGATTGTTGTTGTACAGCGCTTTTCTGAGGGCCATCCCGGGCCCCTTGAACGTCCCGACTGATCTACTCTGCTTCGATTCTCTTTCTAAAGTCTTTCCTCCTTTCCAAAGATCTCCCATACCTCCTCCGGACCGGCAGCCCGGGAGGCTCATAGGGGCCTGCTTTTCGTCACAGTGCTTCTCACAAGGCAGGTACTTCGTCGCAGTGGGAGGATGATAGGGGCATGGCTGCCCCTTTGTCAATAGAGTTGCGATAAACGTACAGAAACTCGTCGGTTCGCCTGTCGAAAGACCGTTACGGCTCCCGAGAAGCTGATACCGCATCCAGAGCCGAAGGTGTTGGGATCGGAGAAGAGGTGTCCGTCTCCCATGCCCGCGGAGCGTTCCGCGAGGGAGGTCGAGCGTTCCGCGGCAGAGGAGGAGCGTTCCGCGAGGGCGGTCGAACGTTCTGGGGAGGAGGATGAGCGCTCCGCGGGAGAGGTCGAACGTTCCGCAGGGGAGGATGAGCGTTCCGTGGAGGAGGTCGAGCGTTCCGGGAGGGAGGATGGGCGTTCCGGGGAAGAGGATGAGCATTCCGTGGCGGAGGAAGAGCGTTCCGGGAACGCCTCCGCGATGACAAACAAGAGGCCGGGCCGGGGACTTTTCCGTAGCCGGAGAGGGGCTGCGCCACTGGACCGACCGTAAGGGCAAGCTTTTCCAGCCTCACCACGTTCAGGTTGCCTGGTCCCAGCTCCGGGAACAAGGCTGGATCTGACTCCCTACGCGAAAATCCGCGGCATCTCCGTCACCGGCGGCGTGTCCTCGCTCATCAACAGGACCCCTTCCTTGTCCAGATACCGCCCCTGTCCGATGTCGAGGAGGCAGCGGTTGCGCCCGCGGCGCTTGGCTTCGTAGAGGGCCTCGTCCGCGAAAAGGATCAGCTCGGCGGCGGTCTTGATGTAGAGCTCGGGGAAGGAGGCGACGCCGGCGCTCAGGGTGAGGAGGACTCGCTGCTCTTCGACCTGGAAGTCGAGGTCCTCGACGGCCTTGCGGAGGCGCTCGGCGATCACCAGGGCTTCCTCTCCTTTGGTGGCCTCCAGCAGGAGGACGAACTCCTCGCCGCCGTAGCGGCAGCAGAGGTCCTCGGTGCGGCGCAGGCCCTTGAGCACCCCGGCCACGGCGATCAGGGCGGCATCGCCGACGGGGTGGCCGTAGGTGTCGTTGATCCGCTTGAAGTGGTCGAGGTCGCAGAGGATCACGGCCATCGATCCCCCCGTTTCGCAGCAGCGCTGGTGGGCGTCGTGGAGGCGCTTCTCGAGGACCCGCCGCATGGCGACGCCGGTCAACGGGTCCTCCTTGGCCTCGCGGTCGAGGAGGAGGCGCTGGACGGAGCCGGTCATCTGCGGCAGGAGACGGTCGAGCAGCTCGACCTGCCGGGGCTCGACGCGGCGCGGGTCGCACCAGAGGCGGATGCGGCCGAGGACGGTGCCGTCCGGCCGCGAGCGGAGCTGGCGCTCGAGGATCTGCCAGGGGGTGCGGCGGTGGAAGCCGGGCAGGGCAGGCGCGTAGCGGTCCGGCTCGGGGACGCCCTCTTCCAGGACCTCGGACTGCGGGCCCCACCACCAGCTCTTGAACTCGCTGCCGGGCGCCAGGGCCTCGAACTGGAACCAGAAGAGCTTCGGGATCACCCGCGAGCACTCGATGCGGATGCGGTCCGCGATGGCCGTCATCTCCTCCGCCGGGGTGCTCATCCGCTGGCCGGCGCGGCGCAGGGTCTCGAGGTCGCGGGCGCGGTTCTGGGCCTTCTCGCGGAGGAGGCCGTGGCGGGTCGTCTCGATGGCCAGTCCCGCGAAGCAGGCGGCGAGGAAGGCGGCGAGGGGCCAGCCGGCGCGGTTGCCGACCAGGAGGAGAGCCCCGCCGGCGATCCAGCCGCCGGCGTCCACGGAGAGGGGAACGAGGACCTGTACGAAACGCACGGGCGCCTCGGGCCGGCGGATCTTGCGGTCCGCGGTCTCCAGGCCGATCCAGAGCAGAAAGTAGACGCCGGCCGCCACGGCCAGGCGGGCGACGGGGTGCCAGCCGCCCGGCAGCCAGGCCCAGGCGCAGCCCGCTCCCAGGACCGTCAGGGCCGTGCGGCCGGTCGCCTCCAGGGAGCGCGGGAAGAAATTCCGGCGCTCGGGCGGCTGGAAGGACCCGATCTGCCGGACGACGCGGAGCGCCATCTCGGAGAACAGGAACACCGAGGCCGCGAGGGCGGCGGCCGGCGCCGCTCCGGAAAGCCGGTAGGCGGCCGGCAGGACCAGCGCCGCGAGCCCGAGGGTGTTGATGCCCGCCGCCGGCCGGTGGCACGCCAGCGCGGCCCCGGCCAGGAGCAGGGTCATCAGCAGCCAGGCCGGCATGGGCCCCGCGGCGTCCGCAGCGGTGAGCGCCGGGAAGCGGTAGGCCACGGCGAGCACCACGGCGGCGCCCACGATGGGCAGCAAGGACGCCCAGAGGTCGCGGGGCGAGCGGGTGCGCTTCATGAGAGGAGGATCAAAGTGAGATCTTTTAGAGATGGTACCGGAAAAGATGCCAGCCCGCGCGGCAGAAACAAGGACCAAGGACTGCAAGGACCTCAAGGACTGCAAAGACAAGGAGCAGCCACAGAAACGAGACCGGGATTTCCTGTCCCTGACGTCTTTGCAGTCTTTGCAGTCCTTGGCTCCTACCTCCCCAGGTCCCGCACCGCCGGCAGCAACCCGAAGCCGTCCGCCTCCTCGACCGCCGTCAGGATCGCCTCGGCCACCGCCCTCTCGGCCAGCACTCCGACCTGGTTGACGTGGGCCCGGCGGTCGCCCAGCGACAGCACGACGACGAGGTCGCCGTCGAAGAGGGAGAGCGCGGGGGCGAGGGTGCGGTAGAAGCCTCCGAAGGCCATGTGGCAGACCTTGAGAAGGGCGGCCTTGGTGAGGGCGGCGTCGGTCATCACTACGGCGAGGGTGGTGTTGCCCTCCCAGGGATGCGGGGTGTCGGGCGGCAGGTTGGCGAGGATCCGCTCGGCGGAGGCGAGCTCGCGGGAGTCCGGAGCGGTGCGGCAGCCGGCGAGCAGGGTGCCGTCCAGGCGGCGGACGTCGCCGAAGGCGTTGACGGCCACGGCGGCGGCGACGGTGGGGCCGCCCGGCACGGCGAGGCTCGCGAAGCCGAAGCCGCCTTTCATCCCATTCTGCGGTCCGAGCGCCTTGCCCACGGTGGCGCCGGTGCCCGCTCCCACGCTCCCCAGCGGCACCGCCCCGCCCGCCGCCGAGGCGATGGCGGCCTCGACCACGGCGGCGCTGGGCGCCACCGGCCGGCCGAGGCCCAGGTCGAAGAGGATGGCCGTGGCGACCAGCGGCACGGGGGCGATCCCGGTCTGGAAGCCGTAGCCGCGGCTGGCCAGCCAGTCGACGACCGGATCGGCGGCGGAGAGGCCGTAGCCGCTGCCGCCGGCGAGGACCACGGCGTGCGCCTTGCTCGCCACGTGCTGGCCGGAGACCAGGGAGTCGAACTGCCGCGTGCCGGTGGCCGAGCCCCGCACCTCCGCGGCGCCGAGCGCCCCCTCGGGACAGAGGATGACCGTGGCGCCGGTCAGGGCGTCGCGGTCGGTGCCGTGGCCGATCTTGAAGCCGGGGAGGTCGAGGGAGCGGGAGGGCGGCGGCAGGGGGGGCAGGATCATGGAGAGGATTGTAGGCGGACTTGCAAGAACCTCCCTTTAGCCACTATCCTGTCGCGCTGCGCTCCCGCGAGAGCCTGCCAGTCCCACCACTTGCCTATCCATAGATGAAGAATGCCGGAACCACGGACGCAATCCAGGGCTGAGGCCTCGGCGATCGCCTGGAGCTGGCGCGACCGCGCCGCCGGGGAGACGCAGGCGCGCGGCCGCGAGGCGGCGGCCAACCGGCGCAAGGGGCTGATCGGCGGCGTGATCGGCCTGGCGGTGGCGGCGCTGGTCTACTTCTGGTTCCACCGGCCGGTGGCGGCGGCGGTGATCGCCGCGATCGCCGTCTCGATCGCCCTTCTGGCGCTGGCGTCGCCCCTCGGCGCCTATAAGGGCCTGACCCGGCTGCTGGACCGGTTCGCCCATGGCGTCGGCACCGCTGTCACCTGGGTGCTGATGACGCTGCTGTTCTATCTCGTCTTCCTGCCCATGGGCGCCGTGCTGCGGGCGCGCGGCAAGCTGGCGATCTCGAAGGGCGCCGACCGCCGCCTGCCCACCTACTGGACGCCGACCGAGCGCGAGAAGACCCCCGAGTCCTATCGCAAGCAGTTCTAGCCGTGAAGCTGCTCGGCATCTCCTGCTACTACCACGACTCGGCCGCCTGCCTGGTGGACGAGGGGCGCATCGTCGCCGCGGCCCAGGAGGAGCGGTTCACCCGCAAGAAGCACGACGAGGGGTTTCCATACAACGCCGTGCGCTACTGCCTGGCCGAGGGGGGCGTCGGCAAGGGCGAGCTGGACGGGGTCGTGTTCTACGACAAGCCGCTGCTCAAGTTCCACCGCATCCTGGAGACCTACCTCTCGGTGGTGCCGAAGGGGCTGCGCTCCTACGTCATGGCGGTGCCGGTGTGGCTGCGCGAGAAGCTGTGGATTCCGCCCCACATCCAGGACGCCCTGGAGCGCTGCGGCGTCGGCGACGCCAAGGAGATCTTCTTCACCGAGCACCACGAGTCGCACGCGGCGTCGGCCTTCTACCCCTCGCCCTTCGAGGAGGCGGCGGTGCTGACCCTCGACGGCGTCGGCGAGTGGGCCACGACCACGATCGGCGTCGGCGAGGGCAACCGGCTGCGGCTGATCCGGGAGATGACCTTCCCCCACTCGCTGGGCCTGCTCTACTCGGCTTTCACCTACTTCACGGGTTTCCGGGTGAACTCGGGCGAGTACAAGCTGATGGGCCTGGCGCCCTACGGCGAGGGCACGTACACGGACGCCATCAAGCGCGAGCTGCTGGACGTCCGCGACGACGGCTCGTTCCGCATGAACATGGACTACTTCGGCTATCTCGACGGCCTCGAGATGACGTCGGACAAGTTCGCGGCGCTGTTCGGCGGGCCGGCGCGGCCGCCGGAGTCGCCGATCTCGAAGCGGGAGATGGACCTCGCGCGGTCGATCCAGGAGGTCACGGAGGAGATCGTCCTCAAGCTGGCCCGCCACGCCCGGGAGATCACCGGCAAGCGCAACCTCTGCATGGCCGGCGGCGTGGCCCTGAACTGCGTCGCCAACGGCGTGCTGCTGCGCGAAGGGATCTTCGACGACATCTGGATCCAGCCCGCGGCCGGCGACGCCGGCGGCGCCCTCGGCGCGCCCCTCGCCGTCTGGCACAACGCCATGGACAAGCCGCGGACGGTGACGGTGTCAGGCGGCCGGCCGCGGGACGCCATGCGCGGCGCCCTGCTGGGGCCGGAGTTCACGCGCGACCAGATCAAGGAGTACCTGGACTTCCACGGGCTCCCCCACGAGGAGCTGGCGGAGGCCGACTGGGCGCGGCGGATCGCCGGGCTGATCGCCGGCGAGAACGTCGTCGGCCTGTGCCAGGGGCGGATGGAGTTCGGTCCGCGGGCCCTGGGCGGCCGCTCGATCGTCGGCGACGCGCGGTCGCCCAGGATGCAGTCGGTGATGAACCTGAAGATCAAGTACCGGGAGAGCTTCCGGCCGTTCGCCCCCAGCGTGCTGGAGGAGCGGGCGGCGGACTACTTCGAGCTCGACCGGCCGTCGCCCTACATGCTGCTGGTGGCCGACGTGGTCGAGCGCCGGCGGGTGCCGAAGCGGGGGGACGAGAACGGCCTGCCGCTGACCGAGTGGGTGAACCGGCCGCGCTCGGACATCCCCGCCATCACCCACGTCGACTACTCGGCCCGCATCCAGACCGTGGGCGAGGAGAGCCCCCGCTACCACGCGATCCTCTCGGAGTTCGAGAAGCTCACGGGCTACGGGGTGATCGTCAACACCAGCTTCAACGTGCGCGGCGAGCCGATCGTCTGCACGCCGGAAGACGCCTACCGGTGCTTCATGCGCACCGAGATGGACTACCTGGTGCTCGGCCCCTTCCTGCTCGACAAGACGGCGCAGCCGCAACTCGAGGAGAAGGGGGACTGGCGGCAGGAGTTCCAGCTCGACTGACCGTCCCCGGCGGGACTGCTAGAATAGAGGCCTTATGCGCAGACTTCGCTACTTCGGCTCGTTCCTGGGAGAGATCGTCCAGTTCGCCCGCCAGAACAAGGTCTACTGGATCGTGCCCCTGGTGCTCATCCTCGGGCTCGTGGTGCTGCTGGTCGTCACCAGCCAGGCGACGGCGCCGTTCATCTATACGCTGTTCTAGGGCCGGTTTCCAGGGCCGGACTTGCCGTACCGGGGGGGTTGGTCCACAATACGGCACGATGCGTCGCTTCAAACCAGTTCATGGGTTCCTCATCGTCCTGCTGGTCCTCGGCATGTTCTGGGGGGCCGAGATGGCCCTGGAGGGCCGCCTGAACCCCGGAGGGTTCGAGAAGGTGTCTCCGGGACGGGACGGCCAGGTCAGGGTCGCCCTGGCGGATCTGAAGGCCCAGGACGTCCGCTTCTTCCAATTCCTCAACTCCGGCAACCAGGAGGTGCGGTTCTTCGTCGGCCGCGACAGCGCGGGTCACGTGCAGGTCGCCTTCGACGCCAACGAGACCTGCGCCAAGGGGAAGCGAGGGTTCCGGCACGAGGGGGAGTGGCTGGTGTGCAACAAGTGCGACAAGGCCTTCCGGCTGTCGGAGACGAACTCCAACGGCCAGGGATGTACGCCGGTGCCGCTCCGGTTCCGTGAAGACGGGCAGGAGCTGGTACTCGCCGAGGCCGATATTCTCCAGGGATGGCGGCTGTTCCGCTGACGGCGGAGCTCTTGTAGAGACAACTTGCAGACAACCGCCCTGACAACTGACGTGAAATCAGAGCTTTGACGGCCCAGCCCGCGATGTTGTATCTTCGCGCGGTCCGGAAAGGGTAGACATGTGCGCAGCCGACTTCGTGCTTTACGAGGAGGAGTTCAGGCACCTTGAAGAGGCCCTGCGCCGTTTGCGGCAGGAGGCCAATGCCAAGGCCGTCTTCCTGATCGACAAGAACGGCCAGCAGATCGCCTCCGCGGGGGAGGTCGAGCAGTTCGACACCACCTCGCTCGCCTCGCTGACGGCGGGCAACGTGGCGGCGACCGACGGGCTGGCGAAGCTGATTGGCGAGCGGGAGTTCTCCGTGCTGTTCCACGAGGGGCAGCAGGACCACATCCACATCTCCATCGTCGCCAAGCGAGCCATCCTGGTGGTCATCTTCGACGACCGGTCCTCTCTCGGCCTGGTCCGCCTGCGGGTCAAACGAGCGAACGTCGAGCTCGAGAAGATCTTCGAGGTCATGCTGCAGAAGGGCGAAAAAGGAGCCCAGGGACCTGCCCACGCGAGCCCCTTTTCCGAAATCACCGACGACGACATCGACGCGCTCTTCGGCGAGTAGCCGAGGAGCCGCCCCGGCAGACGAGCCCGGACGCCCGGTGACGGAGCGAGACATCCGAGATACCGAGATACCCGAGCGAGATACCCCGAGACCTCGAAGATGACTTTCATCAATTACGCCAGCAAGGAGATCAACTGCAAGATCGTCTACTACGGCCCCGGCCTGTGTGGCAAGACGACCAATCTGCAGTACATCTACAACAAGACCGCGCCCGAATCGAAGGGGAAGATGATCTCCCTGGCCACCGAGGCCGACCGGACGCTGTTCTTCGACTTCCTGCCCCTCGACCTCGGGAGCATCCGCGGCTTCACCACCCGGTTCCACCTCTACACCGTGCCCGGCCAGGTGTTCTATGACGCCAGCCGCAAGCTGATCCTGAAGGGCGTCGACGGCGTCATCTTCGTCGCCGACAGCCAGCAGGAGCGGATGGAGGCCAACATCGAGTCGATCCGCAACCTGGAGCAGAACCTGAAAGAGCACGGCTTCGACCTGGCGAGCGTTCCTTATGCCCTGCAGTTCAACAAGCGGGATCTGGGGAACGTGATGCCCGTCGACGAGATGTACCGGACGCTCAACTACAAGCGGGAGCCGACCTTCGAAGCGGTGGCGACCACGGGAGTCGGGGTCTTCGACACGCTGAAGTCGGTCGCCAAGCAGATCCTGATCGAGCTGAAGAAACGGTAAACGAAGACGCACGAGAGGAGCCATGGCCAAGGCCCAACCCAAGTCCCAGCCCCAGCCGCGGTCTCAAAACCCGTCCACGTCCGGCGATCCGGCCCTCGACGCCCTCACCGAAGGCCTCGCCGCCTTGCAGAGCAAGGACTGGAAGAAGGCCGCCGAGCGGCTGGAGCAGGCGGTCGAGCTCGCCGACCGGCCCGAGCTGCGCCACCGGGCCAGCCAGTTCCTCGCCGCCTGCCGCCAGCGGGCGGGAGAGGGCGGGGAGACGGAGCAGGTCGATCCCTTCCTCCAGGCGGTCTACGAGAAGAACCGCGGCGATCACCAGGCGGCGCTCGAGATCAGCCGTAAAGGCGGGCGCGACCAGAAGGACGATCGTTTCGCCTACCTCGTGGCGGCGATCCATGCTGCCGAGGACCGGATCGAAGAGGCGGCGCAAGCGCTCGCCAAGGCGGTCGAGCTGAACTCGAAGAATCGCATCCATGCCTTCCACGACCCCGACTTCGCCGAGCTCCGCAAGAACCGGGACTACCGTCCCCTCTTCGGCCTCTCCTGACCCGGCGCGCCCGGCCGGCAAGGCCCTGGTCGCGATCGGCGGCGGCACCGGCCTGTCGGCCCTGCTGCGCGGTCTCAAGCACCACGTCGGCACCGAGCGGCTGCGCGAGATCACGGGGGTGGTCACCGTCACCGACGACGGCGGCTCCTCCGGTGCGCTGCGGCGCGAGTTCGGCGTCCTGCCGCCGGGGGACATCCGCAACTGCATCGCCGCCCTGGCGGACGACGAGGATCTCCTCACCCGCCTCTTCCAGTACCGCTTCCCGAACGGCGGCGGCCTGCTCGGCCACTCCTTCGGCAACCTCTTCCTGACGGCCCTGACGGGGATCACGGGGGACTTCCACCAGGCGATCCTGACGGCGGAGTCGGTGCTGTCGGTGCGCGGCAAGATCTTCCCGGCGACCCTGACGGACGTGCGGCTGCGCGGGCGCGGCGTCTCCGGCCGGGTCTACGAGGGGGAGTCGGCGGTGGGCCTGTCGGGCGAGGAGCTGACGGGCGTGGAGCTCGACCCGCCGGCGCCGCCGGCCTTCCCGCAGGCCGTGGCGGCGCTCGACAAAGCCGACCTGATCCTGCTCGGCCCGGGCTCGCTCTACACCTCGATCCTGCCCAACCTGCTGATCCCGGGCATCCGCCAGGCGATCGCGAAGTCGAAGGCCCCGGTGGTCCTCCTGCTCAACCTGATGACCCAGCCGGGCGAGACGGACGGCATGATGGGCCTCGATCACCTGCAGGCGCTGGAGCGGCACGTCGGGACCGGGCTCATCGACGCCGTCCTCTACAACTCCTCCCCCATCCCCGAGGCCCTGCTGGCCCATTACGCGGAGACGAGATCCGAGCCGGTGGCGGTGGAGCGAGCCGTCTTCGAGGCCCACGGCCTCGCCACGGTCGAGGTCGACCTCCTGGCCGCCGACGGCGCCCTGATCCGCCACGACTCGGAGAAGCTGGCGGAGGCGGTTCTGGAGATGATGAGGGCAAGCCAGAACAAGGACCGTAAAGACTTCAAGGACCGCAAAGACTGATTTCCTTGTCGTCCTTGCGGACCTTGAAGTCCTTGCAGTCCTTTGTCCACCCGCTCAAGGAGAAACCTGACATGCCCCACCCCACCCCCCGCGTCGCCGTGATCCTCGCCGCCGGCAAGGGGACCCGCATGAAGTCCGCCCTGCCCAAGGTGCTCCACCGCGCGGCCGGCCGGCCGCTCCTCGCCTGGGCGATCGAAGCCGCCCGGACCGCCGGGTGCGAGCGGATCCTGGTCGTCGTGGGCCATGGGGCCGAGCGGGTGCGCGAAGAGCTTGCCGGCGACGATCTCGGCTGGGTCCTGCAGGCGGAGCAGAAGGGCACGGGCCACGCCCTCGCCCAGGCGGAGAGCGCGGTGATCGCGGTAGGAAGTGCGGCGACGGTGCTCGTCCTCTCGGGCGACGTGCCGCTGGTGAAGCCCGAGACCCTCGACCGGCTGGCCTCGGCCGCCGAGGCGGGCTGGGGCGCCATGGCCGTCGCCGACCTCGCGGAGCCGGGCTCCCTCGGCCGGGTGATCGTGGACGGCAACGGCGAGCTCAGCCGGATCGTCGAGGCCCGCGACGCACGCCCCGAGGAGCTGGCCGTGCGGCGCATCAACGCCGGCCTCTACGCCCTCCCCGCCCCGGCGGTCTTCGACTACCTGCGGCGCCTGGGCACCGACAACGCCCAGGGGGAGCTCTACCTGACCGACGCCGTCACCAATGCCGCCGCGGACGGCCGTCCGGTGCGGCTGGTCGCCCTCGACGATCCGGACGAGGCCCTGGGTGTGAACGACCGGTCCGAGCTGGCCCGCGTCCACCGGCTGCTGATCGACCGCCACCTCCAGGCCCTGATGAAGGCGGGCGTGACGGTCCTCGAGCCCGCCCGGACGGTGATCGAGCCCGGAGTGCGGGTCGGCGAGGACACCGTCATCCATCCCGGAGTGTCCCTCCTGGGCCGCACCACCGTCGGCGGCGAGTGCACGATCCACCAGGGCGCCTGGCTGCGCGACACCACCGTCGGCCAGGGCATAACCATCGAGCCCTACAGTGTTCTGGAGGGTGCCGAAGTCGGAGACGGCTGCCGGGTGGGCCCGTTCGCCCGGCTGCGTCCGGCATCCCGCTTGCGTAAGGGTGCCCGGGTGGGCAACTTCGTCGAGATCAAGAATTCGGAGCTCGGCGAGGGCGCCAAGGTGGGGCATCTCGCCTACGTGGGCGATGCCACCGTGGGCGAGGGGGCCAACCTCGGCGCCGGCGTCGTCACCTGCAACTACGACGGCGTGCGCAAGAGCGCGACCGAGATCGGCGCCGGCGCCTTCATCGGCAGCGACACCATGCTGGTGGCGCCCGTAAAGGTGGGTGCGGGCGCCTCGACGGCCGCGGGCTCGATCATCACCAAGAACGTCCCCGAGGGGGCGCTGGCGGTGGGCCGGGTGCGGCAGAAGAACCTGGAAGGGTGGGCCGGCGGTCTCCGCCGCAGGCCGCCGGCCCAGAAGGACCCTAAGAAAGAGGAAACCTGATCATGTGCGGAATCGTGGGCTACGTGGGGCAACGCGACGTCGTTCCCCTCCTGATGGACGGGCTGCGCCGCCTGGAGTACCGGGGCTATGACTCGGCCGGCGTGGTGGCCGTCGAGGACGGCCAGCTCCTCACCGCCAAGGCCGAGGGCAAGCTCGACCGCCTTAAGGAGAAGCTGGAGAAGCAGCCCCTCTCCGGCCGCTACGGGCTCGGCCACACCCGCTGGGCCACCCACGGTCCGCCGAGCGAGCGCAACGCCCATCCCATGGTGGACTCGCGCCGCCGCCTGGCGCTGATCCACAACGGCATCATCGAGAACTTCCTGCCGCTCAAGAAGCGGCTGATCGCCGAGGGCTGGACCTTCACCTCGGACACCGACACCGAGGTGGTGGCCAACCTGATCTCCTCCTACCTCGACGGCGACCTGCGCGCGGCCGTCGCCCGCGCCGTCAAGGAGCTCGAGGGCATGTACGCCTTCGCCGTGGTGACCACCGAGACCGAGGGCCAGGAGATCGTGGCCGCCCGCCAGGGGCCGCCGCTGGTGATCGGCCTCTGCGAGGGCGAGCAGTTCCTCGCCTCCGACCCGGCGGCCCTGCTGGTCTACACCAAGGACGTGATCTTCATCGAGAACGGCGACCTGGCGCGGCTCACCCCGGCGGGCGTCGAGATCTGGGACCGCACGGGCAAGCCCGTCGAGCGGGCCGTCCACCGCCTCAACTGGGACCCGATCCAGGCGGAGAAGGGCGGCTTCAAGCACTTCATGCTCAAGGAGATCCACGAGCAGCCCCAGGCCGTGCAGGAGACCTTCGGCGGGCGGGTGGACTTCGAGCGGGCCGAGATCCTCCTCGACACCATCAAGCTGACCCGCGAAGAGGTCCAGAAGGTCGAGCGCCTGCACCTGCTGGCCTGCGGCACCTCCTGGCACTCGGCGCTGGTGGGCAAGTTCCTGATCGAGGACATCGCCCGCATCCCGGTCGAGGTCGACTACGGCTCCGAGTACCGCTACCGCGACCCGATCGTCTCCGACCGCGTGCTGGCCGTGGGCATCTCGCAGTCGGGCGAGACGGCGGACACCCTGTCGGCCATGGAGGCCGCCCGCGAGCGCGGAGCGCGTCTGTTCTCCGTCTGCAACGTCATCGGCAGCCAGGCGACGCGCATCAGCGAAGGGGTGATCTACACCCACGCCGGACCCGAGATCGGCGTCGCCTCGACCAAGGCGTTCACCACGCAGCTCGTGGCCCTCTACCTCCTCGCCCTCTACCTGCGCGAGTGCCGCTTCGGCAAGGTGGAGCAGCACTATCTGGACGAGCTGACGCGCCTGCCGCAGGCGGTCGACGAGGTCATCCGCCAGCAGGAGCAGCACATGGACGATCTGGCCCGGAAGTACCACCGGGCGCAGAACTTCCTCTACCTGGGCCGGGGGATCAACTATCCGATCGCCCTCGAAGGGGCTTTGAAGCTCAAGGAGATCTCCTACATCCACGCCGAGGGCTACCCCGCCGGCGAGATGAAGCACGGGCCGATCGCCCTGATCGACGAGAAGATGCCCGTGGTGGCGATCGCGACGGGCGATCAGCTCTCCGAGAAGACCAAGAGCAACATGCAGGAGGTCAACGCGAGGGACGGCATCGTCATCGCCCTGACCGACCGCGACCCGGAGGAGCTCGGCGGCATCGCGGACGACGTGATCGAGGTCCCCTCGATCTCGCCGCGCCTCCAGCCCATCGTCAACGTCATCCCCCTCCAGCTCCTCGCCTACTTCATCGGAGTGCGGCGCGGGGCGGACGTGGACCAGCCTCGGAATCTGGCGAAGAGTGTGACGGTGGAGTAGGGGTGGGCTTCAGGTGGATAAGACGTTCACCGCGATTCTGCACCGGGAAGAGGATCTCTACGTGGCCGAGTGCCCCGAGGTCGGTACGGTCAGCCAGGGATCCTCTTTGGATGAAGCGATTGCCAACTTGAGGGAGGCTACGGAGCTCTTCCTGGAAGAGTTTCCGCTTCCCTCCGGCCCTGAAGCCTGTCCTGGCGAGCCAGGGCTTCAAGATGGCGAGGTCTGAGATCCGTTAGGAAAGCGCTCGAGCGGTTGCTCGGGGCCAGACTGACACGCCGTGTCCACTTGGCGCCCTTGAACGGCACTTAGAGCATAGACGAGTAGCATTTATCGTATGGAAGCCGCGCGCGTGAACCAACTGAACGGTCTGAAACTAAAGAACATAGAGGGCTTCTTGTCGCCTGTGGCGCCTAGGCTTCCGAGAGAGCAGAAAGCTGGCGCGATTTGAGCAAGCAATGGTTCAGGGTGAGATGTGCGGTGCTAGACTGGGACATACGGTTAACGCCATGGTGACTCGCCGCATTTACGCTATGCCTCCGCTGGTTGAGGCGCTTTGCGAGATTCGCTTTGACCCCGGTCGCACGTGGGACTGGACCGTTCCCGGTCTCTTGTACGCCCAGGTGCAGGAAGACTTCCCGGAGCGGGAGCAGGATGAACAGCTTGAGATTCAATGGCGAGCCGACCTTCCGCAGGTGCAGAGGCAAACGACGCGCCGTTTACGCTTCTTCAACAGAGAGAGGACAGCGCTCGTTCAAGTCAGCAAGGATGCATTGGTCCTCAACCACCTTCGGCCATACCCCGGATGGGAGCGGTTCCGGTCGATGCTGGTGACGGTGATTGAGAAGTACAGGGCCGTCGCATCGCCGAAGGGGGTATCTGGCTGCGCACTGCGCTACATCAACCGAATTCCCGTCCCCAAGGACGAGGCAATTCTAGAGCACTATCTCCAGGCAATCCCGACGGTTCCGAAGAACCTTCCCGAGACGTTGATCGGATGGTCCCTGACCCTTGATATTCCACATATCGCCCAAGGGGGAGTGGTGCGGCTTGAAGCCGGCTCGACTCCGCTTGGTGAGGACACAGCATTTATCCTAGATCTCCGCTTCACAGCTCTTAATCCACAGGATCTTGGGCTTGATGACCCCTTGGTCGCGTGGATAGACAATGCTCACAAAGTCATAGAGGACACCTTCGAAGCTTCCATTACGGATCAAGCTCGGTCCATCTTCCAAGAGGAGCTAAGCCATGATCAGCTTCCAGCAAGGTAACCCTCCTGTCTACCTCGGGCTCGAAAGCTCGATGTCTTACCACCCTCAGAGCGTTGCACGTCGGGAGGAAGACGACCCGGCGATAACAGCAAGTTGGCTTTGGGCTGAGCGCCATCGGTCTCTGTTGTCGTATGCCTACGATATCCAGCGGCAAATCGATGCCCTCCGAGAGCGGCTTGCGGCGTTAGAGAAAGAGCAAGAGAGACTGCTCTCCGACCACGGCCAGCTTGAGGACAACATCACGCTCCCGCTGACGGTTCTGCGGACATTCCCGGCCCGTATTGTGGAAAGGGTAGATTCCCCGTTCTACCTTTTCGGCGCAGAGGCCGAGGAATAGGTTAGAATTTGGGACCGGCCCAGATTTGCAGAATGTCAGATCTAGACAACTCGTGGTACCACATCGTCGCCAAGCGCGACCTCACACTCCAGCAAGGAGACATTCTCTTTGGATTTGAATATCTGTGCCCGACCGCTTACGTCTGGCCCAGGATAGACACACCAGAACCTACCTTGTCGCTCGTAAAAGCCGATGTGCTTGTTTTGACCGCTAGCTGTGACCTCGACCTGACACACACCAAGAAGAAAATTGACTTTGTGTTGCTGTGCCCTCACTGGGAGTTTGATCAAGCCGCCAAGAGTCCGGAAGTAACTGGTGTGAAGCCAAGCAATAAGGCCGAGATCGAGAGCGGGAAAATGCCCCGATACTGCTTGCTCGCCGCCTCCGATCTCTCGGAATTTCCCATGGGATTGCGGATGGTGGACTTCAATCGTCTTTTTCAGATCCCAAGAAGCTTTGTGGATGCTTGTGTAGCGGAGCAGTGGCCACGACTGCGGATGAATCCGCCCTACCGTGAACACTTGGCACAGTCCTTCGGTACTTGCTTTACGCGCATTGGCCTTCCACAACGGGCGACCCAAGTTACACCTCTCGCTCCGACTGCTCCTGCCACCGTTTCTAGCCCAGGGGCTCGTCCGGCTTCACCTGAAGAAGTTCCCGGACCGCTTCCTCAAAGCTGAGAGAGTGTTGGGAAGACCCGCTTCTCCCATACTCCCCGCATGAACGCCCCCGCCGAGACCTACCGCCAGCGCCGCGACGCCTTCGCCGCCGAGGAGGCCCGCCTTAAGCAGCTCTCCGTCCGCTTCTCCATCTTCCGCGGCGTCCTCTTCCTGGCGTTCGTGGTCTGCCTGGCCGTGATCCTGGTCCGGGGGGGACGCCCGGGGTGGGAGTGGTGGGCCGGGGCGGGGTTCTGGCTGATCGCTTTCCTGGCCGTCCTGCCCTGGCATGAGCGGGTCGTGCAGCGGCAGCGGCGGCAGGGCGAGCTCAAGAAGATCAACGAGGAGGCGCTGCTGCGTCTGGCTCGGGACTGGTCCAACCTGCCTCTCCCATCCCTGCCGGACCCGGACGACTCGGAGCGGCCGATCGCCCGCGACTTGAACCTCTTCGGACGCGCCTCTGTGGCCCATCTGCTGGGAACGGTCCATACGCCTCCGGGCAAGGCGGCTTTTTCGAGCTGGCTGCTCCATCCCGCGCCCCCCGAGGAGATCGTCCGGCGGCAGGAAGCGGTCGCGGAGCTGGCGCCCGAGATCGACCTGCGCCAGCAACTCGAGGTGAGCGCCCGGCCCATGGAAGGAGGGCGGCTCGACATCGAGCCCTTCCTGCGTTGGGCCGAAGGCGAGCCCTGGCTGCTCCGGCGTCCGGCGCTGATCTGGCTGTTCCGCCTCCTGGCCGTCCTGACCCCCGCGGCGCTCCTCGGCGCCATTTTCACTCCTTTACCGTGGAGCGTCTTCCTTCTTTTCCTGACGGTCAACATCTCGCTGGGCTACCTCCTTGCCGAACGGACCTTCGGCACCTTCGATCGCGCCGAGGCTCGCGAGGAGGATTTTCAGCTCTATGCCGCGGGTTTGGAGACGATCGCCGGACGGACCTACAAGGCCGCCGAGTTGCAGAGGCTGACGGGTGAGGACCTCACCCAGTCGGGCCGCCCCGCCTATGCCTGGATGCGCCTCCTCCACCGGCGGGTGGAGCTGTCGGACGCCCGCCACTCCTCCTACCTTCATCTGCTGCTCCAGGGAATCCTGCTCTGGGACTTTCACATCCTCCTTCTCCTGGAGAAGTGGCAGCGGGACGCCGGACCCCGGGCGCGGACATGGCTTGTGGCACTGGGAAGGTTCGAAGCGCTCGCCGCGCTGGCGGGCCTGCGGTTCGACCAGCCCGACTGGGCTTTTCCCGTCGTGGCCGGGGGAGAGGACCGGTATGCGGCGCGCGAGCTGGGCCACCCGCTGATCTCCGACGCGCACCGGGTCACGAACGACGTCGAGGTCGGCCCGCCGGGAACGGTCCTGCTGGTCACGGGCTCCAACATGTCGGGAAAGAGCACCCTCTTGCGCTCGATCGGGGTCAACGCGGTGCTCGCGCAGATGGGAGCGCCGGTCAGCGCGGCCTCGCTGCGCATGCCTCCGATCACTCTGGCGACGAGCATCCTGGTGGAGGACTCCCTGGCCGAGGGGATCTCCTTCTTCATGGCCGAGCTGAAGCGCATCCAGAAGATCGTCAAGGAGGCCGACCGGGCCCACGCCGAGGGGCGCACCGTCCTCTATCTCCTGGACGAAGTGCTGCGCGGCACCAACAGCTACGAGCGGCAGGTGGCGGTGCGGAGGGTCGTGCTCCACCTCCTGAAGCGGAAAGCCATCGGAGCCGTCTCCACCCACGACCTCCAGCTAGCCGAGGTCCCGGAGCTCCAGCCCGTCATCGTCCCCGTCCATTTCCGCGAGACGCTGCATCCCGGCGAAGATCCGCCCATGACCTTCGACTACCAGATGCGGCCCGGGGTGGCCACGACGGTCAATGCTCTGAAGCTGATGGAGCTGGTGGGGTTGCGGCCGGAGGAGTAGGGAGGGATCGGTTATCCTAGGTATGGAGGTTACGGAATGAACCGCGAAATCCAGGAGAGGCTCGGAAAACTCCATAGCCTCTGCCTCAAGCATCGGGTCGAGCGACTGGACCTCTTCGGCTCCGCCACCGGTGACGACTTTGATCCGGAGACGAGCGACCTCGACTTCCTGAAGGATCTCGAGAATCTGTTCGGGAGGCGAATCGACCTTCTGGAACGCGAGCCGATCGAGAACCCTTATCTCTGGCGGTCTATCGAGCGGTCGCGCAAGATCCTCTATGAAGCGGCCTGATCCGCAGGCATTCCTCTTCGACATCCTCAAGTTAGTAGGCCGGCGGGACGCCGGCGCTCCCAGAAACTCACCCCTCAAAACTGTGCTGACGGACCACTAGTACGACGTGCCCGAAGTTCGTTCCGGGTTTGCGCTGCACCGAGAGCCTGGACGGCGGAACGACGTGACGGTTGAAGGGATTAGCAAAGCGAGCGATTCCTCCGCCTCGGAGACGCCCCGACGCGGGAGGCCTCCG